>NZ_JAUNUG010000014.1 GCF_030538285.1 Corynebacterium sp.
AGGGGCATGATCACTAGCTTCCCCTGAAGTCGAACACGAGTCTAGGATAGTCCGCAGCTGCGGACTATCCTTTACTTACTTTTAGGCCATTTTTGCAGCTCATCGCACATGTCGGGAGCGAGTGCTAGGGTGCGGTTAATCGAACATTCCAGCGACTCCTTGGGGGAGACATGCTCGCTACAATGACCGACCTGACCGATACCGCCCTGGCCGCCGACATCAACCAGTCCCATCTCAGCCTCACCCATTTCAAGGCCCGTTTCATTCTCGCCGTCACGGAGTTCGACGAACGCGATCTCGCGCGCGATCACGGGGCCCCGAGCACCGTTGTCTGGATGCAGCGGAAGTTCGGCCTCAAGCGATCCACTGGCTTCGAGTATCTGGGGGTCGGCCGTAAGCTGCGGAAGTTCCCGCGCCTGGCGCAGGCGTTTCTCGACGCCGAGTTCTCTTACTCCATTGTGCGGCTTCTGCTGCGCTATCTCACCGAGGACAACGAGGAAGAGCTGTTGGAGCTCGCCGCCGGCCACACCTACGCAGAGCTGGCGGCCAAGCTGGCGGGGCGCGATCAGCCGGATGCGAAACCGCGGCTGAACAAGATCTCGGTGGTCACCGACCCGGAGACTGGTGAGGTGCGGATTTGGGGCGTGCTGGATGCGCAGCGCGGCGCTGAGCTGAAGGCGGCCCTGAAGATCTCTGAGCTGGCCAACCTCATCGACATTGACAATGTGGATGAGGAGGTGCTCAATGATCCGGCAGCTGTTGAGAAGCTTATCGACGACGCCCGCACCCCGCAGGATCCCGAGACCCCGGCCCCGGCACAGAAGCGGCCCAACCGTACGCGTTTCGGTACCCACCTGTCGGTGACGGTGTTCACCGCCTTCATGGGGTTGGTACACATGGTGCGCAGCCACCCGATCCGGCGGGTGCGGGCCCCGGGTGCGGAGGTCAACGTGCTGTTCACGCAGGATGACCGGGCCTACATACCCGGGCATCACGGCGGGCTCCCCGGCCAGCTGATGAGACAGGTGCTCAACGGGGCGGTGCGCTATCACCTGCTGGACTCCCGGGGATTGACGTTGAAGGTGACGCGGGCAGCGCGCTTGGCCACGGAGGCACAGATCAAGGCGCTGTTGGCCGTCTGGGAGTACCGATGCGCGGGCCCGGGATGTGACCACTCGAGTTTCCTGGAGTTCCACCACATCCAGGACTACGCCAAGGGCGGCCTCACCGCCCTGTCCAATCTCATTCCCTTGTGCTCGGGGTGTCATGCCTTGGTCTCGGCGGGCCTGATGACCATCTTTGTGGACACTGACCCGGTGTTCCTGCGCTTCCGCTTGCCGGGCGGCGAGTCGTACACCTCCGAAAACCGCAGCCTGGTGATGAAGGACGTGGCGCTCGGCGAGTGGGCCGACAAGTACCTCAACGGTCCGGTGCCGCACGGCGACGAGGACCAGCTCCAGGTCTGGGAGCACGAGGACAGCTTCGCCGATCTGGAGGACGAGAAGTCCGCAGCTGCGGACTCCACCGAGGTCAACGGATGAGGTGCGCACCCTTCGCGGGACCGTGGGCGATGGTTCCGGAGTAAGCACCATCGGCAAGGAGGTCATCGAGGAGGTCCCGGGCGTGCAGCTCTGTCTCGCACAGGAAGGCCACGGTCGGACCCGAGCCGGACACCATCCCGGCCAGCGCACCGCCCGCCAATCCGTCCTGGCGCATGCGTTCCACGTCCGGGCGCAGCCGTCGGGCGGGAGCCTCCAGGTCATTGTGCAGGTGAGCAGCCAGCTCCCGCGGATTACCTGTCACCAATGCCTGGGACAAGCCTTCGGTGCCCATCACTGGGCCGTCAATGACGCCCTGCTCACGGAGGGTGTCGAGCTCCACGAAGACGCGGGGCGTCGATAAGCCTTCCTTAAAGAAGACGAGCACCCAGTGATACGTGCCGCGCGAGAGCATCGGGGCGAGTTGCTCGCCACGGCCGGTGCCGAGCATCGTCCCGCCCTGCAGCGTGAAGGGAACATCGGAACCGAGCTCCGCAGCCAGCTCCAGCAAAGTCTCCTGCGATGCGGCCAGGTACCGCTCCGAAAGTAGGGCGTGCGTGGCCACCAGCGCAGCCGCCGCATCCGCGGAACCGCCGGCCATGCCGCCCGCCGTGGGAATGCCCTTGTGGATGTGGATGTGCACCGGCGGGCACTCCCCCATGCCATGCTGCGTGCGGTAATGCTCCACGAGCTTATCGACGCCCCGCCAGGCCAAGTTCGTTGCATCCGTCGGGACGGATGTCGCGTCCATGCCTGTCGCGGTGAGGCCGGTGACGATGCTGCCTCCTGTGATCCAGTCGGCGTCGGTGTCCACCTCCAGGGTGACCGTGTCGGAGAGGTCGAGGGACTGGAAGACAGAGACCAGGTCATGGAAACCGTCGGGCCGCAGATCACCGACGCCCAGGTGCAGGTTGACTTTGGCGTGGGCGCGGGCAGCGATGCTGCGGCTCATGGTGTCACCCCCGCGAGGCGGACGAAATCGGTGACGTCGAGCTTTTCACCGCGCAGCTGCGGGTCAATGTCGGCGGCGCGCAGAGCCTCCTCGGCCGTTGCACCGGAACCGTAATGCCCGGAAAGTGCGGCGCGGAGGGTTTTGCGACGTTGGGCGAAGGCGGCGTCGATAAGCGGCCAAACCTTTGCGCGGGACTCATCGTTGATCGGCCATGGCTCGGTGCCGGGGGCGAAACGGTCAATGCGGACCAGGCCGGACTCGATGTTGGGCGCCGGCCAGAACACGTGCTTACCGATCGTGCCTGCCCGACGCACCTGGCCATAAAAGGAGGCTTTGACGCTGGGCACGCCGTAGATCTTCGAGCCCGGCTGCGCGGCCAGGCGATCGGCGACCTCCGCCTGCACCATGACGAGCACGCGGCGGATGGAAGGAAATGTGGCCAGCAGGTGCAACAGGACCGGAACGGAGACGTTATAGGGCAGGTTAGCGACCAGCGCGGTCGGCTCCCCCAGATCCGCCGGCTCCACCTTGAGGGCATCCTTGAGGATCACCTGCAGGCGATCGGCGTAAGGGGCAGCCCGCCATTCGACGGTGTGGGGCAGCTCGGCAGCCAGGCGCGGGTCAATCTCCACGGCGGTGACCTGCTCCACCGTGTCGAGCAGCCCCAAGGTCAACGACCCCAGGCCAGGGCCGACCTCGACGACGTGATCGTGCGGGTCGAGGTCGGCGGCGGAGATGATCATGCGCACCGTGTTGGGATCGTGGAGGAAATTCTGGCCGAGCTTTTTCGTCGGGGTGACGTCGAGTTTCTCCGCCAGGGTACGGATCTCCACGGGGCCGAGCAGTTGCGAGGTCATGCCACCAATCTAGACCACGAGTGTCTAGTGCTTGCCCTCGGCAAACTCCTCGACGATCTTGGCGTTGAAGGCGGGGAGATCGTCCGGGGTGCGGGAGGAGACGAGACCGTTGTCCACGTGAACCTCCTCGTCGACCCAGGTGGCACCAGCGTTGCGCAGGTCAGTCTTGATCGACTCGTAGGAAGTAAGGGTGCGGCCCTTGATCACGTCGGCGTCGGTGAGGATCCAGCCACCGTGGCAGATAACACCCACCGGCTTGTTCGCGGCGAAGTGCTTCTTGACGAAGTCGACGGCCGGGCCGTCCATGCGCAGCTTATCGGCATTCACGGTGCCGCCGGGGAGGATGAGGGCATCATAATCGGCCGGGTCGACCTCGCCAGTGGTGGCGTCGACGGAGACCTCGGTGCCGTTCTTGCCCTCGATGGTGCCGGACTCCGGCGCGATGATCGTGACGGTGGCGCCCGCCTCACGGACGGCCTCGACCGGCTGGGTCAGCTCGGAATCCTCGAAACCGTCGGTGGAGAGAACCGCGACCTTGACGTTGTTGAGTGCAGACATGTTCATTACCTCTCGGGTTGCGTACAGGTTGTATGGCTCGAGGGTAATGAATTGTGCGCGCTAGCGCAGGCCCATCTGGGCGGTGCAGGCGGGCCACGCGCCCCAGCCCTGGCCAGCCAGGGTCTTCTCGGCGATGGCGATCTGCTGCTCGCGGGTCGCCAAGTTGGCGGTCGGTGCGTACTGGGTGCCACCGTAAGCGGCCCAGGTGGACGGGGAGAACTGCAGGCCACCCTGGTAACCGTTGCCGGTGTTGATGGACCAGTTGCCACCGGACTCACACTGAGCGAGGGTGTCCCACACGGAGCCACCGGCCACCGACGGGGCGGAGGTAGAGGGAGCAGCCTTGGTGCCGCGGGAGATGCGGGCGGCGGTGGCCGGGGCGATCTCCTTCTCCGCGACCTGGTCGCGGGCGGACTCGATGCCGTTGACGGTGGTGATGCGGGTGGTCACCTCGCGGGTGCCGGGGGTGCCGGGCTCCAGGACAGTCTCGGTGCCCTCGTATGCCTCCGGATCATCGAGGTACTCGGCCGGAGCTTCGAAGGTCTCGGTGATGGTCTCCTCAGTGATCTCGACACGCTCGACGGTGACCTGGGCGTTGTTGCGCAGTGCGACATCCAGACCCGGGGTGACGCGGTCGTGCTCACCGAGCTCAATGCCGCGGGCGTCGAGAAGCTCGCGGACGTTAGCGGCGGCGACCTCGGTGTAGACAATGTTGCCGCCGTCGTTGAGCGCCACAATTTTCGGGGAGGTGACCTCCACGCGCATACCATCGGTGAGGCGGGTGTCGCCGGACTTGGCGATTTTCGCGGCGGGGCGGACGTCGGCAAGCTCTCCGATGAGATCCTGGACGGTCAGCGCGGTGGAGGTGACCTCGGTGGTCTGACCGTCAATGACCACGGCGACCGGCTTTGCAGTACGCACCGTGACGGTCGCACCCTTGGTAAGTGCCTCGCTGGGCGCCGGGTAGACGAGATCCTGGTCGTCAATGGTGACGCCGGCCGCTTCGAGAGCGCCCGCCACGTCACGGGAGAGGGTGGTCAGCTCGGTGGTCTCACCGTTGATGTCAAGGACGACATCCTTCTGGGCACCGGCGACGGCGACACCGCCGACAAGGACGGCGCCAAGGACACCGCCAGCAGCGAGGCGCTTGGTGGTGGAGGTGCCGGGGTTGTTGATCCGCGTGATTCGTGACGTCTTGTGCATGCCCATGGGGTAAAAGGTTCTCGATCTCATTCGGGGGAAGTGCCGGCACCTGGTGGGTGCCCGGCATTTCGGTCGTTGATCACAGTACGGTAACAGTTGCGTGACGTCTAGGGAACCTACGACGCGTTCATAACGTCCGGAACATACGCCACACGTGCCCCGCTGACCCCATCCGCCCTGCTAAAAGACCGTTGTGAGACTGCTCACTACCCCCGCTGGTACACCCGCTGAAACGTTTCCGTCAGTTCAAGCGCTAGATCTGCCACGTCCTGGCCACGGGCCTCGGCGACACACAACGCGGTGTGCCCGATGAGCGCCGGCTCATTGCGAGCCCCGCGGAAAGGCTCCGGGGTCATGTACG
The DNA here is from genome assembly GCF_030538285.1 of Corynebacterium sp. Taxonomy (GTDB): domain Bacteria; phylum Actinomycetota; class Actinomycetes; order Mycobacteriales; family Mycobacteriaceae; genus Corynebacterium. The sequence goes on from NZ_JAUNUG010000014.1 coordinate 5,470, forward strand.
GCGCATCCGTCTCAATGAGCAGCTGCCCGCGCGGGGCAATACGCGCCGCTTCCCGCAGCTCCGCGTTGCGCTTGAACGTCACGTTGCCCGCGAAACTGAGCACATAACCACGCTCGAGGGCCTCCTCTGCCATCGCCAGCGGCGAGGAGAAGCAGTGCAGGATCGTCTCCTTTGGCTGTGGGGCATCAGCCAGCACCGCCATGAGCTCATCGTCGGCCTCCCGATTATGCAGCATGAGCGCCTTGCCCGAGCTGATCGCCAAATCGATGTGCCAGCGCAGCGCCTCTTCCTGCACCTCCAGCGGGGCGGTGCGCTCCGGCTCGTGGCGAATCCAGTAGGTGTCCAGGCCGGTCTCACCGATGGCCACACAGTTCGGGTCGGCGGCCATCTCGGTCAGACGCGCGCGAGCGGCATCATCCAGCTCGTGGGCGCGGGTCGGGTGGATGGCGCACGCCGCGAAGACATGGTCGTTGTGTTGCGCAGCGGCCAGTGCCAACTCGGCCTCGGCAAGTCCGTCGCCTACCGTGCAGATCCGCTCCACGCCGGCGTCCACGGCCCGGGAGACGATGGCGTCGACCTCCTCCGGGGTCCGCGCCCCGCACGACGCCAGATGCGTATGGGCATCCACGATCCCGGGAATCCGGTCGGCGGGCACGGGCGTGGGACGAGGCTTCTTCTTCGACATGGCTGACATTGTAGGGTTATGCCCCGCTTTCTCGACCTCACCCGCCCACTGCACCCGGACATGCCCCGCTTCCCCACCGATCCTCCACTGCAGGTCAGCGAGCTGGAGTCCGCAGCTGCGGACTCTTTCGAAGTGCTGGCCTACTCCTTCGTCGGCCCCTCCGGGACGCATATCGACGCCCCGTCGCACGTGCTGCCCGGCGGCCGCACGCTCGCCGACATTCCGGTTTCCGACATGATGCTGCCACTGATAGTTCTCACGCCTATCAGTGATCGTTCTGCCCCCTTCCTCACCACCGCCGACATCCTCGCGTGGGAGTCCCACCACGGCAGAGTGCCGTCGGGCAGCTTCGCCGCCCTCCACACCGGCGAGCCCCGCGCCGGGTGGTCGCTGGAGGCGGTTCAGCTCCTACACGCTCGGGAAGTGGTGGCCATCGGTCACGACACTCTCAACACCGACCCCGCAGAGCTCACCGAGCGTGGCGAGTACCCCGCGCAGCGCTGGTGGCTAGAGCACGACCACTGGCAGGTGGAACTGCTAGCCGGTCTGGAACAGGTGCCGGTGACCGGCGCGCACATGTGGGTGTCCTGGCCCGTGCCGGCCGGTGGATCATCGTTCCCGTGCCGGGCGGTGGCGGTGGTGCAGGATTAGGGGTCAAGAACCTGGCACGCCCAGAACGGTGGGATGGAACCACCCTCGCTGGCCGGTGGGCGCTCCCAGAAGAAGAAAACCCACACCTCACACGCACCGGATAGTACCGCGATGATGACGAAGAAGGCCGCGAAAGATGCCAGGGCAGCTAGGCCGAGCCAAAGCCTCCGGTTGAGGATCGCCACGAGGAGCGCAAAACCTGAGAGCACCACGGTGAGTAGCGGTCCGGTGACGTTGTTGATTTCCCACACGGTGGCACGGTCAATCTGCCCAGAAAGGAACCAGCGGACGTAGGTGAGCACAAAATTGAGGACGATCGCGGCCCAGGCGAAGCGGCGCGCGGTGGCTGAACGGATGGCCGACATGTTCCTCCCCGGGCGTTTGATTTCCCCGTCAACCGCAACCCTAGTGGCCTCAGCCCCGGCTGGCCAGCGCGAAGGGCAACACTGGCTGACCGGTGCGCTCGGCCAGGGCATGGCCTGCGACGGTGACCGACCAACCGGTGTCGATGAGGTCGGTGACCAGCAGGACTGGGCCGTCTGGTTCCCCGACGCCGCCGAAGTCCCAGTGGTCGAGTAGCGCCGTCACGCGGTAGGCGGAGTTCTGCGCTGTGACCTCCCCCGCCCCCGCGCGCACGGGCAGCACCCCGGCAAAGGACATCTGCCCCACCGCAGCGATCGCTTCCGCCAACGCCTCCACAAAAGCGGTGCGCTCTGGGTCGTGTGAACCCAGCGCCACCACCGTGGTGGGCCGCTGCGACCAGTCCCAGTCGGAGAGCACCGCGACGATGTGCGGCAACCAGGTGTCCTGCTGCCAGGGGGCGGTGGGGCGCCAGGAGGGATCGCCAAGAAGCTGGGTCAACGCCGGTCCGCGGGCGATGTCGTTGAGTCGACCCAGAGCACGCCCCGGCTCCACCCCGTGGATGCGGCCCCTGACGGCGATGCCGGTGGGCCACTGACGGCGCTGGGTGACGCGGACGCCGGGGGCGGTGAGTCGGGCGTCGACACGCTCGGCGACTTCCCGGTCCACGTCTACATCCCGACGGAAGCCGGTGCAGTTGTCACAGCGGCCGCAGGGACCCTGCGCGGTGGCGTCGTCGAGCTGGCCACGCAGGAAAAGCATGCGGCAGGCCTCGGTGGTCTCGTAGGCGACCATCGCGTCCTGCTCCGCCTGCCGGGCTTGGGCGAGGCCGGCGTAGCGGGCGGCGTCGTAGGCCCAGGGCTGGCCGGTGGACACCCAGCCACCTTTGACGCGGCGGACCGCACCGTCCACGTCGAGGACTTTGAGCACCTGGTCCAGCCGCGAGCGAGACAGGTCCACCTGGGCCTCGAGCTTCATCGTCGACTGCGCCTCATCCCCCAGCACACCGAGTAAGTGGCGCACCGTTTGCTCGTCGGGGAAGGAGACGGAGGCGAAGTACTCCCAGATATCGCGGTCCTCTGCCCCGGGCAGGAGAATGACGTCAGCGCGTTCGGTGCCACGGCCCGCGCGGCCGATCTGCTGGTAGTAACTCACCGGCGAACCCGGTGCGCCGACGTGGACGACGAAACCGAGATCGGGTTTATCGAAACCCATGCCGAGCGCCGAGGTGGCCACAAGCGCCTTGAGTTCGTTGTTGATCAGCGCCTGCTCCAGCCTTTCGCGTTCCGTCGCCTCGGTGCGGCCGGTGTAGGCGGCAACGTTCCACCCAGCCGCCTCCAGCGCCTCGGCTAGGTCCTCGGCGGCAGCGACGGTGAGGCAGTAGATGATGCCGGAGCCCTCGAGCTCCGCGAGGTGCGTGGCCAGCCAGGCCGGGCGCTGCGTGGTGTCGGGCAGGCGGACAACAGAGAGGCAGAGGGACTCGCGGTCAAGCCCGCCGCGCAGCAGCCCGGTGTCTGCCCCTAACTGCGCCTGCACATCGGCGACGACGCGGTCATTGGCAGTAGCGGTGGTGGCCAGCACGGGCACCCCTTCCCGCAGCCCAGCGAGCAGGTCGCGGATCCGGCGGTAGTCGGGGCGGAAGTCATGCCCCCAGTCGGAGATGCAGTGCGCCTCGTCGACGACGACCATCCCCACGGTCGCCGCCAGGGCAGGCAGCACCTCATCGCGGAAACCGGGGTTGTTCAGCCGCTCCGGGGAGACCAGCAGCACATCGATCTCTCCCGCGGCCACCTGCGCCTGGATCTCCTCCCATTCGGTCATGTTCGCCGAGTTGAGGGTGGCCGCGCGGATCCCGGCGCGCTGGGCGGCGGCGACCTGGTTGCGCATGAGCGCCAATAACGGGGAGATGATCAGCGAGGCCCCTGCCCCAGCGTCGCGAAGCAGCTTCGCCGCAATGAAGTACACCGCCGATTTCCCCCAGCCGGTTCGCTGCACGACGAGCATGCGGCGCCGATCGTTGACAAGCGCGTCGATCGCGGTCCACTGGTCATCGCGCAGCTGCGCGCCCGGCCCCGCGATGCCGGTGAGTAAGTCGTTGGCCTGATCCCTGGTTGCCTGCATGGCCCCCACGCTAGACCATGCCCCCGACATTACCTCTGAGCTGCTAGTTCATCATCGACGAAGCTGGCTTTTGCGGCCCGGAAACCGACCATTCCCATGAGCACGCACACACCGGCCAGGACGGGCAGGATGAGCGAGAAGTCCCCCATCGACTCGCGAACCACTCCCACCACCAGCGGGCCGAGCGCCGCGATGACATAGCCGACCGGTTGCACGAAACCGGACAGCCGCGCGGTGACCAGCGGCACGCGGGAGCGGGCGGGGATGAGTGCGATCGCCGTCGGGAAGCAGAAACCGCCGACACCCAGCAACGATGCCCACAGCATCGGGGAGGCGGCCGGCGCCATCCACAACCCCACATAGCCCGCCGCCATGAGCGCGGAGAAGAGCACCGGCAGCCACACGATGGAGCGCAGCCGGTCGATGATGACGGGCATGATGAGGCCGCCGACGATGTTGAAGCTGCCGGCCACCGCCAGCGCCAGGCTCGCCGTGGAAGCCGCGACGTCACTGTCAACAAGGATTTTCGGCAGCCAACCCATCTGGATGTACGCGTGCATGGACTGCAGGCCGAAGAACATCATGAGGAACACGGCCGTGGGTGAGCGCCACATGGAGACTTGCTTGTCGACGCCGCCGTCCACCCGCGGCGAGGTCGACGACGGTACGTCGCGCCCCACCCGCAGCACGACCACGAACCACACCACCGCCTGCACTGCGGCGGGAATGGCCCAGAGGAACAGGGCCCAGCGGAAGTCGTCGGAAAGCAGGGCGGTGAGCGGGCCGGCCGCGCCGGAGATCCCCAGCACCGAGCCGTAGACCGTCATGAGTGCAACAATGTGGCGGCCGCCATGGTTTTTGATCCACGCTGGTAGCAGAACATTCGCCAGGGCGATACCGACGGTGACGAACACGGTGAGCACGATGAACGCCCAGATGTCCCCCACCCAGGGCCGCGCCGCCAGGCCCACCAGGGACAGCATCATGCCGATGAACAGGGTACGCGAGAGCCCCAGGCGGGTGGCCAACGGCACGGCCAGCAGACCCAATACCGAGAAGAACAAGCCCGGGATGGCGGTGATGACACCTGCCAGGGAACCGCCGACGCCGAAGGCGGTGAGGGCGTCGGCAAGCACGGCGCCCAGCGAGGAAATGCCGGAACGCAGGTTGAATGCCGCGATGAATACGGCGGCAAAAAGAAGCAGCGCGGGGAGAACCCGCGCTGTCCGCCGTCGGGGTGTGCTCATGCACCCCATTACATCACACCAATTACTGAACCGGTGCCCATTCCGGGCCAGTCTCAGCCAGCTCCGGATCCAGCTTCTGGATCAGCGGCTGCGGCTTGCTCAAAGGGGTGCCCGGGACGACGTCGACACGCTCCCACACCGCCTGCTGGGAGGCGTAATCGCCGGTGATGACCGGGTAGGACGCGCCTTCCTCCGGCAGGCCGACGCCGACGAGATCGACCGGCATGTCGTCGGCGACCTCACGGATCTCGGGCGACGCCGCCCACACACCCTCCCGGCCGAGGGTCTCGTGGACCTGCTGCGCGATGTGCGGCAGGTACGGGGTGAGCAGGGTGTTGCAGTCGGAGACCACCTGCAGTGCGGTCCACAGGACGGTGGCCAGGCGCTCGCGCTGGGACTCATCCTTGGCCAGCTTCCACGGCTCCTGGTCGGCGATGTAGGCGTTGGCCTCGCCGACGACGTGCATGGCGGCGGTGATGCCGTTCTTGAAGCGCGAGGCCGCCAGGTTCTCCCCGGCGATGTCGAAAGTCTTCGCCGCCAGGTCGAGGATGGCGGTGTCGGCGTCGGTGAGCTCGCCCGGGGTGGGGACCTCGCCGAAGTTCTTGTGCGCCATGGACACGGTGCGGTTGACCAGGTTGCCCCAGCCGTTGGCCAGCTCGTTGTTCACGCGGCGGACGAACTCGTCCCAGGTGAAGTCGGTGTCGGTGTTCTCCGGGCCGGCGACGGCAATGAAATAGCGCAGCGGGTCGGGGCCGAACTCGGCGAGGAAGTCCTTGACGTAGATAACCACGCCCTTGGAGGAGGAGAACTTCGAGCCGGACATGGTGAGGAACTCCGAGGAGACCACCTCGGTCGGCAGGTTGAGCTCACCGTACTTGTGCTGCTCACCGCCCTTCGCGCCGTGGCCCGCATAACCGAGCAACTCGGCGGGCCAGATCTGGGAGTGGAAGGTGATGTTGTCCTTGCCCATGAAGTAGAAGCTCTTGGTGGCCGGATCCTGCCACCACTGCTTCCACGCGTCCGGGTTACCGGAGCGCCAGGCCCATTCGATGGAGGAAGAGAGGTAGCCGATGACGGCGTCGAACCAGACGTAGAGCTTCTTGGCGTTGTTGTCCTCCCAGCCCTCGACCGGGATCGGCACACCCCAGTCGATGTCGCGGGTCATGGCGCGAGGGCGCAGGTCCTCGAGCAGGTTGAGGGAGAACTTCAGCACGTTGGGGCGCCAGTCCTCCCGACCGCGCAGCCACTGACCCAGTGCCTCTGCCAGGGAGGGCAGGTCGAGGAGGAAGTGCTCGGTCTCGACGAACTTCGGGGTCTCGCCGTTGACCTTGGACACCGGGTTGATCAGGTCGGCCGGGTCGAGCTGGTTGCCGCAGTTGTCGCACTGGTCGCCGCGGGCGCCGTCGGCACCGCACAGCGGGCAGGTGCCCTCGATATAGCGGTCAGGCAGGGTGCGGCCGGTCGACGGGGAGACAGCACCCATGGTGGTCTCCTTGATCATGTAACCGTTGTCGTACAGGCCCTTGAACAGCTCCTGCACTACCGCATAGTGGTTACGGGTGGTGGTGCGGGTGAACAGATCGTAGGACAGGCCGAGGCCGGCGAGATCCTCGACGATCTGCCGGTTGTAGCGGTCAGCCAGTTCCTTGACGGTGACGTTCTCCTTGTCGGCCTGCACCAGCAGCGGGGTGCCGTGCTCGTCGGTGCCGGAGATCATCAGCACGTCATTGCCGATCATCCGCTGGTAGCGGGCGAAGACATCGGAGGGGACGCCGAAACCGGCGACGTGTCCGATGTGGCGGGGGCCGTTCGCATACGGCCAGGCGACGGAGACAAGCACAGACTGGGTCATGGGAACCACCTTATTTCATGGGCTGCGCCTTGTTGCGCTTGGCCAATCGCTTCGCGCGCTGCGCCTTGCGTTCCTCGGTGAGTCGGTGCTCGGCGTGGATGCGGCGTTCGCGGGCCAGGCGGGCACTGAACTCGCGCTGGGAGCGGTGGTCGAGATAGAGCGGATCGTTGCTCAGGTCCTTCCACAGCGCCACCATGAGCGCGATGATCACCACGAGGAATGGGCTGGCTGCGGCGATGGTGATGGCCTGCAGGTTGCCCAGGGAGTCCTCGGAGGAGGTGAGCATGACCATGCCGACAGCCGCGGTCATCAGACCCCACATCGCGGAGACCCACGGGGTGGCGTCGGTCCTCCCACCCTGCGACAACGTGCCCATGACGGTGGAGGCGGAGTCGGCGGAGGTGATGAAGAAGGTACCCAGCAGGAACATGGCCGCAAACCCGGCGATGGTGCCGCCCGGCAGCTGGTGCAAGAGATTGAACAGCTGGGACTCGGCCGAACCGTCGCCCCAGATGGAGTTGCCGTTCTGCTCGAAGATGATGGCGGTGCCGCCGAAGATGGAGAACCACACGAGCGAGACCAGCGAGGGCACGACGAGCACACCGATGGTGAATTCGCGGATGGTGCGGCCGCGGGAGATGCGCGCCAGGAACATGCCGACAAACGGCGACCAGGAGATCCACCACGCCCAGTAGAAGATGGTCCAGCCGGAGAGCCATTCGCCGGCGGTGCCGTCGGCGGACATGGCGGTACGTCCGGCCATCTCGAAGAACTGGGCGAAGTATGAGGACATCGCGGTGGGCATGAGGTTGAGCACCGAGACGGTCGGGCCCAGGATGAACACGAAGATCGCCAGGGCGGCGGCGATAAGCATATTGGCATTGGACAGGTACTGGATGCCCTTACCCACACCGGAAATCGCCGACAGGACGAAGGCGGGGTGAGCACGCCGATGATGCCGACGATGGTCCAGGTGCCGGGGGCGTCGATAAGCCCGGAGGCGGACAGTCCCGCGCGGATCTGCAGCGCGCCGACGCCGAGGGACGTGGCGGTGCCGAAGATGGTGGCGATAATCGCCAGGATGTCGACGAGTTTGCCCAGCGGGCCGCGCGCGCCCTTCTCCCCCAACAATGGTACGAACGCCGAGGAGATCAGCTGGCGGCGGCCGAGGCGGAAGGTGGAGTACGCGATGGCCAGGCCGACGATGGCGTAAATAGACCAGGGGTGCAGCGTCCAGTGGAACAGGGTGGAGGCCATCGCCGTGCCCACCTCCTGCGGCTGGCGCCCCGGCACACCATCGCGGTAGAAGGTGAGCGGTTCGGTGGCGCCGTAGAACATCAGGCCGATGCCCATGCCGGCGGCGAACATCATGGCGATCCACGAGACCGTGCGGAACTCCGGTTCCTCTTCATCCCCGCCGAGTTTGATCACGCCGAAGCGGGAGACGGCGACGACGATCATGAACGCCACGAAGATGGTGCCGAAGATGACGAATGCCCAGCCCAGGTTGTCCATGACGAAGCTCAGGGCGGCGGCGCCGAAGGCGGCGAAGCTGTCCGGGCCGAGCAGGCCCCACCCGACGGTGCCGAGCACGATCAGCGCCGCCACCCCGATGATCCACCAGTCGAATGTCGGATGCCCGGCGGTCGATTCGTGGACGATCGCGGTGTCCTCGGCGTCGACGCGGTCGCCGATGAGCTCGGCGTCGCCCATCATGGCCGCGAGCTCTTGAGTTGCGGTATGTGGTTGTCCCTGCGCAGGGTCAGGAGTAGTCATAGTGTTAATTTTGGTTATGCCCGGGCGGGTATCAAGCAGGATTTACTTATCGACGCCCGGTCAGACCACATTTCCCGCCCCCGTTATACCTTTGTTACTGCCCGTTTCGGCAGTACAAGCGGCCGAAGCGGGCATGACACCTCACAAAGCCATAACACTTGCTCAGCGTGCGGCCAGCACGGCCTCATAGAGCTCACGGTTGGACACCCCACGCCCGGCTGCCACCTCGCGGCAGGCGTCCTTCAGGCGGGTTCCTTCGGCGACCAGGGCCTCCACCACGGGGACCAGCGACTCCACGTCCGCCTCATCCGGGGCGCCACCCTCGATGACGACGGTGATCTCGCCCTTCACGCCTCCGGCCGCCCACTCCGCCAACTCCGGCAGCGTGCCGCGGCGGACCTCCTCGTATGTCTTCGTCAGCTCCCGGCACACCGCCGCCCGGCGCTCGGGCCCGAGGACCTCCGCAGCCACCTCGAGGGTCTCGGCCAGACGGTGCGGGGACTCGAAGAAACACGCCGCCCGCTCCTGCGTGCGCAAAGATTCCAACCACGTACGCCGCGGCCCGGGCTTGCGCGGCGCGAAACCATCAAAGAGGAACTTCCCCACCGGCAGCCCGGACAGCGCCAGGGCGGTCGGCACCGCGGAGGGGCCGGGCAGGCAGGTGACGGGGACACCGGCGGTGTGGGCGGCGTCGACAAGCGAAAAACCGGGATCCGACACCAACGGCATACCGGCATCGGTGACGACGAGGACGACGCCGGTGTGGGCGGCGTCGATAAGCTGGCGCGCCCGGCCCTCCTCATTGTGATCAAAATTCGACACCACCCGACCGGTGATCTCCACCCCGAGCGCCGCCGCCAGATTCCGCACCCGACGCGTGTCCTCCGCCGCCACGACGGATGCCTCAGCCAACGCAGCACGCAGCCGCGGGGAAGCATCGTGAATGTTGCCGAGTGGGGTGGCGGCGAGCACCACACCCCTCGCGGGCAGGAGCGGAGCATCGGAGACCATGCCCCGTATCCTAGACTCGTCCCCGTGAGCACCGCCCTCGACCAACCCCGACATGCCCGGCGTATCCGCCCCGTCACCCCGCGCCCGTGGGCGTGGACCCGCGCGGACACCTCCGCCACCCTCACCGTCGCGGTCCTGGCACTTCTCACCCGTTTCATCGGCCTGACCAGCGCCGTCTCCTCCGGTACCCCCGTTTTCGATGAAAAACACTACGTGCCGCAGGCATGGGACATGGTGCGTTCCTGGCAGAACGCGCTCATCGGCGGCATCGAATCCAACCCCGGCTATGGCCTGGTCGTTCACCCGCCATTGGGCAAACAGCTCATCGCCCTCGGCGAGTGGATGTTCGGGTACACGCCGCTGGGGTGGCGTTTCATGGTCGCACTGCTCGGCGCCGCCACCGTGATGATGACGATGCTGCTGGTCCGTCGACTCGCCGGAACCTGGCAGGTGGCCACCTTCGCCGGCGTACTCGCCGTGTTCGACGGTGTGCTGCTCGTGGCGTCCCGCTTCGGCATGCTGGATATCTTTCAGGTCTTCTTCATCGTCGTGGCCGCCTTCGCGCTGGTCTGCGACCACCAGCAGATGCGGGCCCGCCTCCATGCCGCGTGGGTGGACGGACGCCTGGGGGACTCACCGCTCGGGCCGCGCCTGGGTTTCCGGTGGTGGCGCTTTGCCGCCGGCGTCGCCCTCGGACTGGCGCTGAGCGTGAAATGGTCGGGCCTGTACTACATGGCGTTTTTCGGCCTGTTGGCCGTGGCCGTCGACGCCGCGTTGCGCCACCGTTACGGCATCCGCCGCCCGCTGCTCGGCGCACTGCTTCGCGACGCCCTCCCCGCCTTCGCCTCCCTCGTCATCGTCCCGGTACTGCTGTATTTCTGGAGCTGGCGCGCCTGGTTCGCCTCCGAAACCTCCGTCTACCGCCACGCCGCCGCGAACGGGGAAATGTCGGAGGGCTGGCTGCGGGACCTGTTGCCGGACTGGGCCGCCGGGTTCTGGCACTACCACCAGTCCGTGCTGTCCTTCCACGCCTCGCTGACCACCTCCGGCGGGCACTCCCACCCCTGGGACTCCAAACCCTGGTCCTGGCTGGTGGCCAGCCGTCCCATCCTCTACTTCTCCTCCACCGACATCGACTGCGCCACCGGCACCTGCCGCCGCATGATCTACCTCTTCGGCACCCCGGCGATCTGGTGGCTGACGGTCCCGGTCGTGGCGTGGGCGCTGTGGTGCCTGGTCATCCGCCGCGACTGGCGATTTTTGGTGCCGCTCGTGGCGTTCGCCGCCGGATTCATCCCCTGGCTCATCGGCTACGACCGCCAGATGTACTTCTTCTACGCCACCGCCCTCGTCCCTTTCACCATCGCCATGCTGGCGCTGACGTTGGGGCAATTGCACGCTAAGGGTGCGCCCGTGCGGTGGGGCTGGGTGCGTCGCCTGGCCGGCGGGGAGATCCGCTGGGGCACCGTGGCTGTCATCGCGTACCTATCGTTGGTGATCGCCTCGTTCCTCTACTGGCTGCCCATCCTCTACGGCTTCATGGTGCCGGAAGCCTGGTACCAGTCGCTGATGTGGCTGCCGAGCTGGCGCTGAGCCGGTCACCTTTTCCGAGTGAACGTCATTTTATAAGCCCAGGTCGCGGCCTTCTATAACTAATACGACTGTTGGCTTTTGCCGACAGTCGGAAAAGATGGCAGGGGGAGTCTGCCTACACCGGCCCCGAGCCCAGCTCCCGCAGCAGAGCCCGCACCGACACGTAGCCGTGATGCGAGAGCCACGCCCATGCCAGCGACACCAGCGTGAATAGCAGCAGTGCCAAACCCATGACCTGCCCCGCGCCGACGGTGTCCAGCACGAAATCACGCATGAGGAAGCCGAACAGGAAGGTCCACAGCGCGCCGAACACCACCAGCAACGGCGAGACCAGGCGCGGTTTCCAAGCGACGGTGAGCAGACCGAGGGCGAAGGAGAAGCGGACGGCGGCGGCGTCGATAAGCAGCGAAGCGGTCTCCGGATCGGCGTCCGGGGAGACGACGCCATCCACGGCGACGGGGGTGAGGCCGCCGGCCGTGCCGAGCAGTTGCACGCCCCACACGACCCACAGCACACCCGCCACCACGAGCAGCACCCGCGCGATCGCCAACCCGACGGTGCGGGCGTTGGCGGCGCGGCGCCACTCGGGTTCAACGCCGGCGATGATGACCTCGGACAGGTCGGCCGGCGGGGTCATACCGCCGTCTTCGGGTTCCACGAAACGCAGGCGGCGGCTCAGCACCAGGGCCTCATCGTGGAAACGCTGGCATTCCGCACACACGGCGAGATGCGAATCGACGATGTCCTCGTCCAGTGGTGAGGGTTCACCGTCGATACGCGCGGAGAGCGCGGCCTGCACCTTCTCGTGGTCGATCACTTGCTCAACACCCCGTCCAGGCTCACACGCCCAGAGCCGAACACCACGACCATGACCAGCGCCGCAGTGAGCACGATCGGGTACTCGAGGCCGCCGGTGGTGGTGAAGAAACCGGAGTCAAGGTGCACGAACCAGATCGCCGCCACCATGAGCAGCGCCAGCAGCCCGGCGACGAAGGTAGTGAGCAACCCGACCACCAGCAGGGCTCCGCCGAGCAGCTCGGAGCCGGTGACCAACCAGGCCGACAGCTTCGGTTGCGGGATCCCCCAGGCCGAGAATTGCCCGGTGGTTTCGGTGATGCCGGTGAAGACCAGCTTGTCCCAGCCGTGCGCGATGAACACGGTGCCGAGGACGATACGCAGAAGCAGCAGCGCAGCATCCCTCACGGCCGGTGTGTCCATGCCGTTAGACTACCCTCATGCTGCTTGAGACTCCCATCGGCCCGCTGTCCCTGCGCGCCAGCGACCGTGGCCTCACCGCGATCGACTTCGGCGGCGAGGCGGTCCCCGAGACCCCGTTGCTCATCGACGCCGCCACCCAGCTCACCGAGTACTTCTCCGGTGATCGTCTGCTTTTCGACGTCCCCCTCGACCTCCCCGACGCCGGATTCCGCGGGCAGGCCCAGGCCGCTTTGTGCGACATCCCCTTCGGGGAGACCATGTCCTATGCGCAGCTAGCTGCCCTGTGCGGCAACCCGCGGGCAGTGCGCGCCGCTGGTTCGGCATGCGCCAGTAATCCGGTGCCGATCATCCGCCCCTGCCACCGCGTGCTGCGTTCCGACGGCTCCCTCGGCGGCTACCGCGGCGGGCTGGACGTCAAGGAGTGGCTGCTAGAGCATGAAAAGCGGATCCGCGGGAACCTCTGAGCCTTTTTCGGAGTCCAATAAGACATGACCGAATCAGACCTCATCATCGGCTCGGACGGCCTGGCCCGTCCTCCGTGGGCCGCCACCACCGATCTGCTCCGCCACTACTACGACACCGAATGGGGCATGCCCGTCCGCGACGAGCAGGGCCTTTTCGAGCGCCTGTCCCTCGAGGCCTTCCAGGCCGGACTGTCCTGGGAGCTCGTCCTGCGCAAGCGGGAGGGCTTCCGCTCCGCCTTCGCAGGGTTCGATCCGGACACGGTGGCGGAGTTCGGGGAGGCGGACGTCGAAAAGCTCCTGGACAACCGGGAAATCATCCGCAACCCCCGCAAAATCGAGGCGGTGATCCGTAATGCGCGGGCGACGCTGGCGTTGCGGGAGGAGGGTGGGCTCGTCGACCTCATCTGGTCCCATCAGCCGGCCGAGAACCTCGCGCCTCGGACGCTGGCCGAGATCCCCAGCCGCACCCCCGAATCCGAATCCCTGTCGAAGGCCCTGAAGAAGGCCGGATTCACCTTCGTCGGGCCGGTGACCTGCTTCGCACTCATGGAGGCCATCGGCATGGTGGACACGCACCTGGTCGGCTCGCACAGGCGGGGGACGTCAGGGGTGTGGGACTAGCTGATGTCCAGCGAGCTCAGCCCGAGAACGAACCGGGTGTCGTCCTCCAGCAGGACCCACATGACCACCTGACGCCCCGCCGTCAACTGACCAAGCACCGACTGCGGGAGGAACATCCGCTTGGAGCGCCCCACCGGGTTCCCATACGGGTTGGCGAACCGGACTGTGACCTCCAGACCGGTGTAGCCGTGGCGGATCTCACCGGTGAGGGGACGCCAGCCCCAGCTGCACCTGTAGGCGGTTGAACATCTCCTGTGCCTCCGCCATTCGCTCATCGGGCACCGTAAGGAGTCGCTGCGGCTTGTCCGGCTCGTAGGCGACGGGCATGATCGTGCCCTCGGAGAAGCTGGCAAGCTCGGGCAGAGGAATCATCAGCTGCAGGTCACCGGTGAACTCCCGCATATCGGCCCCGCGCACCCGGAGGGTGATGCGGTACTGCGTGACGTCATTGACGGTCAGCCCAATCTCGGCGAGCTTCTCGACGGTACCGACCCCCAGCAATGCGTTCGGCGAAGCCTGAGGGGATCTGAGGCGACGGCTACCGCTCACAAGTCGCCGCTGCTCACCCTCCCCTAGGGTCCGTGCCAAGCATCCCGAACACGAGTGTGTCGGTCCACTCCCGCTTACTCCACCAGTCCTGCCGGAAGTGCGCCTCCTGCCGCATTCCCAGCCGCTGCGCGAGACGGGCAGAGGAGTCATTGCGGGGGCACCACCCCTGGACACCCCAGGTGATCGCCATGCGGGCGCCCCGCGAACCGAACTACCTGGCCCTCTCGGAGCGCATGTGCTGGCTGCTCGAGGAATCCGGGTCGACTGACCCCCTCAGCGACGCCTACGCACTGTCGAACTTCGTCATTGGCAGCGCGACCACGGCACCCATGGCGCGTCAGGAGCGGCAGGCACCTGTCGACAGATCCATCGCCCCCTCTATTCGTCACTCCACGAGCAGCACACGGTCGACCCCGAGGTGATCCTCACCCTTGGACTCCGTGCTCTGCTCAGGTCACCACACCGCGGGCACTGACCCGGGGACAGCGTGCTGTACGGAAGGTGACGCTAGCCGGCGCGGCGATCGTCGCTGAAGCGCGGCGGGCGGCGGAAGGTACGCACCGGGGCGGGCTCTTCTTCCTCAAAGTGGTAATCGACGACGGGGAGGTGATCGAAGTCGGGGGACTCATCGTCCCGCTCGAGGATGACGGCACCCGGGCGACGCAGGTGGCTGGGGATGGCCAGCTCCTCGTCGGCGGCGTTGAGCACACCGAGGCGGGCGCGGCGCAGCTGGCGGATGCGACGATGGCGCAGGGCCTGCTCCTCGCGCACCTGGGTACGCAGGGCGGCGAGGTAGACGACAGTTGCCGCGACGGCGATACCGGCCAGCGCCCACGTCCAGCCGCCCACGATGAAGGCCACAATAGCGGTGAGCACCACTGCTGCGGCCAGGACGATGAGGGTGCGCTGGCGGCGCTGGTAGCGGTCGACGGAATGCTCGGCGTCGGCGACCGGATCCCAACCACCGCGTGCGGCGCGGTGCTCGGCGAACTCGATCTCCTCCTCGGAAAGATCATCCTCGAGGGGCTCAGAGTCCGCAGCTGCGGACTCCGCCGTCTCGCTGACCTGGGAATTCTCTTCATCAGCGTCCTCGACGACCTCCACGATGCTGTCAACGGAATCCGGGTACATCATGTCGGAGGGGGAGGTGTAGGTGTCGTCGTAGGCGTAGGTGGTGTCCTCGTCCCAGTCGTCCCACTCGTCGTACTCGGCCTCAGAGGTCGCCGTGTCACCGGCCTCCAGCTCATGGACGATGCCGCCGTCGACGATCTCGGCCGGTGTTGCCTCATCCGCGGGCTCCTGGCGGGTGAACAGGCCGCGGAAGCGGGAGCGGGGGGCGGGCTCGTCATCGAGAAGCACATCGTCGACAAGCTCAAGATCAGCGTCGTCGATGTCGTAGTCGTCGGCGGGGCGACGCACGTCAGCGGCGCTGAGCCGGGGGCGGCGACGGACGGGGAGCTCCCCGGAACCGCCCTCGTGGATGACACGGGTGTCGTCAAAGCCTTCGCCGGCCTTGCGGATGAGCTTCTGCCCACGCATGAACAGCGGGGCGAGCACGAACAGCCACACCACGATGATCAGGGCGATGATCAGGCCATTGGACACGATTCGTGCACCTTTCCTTGTGCGAGGATACGTCTATTCTCATCCAGCGTATCGGCGCGAAAACCTGTCACCGCCCTCCCACGCCGAGGAAAATCACCGCAATCGACCGGCGCGACGCAGGCGTTCGACGCACGTCTCGCGGTGATCGCCGATGACCTGGGCGACGAAGTGGTGGTCCCGCCAGCGGCCGTCGATATGCAGATTGGCGCGCAGGTAACCCTCCTCCCGGAAGCCGTTGAGCTCCAGGACCCGGCCGGAGGCGGGGTTGTCCGGCAGGAAGGTGGCGGTGACGCGGTGGAGACCGAGGCGTCGAAATGCATGGTCGGTGCCCAGGGCGCAGGCGGCGGTGGCCACTCCCCTGCCCTGCTCGGCGGAGAACACCCAGTAGCCGATCCAGCAGTCGGAGACGCTGCCGTGCTGGATGGTGCCCAGGGTGACCTGGCCGACGAAGCGTCCGTCCAGCTCAATAACCAGGGGCACCACGTCTCCGCGGCGGGCCGCCGCCCGGATCCCGCCGAAGAAAGCTCGCCAGGCGGCCTGCGAATGCGCGGCCTCCCAGCCGTCGTGGGCGGTGGGCTCGACGGGGCGCAGATGCGCTTCGTCGAGAAGCCTCTGTTGGCACCAGTGGCGACCATCGCGGCTGGTCAAAGGGCGCAGGCGCAGGCGGCCGCCGTCGGGAAGCCGGACGTAGGGGGTGGATTCGGGCCACCCGGGGTGCAGGAGGTGCCGGGGGCCGCGGGCCGGCTCCCGGAACGATGCCGCCGCCCACCCGAAGGGGTCAAACACGGACTCAGCTGCCCTGGGCGAGGAACATGACGTCGACGATGTCACCCGGGCGGATCTCCGTGGCCTCCTCCGGCACCCGGATGAGCGCGTTGGCCTCCGCGAGGCCGGCCAGCAGGTGCGCGGGCGCACCCGTCGCGGCGCCGATGCCCTCCACGAGGTAGTCGAAAGTCTCCGAATCGCGCATGAGGCGGGCGCGGATATAACCACGCCGCCCCTCGCGGGAGGCGATGTGGTTGAGTGCCCGGGCACGGACCACCCGGCGCCCGGTGTTGCGCTTGCCCAGTGAGGTGCGGATCAGCGGGCGGACCAGCACCTCGAAGGTGACCAGCGCGGACACCGGGTTACTCGGCAGCAGGAACACTGGGATGCGTTCCTCGCCGAGTAGGCCGAAGCCCTGGACCGAACCGGGGTGCATCGCCACGCGTGAGGTGTCGATCTCCCCGAGCTCCTCCAGGACGGACCGGAACATCTCCGAGCTTTGGCCGCCGACGGCACCGGAGATGACGATGACCTCGCTGCGCTGGATCTGGCCCTCCACGATCTCCCGCAGGCGCCGCGGCTCACCGACCGCGATTCCGACGCGGTGTACCTCCGCGCCCGCCTCCCGGCCGGCGGCGGCCAAGGCGTAGGAGTTGACGTCGAAGATCTGCCCGAGCCCCGGCTCACGGTCAATGTCGACCAGCTCGCGGCCGACGGAGATCACCGACAGGCGCGGGCGCGGGTAGACCAGCACCTTGGAACGCCCCACCGCGGCGAGCAGACCGATCTGGGCGGGGCCGAGGATGGAACCGGCGCTGACGGCCACATCGCCGGGTTGGATATCATCGCCGGTGCGGCGGACGAACTCACCGGAACGCACCACCCGCTGGGCGGTGACGCGCCGCTTCCCGCGGTCGGTCCACTCGAGGGGGATCACGGCGTCGGCCAGCGCGGGCAGCGGGGCTCCGGTGTGCACGCGCACGGCCTGCTTCGGCTGCAGGCGTAGCGGCTGCTGGGAACCGGCGGCGACCTCACCCACCACGGGGAGGGAGCGCTCCACCGGCTCGACGGGGGCGTCCGGATCGGGCACAGGGGCGCCGAGACCCTTCTCCCCGCCGACGTCAACGGCGCGGACGGCGTAACCGTCGATCGCGGCCTGCGGGAAGCCCGGCAGCGCACGGGTCGCCTGGACCTCCTCGGCACACATGAGGCCGAGGGCGTCGGCGATGGCGATGCGGACCGGCTCCGGCGTCACCGCCGCGTCGGTGACCAGCGCCAATTGCTGCTCAACGGAACGCACTTCCGGGCTCCTTCCCGTCTTAGTCTTCGGTGACTGAGGAGGCCGCCTCATGTTCGGCGAGGATTTCGGTGATCACGCGCTTGAGCGCAGGGCCGTACTTGGGGTGTGCCAGACCGAAATCGACACACGCCGGGATGTAGCCGCCCGGGTTGCCCAGGTCGTGGCGCTTGCCCTGATGGACGACGATGTGGACAGGGTGGCCTTCGCGGATCATCAGCTCGATGGCGTCCGTGAGCTGGATTTCCCCGCCCTTACCTGGCTTGATGCGCTTGAGGGCGTCGAAAATACCGCGGTCCAGCAGGTAGCGGCCGGTGGCGACGAACGTCGACGGGGCGTCCTCCGGTTCGGGTTTTTCCACCATGCCGTTGACGCGCTTGACGGTCGCGGCATCCAGGCCACAATCGGCAGGAATTTCCTCGATGTCGAAGACGCCGTAGTTGAACACGTCTTCGCGCGGGACGTCGACCGCACACAGGACGGAGCCGCCGAGTTCAGCGCGTACGGCAGCCATCTTCTCTAGTACGCCCATGGGGAGAACAAGGTCGTCGGGAAGCATGACGGCGACGACATCTTCATCATCGTCGAGCACGCTTTCCGCCAGTCCGACGGCGTGGCCCAGGCCCAGCGGCTTGGCCTGCTCGACGGCGACGGGGCTCATCAGCTTCGCGGCACGCTGCACCTTCTCCACCTGCTCGGTCTTGCCGCGCTCGGACAGTGTCTCCACCAGGTTGGGGAACTGCTCGAAGTGGCGCAGCACCTCCTGCTTGTTGGGGGCGACGATGACAGCCAGCCGGGAGGCTCCGAGTGCGTTGGCCTCTTCCGCGATCAGCTCGATGCCGGGGGTGTCCACGACGGGGAGCAGCTCTTTGGGGACCGTCTTCGTCGCTGGTAGGAAACGGGTACCCATGCCGGCGGCGGGGACGATCACAGTTTTCACGCCGTGGGGGTGGGTCTCGGTTGACACGCTCATAACGCACCACCCTACCCCGGACGATTACCCTTGAGGGTATGGACATCCGGGAGAAGAAGGCAAAACTCCGCCGGGCGATGACTCAGGCGCGCAAAGACATGACGCAGGAAGAAATCCGCGGTGAGGATGCCGCGATCATCGCTCATGCGGCGGCCTTGTTACGCTCTCTGACCCCCGCGGAGACGGCCGTTGCCGCCTATGCCCCACTGGCCGGGGAACCTGGTGGGCCACTGCTTCTCGACGCCCTCCACGGCGAGGCCTCCTCCCTCCTCCTGCCGGTCTCGTTGCCGGGCGGACGCCTGGACTGGGCCCCCTACCAAGGTCGGCTGGCTTTGTCCCCGGGGGTGTTGGGGATTGCGGAGCCGACGGGGCCACGTCAGGGGCCGGATGCCATCACCACCTGCCGCCTCATTCTCGTGCCAGCGCTGGGCGTGTCCCCGGAGGGTGTGCGTCTGGGCAAGGGCGGCGGTTTCTACGACCGGGCGCTGGCCCGCTTCGACGGTGTGGAGAGTCCGCCCCGCACGGCCGTCCTCCTATATAACGGTGAGATTCGCGATGACATCCCCACCGAGGAGCACGATATGCCGGTCGACATGGCGATCACCCCCGCCGGGGTGCGCCACTTCCGATGATTTTGGCCCTGTCGGGAACCTCCCGGGTCTGCGCGCAGTCCAATACTGTATGACCCTTTCTTTTCTGTCCTCGTTCCGTTCCCCCGGGTGGCGCCGGGCTGTCATGTTGCGGCGTGTGTTGGCTGTGGTGCTGTTGGTGTGTGCGGCGGGGTTCGCGCTTCGCGACGCCGGCGTCGGTACCCCGCAAGCCCTGGTTTTTGCCCGCCCGGTCGCCGCGGGCGATGTCCTCACGCGGGAGGATGTCCACCTCCTTCCTGTTCCCGATCACCTGCGACCTGCCACCGCACTCACCGATCCGGAGGCGGCGGAAGGCCTCGTAGTGGCGGCATCGGCCGATGTCGGGGAGGTGGCGACAGCATCCCGTTTCGTCGGTTCCGCGCTTCTCGACGCCCCGTCGGAGGGCGATGTGGGCGAAATCACCGCGGTAGTGCCAGTGAGACTGGCGGAACCGGAATTACTTCCCCTGTTACATCACGGGGATACCGTCACGATCCTGCGCGCGGAGTCCGAACGGGCAGAACCGGACGTCATTGCCACAGGTGGGAGAGTGATTCTAGCGGATACTCGGACATCCCCCGGCACGCTCCTGGTCGGGCTGGGGGAAGATGCGGCGCATACCGTGGCTGCGGCCTCCCTGAACACCCCCCTGACCGTGGTGCTCACCCCAGGTCTCCCCAATTGAGCGTGAATAGTCTAGAGTTTGCACGTCCCTTAAAAACTCTCAGATTCCACCGGAAGGACCCACCATGTTCCAGGGCTTCAAGGAATTCATCATGCGCGGCAACGTCATCGACCTTGCCGTCGCCGTGGTCATCGGCGGTGCCTTCACCGCTATTGTCACTGCATTCTCCGACAACCTCATCAACCCGCTCATCGCCGCTCTCGGCGGTGCTGATGTGTCCGGCCTCGGCTTCCACATCATCTCCGGCAACGACGCCACCTTCCTCGACTTCGGCGCCGTCATCACCGCAGCCATCAACTTCCTGCTGATTGCCGCAGTCGTCTACTTCGTCATCGTCGCCCCGATGAACAAGCTCAACGAGATCGCCGCCGCCAAGCGTGGCATCAAGCAGGACGAGGAAGAGCCGCAGCCGACCGACGTCGAGCTCCTCACCGAGATCCGCGACCTGCTCAAGCGCTAGTAATGGGGAGGGCGCTGCTCGCGCCAGAACTCCTCCGCGGGAAGAGACTCCTCGGCCTCCGGGTCGAGGACAACTTCCCGCTCCTCATCCGCCGCCCGGACATTCCCGAACAGGGAGTCCGGGCGGTCGGCGTCTCGGTCGATGTCGGGAGCATCGGAGCGCCGCACCACGCGCCGCCGGGGCCTACGGTTACTCAACGCTGTACTTCTGCAGTTGGTCGATGACGTGGTGGACCAGCGGCGTCAACGTCGCCATGCCGTCGCGGACCGCCGCCCGGGAGGCCGCGAGGTTGACCACCACCGTGGAGCCGGATACCCCCGAGATACCCCGGGAGGTGCAGGCGTCGACCGCGCCGCACGCCAGGCCAGAGGAACGCAGCGCCTGGGCGATACCAGGCACCAGCTGGTCCAGCACCGCCCGCGTCGCCTCCGGTGTCTTGTCCCGGGGGCCGACCCCGGTGCCGCCGACCGTAAGGACCAGGTCCACTCCCCCGATCACGGCAGTCTCAATGGCCTGCCGGATCTGCGACTTCTTCGAACGCACCGACAGCACCCCGTCGACTGCGAAACCTGCCTCCACCAAAAGTTCGGTGACCAGCCGGTCGGTGTCCTCACCTGAGCCGAGAACGTGGTCTGCCACCAGCACCACGAGTGCCCGGCGGCGCGCTGGCGGGGTGTCCTCCCGTTCAGTGGCAATCAAAAATGCGGTGTCCGGTTCGGCCACATCCAGAAGCGCAGACGTGCGCGGGGACTCTTCGGTGGTGTGCACGATGATCTCCTGACATTCTTCGGATTTAATGTTTTTAGAATCTACTCTGTGGTCAGCGTAACCTCTACCTCTCGACTCTGCCCCGTATCCGGCTGGGAAATTTCCAGGGTGACGGTCTGCCCGAATTCCAGGGAGCGGATGGATGCGACAAGGGCATCAGAATTATCCACAATGCGCTCATCGACCCGTTTGATGACATCACCCGGCTGGATGCCCGCCTGCTCGGCAGGGCTCCCGGGCTCCACGGTGTTGACCAGCGCACCATGCTGATCGCTCCGCCCAGCCACTTGCACGCCGAGCATCGGGTGCGAGGCTTCACCAGTGGCGATAAGTTGCTCGGCCACGCGTTTGGCGAAGTTGGCCGGGATGGCAAACCCGAGGCCGATCGAACCGGCCTCCCCGGAGCTCATCGAGGCAATGACCGAATTCATGCCGACGATATTGCCCGCCATGTCGACGAGCGGTCCACCCGAGTTACCGGGGTTGATCGCAGCATCGGTCTGAATCGCGTCGATCAGCGAGGACTCCCCACCACCGTCGGAGGCCCGCACCGGGCGATTCAGTGCAGAGACGATGCCCGAGGTGACTGTGGCACTCAGGCCCAGCGGCGAGCCGATCGCCACGACTTCCTGCCCCACCCGCAGTACATCGGAATCACCGAAGGAGATGACCGGCAGGTCCGCGACATCACGGATCTTCACCACCGCGATATCAGTCGCCGCATCGGAGGCCACGTAGTCGGCGGGGAGGGTGCGGCCGTCGTTAAGCATGACCTCGATGAGCCCGTTGCCGCCCTCCGCCCCAGAGACGACATGGTGATTGGTCAGCACATAGCCATCCGAGGAAATGATCGAACCGGACCCCTCCCCTGCGCCCCGGCGGGTAGCCACCTGCAGAGACACGACGGTCGGCAGCACGTTGGCAGCCACGGCCTCGACGCCACCTTCCGGCGCCTCCGGGGCCGGGGCGCTGGATTCCTCCAGTGCGTTGACCGTCTCCCCGCCGGTGGCTCCGCTATCACCTGCATTCGAGGCCACGAGGCCGACGATCGACCCGGAGGCGACAGAACCGACGAGCATCAGCGCCAACGCGGTACCCAGGCCGACGCTGCGCTTAGTCCGCTGCGGCGGCTCGGGCGACTGGGGGTCCGGCGCCGGGCTGGTGGAGGTGGGCCACTGGTACGGCGAAGTCACGGGCTCGTATTGCGCGCCTGACCGCTGCCCCGGGGTGTTGTTCTCATGCATGCCCACCATTGTCTCCCTCTGCTCTGAACCATTCCTGGCTCATTTCTGAAGGTTACCTGGACGCCTTGACCTGCGGGCGCCCCGGCAGTTCCACGACAACCCGCGCGCCGCCGTCACTGGATTCCTCCACCCACGCTCGCCCACCGTGCCGCTGGATGGTCTGCTTCACGATGGCCAACCCCAGCCCCGAGCCCGGCTGGGAGCGCGACTCCGGCGAGCGGTAGAAACGTTCGAAGACCCGCTCCCGATCCTCCACCGGGACTCCGGGACCGGAATCGGCGATCGACAGGCGGACGCGGTCGTCGGCAAGCTGTTGCATCCGAACCCGCACGACACCGCCCGACGGCGACCACTTGGCGGCGTTGTCCAGCAGGTTGAGCGTGGCGCGGCCGAGGGAGAACTGGTCCCCCGACAGCTCCCAGCCGAAGGTCCGCAGATCGAAATCGATGTCCGCGCGACGCCGCCGCACGCGCTCCAGGGAGGTAGCCAGCACAACGTCGAGGTCGACCACCTCGACCGCAGGCTCCGTGGCGTCCTCGCGAGCCAGGTCAACGAGGTCACCGATAAGTGTCGACAGCTCCGTCATCTGCGCCAACACGTCGCGCTCCAGGTCCTGCCGGTCCTCCGCAGAAATGCGGTCCCCGGCACCCGGCTGGTGCAACATCATGAGCAGCTCAATGTTCGTCCGCATCGACGTCAAAGGCGTCTTCAATTCGTGGCCGGCGTCTGCCACCAGCTGGGACTGGCGGGTCCGCGATTCCTGCAGCGCCTCCAACATCGCGTTGAAGGATCGCGTCATCTGGGCCAACTCATCATTGCCGTGCACCTCGATGGGGCGCAGATCGTCGGTGCGGGCAACGTAGTCCACGGCCCGCTGCAAACGCTGCAGAGGCTTCAGGCCGGCGGCCGCCACGACAAGACCGGACACGATCGCCAGGAGGGTACCCAGGCCGGCGATTGCCAACAGGACCATGCCCAGCGTGGTGATGAGATCATGGGTGCCACTCATGTCCTGGGCGAGGACCACTGTCGCGCCGGTGGCATCCGACTTCGACAGAATCCGTTCCCCGCCAACCGTCCGGAACATGGTTTCCAGCTCCGTGGCGCGGAGATCACCACCCACCGGGATGACGTCCCCACGCGAGAACGACCATCCCGGCGGGGACACCGACACCCGCGTGTCCGGATTATAGGACTTGAACTGACGGATCTCCCGGTCAATGTTGGTCAGGTAGAAGGGGTCGATCGTCTTTTCCAGCAACGCGTTCGCCAGCCGGTCCAGGTTCCGGTCGACACCGGAGGTCAGCGCACGCGACACCGTCAGATACGCCAGGAAAGTCATCAGCCCGATGGCGAAGGACACCACGGCGAAAGTGAGCACCGCCAAGCGCCACCGCAGTGGGGTGCGCTGCGCCCAGGAATTCTCCGGCGACACCGTGACGGTGACCGGACGTTGCTCCGCGGCCGGTATATCGGCCGCTGCGGAGCTCCTGCGGCGCAGGATCACGGGGCGGTCTCCCGCAGGACGTAACCGACGCCACGGACCGTGTGGATGAGACGGGACTCGCCCTCAGCTTCGGTCTTGCGACGCAGGTAGCCGATGTAGACCTCGAGAGCGTTTCCGGAGGTGGGGAAATCATAGCCCCACACTTCCTCCAGGATGGTGGCGCGAGACAGCACCCGGCGCGGGTTCCGCATGAGCAGCTGCAGAAGGGCGAACTCGGTGCGGGTGAGGCTTATTTGACGGCCATCACGGACGACGTCGCGGGTCTCGGAGTTCAGGCGCAGATCCTCAAAGACCAGGTCCTGGTCGTCCTCCTGGTTGGCGGGGTTCTCCACCGCAGCGCGGCGCAGCAGGGAACGGACGCGGGCGAGCAATTCTTCCAGCGCGAAGGGTTTGGGCAGGTAGTCATCGGCGCCGGCATCGAGGCCGGAGACACGATCGGCGACGCCGTCGCGTGCGGTGAGGACGAGGATGGGGCGGTCGTAGCCGTCTCCGCGCAGGGTACGGCAGACTTCGAGCCCGTCCATGCGGGGCATCATCACGTCGAGAATGATGAGATCGGGTTGCTCCCGCTCGATTGCCTCCATTGCCTCGACCCCGTCTTCGGCGAGTACTACTTCGTACCCGTTGAAAAGGAGGGATCGTCGGAGGGATTCACGGACTGCCTGCTCGTCGTCCACCACAAGAAGTTTCATGTACTCCATTATGTACTAGGCGGAAAACAAAAACACCGCTCCCCTCCACAAAGTGGAGGGGAAGCGGTGTTGCGGTATCGCGCTCAGTCGATACTAGAACTGCTCGACCTCGACCAGGCCCAGCTGTGCGGCCTTGACCAGGCGACGCGGGATGCGGACGGTCTGGCCGTCCACCTTGACCTCCTGGAGGGCGACGTTGTCGGCCTTCCACTGGGAGCGGCGCATGCGCGTGTTAGCGCGGGACATCTTTCGCTTCGGAACTGCCATGGTTCTTCTACCTCCTTAGGCCTTCTTCTTGCGGCGGGCCATGCCGCCGAAACGCTTCTCGAACTTCTCGACGCGGCCAGCGGTGTCCATGACACGCTGTGCACCGGTCCAGAAGGGGTGGGACTCGCTGGTGACGTCAACGACGATCAACGGGTACTCATTACCGTCTTCCCACTCGACAGTGCGATCAGACTTGACGGTGGAACGGGTCAGGAACTTGAAGCCGGTACCGGCGTCCTGGAAGACCACCGGGTGGTAGTCGGGGTGGATATCATTCTTCATGAAGTCTCGATTCCCTCAGGATTGAACATCAGGTCGGTTCCAGGGCATGGCTCGCAGAGGCCCGGATCGTGCCTGAGTTGGGTTGGAGATTGACAACTCGGACCATCCTACTCCCCGAGTGCCGGATCTTAAAATTCCGTGCTATGGGGCGCGCGCCGGCGGTGCCACAACGCCAGGATCACCGCGCCTACCAGGAGCTGCGCCACCCCGAGCATCACCCAGGCCACCGTCCCGAGGTCGAGCGGATGCACCGCGGATGCCACCGCCAGCCAGATGTGCATGCCGCCGTGGGTTCCCACCGCCCACCACACCGACCCGCGCCACAACACCACCGCACCGCCGAGCACCGCCATACCGAAGGGCATGGCCAGGTACCAGACGTGATCGCTCAGGCTCTGCTGCCCGCCAGAAGACACCAGGTGGATGACGGTGAAGGCTAGCGTCGTCCACGCCAGGGTCAGCCACGGACGGTTCCGGGTGACGTGGAAGAACCAGCCACGGTAGATCAGTTCCTCCGGCAGGCCCTGCAGCAGGACCGCCCGCACGAAGAGCAGGATGAGGAGTAGCCCCAGCGGCACCTGCTCGACGTCGCGTCCGTCGAGATTCGGGATCTCCGCGGCGCCGGTCTGCAGAGCAGCCAACAGGACCCACGCGGGGATGATCGCCAGCGCGACGAGTGCCAGCCCGCCGACAAAGCCGGGCAGCAGGCTTCTCCACCGCGTCAGGCCCGTCACGGAAATCGACACCCCCTCCACCCACCGCATCCACGCCACCACTCCAGCGACGACGATGAGCGGGGTGATCAGGAAGATGAGGGATGCAGCCGCCAACTGAGCCTCCTCCTCTGTCCAGCGCCGCTCCGCCCAGTGGTGGAGCGGCACGCGGGCGAAGTTCGCAGCGGCCAGCCAGATGGTGCCGATGATCACGCGGATGAGCACGCCCCACCAGGTGAGGGGAAGCAGTGGTTTATTCTGTGTATCCATATCTGCAGACGCTATGCGCGCCCGGTCGCCTGCCAGAAGCCCCGGCGGTCACGGTTTTCGCGAGCGAAATTCATGACCCGGGTCATGGGTGTCTGCCGGTAGCGTCAACAGCATGGACCGACGGTTACTCACCTTCTTCTTCGGCGTCGCCTGGCTGTTGTTCCTGGGTGCGGTGTTAGCAGAGCACCGACCGGTGGAGCACCAGATCATCGGCGGGGTTACTGCGGTGGTGCTGCTCGGGTCGTGGTGCCTGTGGTTGTTGCGCCCGGGAACGCCGACGGCGCTTGCCTTCGCCGCCGTGGGACTGGCGTCTTTTCTTGTCGCCAACTCCCCGGTGAGTATCGGCATGCAGTGGATGACCCTCATCGTGTTGTTGTTGTCGCTGAGCGCCGGGGCCGCGCTGGCCTACGGCGCGGTGATCATCCTGGTGACGGCGGGGGTTCACCTGTTCACCGGCAGCCCGTGGACGCTTGTCCTGATAGAGGGTGGCAATGCGATCCTGCTGGTCGCCGCTGGGCTGGCTGTGGCTGGGCTGATCCGGGGGCGGCAGCGGGCCCTCGATGACCTGCAGACGGCCAACGCCCGTCTCCGCGCCAGCCTGCGGGATTCGCGGGAGCTGGCGCTGTCCCAGGAACGTGAGCGCATCGCAGCGTCCCTGCACGACGGTTTGGGCCACCGGCTGACCACTATCGGCCTGAGTCTCGATTACTCGGCGCGGATGATCGAGCGGGATCCAGATAAGGCCCGCGCGGAGATCCTGCGCGCCCGCGAGGCCACGACCGACTCCCTCAATGTCATGCGTTCCACCGTGCGGGCGATGCGTCCGATCACGCTTATCGACGATCACCTCACCGCCACACTCCACCAGTTCGCCGCCTCCTTCGACACCACAGGCCTACAAGTCACGGTAGACGCTGATCTCCCTCAGGAGCCGCCGCCGGAGCAGGCGCAGCTGATCCTCCGTTTCGTGCAGGAGGCCCTGACCAACGTCGTGCGTCACGCGGACGCCGACGAGGTCCACATCACGGTGCACGATCACCGGGTGTCGCTGGCCGACAACGGCCGCGGCAACGACGCGGAACCCTCCTTCGGCCTGCGCACCCTGCAACAGGCCGCAGCCGAGCTCGGCGGGCGCATGGACATCGACCCGCATGGCGGCCTCACCGGGGGCTGCCGACTCACGCTCACTCTCCCGGAGGCATCATGACCCTGCGCGTCCTACTCATCGACGACCACGACATGCTGCTGCGCGGCCTTACCCTGCTCTTTGAGACCATCGACGGCATCGACATCGTCGCCACCACCACCGATGGTTCCCGCGCGCTGCACCTGGCCCGCGAACACGACGTCGACGTCATCATCACCGATGCCGCCATGCCCGGCACCGACGGCCTGGCCGTGGTCCGAGCCTGCGCGCCACACCTGCCCACCCTGGTGCTCACCACTTTCGACGACGCCCGCTTGGTCGCCGAGCTCGTTGCCGCCGGCGCCTCCGGCTACCTGCTCAAGGACGTCTCACCGGACGACCTGGCGGCCGCGATCCGGGCCGCCGCCCAGGGCGGTATGATCCTGGATCCCCGGGTGGCGCGCTACGCGTGGGCGTCGACAAGCGATACCGGCGGTGACGACAGTGAGCTGGCGGTGCTGACGAGGACAGAACGCATCGTCGCCAAGCTGGTGGCGCAGGGCCGCAACAACCACGAGATCGCCGCGGAACTGGTGCTGGCGGAAGGCACCGTGAAAAACCACCTCTCAGCGCTGCTGCGCAAGCTGCACGCACGCGATCGGACGATGCTGGCCCTGCGGTTGGCGAAGGCCTTTGGGCTGTGAACTCGGGATTAGGTTTTCAGGGGCGCGGGCTGTAGAGTTGTCCCTTGCTGTTGTCGAAGTAAACGTCTACGCCCCGTCAGCTGGTGAAAGACTGCGCCCCGACCCGTACTCAGTCACGAGGGTACGCGGAACCCAATCGGTGCGGCGCGGTCCTTGCATGCTTTTCGACGTGGGCGGCTAGGAGAAAGAAAACCCATGTCGGCTATTTGCCAGGTCACGGGACGTACGCCGCAGTTCGGCAAGACCGTCTCGCACTCGCACCGACGTCACTCGCGCCGTTGGAACCCCAACGTGCAGCGTCGTCGGTTCTTCCTGCCCTCCGAGGGCCGTACCATCACCCTGAACGTTTCCACCAAGGGTCTCAAGATCATCGACCGTGACGGCATTGAGTCTGTCGTCGCCAAGATCCGTGCACGTGGGGAGAAGATCTAAGTAATGGCACGTAATGACATTCGTCCGATCATCAAGCTGAAGTCCACGGCTGGCACCGGTTACACCTATGTCACCCGTAAGAACAAGCGCAACAACCCCGATCGCATCTCGCTGATGAAGTTCGATCCGATCGCCCGCAAGCACGTCGAATTCCGCGAGGAGCGATAATCTATGGCTAAGAAGTCCAAGATCGCCAAGAACGAGCAGCGCAAGGAAATCGTCGCCCGCTACGCGGAGCGTCGCGCTGAGCTCAAGGCCATCATCTCTAACCCGAACACCTCTGACGAGGACCGTCTCGACGCACAGTTCGA
The DNA here is from genome assembly GCF_030538285.1 of Corynebacterium sp. GTDB lineage: Bacteria > Actinomycetota > Actinomycetes > Mycobacteriales > Mycobacteriaceae > Corynebacterium. The sequence goes on from NZ_JAUNUG010000014.1 coordinate 34,348, forward strand.
GCTGAACCGTCAGCCGCGCGACGCCTCCCCGGTGCGCGTCCGCAACCGCGACTCCCACGATGGTCGCCCCCGCGGTTTCCTCCGCAAGTTCGGTCTGTCCCGTGTCCGCATGCGCGAGATGGCTCACCGCGGTGAGCTGCCGGGCGTCCGTAAGTCCAGCTGGTAAGGAGTGGCATCAATGAAGCGCACCAACCCCCGTAAGCAGCGGATGGAGCAGTCCCGCCGCCCCAAGAAGAACCCGCTCAAGGCCGAAGGCATTGAGAAGGTGGACTACAAGGACATCAAGACCCTTCGTCTGTTCATCTCTGACCGCCACAAGATCCGTTCCCGCCGCGTCACCGGCCTGACCCCGCAGCAGCAGCGTCAGGTCGCCACCGCCGTGAAGAACGCACGCGAGATGGCCCTCCTGCCGTTCACCAGCCGCTAAACCGGTTGACAGGACGCAGTCACAACAGCGCACTTTTGCCGCTGGCTGTGTGACACGGTAGAAGTACTTCAGGCACCGCCCGCCCCCCACTTCGGGGACGGGCGGTGCCTTTGTGTCGTGGCCGTTTGGTAGTTTTTCATCATGCATCCCTCCCTGTCGGAACTGAACACCGAAGCCCGTCGCGCCTCCTCCCCCACGATGGCCCGCGGCATCCTGGCGGAGGCGCAGGAGCTCATGCGCAATGCGCTCGATCACGGCGAGTCGGAGCCGGCGCTGGCGTTGTGGTTCTCGCACACGCTGCAGGAATGGGCGCTGAGTCCGGCGGTGGAGGAGATCACCGGCGGTTCGCGCCTTTTGTTCACCGGCCCGGTGGCGCGTTGCGACGCCATCCCCACCGACACCGTGACCTGGTTCATCATCGGTGAGGCCCCGGACGCGAACGAGCAGCTCCGGGAGCTTGTCGACGCCGCCGCTCTCCCCGTCGGCGACCTACCGGCACCAGCACCCCAGGCACACTGGGACGCTGCGGCGTCGGCAGCGGCGTCGCAGGGGGACGCAGATAAGCTCGCCTACTGGGTGGATGCTGGCTACCTCGACGGCCCGGCCGTGGCGGAAGCGCTACTCGCGCCGTCGCTGGCGCACCTGCCGCCGATGCTGCGCCTGGCGGAGGGACTGCCCGACTATGACACCCCGGTGGATGTCCGCGGCTCCCTCATGGACCCGGTCGTGGCGGTCGCCCGCTGGGCAGGGCTTCTGGCCGGCGCCCGCGGCGGCAATGCCCCGCACCGCCTGGGCACGGCGCAGCACCAGGGAATCCTCACCGAGGATGAGGCGGAGGCGCTCACCCAGGCCTGGTCCACCGGCCTGAGCATGGAGCTACGCGCCTGGCGGCACGGTACCTGGGGGCAGGAGGAGACGATGCGCTCCCTGCCGTCGCTGGACCGCAGTGCCTACGGGGCGGCTGCGCGGCTGGTGAGCGTGGCGCTGCGTTCAATCGCGGGACGTCACGGCATTGCCCTGCCTTAACGCTGGTATCTTTAGTCGAACAGAAAACCTGAGGAAGGAGTGGCTCGATGGCACGTGCAGTCGGTCGTCCCCGCAAGCACAGTCCGCGGCGCCGTGGTTCCACGGCCCGGGAAGAGATTCTCGATGCCTCCGCCGAGTTGTTCACCACCCAGGGCTTCGCGTCGACGTCGACCCACCAGATCGCCGATGCGGTGGGCATCCGCCAGGCGTCCCTGTACTACCACTTCCCGTCGAAGACGGAGATCTTCCTCACGCTGCTGAAATCGACGATTGAGCCGTCCACCGAGCTGGCCGATGTCCTCGGCGAGTCGGATGCCTCCCCGGCGTTACGGCTGTGGGCGCTCGTGGCTGCGGAGGCCCGGCTGCTTCTGTCCACCCGCTGGAACATCGGGCGTCTCTACCAGCTGCCGGTGGCGGCGTCGGAGGAGTTCGCGGAGTACCACACGCAGCGCACCCAGCTGCGGGAGTTGTTCCGCGTGCTGGCCGCCGCCCTAGTCGGGGAGGATGACCCGCGGGCAGATCTGCCCTTCCACATTGCGTTGTCCGTCATTGAGATGCGGGATAACGACGGCACGATTCCGGCCGAGTTGTCAGATTCTGTGTTGCCGCCGATCGCCGTCATGCTTGCCGACGCCGCCCTCGACGTCCTCCACGCCCCGCTCCCCGAAGATCGCGTCGAACGCACCCTGGCCTTGATCAGTGAGTAGCTGTCTGGCGCGCCGTCTCATCGCCTTTCTTATCGACGTCGCCCTCGCCGACCGGACTGCCCGCACTGTGGTCATTCAGCGCGGGCCAGGATGCGCTCTGCCTGGCTGATCAGCGGGGCGTCGATCATCATGCCGTCCACCTGGAAGGCACCACCATGGGTGGCAGCCTGGGCGAGCACCTTCCGCGCCCACTCCACCTGCTCGGCCTCCGGGCGGTAGGCGCGGCGGACGGTCTCCACCTGCGCCGGATGGATACACGCGGTACCAAGGAAACCGGAACGCGCGGCGTCGAGAGCCTCCGCGAACTGGCCGCCTTCATCGCGGAAATCCGCGTGGATCGCATCGATGGCGAACTTGCCTGCGGCCGCCGCATGGAGGAGCACCTGGGAGCGGGCATGCCGGATGACGTCCCGGTACTCCCCGGCCGCTGATTCATCCGACTGGCGCCGGGAATGCGTGCCGCCGAGCAGGGTGATCAGGTCCTCGGCTCCCCAGAACAGGCCGATCACCTCCTGGCGCGCCACAATTCCGGCGATGTTGACCACCGCCTGCGGAGTCTCGATCATGGCGATGACATCGAGGCCGTCGAGCCCCGCGGGCAGCGAGGACTCGACCTTGGGGACCATGACGGAGTTCAGGCCCAGCTCCCGGGCGAGGGCGACGTCGTCAAGAAAAGACGGTGACAGAGGGCCGACGGTGCGCAGGATGGTGCGGGTGGGATCCAGCTCGGCTTGCTTAAGCGCCGCGTGATGATCACCTGTGCCGGCGCCATCCTCCAGATCCACGATGACAGTATCCGCCCGCTCATACGCCTTCGGGATCAACTCCGGGCGGTGCACGGGGGCAAAAAGAAACGCGGGTCCAAAGTTCATGAGAACCAGTATGGACTACTGAGCGAAAGTGGCGCCCGCCACAGGCCAACACCTTCCGCGGGTAGCATCGGCCCCATGAACGGCACCGCCCACCCAGCGCCGCCGGAGCACCTGGCCCCCGCCCCGGCGGGACTGCTCACGCGCGGGGCCGCCACCGGTGGTGAAGTCCTCGCCGTCATCCTCACCGGACTGGCGCTGCAGGCGCTGACCCGGCAACCACTCGGGTGGGACGTGGTGGCCTCCACCATGCTCATCGCCGCGGCGCTGCGGATTGTCACTGAGACCGGCTGGGGTGCCAGCCCGGGTAAGTGGCTGGCCGGGATCCGGGTGAAATTCCCCGGGGAGGCCCGCTGGATGCGCCTGCCACAGTCCCTGTTACGCAACACGTGGCTGTGGCTGCCGCCGTTGACCGTGCTGTTTCGGCCGCAGGAGGAAGAATTGTGGGTGATGGCGACGGCGGTCGGCATCTCCATCGTCCTGGGCCCGGACCGCCGTTCGGTCACGGACCTGTTGGCCGGGGCATTCGTCATCGACCCTTCCGCGCCCCGCCGGGTTGCCGACCCGGTGGATCATGTCTCCCCACGCCGGGCTCTGGCGTGGGCGGTGGATATGGCACTGGCAACACTCGCTGGCCTGGCGCTGGCGCCGGTGCTGGACTGGTCGTGGTGGGCGCGCGGCCTGGTGGTTCTGGCCGTGATCCGGCTGCTCAGCGAAACCCTGGGTGTGCCCTCCCCCGGCAAGGCCCTGTTGCGGGTGCGGGTGGACTACCCCGCCGGCCTGCGCGTGGTGCGGGCGATAGCACGCAACCTGTGGCTGCTGCCCGCCATCCTCATCGCCGCGACCGTCGGGCACTCCGTGTTGCTGGTGGAGGGTTTCATCGCCTTGACGTTCATCTACATCCCTGCCCAGCGCAGTGTCACGGACCTGCTCGCGCAGGCGAAGGTGCGGGTCAGCGGGTAGCCACGTCGTAGAGCGGGACGGAGTTGGCGAGGGTGCCGTTGGTGTAGATGTCAACGACGTCATAGTCCACGACAATCCGATTCGGTGTCACATCGACAACAAAGCGACCGGGGTTGGTCTGGGTGGCCGGTTCGTTGAGGTGGCCGTCGAAAACCCAGGAACGGTAGGTCAGCCCGCCCGCGCCGTCACAGATCGTGATCCAGGCGTTGTCGCCGCGACCGGCGTACACGAGGCTCTCGCCACCGCCACAGCGGGTGATGGTGTTGTCGTCCCAGCCATCGGCACGCAAGCCCGGCACGGAGGATTCGGGTGCCTCCCGCTGGGTGGTGGCCGTGGTCGTCCGCGTCGTGGTCGTGCGGTGAGTAGTGGTCTCTTCCTCGGGCTCCGGCTGAGGTTCCTGCGTCTCCACGACCGTTGACTGCACCACCACCGTGCCCCCGGCCGGGGCCGAACTGGTGGAGGAGCCGAACACGCCGGAGGTGTAGAGCAGCCAGCCGAGGAGGCTGACCGCGGCAATGGCCAGGACCGCCACCACGGCAATAAGCACCCCGACCATCGCCCCACCACGCTTGGGTTGGGCCTGGGAGTACTGCGGCGGGTACTGCTGGTACTCCGGCGTCGGCTGGGTTTGCGGGTTGTGGTCCCAGGGGTTGCTCATGGTCTCTCCTGTGTCTTCCTAGGGCCTATTTCAGCACACCGGGATCTGGGTGGTGGTGTCAGCCGCATTCGGGCCGGAGTAGAACAAAGCGAAGCGGTGCGCAGTATTGGTGGGGACAATCGCGTGGCGGGCATCCCCCGCGGGCCAGCTGGCGATCTCGCAGTTGTTGTACAGCCAGTGGGTGGCCTCGTGCGGGGTCAGCGCCTCATCGCGCTGGGAACCGGAACCGTAGTCCACGATGTGCAGGGTACGTTCCGCATCACTGCAGGTCACCGCGCCGCGTTGCCCTTCCTCACGGGACCCGGCGGCACACGACAGGCCATCCCAGCCGCTGAGGTTCTGGAAGCGGGGCACCAGCTGCGGGAAGGCGGAGACGATCGGCGCTTCCTCGTTCTCCCACGAGGGGTAGGCCCGCATGAACCACGCCACCCCGCCGAGCACGCCGCCAAGCAGGAGGATAAGCACCAGCAACAGGCTGATGAGCCCGGTGGAGGATCCGCGTTGCGGGGCGGGCGGCAGGGGCGGGGCGATCATCGTCGGGGCGTAGGTCTCCGACTGCGGGGCGGGGGCCGGCGGGCGGTCGATGGAGCGGGAACCGCCGGCCTGGCTCAATGCCTGGATGAACTCAACGGCAGTCTGGTAGCGGTACGCCGGTGCCGGGGCCAGGGCCTTGCGCAGGACTTTTTCCACGCCCTCGAGGTTGCCCTGGTCAGCCTGATGGATGCCCAGTTCGCGCAAGTGCGGGAGGGGGCGATCGGGGTTGGCCCATTCGTCGACGCTCATGGTGTCCTTGTAGGAGGCCAAGGTAAGCATCTCGAAGGCGATGAGGGTGAGCGCGTAGTTGTCGGAGGCGGCCGTCGGGGTGTTGTGGACAGTGCCCTGGGCGCCGTGGGTACCACCGGGGAAAAGTTCGGGGGCGTAGTAGCGTTCGGTGCCGATCATCACGGACAGGCTGGTGATGCGGGTGTCATCGGCGGCGAGGCTGATGCCGAAGTCGGTGAGCAGGGAACGCACCTCGGTGTTACCGCGGCGAGGCACGAGGATGTTGCCGGGTTTGACGTCGCGGTGGATGACGGCGGGCTGCATCCGCAGGTGCAGGTGATCAAGCGCAGCGGCGATGGGGCGGAGCAGCTCGACGGTCTCCTCGATGGTGAAACGGTTGCCCCATTCCCGCCGGGTGCGGATCAGGGAAGCGAGATCGTCGCCGTCGATGTAGTCCATGACGAAGTACGCGCGATCGTCGTCAAGCGTATCCGCCGAATGGATCGTGACCACCGCGGAATGCTTGATTTTCGCCAGCGTGCGCATCTCGGATTCGAAGCGGGCGAGGCTGGCCGCGGCGTCGAGAAGCTCTGTCGACAGCAACTTAATGGCGACCCGGCGGTCAAGTTTCGGATCCCTCGCCCGGTAGACGACGCCCATGCCGCCGCGCCCGATCTCCTCAATGTCGGTGAAGTCGTGGCGCTCCCGCAGGACCTCGAAGAATTCCGCCATGACTGTCACCGCCCTTCCCGTTCGTTGTTACCTCACTGATAGTCGCACACCGCACCGGATTACCCCCGGCTGGCGGGGAGCACTCCCCCCCCGCAATGATGCTTATCGACGCTTCCTCGCCGCCGCATACCGCGCCAGCGACACCCGATACGGGGTGGTGATCGGCTCCCCGTCCTGCATCAGCCGCTTGCACAACCGCTCGATACGGTGGTTGGTAGCCTTTTCCGTCCACCCGAGCCGCTCCGCGACTTCCCGGACGGTAGGAATGTCATGGTCACCGGCCCCCGGGTGGCGCAGCAACGGATCGGCGAGCGCGTCCATGAGGCGACGCTGCTCCTCGGTCGGGGTGTGCCGGGCGTAGGTCTCATCGGTGTCGGCGTCCGGGGTCACCGGCCCCGGGCGGGCGAGATCCCGGTTGGGAATGTCAATGTGCAGCTCGTAGAGGCGCTCCGGGGTGGAGAAGGTGATGACAGTCGGCCCCACCGGCACCGGCATCACTGCACCGGGACCGAGGGTGAGACGGGAGAAGGTACGCGCCCCGCGGGGTTCGATATCGACGGTGATGTGCGAACCCTTGTTGACGATCATCCACCCCTGCCCCGCGTACCAGATCTGCAGGAGAATGCGATGTAGATAGCGGTCATCGGTGCCGACGGGAAAGCTCCCGGCGCGCCCGATCGTCGTTTCCTCGCCTGGCTGCAGCATGATGCGACTGCCGATGAGATCGTTGATAATCAGCGGCGGTGGTCCCTCAGTCACGTCCTGATCCTCCTGGTTAACAGCGTGCGACTGGTAATTCTGCCATGTCACCGAGAATTTCGGTGATGATCGTCGTCATCGCCTGGGCGTCGGCGAAGCTTCCCGACGCCGGGGTCGCCGCCACAGCCACCGCCCGCTTACCGTCTGCGGCGGGCACCAGCCCCAGCTGGCGTGCCGTGTACACACCGTTGAAGTCCGGGCCCCAGCCGCCTTTGAAACGAGCACCGGGGATAATTCCCAGCCCCCACGCCTGGGACGGATCGACGGCGGCCATATCCGCAAGCACCGTCTCCGCCCCCGCGATGCACGGCAGATGCGCGGCGAATCGGGCCTGGTCAGCGGGTGACCAGGGGGTCTGTCCGAAGATACTGAACTCCGGTCGCAGTACCTCCTGGTTCACGGCTGTCCCGGCCTGGCCTTCGGCGAGAACCGCGTCCACCCCCGCCGGGCCCGCCACCTGCCACAAGGTTTCGGCGGCAGCGTTGTCGGAGATGCGGATCGCCGCTGACACGCTCGGGGCCAGCTCGGGGTTGATGCGCAGCGCCGCAATCGCCAGCGGCACCTTGACCGTCGACCACGCCGGGGTGGCGGACATCTCACCCGCCTGCCAGGTGTCGACGCCATCGGAGACCGCCACCCCAGCGCTCCCCCCGTACTGCGTGATCGCCGCGGTGACCGCCTGTTCCAGTACCGCGGCGTCGACCGACTCCTGCGCCGGGACCGGGGCCGGAACCGGATCGGTGGTCTCCGTCTCTGTCACGGTGACCACCACATCAGGCTCCTCCTCATCGACCGGGATGGTGCAGCCGGTGAGCGCTACGGCTAGAAGGAGAGTCCAGGCCCTCCTCATGAGATATGCACGACAGCATTATTGCCGCCGGTGCAGGTGACGTAGGAGCCATTGTCACGGCAGGTCATGGTGTATGTCTGCCCCGTGACTGAGCTAAAGACCCGCAAGGTGGCGTCGGTGTCGCCGGTGTCGAGGTAATTGCGCACGAACGCATCACGCACGGCATTGGCGAAAGGCTCACTGGTCACCGTGGTGCCACGCCACACGCTGTTGAAATCACCCGTCGGGGCGTTATCGCGGGCAGCGGAGTTCGCCGGAATGGAACCCGAAGGCACCGCCTGCTCACCGCGCTCCCGTTCCCGCTCGCGGGGTTCGGTGGTGGGTGTCTGCGCCTGCTCCCCCGGCGCGACCTGCACGGTGCTGGTGAAAGTGGAGGTCACCGGCCCACTGGCCTGCGACCCACTGCCCCCGAACCACCCGAACAACCAGCCTGCGACACCCACCGTCGCAATGATCACCGCCAGCGCGATGGCCAGCAGAATCCACAGCCAGCCCTTCGACTGCGTCGGCTGCTGATACTGCTGGTACTGGGGTTGCGGCGGCTGCTGGGCCCACTGATTGGTCGGCGGTGCCTGCTGCCACCCCTGTCCACCCGAGCTTGAGTTCTGCTCCCACGGATTCTGCGGATGATCATTCATCGGGGCGGGCCTTTCTCAGCACACTCTGGATATAACCTGTGCACTCATCGTCCCACATCGAGTGGCCTCACGTGCCAATACCCCACCCGACCGGGGAGTGCTCCCCGACGGCTCCTCGAAGGGGCGGACACCGTTTTACGGTGAGGTCACATCCGCAGAGAGCGGATCTCCCTCCCCCAAAGACAAGGACCCCGTCATGACCCGCTTCGCCCGCCGCGCCGCCGTCACTGTCACCGCCCTCGCGGTCGCTCTCGCCCCAGTAAACGCCGCCCATGCCAACGACCTCCGCGACAGCCTCAACACAGCCAACCAGGGACTGCAGGTGGCCCAGCAAGGCGTCAACCTGCTGAACCAGGCCTCCCCTGCCCTCAGCTCCGGATCTTCCGCCTCCTCTCCGCGCCCGGGTGGCGGCGGTAGCCCGTCCGCCGCCATTGGCGGCGAGTACCTCAACAACTACAACCTAACCGCCACCATGGGTGGTCGGGAGTACCAGTTTTCGAACTACAAGCACGGGTCCAAGGCTTCCCAGTACTGGAACCTCGACAAGCCCTACTCCCGCCTGACTGCGACCCTCGGCTTCGATGACAAGCACCTGGTCACGGGCTACAAGGCCAAGGTTGTGGTCCGCGCCGACGGGGTCATCCTCGACGAGTACGAGGTCCACTCCGGTAGCCAGCGTCATATCGACCTGAAGCTGAACAGCCCGGCCATGCTCCGCTTCGACTGGACGATCACCAACCACGCGGACCAGCCCGGTACCCAGTCGCGCTTCATCATCGGCTCCCCGAAGGTCTACCGCTAGGGCCCCTACAACATAAAGCGCCGTGACGGATCATCCCCGTCACGGCGCTGTTGCCTACCCGCGCAGCTTAGTGCGCGAAGTGGCGTGCCCCGGTGAAGTACATGGTCACGCCAGCCTTTTCGGCGGCGGCGATGACCTCGTCGTCACGGATGGACCCACCCGGGGAGACGACGGCCTTCACGCCGGCATCAGCAAGCACCTCGAAACCGTCCGCGAAGGGGAAGAACGCATCGGACGCGGCGACGGCACCCTGGGTGCGCTTCGCACCCTGGCCGAGAGTGTTGGCGCGCTCGACGGCCAGCTTGGCGGAGTCCACGCGGTTGACCTGTCCCATGCCGACGCCGACGGTGGCGGAATCGCGGGAGATGAGGATCGCGTTGGACTTGACCGAACGCACGGCGGTCCAGGCGAACTGCAGATCGGCGAGGACCTGCTCGCTGACGGCCTGGCCGGCGGCCAGGGTCCAGTTGGCTGCCGTGTCGCCCTCGGCCTGGAGGGTGTCGCGCTCCTGGACGAGGACGCCACCGGAGATCTCCTTGACTTCCAGCCCGGCGCGCTTGAGCGGCTCCGCCTGGAGGACGCGGATGTTCTTCTTGCGGGCCAGCACGTCGATGGCGCCGGAAGCGTAGGACGGGGCGATGATGACCTCGGTGAAGATGTCGGCGACCTGCTCGGCCATGGCGACGGTGATCTCCCGGTTGGCGGCGATGACGCCACCGAAGGCGGACATCGGGTCGCAGGCATGTGCCCGGCGGTGGGCGTCGGCGATAGAGGTGTCGGACACGGCGATGCCGCAGGGGTTGGCGTGCTTGATGATGGCCACGCAGGCGCGCTCATGGTCCCAGGCGGCGCGCCAGGCTGCCTCGGCGTCCTGGTAGTTGTTGTAGCTCATCTCCTTGCCGTGCAGCTGCTCGGCGTTGGCCAGCCCACCGGCACCCTTGTCGGCGTAGAGGGCGGCGGCCTGGTGCGGGTTCTCGCCGTAGCGCAGGGTGGCGGTCAGCTCGTGGGAGGAACCGATCCAGGTGGGGAACTCGCCCTCTTCTGCAGCCTGCTCGCCGAGCCAGGTGGCCACGGCAACGTCGTAGGCGGCGGTGTGGCGGAAGGCGTCGAGTGCCAGGCGGGTGCGCTCGGCGCGGGTGAAACCACCGCCGGTGAGGGCGGCGGCAACATCGTCGTAGCGGGCCGGGTCGACGACGACGGCGACAGAGGGGTGGTTCTTGGCGGAGGCGCGCACCATGGACGGCCCACCGATGTCGATCTGCTCGACGCAGGCATCAAAGTCCGCGCCCGAGGCGACGGTCTCGGTGAAGGGGTAGAGGTTGACCACCACCAGCTGGAATGGCTCGACGCCCAGGTCGTCGAGCTGGTTGAGGTGGTCGTCCTTGCGGGTGTCGGCGAGGATGCCGGCGTGGACCTTCGGGTGCAGGGTCTTCACGCGACCCTCGAGGCATTCGGGGAAGCCGGTGAGATTCTCGACGGGGGTGACCGGGATGCCCTGGTCAGCGATCTTCGCGGCGGTCGAGCCGGTGGAGACGATCTCCACGCCGGCGTCGTGCAGCGACTTCGCCAGGCCCTCCAGCCCAGTCTTGTCGTACACGCTGATCAGCGCGCGCTTGATTACCTTCCGATCATCACTCATGGATGAACTCAACCTTCCTGGTGGTCTCGTCAATGGTTGCTTCTCGAAGCACCGACACAATCAGCTGGCGCTCGATCTTCTTGATCCGCTCGTGGAGGGAGCTTTCGGTGTCATCCGGTTCCACGTCGACCGCCTGCTGGGCGATGATCGGGCCCGTGTCCACGCCCGCGTCGATGTAATGGACTGTGGAACCGGTGACCTTCACGCCGTAGGCGAGTGCGTCGCGGACGGCATGGGCGCCCGGGAACGACGGCAGCAGCGCCGGGTGGGTGTTGATGATGCGACCACCGAAGCGGTCAAGGACGCCGGCGCCGAGAATCTTCATGAACCCGGCGGATACGACGATCCCCGGGTTCCCTTCAGCGATGACGTCTGCGAGAGTGACGTTCCAGGCGGCCCGGTCGGATCCCAATTCCACGACCCGCGTATCGACGCCCGCCCCTTCCGCACGCTCCAGCGCCGCACACGGTACATCGGCGATGACGAGAGACACGCGGTAGTGATCGTCCTGGTTGTCCAGGATCGACTGCAGCAAAGTGCCGCTACCGGACACGAGCACAACGACGTTGAGGGGATCGAGGGTGGAAGTCACCCGATTGATCTTAGTCCCTGGGAGCCTCTTCTTCGCCCTTCTCGTCGACTTCCTCCCCGGGCTCCCCCGATTCCGTGGGAGCCGGAGGCTCTTCGTCCACCGCGGGCTCTTCATCCGACTCGGGCTCCGGCTCTGGATCTTCCTCAACGACTTCACCGTCGACGATCTCTTCCGGCTCTTCTTCCACCTCAGGTTCCGGTTCCGGAGCTTCCTCTGGTTCTGCTTCCGGTTCTTCCTTTGCTTCGCGACGCTCTGCCAGCTTCCCGATCAACGCCGCCGCCACACCGATACCGGCGGTCCAGGCGAAGGCGAGACCCGCGGTCAGCCAGTGCATGGGGCCGACCCCACCGATCTCCCCGAGACGCCCGGAGATGAGGTAGCCGGCAAGGAGGGTGAACAGGGCGACGAATGCGGCGGTGACCAGTGTCTGCACGATACTGAACCGCACCCCACCGAGGGCATAGGCCACGGCCATGGACGTAATGAGCAGCAGCAGGATCGACCACTGGTGCGCCCATCCCGGGATGATGGCCAGCAGCGGCAGCGGGGGCAGGGCGGTGAGGTCAATGGCATACAGCGAGATGGATGCCGCGCCGATATGGAACTCGGAGCCGAAGAGCACCCCTACCGCGGCGATCACCGCGTTGGGGATATAGAGGAGGCTGATCAACGCCACCGCCAGCACACCGAGCCCACTGTTATATAGGGACGCCACCTCTACCTGGCGCTGCCAGCCGATCGCCGCCAGGGCGACGAGGATCACCAGGGCACCCGCGGACAGGTACATGAGGATGCGGGCGGCGATGGAGGCGGCGTCGATAAGCCATTCGGGGGCGTTGTAGCGTCGCAACAACGCGCGCCACAGGCGGCCGCCCATGCCGATACCCAGGGCCAGCGCGTGCAGGATGAGAGTGCGCGCGATGGCGTGGCCGAGTGGGGGCGGGCCGACGTCGAAGACGCGGCCAGCGTCCCACATCATGGCGGCGGCGATGAGCGTGAGGAGCAGGGGAATGCCGATGACGCCGGCGGCGAGGACCAACAGGTCGGCGATGCTCACCCGCTCGCGGACGGCGACGCGCACGCGGCGGGCGATGAGCGCCACCAGCCCCATGGCGGGCAGTAGGGGCAGGACACCAAGCACTGTGCCGTCCGCCACGACTGGGGAAAGGTTAAGAATCAGCCACATTTGGGCGATGGTGGCGGGCAGAGCCGCCAACGTGGTGCGTGTCACAAGCAGCCCCGCCAGGGCCACCGCGATGATCGCCAGCACCACCACGCCGTGGGGGATGGCTGCCACCGGGAGATAACGACGCAGCCGCCCCTTCACACCGGTCAGCGGCGTGGGGTCGGTGGCGCGGGTGCTGCCGTGGCGAACCGCCGCGTCACCTGCGGAAGTTCCACCGGTGCGGATCTTTCGCGGGCGCCGGACGGGCCGGGACTGGGGGCTGGTTTTCTTGCTCATCACCTCCCCACTGTGCCACGATGGACCCCTCGTGAGGGGGCGGCGCGACCCGTGTCACGCGGGGTGTGTGCGGGGGATGTAACGCTTGCCGCCCACACTGCGATTAAGGGCGAATCTGATTAATCGGTTGCCTCATCTAAATCGAGACGCTATTGTTACCGACCGTAGGTAACAAAGCGGTCACAAACTCGTAACCCCGGGATTGTGGCAGACGACGGAAGAAGGCTTCATGCGCATGACGACTGAGCGGTCGACCCGAGGAAAGCACCGCAAGATCACCACCTCGCAGACCGCCAAGGGTCGTATCGCACTGGTGGCGGTTGCCACCGGCGCCGTCTCCACCGCAGGTGTCGGCGGCGCTGCTGCCGCTCAGCTGCAGGCCACCAACATAGCTGACACCGCTGTCACCACCCCGGATGTCGCCCTCGCGGCAAACACCTCCGATATCGCGGCGCAGGTCACTGAAGCCGCCCCGCAGATCCTGGCTATCGCCGAGCACAAGCCGGCTGATTACATCCAGGCCCAGTTCGACAAGGCCGTGGAGTTCGCCGACGTCCGCGCCCAGCTGGATCAGGCGCTGCGTGCTCCGTCCGTCGCCAAGCCGGCCGAGGGTGTGTTCACCTCCGGCTACGGCCCGCGCTGGGGCACCCTCCACGCCGGCATCGACATCGCCAACGCCGTGGGCACCCCGATCCTCGCCGTCATGGATGGCGTCGTGGTCGACTCCGGCCCGGCCTCCGGCTACGGCAACTGGATCCGCATCCAGCACGAGGACGGCACCATCTCCCTCTACGGTCACATGGAGACCCTGGACGTCGCCGTCGGCCAGACCGTGACCGCCGGCCAGAAGATCGCCGGCATGGGCAACCGCGGTTTCTCCACCGGTTCCCACCTGCACTTCGAGATCCACCCGGGCGGCCACGGCGCCGTCGATCCGGTTCCGTGGTTCGCGGAGCGCGGCATCACCATCGCCTAACCTGTCACGCTTTAACACCCCGGCCAGTTCCGTCGCTGGCCGGGGTTTGCTGATTCTCTGGGATCCTTGCCACCGCACAGGTTACCGGGTAACCTTCAAGTTACCGGGTAACCTACCCGCCCTTCCACAGCAAGGATCAGCCCATGTCTATCAAGCATTCCCTGCTTGCGTTGCTGGTTGACGGGCCCCGTTCCGCCAGTCAACTCCAACAGCAGTTCAGCGAGCGGACCCAGTCCGTATGGCCGCTCAACATCGGCCAGGTCACCCAGACCCTCGCCCGTCTGGAACGCGACAGCCTCATCACCGTCGCCGGCACCATCACGGGCGCCAACAATCGCCCCGCCGACACCTACCAACTCACCGACGCAGGCCACGCCCTTATCCAAACCTGGTGGGCAGAGCCCGTGCACCGGCCGGCCACCGAGCGCGATGAGCTCGTGATCAAGATCTCGCTTGCCGCACACCACCCCGGCATCGACCTCATCGCCCTGCTTGACCGCCAACGCCGCGCCACCATCGACCAGCTGCGCACGTTGAACCGGGCATCGCGTTCCCTCGATGACACCCGCACCGCCGAGCGTCTCCAGGTGGAGCGCCGCATCTTCGATCTCGAGGCCGAGGCCCGCTGGCTCGACCGCGTCGAGGCCCTCACCAACCCGAAGGAGTTCTGACATGTCCCCCACTTCTCCCGCTCCCCTGGAGCTGCAGAACGTCACCTGCGTGTTCGGGGACGGCCCGCGCCGCGTCGTCGCCCTCGAAGACATCTCCCTCACCCTGGAACCAGGCGAACTCGTCGCCGTGATGGGACCCTCCGGTTCCGGCAAGTCGACGCTGCTCAATGTTGCGGGCCTCCTACAGGCGCCGACCTCCGGTCGGGTGCTTATCGACGGCGCCGACGCCGCCGACCTCTCCCCCTCCCGCGCCGCTCTTTTGCGTCGTTCGCGGATCGGTTTGGTTTTCCAGCACTACAACCTCGTTCCCACCTTGAGCGTCGGGGAGAACGTGTCCCTGCCCCTGGAGTTGGGCGGACTCAGCCCGGCGCAGTGCCGGGAGGCGGCGCGGATCGCGCTGCAGGAGGTCGGCCTCGAGGGACTCGACGATCGTTTCCCGGAGGAGATCTCCGGCGGCCAGGCCCAGCGCGCGGCCATCGCCCGTGCGCTCATTGGTGAACGCTCCGTCCTGCTGGCCGATGAGCCGACCGGCGCCCTGGACACCTCCACCGGTGACGCTGTGCTGCGTATTCTCCGCGAGCGCGTCGACGAAGGTGCCGCCGGCATGATCGTCACCCACGAGCCGCGCTTTGCCGGCTGGGCGGACCGCGTCATCGTGGTCCGCGACGGCCGCCTCGTCGACGATGGTGGTGAGCTGTCATGAGCACACTGCTCGCCGCCACCCGCCCCACCCGGCGCGATATCCTGCGCCACCCGTGGCGCATCCTGGCCGCCGTCCTGCTTATCGCGCTGCCCGTGTTCGCCGGTTCGTGGATCCTTGCCACTGAGCATTCCGCCTCCACGGTGATGACCGGCCCCACCATCCGCACGTCCGCAGAACTCGGTGGGGATACCTGCCGGCAGTCCATCGACCGCTCGCGTCATGACTGTGAAGGTGACGTCCGGCCTGGGAGCGCGCTCGATCTACTCGAAGCACACCTGCCGGAAGGGTTCGAGGCGGAACTGCACTACACCTCCTGGGGTTCGGCCTCCACCGAGCATCGCCAGAGCACTCTCAACATCCGGCAGCGCCCCACCGGCGCACTCCCGCCCGCAGACGAGATCTATCTTCCCTCCTCCGCTGCAGCGGCCCTGCAGGTGGAAGCCGGAGATACCTTCACCTACACGCCCGATAGCTCGGAATTGGCCAGCGTCGAGCTGACCGTGGCCGGCATCTCGCCCGGTTTCGACGCCCTCGTTTCCGAGCCCACGCTGCTGGCCCCTACCGACTCTCCCGAATCCGCCGAGGAAACCTACCGCTCGACGTGGGTGATCACCGGACCCCGGGAGTTCACCTGGGATGATGTTCTGGCGCTCAACGCGGTGGGCTTTACCGTGCGCGCGGAGGATGTCATCGACAATCCACCGCCGGCTGATGCGGTCCCGGAGGGATACCGCACGGTCCACCATCCGGCGACGGTCACCTCCGATGCCATGACCCTGTTCCTCATGATGGTCGCAGCCCTTGTCGTCGGCGTGCTGTTCCTCCTGGTCATCTCCCCGGTGTTCACCATCGCCACCACCCGCATGTCGCGAATTTTCGCGCTCATGAGCTCCCAGGGAGCCACCCCCGGACACATCCGCCTCGCGGTCCTCGCCTACGGACTGCTGGCCGGTGTCATCGGAGCGACGATCGGTGCCGTCCTCGGCGTCGGTGCCCACGCTATCTGGTGGATGTTCACCTACCCGGGGTGGCCACAGGCCGTCCCCTGGGGATACGTGGCTCTTCTCTGGCTGCTGGCCGTGGTGGCGTCGACGGCGGCGGCGATGCTGCCGGCCTGGGTAGTGTCGCGGGCGTCGATAAGCGCGGGAGTCCAGGGTGCCGCCCCGGATCGCCTGCTGCAGTGGCGCCCGTGGATGGCCATTGGCCCCGTGGGGCTGGCCCTGCTGGCGGGAGGCATGTTGGTGGCCTGGCTGACTGTCGATCATGATGTGCTCACCTATTACGGGCCGCTGCCCGCGCTGGCCATGGTTGTGTTGCTGGCGGCGAGCGCACCCGCCCTGGTGTGGGTGATGGGCCGGGCCGGTCGAAAGGCGCCTGTGGCGTGGCGTCTGGCCCTGCGGGATGCGGGACGGCAGTCGCTGCGCAGTGTGCCCGCGCTGGCTGCGCTCATGGCGGTGCTGGCGGTATCCGTGGGCATCATCACCGGGGCGCAGGCTGCCCGCGAGCGTTCGCAGGACCTCTTTGAGTCTGTGTACGAGAACGAGGCGATCCTCATCACCCCGGAAGGGCGGGGCGAGCACCGCCCACAGGAAGAGGACGTGAAGGATGTGATCACCCATATCCAAAGCATCACCGGGCCTGCGGAACGCACCACCCTGCGCGGGGTGCACCCCAACTGGCACGGGGACAACTTCTATGAGATCAACTACGGGCAGCTATGTGGCCCCGGAAACCAGTCTGAACAGTGCGCTCTGCTGGAGCGTTCGGATCGGGTGAGTGGGCCGCTGGAATGGGCGAGTGGGTCCTATCTTGAGGCCTCCCCCGAGATGCTCGATCTCCTCCGGATTGACGAGCCCGTCGACCTTTCCACCCCGGCGGTCCTGGTGCCCCGGGATTTCACCGTCGATGAGCTGACGCTGCAGCACAATGCCTATTCCGAGGGTCAGGACCCGGAGGTTCTCGACGAAGTGACCCTGCCCACCCTGCCCGTACTTCCGGAGCTGATGGTGGCGACCCTGATCACGCCCGCCGGGCTTGCGGAGCTCGGTGCGCCCGTCGACTACGTCGGCACCATTCTCACCCCCGCCGAGAAGATCACTTTCACCGAGCGCCGCGACATTGCCGCGTGGGTGAAAGAGGAGACAGTGGGCACGAGCGTCAACGTCCTGCCGCCGAACAACCGCCCCGACTGGTGGACTGCTGCCGCCGCCGGGATCCTCGGGCTCGGCGTGCTCGTGGTGGTCACCCTGGTGTTGGCATTGTCCTGGCAGGGTTCGCGTCGCCAGTTCGCGCTTATCGACGCCATCGGCGCACCGCCCTCACTTCCCTCCCGCGTTTCCGGTGCTTTCGCCGCCCTGCTCGCCCTGGCGGGCTCGCTGGCCGGCGTGGTGTCCGGATACCTGGCCGCGTGGTTCATGTCCACCCGGACGGTAGTGCACCCCACCGGTGTGGTGATGGAGACCGGGGCTGCTGGCTACCTGGCGCCTGACTGGTGGCTGTTGCTCGTCCTGCTCGTGCTCACCCCGGTGGCAGCGTGGGCGGTGGGCTCGCTGTTCCACCGCCGACTCGGCGAATTGGAGTATCGGGAGACCTAAATTACCCCCGCAGCTCTCACCCCATAAAATTACTTGAGCCACTCTATTCACACCAGTAACAGGGGTCTGAGCTGCAGGGATGCCAGGTTCCTTATCGTTTCATGCCCGCGACCTGCGGTTTTCCACGTTGCCGCTGCGCGCTGCCCCCGGTACTTTTGACTCGACTCAATAAACACCACAGACCGAAGGCAGGACGCATGCTCTCTCGCGCCGGAATCACGGCCACGCTCCTCACGACCGCACTGGCCGCCGGAGCCTTCACCCCCGCCGTTCAGGCACAGGAAGCCAACTTCCAGATCACCGACGAAGGCGTGACGGGTGCTGATCTCGACGACATCATCACCGCCCTCAATGCCCTCGGCAAGGTGGCGGAAACCGTCAACAACGCTGAGAGCACCGATGAGGAGTCCGAGGGCAGCTCCGACTCCGACCTCCAGGTCATCCTCGACCCGCTGACCGCCCTGCTCAGCTCCATCTCCGTGGTCTCCCCCGAGGACCAGTCCATCCTGAGCGAACTCGAGGAGCTTGACGTTCTCAGCGACCTCACCGATATCGCCCCGGTCAGCCGCATGTCCCCGGTCCGTGGTGAGACCGCCGACGGCCGCACCGTCGTGTTCCCCACCTCCGGACGCTTCACCTCCGGCTACGGGGCCCGCTGGGGTGCCATGCACCAGGGCATCGACATTGCCGACCCCATCGGCACCCCGGTCCTCGCTGTCATGGACGGCAATGTCATCTCTGCGGGCCCGGCCCAGGGCTTCGGCAAGTGGGTGCGCGTGCAGCACGACGACGGCTCGATCTCCGTCTACGGCCACGTCCACACGATCGACGTCTCGCTCGGCCAGCGCGTCACCGCGGGCGACCAGATCGCCACCATCGGCAACGAGGGCCGCTCCACCGGCCCGCACTTGCACTTCGAGATCCGCCCCGACGGCAACAACCCGGTCGACCCCGTCACCTGGTTCGCCCAGCAGGGGATCACCGTCTCCTAGATCTTCTCCATCGGTACCCCGCCGATGAGCATGAGCCGCACCTTGCCGGAAGATCCGAAGTCAATGGTGACGGTGGCGCGCGCACCGGAACCGTCGGAGGCGATGACCGTGCCCAACCCGTACTTGTCGTGGTTGACGCGATCCCCCACCGCCAGCTGCAAGTTGTTGTTCTTCGGCCGGGCCTTCGGCAGGCTCGGCTTCTGCGGTGTGCTGCGATGCATGGGGCGTTCCCAGGAGCTGTCACCACCCCAGGAGGACTCGGGCTCTTCTCGCCGCCAGTCCACCAGCTCACCGGGCACCTCCGCCAGGAAGCGGCTCGGCGGGTTGGTCATCGGGTTACCCCAGGAGGAACGCAGCATCGCACGAGTGAGGTAGAGCTGTTCCCGGGCGCGGGTGATGCCCACGTACGCCAGGCGGCGTTCCTCCGCCAACTCATTCGGATCCCCGAGCGCGCGCAGGTGCGGGAACTGGCCGTCCTCCCAGCCGGTGAGGAAGACCACCGGGAACTCCAGGCCCTTGGCCGTGTGCAGTGTCATGAGCGTGACCACGCCCTGCTCGTTGTCGGGGATCTGGTCAGCGTCTGCGACCAGGGAGACCTTCTCCAGGAACGCCTGCAGCGACCCTGGCTCCGGCTCCCCCTCGTCGAGGGAGAACTCGCCGCCGTCCATCTCCGCGTAGGCCACCTGCATCGCCGCCTCCGATGCGAACTCCCGCGCCACCGACACCAGCTCGTTGAGGTTGTCCAGGCGCGCTCCATCCTGCGGATCGTTGCTCAGCTCCAGCTGCTCCCGATAGCCCGTCACGTCGAGGATCCGGGAGATCAGCTCGCCGATGTCCAGCTGGGGCATCTCAGTGCGCAGGCCGCCCATCATCTCGTTGAACTTCACGATGGCGTTGCGCCCCCGGGAACCGAGGAGGGAGACCTTGTCCTCCGCGGCGTCGATAAGCGCCTGCCCGAAGGACATCCCGTTACCTTCCGCATGGACGGCGACCATCGCCTGCGCGCGATCGCCGATACCGCGGCGCGGGGTGTTGATGATGCGGCGCAGGCTGACCGTGTCATCCGAATTCGACAGCACACGCAGGTAGGCGACCATATCGCGGATCTCAGCGCGCTCATAAAAGCGGGTGCCGCCGACCACCTTGTAAGGGATGCCGGCGCGGATGAACACCTCCTCCAGCGCGCGGGAGGCGTTGTTCGTGCGGTACATCACCGCGATATCGCTGTAAGTGCGGCCGCGATCGGCGAGGGCGTCGATCTCCCCGGCGATGAAACGGGCTTCATCGTGCTCATTGTCGGAGACGTAGCCGATGATCTGCTGCCCCTCCCCCAGCGCCGTCCACAGCTTCTTCTCCCGGCGACCATCGTTGCGCGAGATGACCGCGTTGGCGGCGCTGAGGATGGTCTGCGTCGAGCGGTAATTCTGCTCCAGCAGAATGGTGCGCGCCTGCGGGTAGTCGCGCTCGAACTCCTCGATGTTGCGGATCGTCGCCCCACGGAAAGCGTAGATCGACTGATCCGAGTCACCCACCACGCACAGCTCGGGGGCGTTCGGGCCAGAGCCGACCAGGGTGGCCACCAGCATGTACTGGGCGTGGTTGGTGTCCTGGTACTCGTCGATGAGCACGTGGCGGAAACGACGGCGATAATGGTCCACCACCTGCGGATGCTGCTGGAAGATCCGCACTACCTCACCAATGAGATCATCGAAATCGAGGGCATTCGCCGCACGCAGGCGGCGCTGATAGTCGGCGTAGACCTCCGCCACGGTGATGTCAAAGGGGTTGCGCAACGCCTGCGCATCCTCCGCCGCCTGCTGCGGGGAAATCAGCTCATTCTTCAGATTCGAGATCGCATTCGCCAGGACGCGGGCGGTGAATTTCTTCAGATCCAACTGATGATCCTTGGCGATCATGCCGAACAGCCGCCGCGAATCATCCGCATCGTAGATGGTGAAGTTGGTGTTCAGGCCCGGTACCAGCTGCGCCTGCTGACGCAGGATCCGCACACACACCGAGTGGAACGTGGCCACCCACATCCGCTCCGCCACCGGGCCGACCAGACCAGAGACGCGCTCCCGCATCTCCGCCGCGGCTTTATTGGTGAACGTGATCGCCAGGATCTCCCACGGCGCCACCCCGCGGTCCCGCATGAGGTGTGCAATACGCCGGGTGAGCACCGCCGTTTTCCCCGACCCCGCGCCGGCGACAATGAGCAACGGCGAGCCGGAGTGCTCGACCGCCGCCTTCTGCTGTTCGTTGAGACCGAGAGTGAGATCAGTGGAGGATTCCTGCATGGCTAACAACCTACTAGTAGGCCCCGACATATCCCCTCCGTGGCACAATAGCTGCCATGACAGATGCTGCCGACAACTTCGAGATCCGCATGCCCACCGGCACCGATGACCCGCTGTCCGACGCGGAGATCCAGCAGTACCGCCAGGAGATCGACCGCCTCGACCGCGTCATCCTCGACGCCGTCAAGCGCCGCACGGAGGTCTCCCGTGCCATCGGCAAGACCCGCATGGGCTCCGGCGGCACCCGACTCGTCCACACCCGCGAGTTGGCCATCATCAACCAGTTCCGTGAGGAGCTCGGCCACGAGGGGCCCGTCATCGCCAATGCCCTGCTGCAGCTGGGGCGTGGACGGCTGGGTTAAAGGCTGCTCAGCCGACGCAGGATGTACTGGTTGAGGCTGAGACCCTCCTCGGCCGCCGAGAGCGCGAGCTCGCGGTGCAGACTAGCCCCTACGCGCAGGTTGAACTTTCCGGAGTAGGCACGATCCGCGAAAGCCACCGGAACCGCCTCGCCGCTGGCCGCCATGTCCTGCACCGTGTCCCGGATGAGCAGCTGCAGACCGGTCAACGCCTCTACCTGCGAATCTGACAGCCACGACAGCGAGGGAAACTCCGCACAGGTGGCGACGTATTCCCCGTCCTCCGGCGACCAGGTCACGCGGTAAGTGTAGTGGGAAATATCGAGTTCTTCGTTTCGCTTCACTTATCTCCTAACCTCTCAATTGCAGCGAGCACTTGCTTTACCTGATAGGTCTTCGCCCGGCCTTTGCTGTTTTGTATGTTCACCCGAGGATCGCCCGGCCAGGGGGTTGCGAACACTGCATGCGATCCGCCCGTTCTCCGCGGCTCTCCGAAAAAGGCCACGCAGACTTTGTACAGGTCGTTGTATCGAACGTTGGTCGGATTAGATTTCAGCTGGTCGAGGATCCTAGATACGGACACCACACCCTTTTAGTACCATAGGCGGTACTACCTCGGCTAGTCCTGATAGAACCCGACCTACTGGAACCCAACTCCGCCTAACAGCCGTGGGGTTCAATATCGCCGCCGAGCAGCCACACTCCAACCTGCCGACGTCGTCACCACTCGCCCGGCGGTCGCACGTTTCGCGCGGATCAGGCGCAGTCGGTACCACTGCACCTACAACGGCAGCGAGATGTACTTCGGCTCCAGGTACTCGCGGATGCCCTCGAAGCCGCCCTCGCGGCCGATGCCGGACTCCTTGACACCGCCGAAGGGAGCTGCCGGGTCAGAGAGAGTGCCCTTGTTCACGGCGACCATGCCGGCCTCGATGCGCTCCGCCATGCTCAGCGCCCGCTCCAGGTCTGCGGTGAACAGGTAGGAGGCCAGGCCGAAGGGGGTGTCGTTGGCCATGGCGACGGCCTCGTCGTCGCTGTCGAAAGTGGTCACTGCCAGGACGGGGCCGAAGATCTCCGCCGACAGAATCTCGGCGCCTGCGGGGATATCGGTGAGCACGGTCGTCGGGTAGTAGAAGCCCCCCTCGGGCAGACCAGTTGGCCGTGAGCCGCCGAGGGGGCGGGACGCGCCGCGGTCGAGGGCGTCGTCGACGAGCGAGGTGACGGTCTCCAGCTGATCGGCGCCGGAGAGCGGACCGTAGGTGACGCCCTCGTCGGTGCCGGGGCCGATGTGGAAGGACTCCATGACCTTCACAGCCTTGTCCATGAACTCGTCGCGCACGCTGGAGTGGACGAGGAAGCGGTTGGCGGCGATGCATACCTGTCCGGCGCCGCGCATCTTTGCGACGGCGACAGCCTCCGCGGCCAGGTCCAGGTCGGCGTCCTCGCAGACGATGTAGGGGGCATTGCCGCCCAGCTCGAGGGAGACGCGCATCGAGTGCCCGGCTGCTTTCGCAGCGAGCATCTGACCGACCTCGGTGGAACCGGTGAAGGTGAGCTTGCGGAGGCGGGGGTCGTCGAGAAGCGCGGACACGCGGGATGAGGAAGAGGTGGGCACGACGGCGAGCACGCCGTCGGGAAGGCCCGCCTCGGCCAGCAACTTCGCCAGGTACAGCATGGTCAGCGGGGTTTTCGACGCGGGCTTGACCATGATTGTGCAACCCGCGGCCAACGCCGGGGCGATCTTCCGCGCGCCCATGGCCAGCGGGAAGTTCCACGGGGTGATCGCCAGGCAGGGGCCGACGGGCTGGTGGTGGACGATGATCCGGGCGCTGCCGGCCGGGTTGTGGCGATAGTCGCCGCGGATGCGCACGCCCTCCTCGGCGAACCAGCGGAAGAACTCCGCGCCATAAGCAACCTCCCCGCGCGAATCGGGCAGGGCCCGGCCCAGTTCCGCGGACTGCAGGTAGGTCAGCTCCTCCTCGTGGGCCATGATGAGCTCGAAGGCGCGGCGCAGGATCTCGCAGCGCTCGCGGGCAGGCGTGGCCGCCCAGTCGGGCTGCGCCGCGCACAACGAATCGAGGGCCCGGCGCGCGTCCTTTGACGTGGCCGAGGCGACCTCCGTCAGCACGCTGCCGTCAGAGGGGTTGATCACCTCGAAGGTGCCGCCGTCGGAGGCATCGACGAAGGAACCGTTGAGGAAGAGGCGGGTGGGGGCGGCGTCGATAAGCGTTGCCAGATCCACTACTTCTCCGTGGAATCGAAGACGACCTCGAATTCCAGCAGCTGCGCACCGGTGGCGACGGGCTTGCGGCCCCCGCCGTGCGCGGCGCGGGCGTCACCGTCACGCCACGCGGCGTAGGACTCCTCGTCGGCCCAGCGGGTGACCACGAAGTAGCGATCCTCCCCCGCCACCGGGCGCAGGAGCTGGAAACCCTCGAAGCCGGGTGAGGTGTCGACGGCGTTCTTGCGGGCGGCGAAGCGCTCCTCCAGCTGCGGGCCGGCACCCTCAGGGACAGTGATGGCGTTGATTTTCACGATGCTCATGCCCCCATTGTGCCCAACCTCGGCGCTGCCCCCGGAAAGCCACTAGATTCGGGGGTGTTGCCAGTTTCCCCCGCGAAAAGGAGCCCCCGACATGGCCGACATCACCACCTCCGCCGAATGGAAGAACCTGGAGTCCGAGTTCGAACGCACCCAGGATCAGACCCTGCGGGAGCTGTTCGCCCAGGATCCGCAGCGCGCGGAGAAGCTCACTTTCGATGCGGCGGGCCTGCACGTCGACCTGTCCAAGAATCTGCTTGACGACGCCGTCCTCGACGCCCTCGTCGCCCTCGCCAAGGAAGCACAGCTCACTGACGCCATCGAGGCGATGTTTAACGGCGCGCACATCAACAACACCGAAGACCGCGCCGTGCTGCACACCGCCCTGCGTCTGCCGGTGGAGAAGGACCTGGAGGTCGACGGCCAGGACATCGCCGCGGACGTCCACGAGGTGCTCGGCCGCATGCGTGACTTCGCCTCCGCCCTGCGCGCTGGCACCTGGCTGGGTCACACCGGTCGCACCATCAAGAAGATCGTCAACATCGGTATCGGTGGTTCCGACCTGGGACCGGCCATGGCCGCACAGGCGCTGCGTTCCTACGCCACCGCCGGCATCACCGCCGAATTCGTCTCCAACGTCGACCCAGCCGACATGTCCGCCACCCTCGAGGGCCTCGACCCCGAGTCGACCCTGTTCATCATCGCGTCGAAGACCTTCACCACCCAGGAGACCCTGGCCAACGCCCACGCCGCGAAGCGCTGGCTGCTGGAGGCCTTCGACGGGGACGAGCAGGCCGTCGCCAAGCACTTCGTGGCAGTGTCCACCAACGCAGAGAAGGTCGCCGAGTTCGGCATCGACACCGCGAACATGTTCGGCTTCTGGGACTGGGTCGGCGGCCGCTACTCCGTGGACTCCGCCATCGGGCTGTCCCTCATGGCTGTCATCGGCCCGATGGACTTCATGCGCTTCCTCGGTGGCTTCCACGCCATGGACGAGCACTTCCGCGCCACCCCCTTCGAGAAGAACGTTCCCGTCCTCATGGCCCTGCTGGGCATCTGGTACGTCAACTTCCACGAGTTCGAGACCCACGCCGTCCTCCCCTACTCCCAGGACCTGGCCCGCTTCGCCGCCTACCTGCAGCAGCTGACCATGGAGTCCAACGGCAAGTCTGTGCGCCACGACGGCTCGGCCGTCAATTACGCCACCGGTGAGATCTACTGGGGCGAGCCGGGCACCAACGGCCAGCACGCCTTCTACCAGCTCATGCACCAGGGCACCCGCGTCGTCCCGGCCGATTTCATCGGCTTCGCCCGCCCCAAGAACGACCTGCCGACGGCCACCGGCGCAGGCTCCATGCACGATCTGCTCATGGGCAACCTCTTCGCCCAGTCGAAGGTGCTGGCCTTCGGTAAAAACGCCGAGGAGATCGCCGCCGAGGGTGTGGCCGAAGACCTGGTGAGCCACAAGGTCATGCCGGGCAACCGCCCCTCCACCACCATCCTCGCCGAAGAGCTCACCCCCGCCGTGCTCGGCGCCCTCATCGCCCTCTACGAGCACATCACCTTCGTCCAGGGCGTCATCTGGGACATCAACTCCTTCGATCAGTGGGGCGTGGAGCTGGGCAAGCAGCAGGCCAACCAGCTCGCGGCGGCCGTCTCCGGTGAGGAGGAGGCCGACTCCGGTGACGCCTCCACCGACGCGCTGGTGCGCTGGTACCGGGCGAACCGTTAGTTTTAGGCGCGACGTCGATAAGCATTAGCGCCCGCCGAACCTGCGCGGGCGCTAATGTGTATTTTTATGGGCGAAGCAGTATCTTCCGACACCTACACCCCGCATCAGCGCACGCGCTACCGCCAGCAGCTGAACAACGACCTCGAGGTCTTCGACCGGCATCTGCAGAAAGCGGAGTTCGGCAACCGGGGCACCATCGGCCTCGAACTGGAGCTCAACCTCGTCGACGAGGACATGCAGCCCGCCCGCCTGGCGCCGGAGGTACTCGCGCAGCTCAGCGACGAGTACCAGTCTGAGATCGGCATGTACAACGTCGAAATGAACCACCCGCCCCTGTCCGTCGCGGGGGATGGGCTACGGCAGCTGCACGAGGGCATCAGCGCCCGCCTCGACGCCGTCTCCCAGGCGGCGGAGTCGGTGGGTGCGCAGGTGGCGATGATCGGCACCCTGCCGACCGTCACCCCCGAATTCCTCGCCGACCCATCATGGATGGTGCCGGAGAACCGCTACCGGGGCCTGAACAACGCCATCATGCAGAGCCGCGGCGAACTCGTCCACATCGACTTGTCGAATGAGGAGGAGTGCCGCAAGGACTTCGACGACATCGCCCCCGAATCCACCTGCACATCCATGCAACTGCACCTGCAGGTCCCGCCGGCCCGATTCACCCAGGCATGGAACGCGGCGCAGGCGATGTCGGCGGTGCAGGTGGCGCTGGCCGCGAACTCGCCGCTGTTTCTCGGCCGCAAGCTGTGGCACGAGTCGCGGATTCCGGTGTTCCAGCAGGCTATCGACACGCGCACGCCCGAGCTGGTCACCCAGGGTGTGCGCCCGCGCGTGTGGTTTGGGGAGCGGTGGATCACCTCCGTCTTCGACCTCTTCGAGGAGAACGTCCGCTACTTCTCCCCGCTGCTTCCCGAGGATCGCGGCGGCGGCGACAAGCCGATCATCGAAGGCCAATCCCCCACCCTCCACCACCTCAACCTGCACAACGGCACGGTGTGGCGCTGGAACCGCCCCATCTACGCCCCTGGCAAGCAGCGCGCACACCTGCGCGTGGAGAACCGGATCCTTCCCGCGGGGCCGACCGTCACCGACATCGTCGCCGACGCTGCCTTCTACTACGGGCTGGTGAAGTACCTCTCCTCGGAGACCCGGCCGGTGTGGTCGCGCCTGACGTTCAAGGACGCCGAGCAGAACTTCTTCTACGGGGCGCGGGCCGGCATGTTCGCCAGGTTGGACTGGCCGACGCTGGGGCGTATCGACGTCGCCACCCTCGTCACCAACCACCTCCTCGACCAGGCCCGCGACGGGCTGCGCGCCCTCGACGTCGACGAGGACCTCATCACCTACTACCTCGGCATCATCGGCGAGCGCGCGCGTACCCGCCAGAACGGCGCCATGTGGCAGCTGCGCACCTTGAAGGCACTCACGCCTTCCGGCTCCACGCCGGATTCGCCGGAACGCCGCGCCGCCCTGGCCGAGATGCTGCGCCGCTACCTGGCGAATCAGGCCACCGGCGAGCCGGTCCACACGTGGAGCATCGGCTGAGGTTTGTCAAGGCTTCGGCCAGGTGTTCGGTGCGTTTCTGTGGATAACTGTGGGTTA
>NZ_JAUNUG010000068.1 GCF_030538285.1 Corynebacterium sp.
TCCCCACCCTCCCCGCAGATCTCATCCCCGCTGACGGTCGTTTCGGCTGCGGCCCGTCCAAGGTGCGCCCGGAGCAGCTCCAGGCCATCGTCGACGGCGGCCGCGACATCATCGGCACCTCCCACCGTCAGCCGGCTGTAAAGAACCTCGTCGGTTCGGTCCGTGAGGGCCTGTCCGACCTGTTCTCCCTGCCGGAGGGCTATGAGATCATCCTGTCCCTCGGTGGCGCCACCGCCTTCTGGGATGCCGCCACCTTCGGCCTCATCGAAAGCAAGTCGGGCCACCTGTCCTACGGCGAGTTCTCCTCCAAGTTTGCGAAGGCCTCCAAGCAGGCGCCCTGGCTGGAGGAGCCCACCGTCATTGAGGCCCCGGCTGGCGATGCTCCCGAGCCGCAGGCCATGGAGGGCTGCGACGTCATCGGTTGGGCCCACAATGAGACTTCCACCGGCGCGATGGTCCCGATTGTCCGCCCGGAGGGCTCCGATGGTTCGCTCATTGTCATTGACGCCACCTCCGGCGCCGGTGGCCTGCCGGTGGATATCGCTGACACCGATGTCTACTACTTCTCCCCGCAGAAGTGCTTCGCTTCCGACGGTGGCCTGTGGTTCGCCGCCATGTCCCCGGCGGCGATGGAGCGCATCGCGAAGATCAAGGAGTCGGGTCGTTTCATCCCGGCCTTCCTCGATCTGCAGACCGCAGTGGACAACTCCCTGAAGAACCAGACCTACAACACCCCGGCCGTGGGCACCATGCTCATGCTGGATAACCAGGTCAAGTGGATGAACGACAACGGCGGCCTGGACGGCATGGTCGCCCGCACCACCGCTTCCTCCGATGCCCTGTACTCCTGGGCCGAGAACCGTGCGGAGACCTCCCCGTACGTCACCGACACCGCGAAGCGTTCCCTGGTGGTCGGCACCATCGACTTCGATGACTCCGTCGACGCGGCTGTCCTGGCGAAGGTGCTGCGCGCCAATGGCATCCTGGATGTTGAGCCTTACCGCAAGCTGGGCCGCAACCAGCTGCGTATCGGCATGTTCCCGGCGATTGACTCCCAGGACATCGTGACCCTGACCAAGGCGATCGATCATGTCCTCGACTCGGGTGTCGCCACGCAGTAGACGGCATTCATACGCTGCACAACATGCGTCGGACCTCCCCCGGTCCGGCGCATGTCTGCGTTAGGGTGGTATTCATCACGATCTAAGGAGAACGCATGCGCGAGTTGTTCCTCGTCCCCGACGAGTCGTCCGCCACGTCCCTGGTGCTGCGCACCGATGATGGCGAGCAGTTCTTCCTCGATGTCACATCCTTGGACCTGGCGTCTACGCGTGCCCTGCTCACGGCGGAGGTTCCCGAGCCGGAACCCGCCGCTGTGGAGGAGCCGGAAGCCGCCTCCGATGAACAGCCGGAGAAGGAGCGCTCCCTGCCTTCCCCCGATCCGTTGCTCACCGCCCCGTTGACCATGCGGCCCCGGGAGATTCAGGGCCGGGTCCGCGCGGGCGCCTCCGTCGATGAGCTCGCGCAGGAGATGGGTGTGGCCCCCTCACGGGTGGAACCTTTCGCACATCCGGTGCTGCTGGAGCGGGCGCGGATGGCGGAGCTGGCGAAGCAGGCACACCCTGTGCGTGAGAACGGCCCCGCCAAGTTGACGCTGTGGGAGGTACTGGCCGCGGCGTTCGCCGCCCGCGGGCACACGGTGTCAGAGGCTCAGTGGGATGCCTTCCGCGAGGAGGATGCCACCTGGGTGGTGCGGGTGTCCTGGACTGCCGGGTTGTCGGAGAACGAGGCGGAGTGGTCGATCCACGGTCATGCCACCTCCCAGCCGACGGCGGAGGCTCGCAACGCGGTCGCCGCGGATCTCACGGACCCGGATTTCGTGCAGCCGGTGCGCACGCTTACCTCGGTGGGCAGGGGTGCCCGGGACTTTGATGAGGATGTCGATGCTGCTGATACCGCCGAGATTGAGGCGGTGCCGGATGAGCTGGAGGGCGAGGATTTCCTGCGCCATCCGGATCCGGAGGAGAAGGCGCCGGCGCGGCGGCGTCGTAAAGCGGTGACCCCGCACTGGGAGGATGTCCTGCTGGGGGTCCGTACGAACACGAAGCGCCCGCGCAGCTAAGGGGGTCAGGTCATGCGGAATGTGGTTACCTTGTGGTTTGTCACGGCCGCGGACCCGGCGCGGGTCATTGACGCGGAGCCGAAGGCGGACCGAGGTTTCGGTCTGAAATATCTGGCGCAGCTCAACCCGAAGTGGCAGATCACGCCCATCGGCGAGTTTCCCCTCAACCGCTCCGCACAGGCTTCCTCGGGCGAGTTTTATGTGGCGGGGTTTCCGGGGGTGACTATCGTGCAGACGGTGTTGGAGGACTCCCCCGCCCTCTCGGAGCTCAATCCGCGGCTGCTGGATTCCGTGCCCGCGGCGGAGGTCTTCGCTTTCGCGGCGAACCCGGAGAGCGGTTATGGCGGGATCGCGCATTGGCGCGGCGGGGTGCTCAAGCGTTCGCTGTGTGCGGAACGCACCCGCACTTTTGAGGATCTGGGGTTGCCCGCGCCATTTGAGGCGCCTTTTTGGGCCGGGGAGAAGGCCGAGCCCATCGGCGGTATCTCGCTGCCTTTTGAGCCGCTGGATCTCGTCGCGGAGGCGCAACGCAGCTGGTTGGGGGTGGATGTCTCGCCCGACGGTCCCGACATCCATGTCGTGGCTTATGCCGTGGACGGGCGCCCGGCGCCGCGGTCGGTGGACGGTCCGCGGCGCGCCAAGGAGGCTGCTTATCGACGCGAGCCGGCCCCCCTGTCCACCGGCTACGACGATTATGAGGAGGGCACGGAGGACACTCCGGTGCCCACCCACTGGGCGGACCGGACGCTGTCGGCGGCGAAAAGGGCCGGATCCGGCACCGTGCGGCGCCTGGGCGCGGCGACGAGGTGGGTGCAGGAGAAGATCCGGCACTCCGACCGGAAGGACTAGCGCAGGGAGCGTTCCCGCTCGTAGAAGGCGATCGCGGCGGCGGTGGCCAGGTTGAGCGAATCAGTGCCTGGGGCCATGGGGATGCGTGCGCGGACATCGGTGGCGCGCATGGCGTGCTCGGTGAGCCCCGGCCCCTCGGCGCCGACGAGCAGGGCGACCTTGTCCTTTCCTGCCAGGGCGTCGGCCAGATGCGTGGCCTCCGGGTCGGGGGTGAGGGAGACGAGGTGGAACCCGGCGTCGGCAAGCTCGGTGAGAGAGCGTTGCCACGTGGTGTAGCTGCCGTCCAGGTGCGCGTAGGGCAGGCGGAGGACATGTCCCATGGAGACGCGGACGACGCGCCGGTAGAGCGGGTCGCCGCAGCCGTTGCCGAAGAGGATGGCATCGACGCCCATGCCGGCGGCGTTGCGGAACATGGCGCCGATGTTCTCGTGGTCCCCCACGCCTTCGAGCACGACAATGGTGCGGGCGGTGGCGAGGATCTCCGCCACGCTCGGTTCGGGGGCGCGGTCGGCGACGGCCAGGAGTCCGCGGTGCATGTCGAAACCGGCGACCGCCGCCAGGGTTTCCCGGGTCACCTCGTACTGCGGGATGCCCGTCGGGGCGTCGAGGGCGCCGAGGACATCGAGCTTCGGACCGAAGCCGATGATGGAG
The DNA here is from genome assembly GCF_030538285.1 of Corynebacterium sp. Classification (GTDB taxonomy): domain Bacteria; phylum Actinomycetota; class Actinomycetes; order Mycobacteriales; family Mycobacteriaceae; genus Corynebacterium. The sequence goes on from NZ_JAUNUG010000068.1 coordinate 3,623, forward strand.
CGCACCGGGAAGCGGGATTCCAGCAGCCGGCCCACCACGAGGGGGCCTTCGGCGATGACCAGACGCCTACCGGCGGCATCGGAACGGTTGAGGTCCCGGATGTCGTCGAGGCGGGGGTCGGCGGGGTCGTCGATAAGTAGGCGCATCAGCCGATGGCTTCGAGGATGGGATCCATGCCGAAGAACACGACGAACAGGGCGGAGACGAGCCACATGATCCAGTGGACCTCCTTGGCCTTGCCGGCGGCGACAGCCATGAGGGAAAAGGCGATGAAACCCACGCCGATGCCGTTGGCGATGGAGTAGGTGAACGGCATGACCACGATGGTGAGGAAGGCCGGCAGGGCGATGTGGAACTGGGTCCACTCGATATCGACGATCTGGGCGATCATGAGGGCACCGACGATGACCAGGACCGGGGCGGCCGCCTCGATCGGCACGACCTCGTACAGCGGGGTGAGGAACATGGCCAGCAGGAACAGGACACCGGTGATGATGTTCGCCAGGCCGGTGCGCGCGCCATCGGCGACGCCGGCGGAGGAGTCAGCGTAGACGGTGGCCGAGGACGAGGAGGTCGCGCCGCCGACGATGGCACCGAAGCCCTCCACGACGAGGGCCTTTTTCATGTCGGGCAGCACACCGTTGTCGTCGACGAGGTTGCCCTGCTTACCCAGGGCGGTCATGGTGCCCATGGCGTCGAAGAAGTTGGCCAGGACCAGGGTGAACACCAGCAGTGAGGCGGCGAGCACGCCGACGCGGGTGAAAGCGCCGAAGATGTCCACGGCGCCGACCAGGGACAGATCCGGCAGCCCGCCGAAGCCGTCCGGGATGACCGGCACGGCCAGGGACCAGCCGGTCGGGTTGGGCTCACCGTCGACGAAGGAGGGGCCCGACTTGGTCATGGTCTCCACGACCATGGCGATAATCGTGGTGGCCAGGATGCCCAGGAACAGGCCGCCGCGGATCTTCCGCACCACGAGGAAACCACAGATGATCAGGCCCAGGACGAAGGTGACGGTGGGCCAGGAGGAGATGGACCCGTCGATACCCAGGCCGACGGGGACGGTGGTGCCGGCGGCATCGGGGATGCGGCGGACGAAGCCGGCGTCGACAAGCCCGATCATGGCGATGAACATGCCGATACCGACACCCATCGCGGCCTTCATGGAGGCGGGGATGGCCTTGAACACGGCGGAGCGGAACCCGGAGACGGCGAGCAAGACGATGATGATGCCGTCGAGGACCACCAGGCCCATGGCTTCCGGCCAGGTCAGGCCCTCACCGGCGACCATCGTCACGGCGACGAGGGTGTTCAGCCCCAGGCCTGCGGCGATGCCGAATGGGTAGCGGGCGATGAAGCCGAAGGCGATGGTCATGACACCGGCGGCCAGGGCGGTGACGGCCGCAACCTGGGGGACGCCGAGCGTGGTGCCGTTGACGTCTTCGGTGGTGCCGATGATCAGCGGGTTGAGGATGATGATGTAGGCCATCGCGAAGAAGGTGACCACGCCTGCCCGGATCTCGGTAGCGACGGACGACCCCCGCTCAGAAATGTGGAAGTAGCGGTCGAGGAAGCCCCGGTCCGGCTGATCCACTTTTTCCGGCGACTGCACGGGTGTGCTCATGTGCGGTTTTCCTGTTCAGGTTCAACGGTGAGAGGTTGTTGTTACGTCGTTAATTTCTCACCTCACCGTGCAATCCACAAAACTTCGGTAGATTCATGGGCGTCTCGAAGCCAAGGAGTTGCCCCCGTGTTGTACACCTCGACGTTTATGATGCGCGACGGTCGTGTCGCCAACCTGGACGCGCATCTGGATCGTCTCCGCAGCGAGGCCGCGGACAACCCGGATGCGGTCGAGGAAGTTCGGGAGCAGCTGCGGGAGGCCGGGCCCGGCATTTTCCGCCCTCATATCCAGGTGGGGCGCACCTCGTTGACGGTGACCCTCACCCCGGCGATCATGCCGCGCGAGGAAGCCACCGTCGACGCCGAAGGCATCCCTGACCAGCGGCGACGCCCCACCCGGAAGGGCCCGGACTTCGGTTGGCAGATCCGGCAGCTGAACATGTTGCGGCATTCCGGTTCCGATGCGGGGTTGCTTATCGACGAGCGCGGCATGGTCATCTCCGGCATTTTCTCCGCGATCCTTTTCCTCAAGGACGGCACCGCGAACATCTCCGCGCATCCCCGGGCGGTGGAGTCGATTACGCTCAACGCGGCACTCGAGATGCTCACAGAAGCGGGCGTAAGTGTTGTTGAACACCCCGAGGGGTTCACCATGCAGCAGCTCCGCTCTCACGAGACGTGGCTGCTCAGCTCGGTGGAAGGCGTGCGCAAGGTGACCGGCTGGTTGGAGTACGGCTCCGTGTTGACCCCGCGCGACACAAACCCACCCCGAATGGGGGCACCCACCCACCGGGAGATCAACGCTCGGATGTGGGAGCTGGCCGACGAGGTCTAGAATATCGGCGATTCGTCGTCGAAGGCGTCCGGGGCATCGTCATCGAGCAGGGTGTCCGGCGGGGTATCCGAATGTGCGCCGCAGCCGTAGGCGGCGTGGACGATGTGCCCGTCGGCGGAGTACTCGTTGACACACGCCCCGAAGTTCTCCCCCAACACGTCGCCGACAGTCACGAAAAAGGCGCAGGTACGACAGTGCAGGGAGGCCTTCTCCGCCATCTCACTGGTGGGTCCGAAGTCGCCGGTGCGCCAGCGCTGTTTGGCATCCTCCAGGCCGCGCTCGCTGAGTGTGCGCTCGTCGCTGAGGCGCTCATCACCGGGCTCGGGAGGCATGATGTCGCCGGGGCCGAGGTCGCCGGGCCGGATCCGCTCGGACCAGGGCACCCATTCGGGGGCCTGGAGCGCCTCGCCGGTGGGGGCGGGCACCAGCGCCACCTCGTTGACGGTGACGTACCGGGATCCGGAGGCGCACGCCAGGACAGCGTTCCACTCCCATCCGGAATAGCCGGGGACGTCGGCGGCGAAGCGGTGCGTCGCGACATTCTTCGTCAACCCCTGCACGCCGATGTGCTCGCCGACGGGGCCGTCCCCGAGTTCCTCCAGGGCGGCGCGGGCGAGGTCGACGGCGCGGGCGTCGAGAAGCGGATTGTTACGGCGACGATGATTGGCGGACACGCCCTCATTATGGGCCATGTACGGCACAATGAGGTGCATGGGTCACCGCGTCGCCGCCACTATCACCGCCCTGAGCTCCGCCGTGGGGCTCAGCGCCTGCTCCCCGGAGGCCGCCCAACCAGCGGAGGTGGAGCGTCTGGTGCCAGAGATCATCGCGACGCATCCCTTCGATGACACCAGCTTCACGCAGGGCCTGGAGGTGGAAGAATCCGGCACGCTGCTCGTCGGCACCGGCTGGCACGGAGAATCACGCCTCTACCGCTCCACTATGGCCGGCGAGGAATTGAACTCCGTCGACCTGGAACCAGAGTTCTTCGGCGAGGGCATCACCCGCCACGACGATCACATCTGGCAGCTGACCTGGCAGGCCGGCATCGCAGTGAAACGCGACGCGGAGACTCTCGCGGAGCTCGACCGCACCTCCTACCCCGGCGAAGGCTGGGGGCTGTGTTCCACGGGGTCTGAGCTCATCATGTCCGACGGCACCTCCCAGCTGCGCCGCCTCGACCCGGATACTTTCGCGGAACTAGGACGCGTTGAGGTCACCCTCGACGGTAAGGAGCAGAGCGGGCTCAACGAGTTGGAGTGCGTCGACGGGGATGTCTACGCCAACGTCTTCTTGTCCACCGACATCCTGCGTATCGACGCCGCCGGCACCGTCACCGCCCTCATCGACGCCTCCGCCCTGCCGAACAACGCCGAACCCGATCCCAACCACGTCCTCAACGGCATCGCCCACCTGCCGGGCACTGATCGTTTCCTGCTCGCCGGGAAACGCTGGCCCGACCTTTACGAGGTCGAACTGGTCCCGGCTGAGTAGGATTGACTGCCATGTCCACCGCGAAGAAGGCGCGCCAGAAGTCGCTGCTGCAGTTCCTCACCCTCCTGATCGCTGTCGTGATCATTGTTGTGGCGGCGGTGCTCGCCCAGAACTGGTGGAACAACCGCCCCGGACCGCAGCCCCACGACGTCACGGTCGCTGCCTCCAACGGCACCGAGACCATCGATGTCGCCCCGTATATCGTGTGCGAGCCGGGTCTGGAGTGCCCCGAGGGTGAGGTGCCGAACCTGCCGCTCGGCGCCGAAGACACCCTCACGCTGGAGATCCCCGAGGAAATCCACGACCATGACTGGCAGCTGCTCATGATCTACGACGATCCGGCGGCCAACTACCAGCAGCTCCACGGCGCCTACGATGCCACCACTGTGGAAATCCCCGGCTCCGTCGACCCCGTCACCGAAGGTGAGGCCCGCCCCCGCCTCATGGTCGTGGAGATCTCCTCCGCCATGATCGGCCTCGACGACAATGGCGAGGAAACCCCCTACGCGACCGTGTGGTCGCTGAGCACCATGGAAGACGGCGATGTCCTTGAGGCACCGGAGACCGACTAAGGCGCCCGAACATACCGCGAAGCCCCTTTTCCTCCGCTGGAAAAGGGGCTTCGCGGTATCTTCGGGTGGTGTTAGGCGTCGAGCTCCTTGGCCACGACGCGCAGAATCTCCGCGACCTTCCGCCCGACGGGACGGTCCGGGTAGCGGCCCGCCGCCAGGCCCGGCTGAACCTGCGACTCCAGCACGGTGATCAGATCCTGGACCAGGCTGCCCAGCTCCTCCGGCTTGCGCCGGTTGACCGCGCGACGGCGCGGGGTATCCAGCACCTTGACGCGCAGCGCCTGCGGGCCGCGGCGACCGGCCGCAAAATCAAACTCAATGCGCTGGCCGGGGACGAGCTCCTCGACGCCCTCAGGCAGGACCTGCTTGCCCACGTAGACGTCCTCGTCTCCTGGGTTGGAGACGAAACCGAATCCCTTGTCGGCGTCGTACCACTTCACCTTGCCGATCGGCACAGCGTTCACCGGTCCCTTCTGTAGATGGTATTGACAGTGAAGAGATGATTATACCCCCGCCGGGTCAAACCCTGATATTTCGCTCCGCTGCGGGTTTTCGTTACAAAGCTCCGCAGTGTGATGTGAATCATATTAGGCGGGGCTACCCTCTTGACCTGCTACTTCAGACCCGACCATCGCCCCATGCGTCGCAATCTCCACCAATTCGAGAGTTGGACGTGACTGAAACGTTATAAACCGTTATCGTATCGGGCAGGCACAGCGCAGAACCCTGACACTGCCACCCACGCCGAACCCTGTCCGGGAGGCGAAGGAGCTGCGCGCCACGTGCGACCAAACGTGAATAACCCATGCGGACAGGGGCGGGGAAACCAACGCTGGCCACCCAGGCCAGCACTCGGTGGGCATCACCAGTTGCCTCCCTCGGGGTGAAGCCTCCACCAGGAGGCCGGGCACAGTGACACTGTGATCCTCCGCCCGAACCCGACAGCTCACCTCGCAGGCGCCAACATGAGAGGAACACACCACCATGGCACGTCACAGCGTCAAGACCGCATCCTTCGCAGCTAAGTTCGCCGCCACCACCGCCGCGTTCGGCGCCGCCGCAGCCCGGCTGGCACAGGCCGCCGCTGCCGCCCCGGATTCTGACTGGGACCGACTCGCACAGTGTGAGGCCGGCGGCAACT
>NZ_JAUNUG010000069.1 GCF_030538285.1 Corynebacterium sp.
ACCCCCACACTGCCAGTGTGGTGCGCTACCAGCTGCGCCATAGCCCCTTGGAACTTGCTTCAATGTACACGCCTGCGCGCTTCAGAAACAAATCCCCTGGTCAGTGAACTTTCGGCCTGTTTAGCCCAGGACGACGTCCATCCACTGGTTGATGTCGGCGACCTCGACGTCCTGGCCGTCCTGGATCACGCGCGGCGAAGAAACGGAACCGGTCTCGGCGTTGAGCTTGTCGGCGTTGGCGGTGGCCAGCGAGTTGGTCGGCTCGACGTTCTCACCGGAACGGATCTTCTCGACGGCCGCGTCAGAGGCACCGAACTCCTTCGCAGCGTTGGCGAAGTCATCGTTGGACCACTTGTTGTACAGCTCCTCCTGGTCCTCCATCAGGTAGGCACGGAGGTTCCAGTAGGCATCGGTCTCGCCGGCCTCGGCCAAGGCCAGGACGGCGGCGGCGGCGCGGGTGGAGTGGCCGTCGATGCTGCCGCGGTCCAGGAAGTTGAGGGTACGGACGTTGACGATCAGGTCACCCTCCTCGATGGCGGCCTGCATCTGCTCATCGGTGTTCACCGCGAGCTGGCCGCAGTAGCCGCAGGAGAAGTCCTCGTAGAGGTCGACGACCTCCGCGTCCGCCTTGGCGTCCGCGGCGCGCAGGGTGACGGCGTTGTCAGAGAACTCGGACTCGAAGGCCACGTCGATGGCTTCACGGTCGGCGAGGTGCTCGGTCTTCTTGCCCTGGCCGGACATGACGATGTAGCCGATGACGACAGCCGCGATGGCGATAACCGCCACGATGGCCCAGATGAAGCCGCTGCCACCCTTGGAGTTCGGGTTGCTGACCTTGGTCGACTTGCTCACAGTGTTATTCCTTTATTGAATCGGGGTGCATCAGGGGTAAATGGCGAAACGCTTGAACGGACGGTAGACCGTCCACAGTGACAACGCCAGGAAGACGAGATCACGCAGGATGGTGATGAGGTAGTCCATGGCCTGCCCGTCGGTGTTGGGCTCAATGTTAAAGCAGCCGCAATCGATGGCCAGGCCGCGCATCCACGCGGAGGCGACGCCGACGATGAACAGGACGATCACCCAGGACGCCACCTTGCTGGCGGGCCGCAGGAAGATGCCCAGCAAGAGCAGCAGCCCACCGGCGATCTCCAGCGGGCCGATGAGGCGGGCCAGCAGATCAGACCAGTAGGGGGTGAAGATCTCATACGCGGCGATCGCCTGCGTCATGTTCATGTGGTCGTTGAGCTTCGGGATACCCGCCGAGATCCACACGTACGCCATGTAGAAACGTGCGAACGCACTGATGGCGTCGAGGATTCGCTGCCCGGTACGTCCCGACCAGAAGCCGGTGCCGGAGGTGGGTGAGACGTCGGTTCGCGCGCCCGGAGTCTCCCGGAAACCTGCCGACGCCGTCAAGGCCTGTTCTTTAGTGGACACATCCCCAGACCTTAGTGCACGCACCTGCCTACAGCCCATATGAATTCGGCCATACGGGCCAACATCACAGTCGGTTACTGCCCAAGCACCTGGGACACCACAGCCTGAGCCTCCTGCTGCACCTGACGCAGGTGCTCCTCTCCGCGGAAGGATTCGGCGTAGATCTTGTACTTATCCTCGGTGCCGGAGGGGCGGGCCGCGAACCAGGCGTTCTCGGTGGTCACCTTGAGGCCGCCGATGGCGGCGCCGTTACCCGGCGCGTTGGTGAGCTTCGCGGTGATCGGCTCCCCGGCCAGCTCGGTGGCGGTCACCTGCTCCGGGGACAGCGCCTTGAGGATGGCCTTCTGCTCGCGGTTGGCATCGGCGTCGGTGCGCGCATACGCCGGGGCGCCGTACTCGGCGGCCAGCTCCGCATAACGCTGGGAGGGGGTCTTGCCGGTGACGGCGGTGATTTCTGCGGCCAGGAGGTCAAGGATGAGTCCGTCCTTGTCGGTGGACCACACCTGCCCGTTGTGACGCAGGAAGGAAGCACCGGCGGATTCCTCGCCGCCGAAGCCGACGGAACCGTCGATAAGCCCGGGCACGAACCACTTGAAGCCGACGGGAACCTCGACGAGCGTGCGGCCCAGCTTCGCGACGACCCGGTCGATCATCGAGGACGACACCAGCGTCTTGCCCACAGCGGTATCGGCACCCCACTCGGGGCGATTGGCAAAGAGGTACTCGATGGCCACCGCGAGGTAGTGGTTGGGGTTCATCAGCCCGTGGTCCGGGGTGACGATGCCGTGGCGGTCAGCGTCGGCGTCGTTGCCGGTGGCGATGTCGTACTTGTCGCGGTTGGCGATGAGCGAGGCCATCGCATCCGGGGAGGAGCAGTCCATGCGGATCTTGCCGTCGGTGTCCAGGGTCATGAAACGCCAGGTGGCGTCGATCTCCGGGTTGACCACGGTGAGGTTGAGCTTGTGGGTGTCGGCGATGGCACCCCAGTAGTCGACGGAGGCGCCGCCCATCGGATCGGCACCGATGGACAGACCCGAATCGCGGATCGCCTGGATGTCGACGACGTTCGGCAGATCATCGACATAGGAGTCGAGGAAGTTGTACTTGCCGGCCCGCTCATCGAGCACGCCGGACACCGGCACACGCTTGACACCCTCGAGGTCGGCGCGCAGGTACTCGTTGGCGCGCTGGGCGATCCAGTCGGTGGCGTCGGTGTCGGCCGGGCCGCCGGACGGCGGGTTGTACTTGAAGCCACCGTCGCGCGGCGGGTTGTGGGAGGGGGTGATGACGATGCCGTCGGCACGCTTGGGATCGGTGCCGGTCACACCACCGGAAAGGCCGGCGTTGTGGGCGAGGATGGCGTGGGAGACGGCCGGGGTCGGGGTGTAGCGGCCCCGGTCATCGACCAGTACGTCGATGTCGTTGGCGATGAGCACCTCCAGCGCCGAGACCATCGCCGGCTCGGACAACGCGTGCGGGTCGCGGCCGATGAACACCGGGCCGCCGATCGAGTTCTCGCGGCGGTAATCCACGATCGCCTGGGTGGTGGCCCAGATGTGCTGCTCGTTGAAGGCGTGGTCCAGGGAGGAACCGCGGTGACCGGAGGTGCCGAAGGCCACCTGCTGATCCGGGTTCTCCACGTCGACTTCGCGGGTGTAATACGCGGTGACCAGTTCCGCGATGTCGATGAGGTCCTCGGGACGGGCCAGCTGGCCTGCGCGCTCGTGTGCCATGTCTCTCCTTGAATTCCGGTGCTCGACAACAGTCCTTATCCATTGTCGTCGCCTGCCGACGACCGCGCACGGGTGCGGGGCGCGGGCGTCGATAAGCACCCCCGCCAGGGGGCACCCACCATGCCCCGGCACGCCACACCCAGCCCCGATGTGGTCGACGCCACATCCCGGTAGTACTTTGAGCGCATGGAATCGCTGCAGAACGCCTTCGACACCGCCGGTGGTGTCGTCTGGGGACCGTTCGTCCTCATCCCCCTCCTCCTCGGCACCGGCCTGTATTTGACCATCCGCCTCGGCGGCATCCAGTTCCGCACCCTGGGACGCGCGATGCGCCACGGCCTCATCGACAACTCCGACACCGACGGCAAGGGAGACATCTCCAACTACCAGGCGCTCACCACCGCGTTGGCTGCCACCGTCGGCGTGGGCAACATCGTCGGCGTCGCCACCGCGATCTCCGTCGGCGGCCCCGGTGCCCTGTTCTGGATCTGGGTCACCGGCCTGGTCGGCATGGCCTCGAAGTACACCGAGGCCTTCCTCGGCGTGCGTTTCCGCACCACCGACGCCAAGGGGGAGATCTCCGGCGGCCCGCAGTACTACCTCAAGCGCGGCATCTCCGGGCCGGTCGGCCAGATCCTCGGTGTCTCCTTCGCGATCTTCGCCGTCATCGCCTCCTTCGGCATCGGCAACCTCACCCAGGCCAACGCCGTCGCCTCCAACATGGAAGGCACCTTCGGTATTGACCCGATGATCACCGGCGTCATCATCTTCATCTTCGTCGGCGCCGTCCTGCTCGGCGGCATCCAGGCCATCGGCCGCATCACCGCCGCCTTCGTGCCGATGATGATCGTCCTCTACATCACCGCCGGCATCATCGTCCTCATCATCCAGGCCGGCCAGATCCCGGCCGCCCTCGCCCTCATCTTCACCGACGCCTTCACCGGCACCGCCGCCACCGGTGGTTTCGTCGGCGCTGGCATCATGCTGGCCATCCAGTTCGGTGTGGCCCGCGGTATCTTCTCCAACGAGTCCGGCATGGGTTCCGCCGCCATCGCCGCCGCCGCCGCGAAGACCTCCCACCCCGTACGCCAGGGCCTGGTCTCCATGACGCAGACGTTCATCGACACGCTCATCGTGGTCACCATCACCGGCCTCGTCATCGTCACTGCCGGCGTGTGGGATACCGGCCGTGAGACCGCCGGCGTCATGACCGCCAACGCCTTCTCCACCGGACTGCCCGGCGAGTGGGGCGGCACGATCGTGTCCCTGTCGATCATCTTCTTCGCATTCTCCACCCTCATCGGCTGGTCCTACTACGGCGAGCGATCCCTGGAATCCCTGGTCGGACGCATCGGCACCATCCCCTACCGCATGCTGTTCACCTTCACCGCGCTGGTCGGCGCGACGGTGGAGCTCGACCTCGTGTGGTCCTTCTCCGACCTGGCCAACGGACTGATGGCCCTGCCGAACCTCGTCGGCCTACTCATCCTTTCCGGCCTCGTGGCCCGGGAGACGAAGGCCTACCTCAAGTTCGACCCGAAGCTCCGCGCGACGCCGGAGGAGGTCGGCGCCTTCCTGCGCGCTCAGGGCAGTGACTGGAAGTAACGTGCTTCGCGACGCCGCGGCCGTCGCCATCGGCGCCTCCTGCGGTGCCGTGGGCCGATTCGCCCTCTCCGGAGTTGTCCCCCTTCTCGGGATCAACGTCGTGGGGGCGTTTCTCATGGGCTGGTTGCGTCCCGGGGTGTTCTGGGGGCGCGGTGTCCTCGGTGGTTTCACGAGCTTCTCGACGTTCGCCTTTCTCACCACCGGTCTCCCCCTTCCTGTGGCGGCGGGTTATGTGGTGGCCACCCTCGTAGGCTGCGTTGGCGCGTGGTGGGCGGGGGATCTGCTGCGGAGGCGCACATGAGCGCGGTACTACTGGTGGCAGCCGGTGGTTTCTGCGGGGGCCTGATGCGTCACCTGCTGGTGCTGTGGCCGGGTGGTCTGCGCGGCACTTTTGCCGCGAACCTCCTGGCGGTGGTGGTGCTTGGTATGTCACTGGGGCATGGGGAGGTGCTCGCGCTGGCCGCGGGCGTCGGCTTCGCCGGGGCTTTGTCGACGTGGTCGACCCTCGCCTGGGAGATCGGGGAACTGCTGCAGGGCCGTCGCTTCCGGCTGGCGGCCGGATACACGTCAGCCACGCTCATCGCCGGGCTGGCGGTGGCGTGGCTGCTGGTGGTGCTCTGAGGTGTAGCTTTCGGTGCCGCTAGTTGGAGATCGCGTCCAGCGGCGGGGTCTTGGCTGCCCGACCAGCCGGCCAGATAGCGGCGACTACGCCAACGACTGCGGAACCGGCGAGCATCCACGCCAGCTGGTCCCACGGCACGGAGATGGTGTCCAGCCCCTCGTCCTTGAGTACCTCGAGGAAGGCCCAGCCGAGGCCGAGGCCGATGAGGATACCCATGACCGCGCCGAACACGGCGATCTGCACTGCCTCGAGGGTGATCATGGTGCGGACCTGACGGCGCTGGGAGCCGACGGCACGCAGCATGCCGATCTCCTGGCGCCGCTCGATCACGCCGAGTGTCAGGGTGTTGACAATACCCAGCACCGCGATGATCACCGCGAGTGCCAGCAGGGCGTAGAGGATGTTGAGCATGATGTCGATGGCCTGGCCCGCCTGGCCCGCCATCTCCTCGGTGCTCATCACCTGAACGACGATGAAGCCCTTGACGGCCTCCTCCAGGTTGGCGCGTAGCTCGTCCTCGCTGAGGGAGCCGTCGCTGTTGACGCCGACCATGGTGACGGTCAGCGCCCCCGGCGGGAGCATGTCCTCCACGTTCTGATCGGAGATGACCATGTTCTGGATCATGTTGTTCGGCTCGAAGATGCCGACGACTTCGATGTCGCGCGGATCGGCGCCGACACCCGGGGCGGTGAGCTCCAGGGTGTCCCCGAGTGACCAGCCGTGGCGTTCGGCGAAATCGGTGGTGACCAGCACGCCGGGGGTGGTCTCCAGATCAGAGGTGCCCTCGGCGACCACGACGTCGGCCATCTCGTTGACGTCACCGTCGATGACCATGGTCTGGGCGTGGGGGCCGAAGGTCTGGGAGGACTGGCCGTCGATAAGCACGGGGGCGGTGGACATGGTGAGGACCTTGTCCACGCCGTCGACGTCGCGGACGGCGGCGGGAGTGCCGGCGGGGGTCGGGAAGCCGGAGTTGGTGGGCCCGGAGAGGACGAAGTCGGCGGAGACGTTGTTCTCCACGACGTCCGAGATGGAGGCCTTCATGGTGTCGCCGAGCATGCCGATTGCGGTGACCAAAGCAACGCCCAGGGTCAGTGCGAAGGCGGTGGCGGCGGTGCGGCGCGGGTTGCGGCGCGAGTTCGTGGCGGCCAGCTTGCCGATGGCCCCGAAGGGGGCGCCGATGATGCGTCCGAGTGTCGGCACGATCGGCAGGGACATGGCGGGGCCCGCGAAGAAGAAGCCCACGATGACGCCCACCGCACCGATGCCGACGAGGATGGCACGGGTCGTCGTGGCGGAGTCGGACATGAGCGCGCCCGCGATCGCCGCGGCCACTCCAATAGCCATGAGCAGCAGGCCGATGATGGTCCGGACCTTGAGCGGCTGGTCGGTGGATGCCTCACTGGAACGCATTGCCTCGACGGGTTTGACTTCGCCGGCGCGGCGCGCGGGAATCCACGCGGAGACGATGGTGACCACGGTACCCAGAATGACGGGCACGACGATGGCGGACGTCGACAGGCCGAGCCCCGAGTCAGGCAGATCCAGCCCCTGGGTGGCCATGACCGCCTTGATGGCGGCCACGAGGCCGATGCCGGCGACCACGCCGATGACGGAGCCGATGAGTCCGATGATGAGCGCCTCGAAGACGACGGAGCGGGTGATCTGCTTCCGGGCGGCACCGAGGGCGCGCAGGAGGGCGAATTCCTTGGTGCGCTGGGCGACGATCATGGAGAAGGTGTTCGCGATGAGGAACGTACCCACCAGCAGGGCGACGAGCCCGAAAGCGATGAGGAAGTAGTTGACGAAGCTCAGTGCCTGCGACATCACCTCAGTGACGCGCTCCGCGAGGGCTTCACCGGTCTCGACCTCGATGCCCTCGTAAGTCTCCTCCAGGTGGACGACCAGGTCGGTGTCGCTGGTGCCGTCCGCGGCGGAGAGGGTGAGCTGGTTGGTGGTGCCTTCCAAGGTGTAGCGGTCGAGGAACTCGTCTTCGGCCATGAGCACGCTCAGCGCGTTAGCGGAATCGAGTTCCTGCTCGTAGATGCCGGTGACGGTCATCTCGTGGCGGTCCTGCGGGTCAACGACAAGCAGGGTATCGCCGACGGAGACACCGAAGTTCTCGGCACCTTGTTCATTCAACGCGATGTCGTTGGCTCCGCTCGGGGCCTCACCTTCGACGATCTGCTGGGAGGGCCCGACGACATCGTCGGTGTCGTACCAGGGAGACAGCACGGAGGTGCCGCCACCGACCTGGAAGGGTTCCTCGTCCTCGTTCGCTAAAACGATGCTTTGCGACGCCGTGACATTCAGCGCCGCCACCTTGTCATCGGCGGCCATTTCTTCGCGCAGTGCCGCAGGAATGCCGGGGGCATCCTCGCCCGGGGAGACGACAGCGTCGACCCCGTCGTAGGCGCTGCTCACCGCGGACTTGAAGGTGGAGTCCAAGGAGTTGGTAAACATGAACGCGCCGGAGATGAACGCCGTGCCCAGCACGACGGCCAATACCGTCAGCGCGAGACGAAGTTTATGCGCCGCGATGTTGCGCAGGCTGACTTTGCGCATGGTGGAATTCTTCGCCACTGAAGTACTCCTCCGGCCCTAGCGCTCGACACCAGCCATGGCAGCGAGAATTTCGTCCATGGTGGGGTCGATGAGTTCGTCGACGAGTTGGCCGTCGGCGAGGAAGACAACACGATCAGCGTAGGAAGCGGCCTTCGCGTCGTGGGTAACGATGACCACCGTCTGATCGTCCTGGTCCACCGCCGTACGCAGGATGTTGAGCACCTCGGCTGCGGAGTTGGAGTCGAGGTTACCGGTCGGCTCATCGCCGAAGATGATCTCCGGGCGCGACACTAGGGCGCGGGCACAGGCCACGCGCTGCTGCTGACCACCGGACAGCTCCGCTGGGCGGTGCGTCAGACGCTCCGCCAGGCCGAGACGAGTGGTGATCTCCTCGAACCACTCCTTGTCCACCTCGCGGCCGGCGATATCCGACGGCAGCGTGATATTCTCCGCGGCCGTCAGCGTGGGCACGAGGTTGAAGGACTGGAAGATAAATCCCAGGCGGTCACGGCGCAGGTCAGTCATCTCCTTGTCCCGCAAGCGAGACAGGTCAGTGTCACCGATGAGCGCCGAACCGGACGTCGCCGAGTCCAGGCCTGCCATGCAGTGCATGAGGGTCGACTTACCGGAACCGGAGGGGCCCATGATCGCCGTGAACTGGTTCTTCGCGAAAGCCACGTTGACATGGTCAAGCGCGGTCACCGCGGTCTCCCCCTCGCCGTATTGCTTATGCAGGTCGATGGCGCGGGCAGCGTACTCCAGACCCTCCGCGGGCCGCTGCGACTGATCCTCTAACACAGTATGCTCAGCCTCAGTTGCGGTGCTCGCGTTCTCGACGCCCTCGGGTGACCCGTTCTCTGTCATGATAAGTAGCCTTCTCCTGCACTAGTTAGTTCTCAAAGAACCAAGTTAACCGTATAAAGCATACGGAACATCGGGGTCTTCCCCCATCTTCCAGGCCAGTTCGCGGTGAACCGACATAAAGATAACTGGCAACCGTATAGACGGTACCCGTTAGGGCGTGTTGGGGGAATCTGAAGGTTCAGAGAAGACCGTGATCCCGCTAGAGAACGCTGACCGCCACCCGGGTTCCCGTGGTGGTGGGCTGCTGTGAGCAGGGTGGCAGTGATACGACGTGGGACCATCAAGTGCGTGATGCTCCAACCTATCTGGCGACTAGGAGAGAATGCGCGCAGCCACAATGCAGCGTAGGGCGATGGCTGCGGGTGTCGGATTGTGTGGTGTGGTGAATGCACAGTAGCCCCGGTCACCTGTGTGGTGACCGGGGC
>NZ_JAUNUG010000070.1 GCF_030538285.1 Corynebacterium sp.
TCTGAGGAGGCTCCGGCTGAGGAGGCTTCCGAGGAGAACGCTGAGTAAAGCGCTCAAAAGATAGGAAGGTCCCACTGATAACAGTGGGATCTTTTTGTATGACCACCTTCGGGGAATCAACCCTCTAACGCCCGGCTTTCGAGCCAAACGTGAGAGAACGGTGGCAAGAGTGATCGGATTCTTGCTGCTATGCTATCTACCATGCCAGAAATTATGAGTTTTGATTCCTGCATCAAAGAATGTAAAGAGGCGGGGATCAGGCCGAAGGTCCTGTTGGGAAATGGATTCAGCATTGATTATGATAAATTGATCTTCGAATATGGATCTCTTTTTGACGAAGCAAAGCTTGAGCGTCTCTCAGAGGATAAGAAAGATGTTTTTGATGCAGTTGATTCCCGTGATTTTGAGGTAGTGGTAGATCGCCTAAGGACAGCTTCTCGAATCGTGAAATTGTACGGGGGAGATGACGATTTCGTAAAAGTTCTTAAGGATGACGCAGATGTGGTGAGAGACGGTCTGGCGGAGGTGCTGATCGATAATCATCCTCGATCCGTAAGTGTTCTAAAGTCGTCTGAGATCGTCCAGGCACGAACGTTTCTGGCAGAATTTGAAGAGATATTTACCCTCAATTATGATCTCTTGTTGTATTGGGTTTTGAATCGGGTTGATGGATTATGTAACGGGGTCCCTCGTACTGATGGTTTCGGATCGAGAGGAGATCGTCTCGTTTGGGATCCCGAAAACGAGCAAGTTGTGCACTATCTACACGGTGCCTTTCATCTCTACGTAGAAGATGGGAAACTCTACAAGCGTCGGTACGACCACGCGCCGATTATTAACCAGGTTCAAGATGCTCTAACGGAGGATACGTATCCTCTTGTGGTAACAGAAGGATCCTCATTAGAGAAGAAGAGGCGAGTCAAGGTGGATCGTACTGGATACCTATCCGAAACTCACAAGCGTTTCTCGAGATTGCATGGTTCCTTGTTTGTTCACGGCGCCTCACTGGACAACAATGACAAGCATATCTTTGGAGCAATCTCCCGAAAAGGTAGCAGGATTGACCGCCTTTACGTTGGCTTATTTTTGAATGGCGTGGGGGTTGAAGACGTGAAGAATAGAGCCCGCGGGATTGCGGAGGAATATAAAGCGAACAATAATAGAACCGAGTTGCCCGTAATCTTTTATGACTCTCAAACGGCAGAGGTCTGGAGAACTCACGAGCCTTGTTCAAGTTCTCTGTGACACTAATGACGTTGTTTGTGGATTACTCCGATTTGTTGAGTTTTCCGAAGACCCGGGGCAGCAGGTCCTCGAACGCTACTTCGGCGCCGTCGACAAGCACCCGGCGGCAACCGAATTCGGCCAGCACCTGGCGGCAAGCGCCGCACGGCCAGCACGGGCCGTCCGGGCCGACGACGGCCACCGCCTCCACCGAGCGGAAGCCGGCGGCGACCATCGCCATGACGGCCCCACGCTCGGCGCACAGAGTTGAGCCGTAGGCGGCGTTCTCGACGTTGCAGCCGGTGAAGACCTCTCCCGTCGACGTGCGAACGGCCGCGCCCACGGGGAAATTACTGTAGGGGGCGTAGGCGTGGCGGGCGGCGGCGCGGGCGGCTTCAAGCAGCACGGTGACTCCCTAGGATCGGGGGCATGGACATGATCGACATTATCCGCACCAAGCGCGACGGCGCCGCCCTGAGTACCGCTCAGATCGACTGGGTCATCGATGCGTACACGCACGGGCGCGTCGCCGAGGAACAGATGGCGGCCCTGGCGATGGCGATCGTGTTGCGCGGGATGGACCGGCGGGAGATCGCGGACTGGACGAACGCGATGATCAACTCCGGCGTGCGGATGCGGTGGAAGGGAAGTGTGGATAAGCATTCGACGGGCGGGGTGGGCGACAAGATCACCCTGCCGTTGGGGCCGATCGTTGCAGCTCACGGGGTGTGCGTGCCGCAGCTCTCGGGGCGTGGGCTGGGGCATACGGGCGGCACGCTGGACAAGCTGGAGGCGATCCCGGGGTGGCGGGCCGAGCTGTCGGAACAGGAGATGCGGGCCGCACCGGGCGGTTTCGTCGCGGCGACCACGGCAGATCTCGCGCCGGCGGACCGCAAGCTCTATGCCCTGCGCGATGTCACAGGCACGGTTGATTCGATCCCGCTCATCGCCAGTTCCATCATGAGCAAGAAGATCGCGGAGGGCACCGACGGGCTCGTGCTTGATGTCAAGGTCGGGTCGGGTGCCTTCATGACAGAGCTTTCCGACGCCCGCGAGCTCGCCCGCACCATGGTCGAGCTGGGTAACGATGCCGGAGTGCGCACGTGCGCGCTGCTCACGGACATGTCGACCCCGCTGGGGCGCACCGTCGGTAATGCGCTCGAGGTGCGCGAGGCGGTGGAGGTGCTGGCTGGTGGTGGGCCGGAGGATGTCGTCGTACTGACTGTGGCGCTGGCGCGGGAGATGCTCACGCTGGCCGGGGTGGATGCAGACCCCGCCGAGGTACTTCGCGACGGCCGCGCCATGGACGCCTGGCGGGCGATGATCCGGCACCAGGGTGGGGACCCAGATGCCGAACTGCCGTGCGCCCGACACACGGAGACAGTCGTGGCCGAGCGCGATGGTTTTGTCACTGAACTTGATGCGCTGGAGGTCGGTGTCGCGAGCTGGCGACTGGGCGCGGGGCGTTCCCGGAAAGAGGACACGGTGCAGGCGGGGGCGGGTATAGAGATCCACGCCCCGCTGGGCACCCGGGTGCGGCGCGGGGAGAAGCTACTCACCCTGCACAGCGATGAACCGGAACGTTTCGGACGGGCCCGGGAAGTGCTGCGACCAGTCATCGGGGACACCCCACCGGCGCCGCGCGCCCTCATCCACGAGAAGATCGGCTAGAACTGGAGGGTATGAAGCGACACGAGTTAGCCCGGTACATCGACCACACTCTGCTCAAGCCGGAATCCACTGCCGCGGACGTCGACAAGCTCGTCGCGGAGGGGTCTGAACTCGGTGTCTACTCCGTGTGCGTCTCACCCTCGCGCCTGCCTGTCGACGCACGGGGCCTGCAGGTGGCCACCGTATGTGGCTTCCCTTCGGGTGCGCACCACTCCCACATCAAGGCTGCCGAGGCGGCGCTCGCGGTGAGCACGGGGGCGGATGAGGTGGATATGGTGATTAACCTTGCCTTCGCCATGGACAATGACTTCGAGGCCGTCGAATCCGATATCCGCGCCGTGCGCGACGCGATCCCCGACGCGGTGCTCAAGGTGATCCTCGAGACTGCCGTGCTCAGCGACGAGCAGATCACCGCCTGCTGTGTGGCAGCGGAGCGGGCGGGGGCGGATTTCGTGAAGACCTCCACGGGTTTCCACACCGCCGGCGGAGCCACCGTCCACGCCATCGAGCTCATGCACGCCGCGGTCGGCGGACGCCTGGGCATCAAGGCCTCGGGTGGCATCCGCGATACCGCCACGGCCCTGGCCATGATTGAGGCCGGTGCCACCCGCCTGGGCTGCTCCTCCTCCGCAGCGGTGCTGGAAGGACTGTGAACCCGGCCGAGTGGGCGGCGCATGACCCGGATCGGGTGACCCGGGCGCAGGTGCAACGCTGGTTGGAGGCGGATGACCCCCGGCTTCGGGAGCGTTTCGCCGGGCCCCTGACTTTCGGCACCGCCGGGTTGCGGGGGCCGATCGGGGCGGGGGAGACGGCGATGAACGTCGCCACCGTTACCCGCGCGACAGCCGGGCTGGCGGCCTGGCTCGGCGCCGGGAAGCGAGTCGTGCTGGGTTGCGATGCGCGGCACGGCTCGGCCGCGTTCCGGGACGCCACCGCCGAGGTGCTCTCCGCCGCGGGCATCGAGGTTCTCGCCCTGCCGCCGCAGCTGCCCACCCCACTCACCGCCTTCGCCGTGCGGCACTTCGCGGCCGATGCGGGCGTGATGATCACCGCCTCCCACAACCCAGCCACCGACAACGGCTACAAGGTCTATGATGCGAGCGGTTCCCAGATCATCCCGCCGTCCGATTCCGAGATCGCCCTGCTTATCGACGCCGCCGGTTGGGCCGACGAGATCCCGCGTTCCCGCTCGTTAATCCGCGAGGTGGATGTGCGCGAGGAGTACCTGGCCCGGGCGGTTTCGCTTATCGACGCCCCCGCCTCCCAGCCCGTCATCGTCACCACCGCCATGCATGGGGTGGGAGGAGCGGTGCTGGCCGAGGCGCTACGTCGGGCCGGGTTTGAGAACGTCCACCCGGTGGTGAAGCAAGCGCACCCCGACCCGGATTTCCCCACCGTGGCCTTCCCCAACCCGGAGGAAGACGGCGCGCTCGACCTGGCTTTCGCCCTGGCTGAGCAGATCGGTGCAGACCTCATCCTGGCGCTCGACCCGGACGCGGATCGCTGCGCGGTAGCCATGCCGGGCAGGCAGTTCACGGGCGATGAGATCGGGGCGATCCTCGGCTGGGACGCGGCATCGCGGGCGAGCGGCGGCACGCTGGCCTGCTCGAATGTGTCCTCCCGGCTGCTGGGGAAGATCGCCGCCCATCACGGACTGGTCTTCGAGGAAACCCCAACCGGGTTCAAGTGGATCGCCCGCGTGCCGAACCTCATCTTCGGGTACGAGGAAGCCCTGGGCTATTGCGTCGACCCGCAGTGGGTTGCCGACAAGGACGGGATTACGGCGTGCCTGAAGGTGGCGGAGGTGGCGTCGAGAAGCTCGTTGGAAACGCTGCTCGAGGAACTCGGTGAACGCTTCGGATATCACCTGACCAAACAGGTGGCGGTGCGGGTGGCGGAGCCGGCGGGGGAGATGAGGGTGCGGGAAAACGGCCCGGACAGGGTGATCGTGCGGCCGTCCGGCACCGAGCCGAAAATCAAGTACTACTACGAGACGATCCAGCCGACCCGCGCGCAGGCGCTGGATCGGCTGGATCAGTTGCTGAGGGAGGCTTAGCGCAGGTCGCGCTTGTCGCCTTCAACCTCGATCTCCTCGTGGGCGACATCCTCGGTGACGGTCTCGGTGTCGCGGACGGTCTCCTTCTGCAGGCCGACCTTCTCGACCGGGACGGTCTCCTTGGTCACGTTCACGCGCTCCTCGTGGAGGGTGACGGAGGCCTCGTCGTCGCCGAGCTGGCCGCCGCGGGCAGCCTGGGCGTCGTCGGCGTCGATCGGGGTGCGCTCGACACGGACCTCTTCGCGCTCGACCGGAACCTCGACGGTTTCGGTGTCGTGGACGACGTACTTGCGCAGGCGGGCCTCACCGGTGTTGACGCGCTCCTTATCGACGTTCAGGCGCTCCTCGGAGCGGACCATCTCACCCTCGCGGTTGACCTCGCGGTCAACAGCCGCGTCACGACGATCGTCGGTGGTGGCGTAGCCAGCGCGGTCACGGCCGGTGACATCCTCGTCGTAGGTCTCGACGTTCTGGGTGGACTCCAGGCCGAAGTGGCGGTAGATGGTGGCCTGGTCCTCGTCGGTGAGGTGGACGTCGTGGTCGATGTTCGGGGCATCCTCGATGCGGTCCTTGGTGAAGGCCAGCTTAAGGTTCTCACCGTCGAGACGGTGGCCGCGCAGGGGAACCAGGGAGGAGCTCATTCCGAACAGTCCGTGGCCGACCTCAACGAAGTCCGGCTGGCCGGTGGCGTCGTTGACGTAGACCTCCTTGACCGAGCCGAGCTTCTCGCCGTCAGCGTCGTAAGCGGTTGCGCGGGTGATGTCGCCAATGTTGCGGTTAACCATTATCGTGATGTCCTCTTCTGTTGCTGTGAGTGGAACGACTTCCACGGTAGGGACATCTGGCGCTGGGCGGGGCGTCGAGAAGCAGAAGGTTGCTGCAGTTAGAAGATGGTGCTTGACACTGTCTGCGGGTTCCGTTACTGCGATCTGCCCCGCACATGCGCTATCTCGCATATGAAATCCGACAGAAGGTGGGCCCGGGAACTGGCGTGCGGCTGAGCTGACGGTGACGATTCGATTAAGAAATTGCTTACGTGATTAGGGTCACAGGGTGGCCAGCGGGAGGGCAAGCTCCAACATCCGGGTGAATGCCGTCTCCCGCTCGGACGCGGAAGTGGACTTGCCGGTGACGATGTTGTCGGACACCGTGAACACGCCAAGGGCGTCGACTCCAGCGTCCGCGGCGACTGCGTAGAGGCCGGCGGATTCCATCTCCACGCCGAGCACACCCATCGACGCCCAGCGGGAGATCGCCGTGTCATCGGCGTTGTAGAAGATATCGGAGGAGAGGATGTTGCCCACGTGCACGTTGGTGTTCTGTCGGGAGGCCTCTGCGGTGATCGCCTTGAGCAGCCGCCACGAGGCGATCGGGGCGAAGGTGCCCGGC
Source organism: Corynebacterium sp. (assembly GCF_030538285.1). Classification (GTDB taxonomy): domain Bacteria; phylum Actinomycetota; class Actinomycetes; order Mycobacteriales; family Mycobacteriaceae; genus Corynebacterium. Next base: position 6,341 of record NZ_JAUNUG010000070.1, read on the forward strand.
AGCTTGTACTGGGAGAGGAAACGCGAATCGGTGCAGGCACCCTGGGCGATGATGATCTCGTAGAGGTCCAGCTCGGGCTGCATCGCCCCGCAACTACCGACACGGATCAGCCGCTGCGCCCCAAAGGTATGGATGAGCTCGTGGGCATAGAGCGAGATTGAGGGGATCCCCATGCCCGACCCCATGACCGAGACCTCATGCCCCTGCCACGTACCCGTGAAGCCGAGCATGTTGCGCACCGCATTGAACTGGACGACATCCTCCAGGTACGTCTCCGCGATGAACTTCGCGCGCAGCGGATCACCCGGCATGAGCACGGTCGCTGCGATCGGGGCGCCGCCCGGATTGATGTGCGGGGTATCAACCATGACGCTCACCGGTGAGCATGCTCAGCAGCAGGATGTTGCGTTCCGGGGCATCTGCCGGGCAGTCGACGCGGTGCATGACATGTTCCCGCAGGTGCACCACCACACCCGGGGCCAGCCGCACCGTCTCATCCCCGCAGGTGAAGTCGAGCTCACCCTCCAGGCACTGCACGGTGATGGGGTGCGCCGCCTTGTGGTCGGGGAGATCCTGGCCCGGCGCAAAGGTGAACACGATGAGATTGACACCGTCGCCCTGCAGCGAACGCTGCACCGCCGGACGCGGCCGGGAGGGATTGGGGGCGGGGGCGGCGTCGAGGAGCGGGAGGACAGTCATGGCCGCGCCGACGTGGGCCGCCGACCCGAACGTGTCCGGCGAATTCACGGGAACAGTATGGTCAGTCATGGTGCCGAGCCTAGACGACTAGCATGTAACCCGTGAATGAGAATGAGGTCCAGATCGGACGAGTGATCAAGCCCCACGGCGTGCGCGGCGAGGTCGTCGTCGACGCCACGACGGATGACCCGGACGGGCGTTTCGCCGTCGGCACCGTGCTCGAGGGGCGCCAGACCGGTAAGACCGAGTCGCTGACCGTCAAGGCCGTGCGCCCGCACCAAGGTCGACTCCTGGTCACCTTCGAGGAGATCCCCGGCCGCACCGAGGCCGAATCGCTGCGCGGCCTGAAGTTCTTCGCCGAGCCCGTTATCGACGAAGACGACGACGCCTACTACGACCACGAACTCATCGGCCTGCGCGTACTCACCGTCGGCGCCGTCAGCGAGGAAGAGGCCCACGCCCGTGCCTACGAGGGTGCGCAGCCGGAGCCGGAGGACATTGGTGAGGTTGCCGGTGTCGTGCGCGGTGCCGCGCACCGCATCCTCGAGGTCAAGCTTGACGACGGCGGCGAGGCCATGGTGCCCTTCGTCCACGCCCTCGTCCCCATCGTTGACCTGGACAACGACGCCATCGTCATCACCCCGCCGGAAGGACTGCTGGACCTGTGAGGCTCGACGTCGTCACCATCTTCCCCGAGTACCTCGACCCCCTGCGCCACGCCCTGCTGGGCAAGGCCATCGAGCAGGGCAAGCTCTCCGTTGGGGTGCATGACCTGCGGCAGTGGGCGACCGACGTACACAAATCCGTCGACGACACCCCCTACGGCGGCGGGCCCGGAATGGTGATGAAACCGGAGGTGTGGGGACCGGCGCTGGATGCCGTCGCCGCGGGCGAGACCGGCGTGGAGCTGGAAAGCTCCCTGCCGCACCTGGAAAAGCCTGTGAAGGAGGTTGCGTCGTCGTACGCGGCCGACGAGCGGGACGAGCGCCCCCTGCTCCTCGTCCCCACCCCGGCGGGCAAGCCCTTCACCCAGGCCGACGCCCGGTCCTGGTCCCACGAGGAGCACATCGTCTTCGCCTGTGGTCGCTATGAGGGTATTGACCAGCGCGTCATTCTCGACGCGGAGAAACGTTACCGCGTCCGGGAGGTCTCCATCGGCGACTATGTGCTCATCGGCGGGGAGGTGGCGGTACTCGTCATCGCCGAGGCCGTTGTGCGCCTCATCCCCGGCGTGCTGGGCAATCGCCGTAGCCACGAGGAGGACAGCTTCTCCGACGGGCTGCTCGAAGGTCCCTCGTACACCAAACCGCGGGTGTGGCGCGGGCTCGAGGTGCCGGAGGTGCTGTTCTCCGGCAACCACGCGAAGGTCGACCGGTGGCGCCGCGACCAGGCTCTGTTACGCACTCAGGCCGTGCGGCCGGAGTTGCTGGACGGAGCGGAGCTTTCCGACGTCGACCGGAAAGTGCTGGGGGAGGGGTAGCTACTCCAGCTCGCCTCCCGCCAGGAAATCCGCGGCATTGACCTGTAGGACAGGGCCGGTACCAAGGTCTATCCGGTCGAGGGTGAGCAGATAACAGGGCGACCCGGGCGGCAGGCCTCGGAAAGAGGAGAGCTCTCGTTCCAGCGTCGCTGGGTTGAGCGCCGACAACGCGACCTGGAGGAAGATTTCTCTGCGGTTTTTCACCGCACGGAAGTCGATTTCACCGCCCGCAGTCAGGCCTGTGGAAAGGGAATAGCCGCGGCGGAGGAGTTCAAAAAAGACCTGATTCTCCAGTACATGGCCCGCGTCTGAAGTGCGCGAACCGAGCAGTGAATTTCTGATCGCCTGGTCAACCACGTAATACTTGCCGTTGGTGCGCAGCCAACCTCGCCCACGAGTGTCATAGCGTTGGCAGGGGTAGAGAAGATGTGCATCTTCCATGAGGCCGAGAAATCTGTCGCCCGACGGTGAATGTTAGGGACGTGCGTCCAGTAGCAGTGTTCTGACGAATCGATAGCACCCGG
>NZ_JAUNUG010000071.1 GCF_030538285.1 Corynebacterium sp.
GTCAGCGGCTCGAAGTAGAGGCGGTCGGCGGTGTCGTAGTCGGTGGAGACGGTCTCCGGGTTGCAGTTGACCATGACGGTCTCATACCCGATGCGGGAGAGCTCCAGGGCGGCGTGGACGCAGGAGTAGTCAAACTCGATGCCCTGGCCGATGCGGTTCGGGCCGGAGCCGAGGATGATGACCTTCTCGCGCTCGGTTTGCGGCGCGACCTCGGACTCGGCACCCGGGTCGAGCTCGTAGGCTGAGTAGTGGTAGGGAGTCTGGGCCTCGAACTCTGCCGCGCACGTGTCGACGGTCTTGTACACCGGGCGGATACCCAGCGACCAGCGCAGACGACGCACGCCTTCTTCACCGGCGAACTCCGGGCGCAGGGCGGCGATCTGGGCGTCGGACAGGCCGAGGTACTTGGCTTCGCGGAGGAGGGCCTCGTCGAGGACGGGGGCGTCGATAAGCTCCGAACGGAAATCCACCAGGGCCTTGAGCTCGGCGAGGAACCACGGGTCGACGTCGCAGGCTGCGTGGAGCTCGTCGACGGTGGCGCCGAGGCGCAGGGCGAGTTCCATGTCGTAGAGGCGGCCGTCGGTGGGACGCTTGAGGTCGGCGAGAACGGCCGGCAGGTCGGTAGCGCGCTCACCGGCGAAGTACTCATCCGGGCGGGTCCAGAAACCGTTCGGCTTGGACTCCAGCGAACGCATGACCTTGTTGAGGCCAGCGATGTAGTTGCGGCCGATGCCCATGGCCTCACCGACGGATTTCATGGTGGTGGTCAGGGTGTCCTCGGCGCCGGGGAACTTCTCGAAGGCAAAGCGCGGGGCCTTGACGATGACGTAGTCCAGCGCCGGCTCGAAGGCGGCCGGGGTGACGCCGGTGATGTCGTTGGTGATCTCGTCGAGGGTGTAGCCGATGGCGAGCTTCGCTGCAATCTTGGCGATCGGGAAGCCGGTGGCCTTCGACGCGAGCGCGGAGGAGCGGGAGACGCGCGGGTTCATCTCGATGGTGATGCAGCGGCCGTCGGCGGGGTTGATGGCGAACTGGATGTTGCAGCCGCCGGTGTCGACGCCGACTTCGCGGATGATGGCGATGCCGAGGTCGCGCAGTTCCTGGAACTCGCGGTCGGTGAGCGTCAGGGCCGGGGCGACGGTGACAGAATCGCCGGTGTGGACACCCATGGCGTCGACGTTTTCGATGGAGGCGATGACGATGACGTTGTCGTCCGCATCACGCATGAGCTCGAGCTCGAATTCCTTCCAGCCGAGGATGGACTCCTCGATGAGGACGTTGGCCTCAGGCGAGGCGGCGAGGCCGCCACCGGCGATGCGCTCGAGGTCCTCGTTGTTGTAGGCGAGGCCGGAGCCGAGGCCACCCATTGTGAAGGAGGGGCGGACGACGACGGGCAGGCCGAGTTCGGCGACGGTGGCGTGGACCTCCTCCATGTTGTGGCAGACCCGGGAGCGGGCGGATTCGCCGCCGACGGAGGCGACGATGTCCTTGAACATCTGGCGGTCCTCGCCGCGCTGGATGGCGGGGATGTCGGCGCCGATGAGTTCGACGTTGTACTTCTCCAGGATGCCGAGGCGGTCAAGTTGGATCGCGGCGTTGAGCGCGGTCTGGCCGCCGAGGGTGGCGAGCACCGCGTCGATCGGGTGGCCCTGCTCGGCTTCCTTGATGAAGATCTTCTCGATGTACTCGGGCTGGATCGGCTCGACGTAGGTGTGGTCGGCGAACTCCGGGTCGGTCATGATGGTGGCCGGGTTGGAGTTGATGAGGGTGACCCGCAGGCCCTCCTCCTTGAGAACGCGGCACGCCTGGGTGCCGGAGTAGTCGAACTCGCAGGCCTGGCCGATGACGATCGGGCCGGAGCCGATGACCAGGACGTGCTTGATGTCTGTGCGCTTGGGCATGGTTTTCCTTTTCCTGGTTTCTTTACTTCTCGACGCCCGCGTGGGCATCCATCAGCTCAATGAACTGGTCGAACAGCGGGTTGGCGTCACGGGGGCCGGCGGCAGATTCGGGGTGGTACTGGACGGAGAAGGCTCGGCCGTCGACCAGCGCGACACCTTCGACGGTGTCGTCGTTGAGGCAGATGTGGGTGACCCGGGCCGGACCGAAGTCGGTGTCGAAGGTCTCCCCCTCCGGGGCGCGCAGGGCGAAGCCGTGGTTCTGGGAGGTGATGTCGATCTTGCCGGTGATGATGTTCTTCACGGGCACGTTGATGCCGCGGTGGCCGAACTTCAGCTTGTAGGTGTCCATACCGAAGGCGCGGCCGAGGATCTGGTTGCCGAAGCAGATGCCGAACAGCGGCCACCCCGCCTCAATGATCTTGCGGGTGGTGGCGACCATGTCGTCGGCGGTGGCCGGGTCTCCGGGGCCGTTGGACAGGAACACGCCGTCCGGTGAGTACTGCGCCAGGTCCTCGAAGGGGGTGTCGGCGGGGACGACGACGGTGCGGATGCCGCGCTTGGCGAACTGCTCCGGCGTCGCCGACTTCACGCCCAGGTCGTAGGCGACGACGGTGTAGCGCTCCTCGCCCTCGGCGGGGACCTCGTAAACCTCGTTGGTGGTGACCTCGCCGGTGAGATCCGCGCCCTTCATGGACGGCTGGGCCGCCACCTCGGCGATGAGGGCCTCGACGGGGCGGTCGGCGTTCTCCCCGGTGAAGATGCCGGCGGGCTGCGCGCCGTTGTCACGCAGGTGACGGACCAGGGCCCGCGTATCGACGCCGCGGATACCCACCAGGCCCTGCTCTGCCATCTCCTCGGGCAGGCTGCGCTCCGCGCGCCAGTTGGACACGCGGTGGGCGAGGTCACGGATGACCAGGCCAGCGGCCCAGATGCGCCCGTCGCGGGACTCGTTGTCCTCGTCGTTCCAGCCGGTGTTGCCGATCTGGGGGGCGGTGGCCACGACGATCTGGCGGTGGAAGGAGGGGTCGGTGAGGGTCTCCTGGTAGCCGGTCATGGCGGTGGTGAACACGGCCTCGCCGAGGGCCTTGCCGGTGGCGCCGAAGCTGAAGCCGCGGAAGGTGCGGCCGTCGGCAAGCACGAGCACGGCCGGGATGCGGGAGGAGGTGGAGGACGTCAAGGCGTCACCTTTCACATAGTTGTTCATGTCTTAGTTCTCTTCGCGCGGGCTCGCGGCGACACCGTCGACGCAGGTGAGGCGTCCGCGCAGGACGGTGGTGGTCACGCGGGCGGAAAACTCCATGCCCTCGTAGGGGGTGTTCTCCGCCTTGGAGGCCATGTCCTCACCGCGGGCGATCCAGGTGCTGCCCGGATCGACGATGGTGAGGTTGGCGGGCTCACCGACGGCGATGGGGCGGCCGTGGCCGGGCAGGCGGACGATCTCGGCGGGGCGCTCGCTCATCACCTTGGCCACCCAACGCCAGTCGGCCTGGCCGGTGGCAACGAACAGCTCCGCGACGATCGCCAGCGACGTCTCCAGGCCCAGCATGCCGGGCTTGGCGTACTCGAACTCGACGCACTTTTCCTCGGAGCCGTGCGGGGCGTGGTCGGTGGCAACACAGTCGATGGTGCCGTTAAGGAGCGCCTCGCGCAGTGCCAGGGTGTCGTGCTCCTCACGCAGCGGCGGGTTGACGCGGTAGCGGCCGTCGTAGGTGTGCAGCTTCTCGTCGGTGAGCAGCAGGTGGTGCGGGGTAACCTCGGCGGTCATGGGAATACCCTGATCCTTCGCCCACTTGACCAGTTCGACGGAGCCGGTGGTGGAGGCGTGGCAGATGTGGACACGGTTGCCGTAGTCGCGGGCCAGCAGCGCGTCACGCGCCACGATGGACTCCTCGGCGGCGCGCGGCCAACCGCGCAGGCCCAGCTTGGCGGCGGTCTCGCCCTCATGGGCCACCGAGCCCTGGGTCAGGCGCGGCTCCTCGGCGTGCTGGGCGAGCAGCACGTCCTGGCCCTTGGCGTACTCCAGGGCCCGGCGCATGAGCTGCGGGTCGTCGACGCACTTGCCGTCGTCGGAGAACATCCGCACCTTGGCCTGGGAGCCAGCCATCATGCCGAACTCGGTGAGCTCGCGCCCTTCCAGCCCCTTGGTGATGGAGCCGATCGGGTGGACGTCGCACAGCGCGGCGTGCTGGCCCTTGAGCCACACGGACTCGGCGATGACCGGCTGGTCCATCACCGGCATGGTGTTGGCCATGGTGAACACCGCGGTGAAGCCACCTTTGGCGGCGGCCTGGGAGCCGGTGATGATGGTCTCGGTGTCCTCGCGGCCCGGCTCGCGCAGGTGGACGTGGATGTCCACCAGCCCGGGGAGCAGGACATGGCCCTGGCCTTCGACGGTGCGGTCGGCCTCCACGTCCGGGGAGGCGTCGAGGTCGACGATGACGCCGTCTTCGATAAGGACGGTGACGGGGTCACCCTCGCCGTACAACCGGACGTCGACAAGCTTGAGGGTGCCGGCCTCGACGGCGGCGAGCGGACCGGTGACCGGGTAGGAAGTGTCAGTCATTGAGGGCTCCATCGGTGGCGAGCAGGGTGAACAGGACGGCCATGCGCAGGTGGACACCGTTGTTCACCTGCTGCAGAACGGCGGCGTTGTCGTAGTCGGCGACTGCGTGGTTGATCTCCATGCCGCGCAGCATCGGGCCGGGGTGCATGATGATCGCCCCCTCCTTCATCGTCGCCGCGCGCGCCTTCGACAGGCCGTAGAGGGTGGCGTACTCGCGGTGCGAGGGGAAGAAACCGCCCTGCATGCGCTCCTGCTGGACGCGCAGCATCATCACCACGTCAGCCCCGGGGATCTCCGCGTCGAAGTCATGGGAGGTGCGCACCGGCCAGTTTTCCACGCCGTAGGGCAGCAGCGTCGGCGGGGCGACGAGGGTGACGTCGACACCCAGGGCAGCGAGCAGGTCGACGTTGGAGCGCACGACGCGGGAGTGCAGGATGTCGCCGACGATGAGGACCTTCTTGCCCTCGATGTCGCCGATGCGCTGGCGGATGGTCACAGCATCAAGCAGCGCCTGGGTGGGGTGCTGGTGGGAACCGTCACCGGCGTTGATCACCGAGGTGTGGTAGCCGTTCTCGCCGATCCAATCGGCGACCAGCTGCGCCGCACCGGAGGAGGGATGGCGCATGACGATGGCGTCCGCTCCGATCGACGCGAGGGTCAAGGCGGTGTCCTTGAGGGACTCGCCCTTCTTCACCGAGGAGGAGGAGGCCGACAGGTTGATCACATCGGCGCTCATCCACTTGCCGGCGGTCTCGAAGGAGGAGCGGGTGCGGGTGGAGTTCTCGTAGAACAGGGAGTAGATCGTGCGGCCACGCAGAGTGGGCAGCTTCTTGATCTCGCGGCCCTCCAGGGCTTCCCGGAAGCGATCGGCCTCATCCATGAGGCCGATGATCTCCTCCCGCGACAGATCAGAGATGGACAGCAGGTGCTTCATCAGGTGTTCTCCCGGTCGTTGCGGGTCAGGATGACGGCGTCGCGGCCGTCGATGGCCTCCAGCAGCACGGCGACGTCCTCGCTGCTCGAGGTGGGCAGGTTTTTGCCGACATAGTCCGCCCGGATCGGCAGCTGCCGGTGCCCGCGGTCCACGAGGACGGCGAGCTGGATGTTCCCCGGGCGGCCGATATCGCGCAGCGCGTCGAGGGCGGCGCGGATGGTGCGGCCGGAGTACAGGACATCATCGACCAGCACGACAGTCGTGCCGTCGATGCCGCCGGTGGGGATCCGCGTCGGGCGCAGCGCGCGATGCGGCTTATTGCGCAGGTCATCGCGGTACAGGGTGATATCAAGCGCCCCGACGGGCACCGCGACACCCGAAAATTCCTCGATCTTGGCTGCCAGCCTCTCGGCCAGGGGCACACCCCCCGATGGGATGCCCAGCAGCATGACTCTACCGGCGTCGGGCGAATCCAACGCCGTCTTCTCAATGATCTGGTGCGCGATGCGTGCGACCGTGCGCGAAACATCATCAGAGCCGAGCAGCTCGATGGTTCTCGCGTCCGTGCTTTCACTCATCGTGACCTCCTTCCCCGCCTCTCTGTGCGGAACTTAAAGGATGTCGGACACAGACGAACTGCGCCCATGGGTGTCTATGCTTAGGAGACTGCAGCCGATATTAGCACCCGGCGCCCCACCCATGTGAGTGCGCCGACCGAGAAGAGGGAGCCCCCACCCGTGAGCCTGACCACAAGCCACGTCGTTCCCGCACCGCGCGAGCAGGTGTGGGAGTGGCACACCCGCCCCGGTGCCCTCGTCCGGCTATCACCCCCCTTCCTGCCGATGACACCCATGAAGCAGGCCGACAAGCTTTCCGACGGCACCACCATCTTCGGCCTGCCCGCCGGCCTGAAGTGGGTCTCACGCCATGACCTGTCGAACTTCCGGCGCGGCTACCGCTTCACCGACGTGTGCACCTCCGCGCCGATCAAGACCCTGGCCAACTGGCGCCACGTCCACGAGTTCGCCGACCATGAAGACGGCACCCTGATCACCGACACGGTGCGCACCCGCCTGCCCGCGGCCGCGATGGGCACGTTTTTCGCCTACCGCCAGCAGCAGCTGATCAATGATTTCCTCTTCCTCGACCGGGTCGCACACCTGCAGCCGGAAAAGCCGCTGCGCATCGGCCTCACCGGCTCCCGCGGCCTGGTCGGGCGCGCTGTCATGGCACAGCTGGGCACCGCCGGGCACGAGGTCATCCAGCTCGTCCGGAAAAACGCCAAGCCCTACCAGCGCGTGTGGGACCCCTTCCACCCGGCCCCTGATCTGCTCGAGGGCCTGGACGTGCTCATCCACCTGGCTGGCGAGCCGATCTTCGGCCGTTTCACCGAGGGCCACAAGCAGGCGATCCGCGATTCGCGCATCACCCCCACCAACCGTCTGGCCCGCCTCGTCGCCGATTCCCCGTCGGTGCACACGATGATCGCCGCCTCCGCGGTGGGCTTCTACGGCTCGGACCGCGGCGATGAGCTCCTCACGGAATCCTCCGAACGCGGCGAGGGATTCCTGGCCGACGTGGTCAACGACTGGGAGGCCGCGACGATCGTGGCCGCGCAGGCCGGTAAGCGCGTACTCAACGTCCGCTTCGGCTCCATCATGTCCGGCATTTCCGGGATGCTGCCGGTGCTCAAGGGATTGTTCTCCACCGGCCTGGGCGGCAGCTTCGGCGACGGGCAGATCTGGTTCCCGTGGGTCTCGCTCGATGACGCCACCGACATCCTCACCCGCGGTGTGCTCGACAACACCTGGTCCGGCCCCGTCAACGCCGTCTCCCCCACCGAGACCCTCAACGCGGATCTCACCGCCGCCCTGTCTTCCCAGCTGCGCCGCCCCGCGTTCATCCCCATCCCCTCGATCGGCCCGGCCATCGTCCTCGGCCGACAGGGCGCGCAAGAACTCGCCCTGGCCAATCAGCGCGTCACCCCCCAGATGCTTATCGACGCCGACCACACCTTCCGCTACCCCACCCTCGACCGGGCGCTCGCCCACGAGTTGGGCGGGGAGGATCTCTTCGACAAGGTCCGCGAGCTCGAAGCACGCGAGGAAAAGCAGCTAGGGTTGGACGGGTGACTTCGACACCTCAATCCCCCATCCCTGACACCCCCGTCGAGCCGGTGACCCCGGAGCGCATCTCCGAGCTTCTCGACGCCGAGAGCCTCCAGCACCGCCTCGAGTCCGCCCCCGTCGCCGCCGGCGAGGAGCCGACCACCCTGGTGCGCACCGGTTTTCTCAACACCGCGATCGCCATCAGCATCGACGGCACCCAGCTGGTGTGCGACTCAATGTGGCGCGGCGAGGTGCCCAAGGACGATGCTCCGAAGGTCCTGGGGCTGTGCAACGCCTGGAACCAGTCCAACTTCATGCCCACCCTGCGGTTCTTCGAGAACTCCGCCGGCGGCGGCCATCTGACGGTCAGCGCCCACCGCCAGGTCGACATCACCCACGGCATGTCACGCAACCAGATCGGCGCTTTCGTCATGTCCACTTTCGACGGCCTGCTGCGCGCCTATGAATTCGTTGAGGGCCAGTTCCCGGAGCTGGTCACCTGGGAGGAGCCCACCCATGACTAATCTCACCCCCGTCACCCTCGACCGCGTCGTCGAGACCATGAAGTCCTTCGACGTAGACCTAGAGTCCCTCGGCGATGACGGTGTCGCCGCAGTCGCCAACCTCAATGACACGGCCATGACCTTCGCGGTGCTGGGATCCTCGCTCATCGTCCGCGGTGATGTGGTCACCGACCGCACGCTGGCCGATGCTGATCCGACTCTCCACCTGGCCGCCAACCAGATCAACTCGGTGACCTTCGGCGCCCGCGCCACCATCGCCGAGCACGCCGAGAATCTCATCGTGCGCACCGAGCGCGACATCCCCATCGCCGCCGGCATGAACGGCGAGCAGCTAAAGACCTCCCTGCGGGGTGCCGTCGACGCCGTGCTCGCCGCCCAGGACGGCCTCAAAGCTGCCGCCGAGGACCTTGAGGAACTGCGCAAGCAGGTCGAGGCCGAACTCGACGGCCAGGCCTGAGTCAGGCCCGCGGCACGATCACCAGGTCCTGCCGGGTGCCCGCCCGCACGATGTCGGCATCGAGGCCGAAGAGCCGGGCCACGGCGCCGCTGTCCAGGGTCTCCGCTGGGCGGCCCGTTGCCACCACCTCTCCGTCGTTCATCACCGCCAGGTGATCCGCGAAACGCAGGGCCTGCTGCAGGTCATGCAGCTATAGGATGCCGCTATTACGTAGGGACTGGAGGGCTTAACAAGGATGACGTCGGGCTACCCCCGCGCTGCTCACGGATTCACTGTTTCCATCAGATCTGAGCTGGCCCACGCTTAGAGTCACAGGTGTCACCATCAACCCACAAGGAGACCCACGTGACACCCCTGACACGCCTCGCCGCCTCCACCGCGGC
>NZ_JAUNUG010000072.1 GCF_030538285.1 Corynebacterium sp.
GTCGTCATGAGTCGTGGTCTTGAGGAGTGCTGTCCAAACGTGATCCACCTTAGTATCTCCCCGATCCGCCACGAACCGGAACCCGCCAGTTGCCCCGGTCACCGTCAACGGGGGTAGCCGTAGGGGTAAACAGGTGGGCATATCCCCGCAAATTCCCCGGGGGTGACCTGCTTTTCCGAAATCTGTTGCCTCCATCACATGATTTGCTAAACTGTGCCCTGGTCCACCAAATCCACGGCACCCCTGTTCTCCGGAGAGCAGCGCAAACGCCTTGTGGTGGCAGCACAACTGCACACATCGGTTTTTGTCCGGGAGCACTTCACACAATTGTGGGGGGAGCCCGGCGGGAAAACCGCCAACATCATCGTGACAGCGTCACCTAAGCTGAAACATGACTCACCGTCATGTCGGAACTACGGTGGGCGTCACACTCATGGAAGTTCCTCACGACGGCTGACCCCTACACCGGGGCAAGGTCGACAACGAAGTCTGAAAGGTACACAGTGGCTACTGACAACACGGAAAAGGCCGTACTCAACTACCCCGGCGGCGAGTTCGAGATGGACATCATCAAGGCCACCGAGGGTAACGACGGTGTCGTTCTCGGCAAGATGCTCGCCGACACCGGCCTGGTCACCTACGACCCGGGCTATGTCTCCACCGGTTCCTGCGAGTCCGCCATCACCTACATCGACGGTGACAACGGCATCCTGCGCCACCGCGGCTACGACATCGCTGACCTGGCCGAGAACGCCACCTTCAACGAGGTCTCCTACCTCCTGATCAACGGTGAGCTGCCCACCACCGATGAGCTGCGCACGTTCTCCAACGAGATCCGCCACCACACCCTGCTGGACGAGGACTTCAAGTCCCAGTTCAACGTGTTCCCGCGTGACGCGCACCCGATGTCCGTGCTCGCCTCCTCCGTCAACATCCTCTCCACCTACTACCAGGACGAGCTGGATCCGCTGAACGAGGAGCACCAGCACAAGGCGACCGTCCGCCTCATGGCCAAGGTCCCGATGTTGGCCGCATACGCGTACCGCGCCTCCAAGGGTGCCCCGTACATGTACCCGGACAACTCCCTCAACGCGCGCGAGAACTTCCTGCGCATGATGTTCGGCTACCCGACCGAGCCTTACGAGATCGACGAGGTCATGGTCAAGGCTCTGGACAAGCTGCTCATCCTGCATGCTGACCACGAGCAGAACTGCTCCACCTCCACCGTCCGCATGATCGGCTCCGCACAGGCGAACATGTTCGTCTCCATCGCCGGCGGCATCAACGCCCTCTCCGGCCCGCTGCACGGCGGCGCCAACCAGGCAGTCCTTGAGATGCTCGAGGAGATCGACGCCAACGGCGGCGACGCCACCGACTTCATGAACCGCGTGAAGAACAAGGAGAAGGGTGTCCGCCTCATGGGCTTCGGACACCGCGTCTACCGCAACTACGACCCGCGTGCAGCCATCGTCAAGGAGACCGCACACGAGATCCTCGAGCACCTCGGTGGCGACCACCTGCTCGACCTCGCCATGAAGCTCGAGGAGATCGCACTCAACGACGAGTACTTCATCTCCCGCAAGCTGTACCCGAACGTCGACTTCTACACCGGCCTGATCTACCGCGCCATGGGCTTCCCGACGGACTTCTTCACTGTCCTGTTCGCCATCGGCCGCCTGCCGGGCTGGATCGCCCACTACCGCGAGCAGCTGGCGACCTCCACCAAGATCAACCGCCCGCGCCAGATCTACACCGGCAACACCCTGCGCACCGTCACCCCGCGTGAGGAGCGCTAGGACTAAAACGCTGTTGGTCCGCGCGTGAAATTACCGGGCACAACCCCACCTACTTATACTGGTGGGCGTTGTGCCCGGTTTTTCGTGAACCATTCACTTAAATAAGGAGTAATCCCCATGACCAAGCCCCAGATCGAAGCCCAGACCGGTCCCGCACCGGAAGAGCTCGTCGCGGTTGACCTCATCGTCGGTGAGGGCGAGGAGGCGCAGCCCGGTGGTCTCGTCGAGGTCCACTACGTCGGCGTCGACTTTGAGTCCGGCCAGGAGTTCGACTCCTCCTGGGACCGTGGCCAGTCCATCGAGTTCCCGCTCAACGGGCTCATCGCCGGCTGGCAGGAGGGTATCCCCGGCATGAAGGTTGGCGGCCGTCGCCAGCTGACCATTCCGCCGGAGTTGGCCTATGGCCCCGCCGGCGGCGGACACCCCCTTTCCGGCCGCACCCTGGTCTTCGTCATCGACCTGCTCAGCGTCGGATAGCTAGCGACCCAGATACGAACAACGCTCCGTCCCACCTGCGGGTGGGTCGGAGCGTTGTCGTCTGCTGGGTGACTACTGCCCCTGGGAGTCGCGCCAGGCGGCGGCGACGGCCTTGCTCACCGCGGGGGCCACGGACGGGTCGAGCGGGGAGGGGACGATGTGCTCGATATCGAGGTGTTCTTGCGCCACCTTCGCGATAGCCCGGGACGCCGCCAGCTTCATCAACGGGGTGATTTTGGTGGCCCCAGCTGCCAGCGCGCCGTGGAAGATTCCGGGGAAGGCGAGGACGTTGTTGATCTGGTTGGGCAGGTCGGAGCGTCCGGTGGCCACCACGGCGCCGTAGCGGTAGGCCAACTCGGGGTCGATCTCGGGGTTCGGGTTGGCCAGGGAGAACAGGATCGGCTGTGCAGACATCACCTGCAGCGCCGCTTCCGGGATGGAGCCGGCAGACAGACCGATGAAGCAGTCCGCGTTGGTGAAGGCGTCGACGACGCCGCCAGTGACCCCGCGGGGGTTGGTCGTATCCGCGAGTTCTTGCTTGACCGGGTTGAGGCCCTCCCGCCCGGCGTGGATGACACCGCGGGAATCGAGCATGATGATGTCGGTGACGCCGGCGTCGGCAAGAATCTTTTTACACGCCACACCGGCGGCGCCCGCCCCGGAGATGACCACCTTGAGGCCTGTCATGTCGCGCTCCAGCAGGCGGCAGGCGTTAGCCAGGGCGGCGAGGATGACAACGGCGGTGCCGTGCTGGTCATCGTGCATGACCGGCATGTCTAGCTCGTCGATGAGGCGGCGTTCGACCTCAAAGCAGCGGGGTGCGGAAATGTCCTCCAGGTTGATGGCTCCGAAGGAGGGGGCGATGGCTTTGATGACGTCGACGAGGCGGTCGGTGTCGGTTTCGTCCAGGACGATCGGGATGGCGTTGAGACCGGCGAAACGATCAAAGAGCTGGGCTTTGCCTTCCATGACGGGCAGGGAGGCGCGGGGGCCGATATCCCCGAGGCCGAGGACCGCGGTGCCGTCGGAAATGATGGCCACGGTGTGTCCGACGCCCGTGAACCTGTTTGCCAGCGCGGGATTGTCCGCAATGGCCGTGCACACGCGGGCGACACCGGGGGTGTAGCACAGCGAGAGGTCGCGCTGCGTTTTCAGCGGGCGCGCGGTGCGGATGGACAGTTTGCCACTTTCGTGGGCGGCGAAAATCTCATCATCGGATAGCTCCGCGATGTGATGGACGTGTGGATTTCGGACGTCAGTCATGGTTGTCAGTCTATTGCCAGCGAGCCCAAATCTCGGGTGTTCCACGCCAAGGTGTTTAGGGGCACAATGGTATCCATGACGCTCACCCTCAATGACGGTTCCGTAATACCCCAGATCGGCCTGGGCACCTGGCAGCTGACGGGGGAGGAGGGGTACCGGGTCATCCGCCTCGCGCTGGAAATGGGCTACCGGCACCTGGACACCGCCTCGGCCTATGGCAATGAGGAGATTGTGGGGCGCGCGGTGCGTGATGCCATCGCCGCCGGGGATGTCACCCGCGCGGAGCTGTTCATCACGTCAAAGGCGTGGCAGGACGAACAGGGTGCGACGCAGACGCCTCGTGCTTGCCGACGCTCCCTTGAGCGCCTCGGGCTCGACTACCTCGACCTTTATCTTGTGCACTGGCCGCACGCGGCGCAGGGCCGGTATGTGGAGGCCTATGAGGCGGTGGCGAAGGTGCAGGGCCTGGGCTTGGTGCAGTCGGTGGGGGTGGCGAATTTCTATGAGGAGGTGCTGCGCGAGGTTGTCGACAAGGTCGGGGTGGTGCCGGCGACGAATCAGGTGGAGCTACACCCGGGGTTTTCGCAGCGGCCGCTTCGTGAGTTGCACGCGGAGCTGGGCGTGACGACGGTCGCGTGGTCCCCGCTCGGTCGGGGCGCCTCGCTGCGGCATGAGGCGGTGGATGCGGTGGCCCGGGAGGTGGGCGCTACCCCGGCGCAGGTGGCGCTGGCGTGGGCGATGCACTTGGGGTGTGTGGTCATCCCGAAGTCAGCGCACCCCCGCCGCCTGGAGCAGAATCTGCGGGCGGGCACGTTCCCACTCAACCGGGAACAGGTGGCGAGGATCTGTGAACTCGACAACGCAGCGGGCGCGGGGCGGGTCTTCCAGGATCCGAGATCGTTCTGAGAGCAATGCGTGGTCAGACCGTAATGTGGGCCCTTGACCTGCAGTTATGGCGAAAATGGTGAAGATTGCGAAGGCTTGCTGGTGATCTGGGCCACGTTTGTGAAGATCGGCGAGTGTGTGAAGAGTCGGTTTGCAACGTTAGCTAATGGTGGCGAGTTCCCGGGCGGGGGTAGAGGTGCTACCAACGGAGATGCTGGTAGTGGCAGTTGCCGGGGGTGAGTGCGGGCACATATCGGGCCAATTGTGCCTGTTTGCTTCAACGTTGCAATGTGAGCCAGGTAACTTACATTTGCAGCACAGAGTGTGACTGCTTCCACAGGGCCTGAGTCCTGAGGTGGAAGTCACCGAAAGCTCGACTCCCCGGTGATTATTCCGGGGTCCGATATGAAAGAGAGAACACAGTGAGCGCGACTCCAGTTGTCCGACCGGATGGCCGGCGCGAGCCGACGTCCGAGGAATTCAAAGCGATGCAGGAGAGCCCGCAGTTCCAGGAACTGCGCTCGGTCTTCCGCAAGTTCGCCTTCCCCATGTCCGCCGCCTTCTTCGTCTGGTTCCTTGTGTACCTGCTCACGGCGACCTTTGCAGCGGACTGGATGGCAACCGAGGTCGGTGGTGGCTTTAACTACGGCATCATCTTCGGCCTGCTTCAGTTCTTCACCACGTTCCTGATCACCTGGATCTACGTGAAGTTCGCCAACAAGAACATCGAGCCGCGCACCGCCGCGATTCGCCAGGAAATGGAGGGCTAGGACCATGGACCTGACCTACCTTGCACAGGAAAACACCGGCAACCCGATCCTCAATATCGCGGTCTTCGTTGTGTTCATCGTCGTCACCATGACCGTGGTTATGCGTGCCGGCAAGACCACCTCTGAGGCATCCGACTTCTACACCGGTGGTGCTTCCTTCACCGGCACCCAGAACGGCCTCGCCATCGCAGGTGACTACCTCTCGGCAGCCTCCTTCCTCGGCATTGTCGGCTCTATCGCCCTCAACGGCTACGACGGCTTCCTTTACTCCATCGGCTTCTTCGTCGCCTGGCTGGTCGCCCTGCTGCTCGTCGCCGAGCCGCTGCGTAACGTCGGCCGCTTCACCATGGCTGACGTGCTCTCCTTCCGCCTGCGTCAGAAGCCGGTCCGTGTGGCCGCGGCTGTCGCCACCCTGGCGGTTTCCCTGTTCTACCTCATCGCCCAGATGGCCGGCGCCGGCTCCCTGGTCTCGGTCCTCCTGGATCTGCACGGCACCACCGAGCAGGCCATCGTCGTTGCCGTCGTCGGTGTCATCATGACCGCCTACGTGCTCATCGGCGGCATGAAGGGCACCACCTACGTCCAGATGATTAAGGCCGTCCTCCTCATCGGTGGTGTCGCCATCATGACGATCTGGACCTTCATCGCCATCCGCGGTGGCTTCAGCACCCTGTTCAACGAGGCTATTGCCGCTCACGCAGGTTCCGCCCGCATCGCCGAGGCCGGCTACGCCGCCGAGGACATCATGAAGCCGGGTCTGCGTTACGGCGGCTCCCTGACCAACCAGCTCGACTTCATCTCCCTGGGTCTGTCCCTGGTTCTGGGTACCGCTGGTCTGCCGCACGTTCTCATGCGCTTCTACACGGTTCCCACCGCCAAGGAAGCCCGTAAGTCCGTCACCTGGGCCATCGTCCTCATCGGTTCCTTCTACCTGTTCGCCATGGTTCTCGGCTACGGTGCTGCCGCTCTCGTCGGCCCGGACCGCATCCTGGCCGCTCCGGGTGGAGCCAACGCCGCCGCGCCGTTGCTGGCACTGGATCTCGGTGGCTCGATCTTCATGGCCCTGATCTCCGCTGTCGCGTTCGCTACGGTTCTCGCCGTCGTCGCCGGCCTGGCGATTACCGCTTCCGCTTCCGTTGCCCACGACGTCTACAACAACGTTCTCCGCGACGGTAAGGCCACTGAGGAAGAGACCGTCCGCATCTCCCGCATCACGGTTATCGTCCTGGGTATCATCTCCATCATCCTGGGCATCCTGGCCATGTCCCAGAACGTTGCGTTCCTGGTCTCCCTGGCCTTCGCTGTGGCAGCGTCCGCGAACGTCCCGACCATCCTGTTCTCCCTGTACTGGAAGCGCTTCAACACCGCTGGTGCCGTTGCCTCCATGTACACCGGTACGGTCTCGGCTCTGGTCCTGATCTTCTTCTCCCCGGCTGTCTCCGGAGCTCCGTCCGCTATGTTCGCGAACTCCGACTGGTCCTGGTTCCCGCTGACCAGCCCGGGTCTGGTCTCGATCCCGCTGGCCTTCGCCGCCGGTATCATCGCCACCCTGGCCACCAAGCCGGACAACCTGGATCACCTCCAGTCCGAGATGGAGGTCCGCTCCCTCACCGGTGTCGGTGTCGAGGCTCCGGTCGACCACTAGTCACCAACCCTGACGCTCACCCCCAAGCGCCGTCATCACGTTGAATCGTGGTGGCGGCGCTATCATATTCCAACGTGTCAGGAACCTTTGTGCGCACTGTCAGTGCGGTCGCCGTTGCGGCGCTGTTCGCGATCCCCGCGGTCGCTGTCGTCGGTCTACCCGACACCCCGCTTATCGACGCCGCGCCGGAACCCGCCGCGGTGACCCCCGCGGTCGTCGATAAGCAGGAAGTCAAGCCCGTCACCGTCTCCGGCCCGGACCTGGAATCCTTCGTGGAGAACTCCACCGGCTCGCAGGTGAGTTTCTACCGCATGTCCGACGGCTACCGCACAGGCACCGCCACGGAACGTTTCGCGCGCCCCGCGCTGAGCCTGATCAAGCTCTACATCGCCGAGTACGTCATCGAACACGGCACGCTGGAGGAGCAGTACCAGGCGATCACGATGATCAGCTCCTCGGATGACCGCGCGGCCAACGAGCTGTACCGGGCGTACCCGGAATCGATCGACGAGGTCGTGGACAAGTACGGGCTCGTCTCCACCCGCGCGGCGGACCGCTGGGGTTTTTCCGTCACCTCCAGCTATGACGCCGTGAACTTCATCGCCCAACTCATCGAGGACGATCCCACCCATCCGATCCTGGTGGCCATGGCGGAAGCGACCCCCGTCGCCGCCGACGGCTACGGCCAGGATTTCGGGACCTCGGTCCTGCCGGGGGTGATCGGCACCAAGTGGGGTTGGTCGGATCGGCGGGACCTACACTCCTCGGTGTCTTTCGGCGCGAACTACGTCGTCGCCGCCGCCGTGACCGGTACGGCAGAAGAGCTCAGCGACCTCGTCGAAAGGCAGCTTGCCGACGAGGTAGCCGAGGCCCAAGAGAACTAGAGACTGGACGACTTCAGCAGCGCGTCCAGCAACTGCGTCGCATGCTGGGGCGCCGGGTTCTGGGCCGGGGGAGCGGGCGGGGCGACCGGGGCGGCCTGGCCCGGGGTCCACTGGCCCCAGTCGCGGGCGTAGACGTTGTTGATGTCGACGGTGACGCCGTCGATTTTCCGCTGCTTGTTCTGCGGCAGCTGGTGGATCGTGGTGCGGGGGTGGATCTTCCCGCCGGAACCCCAGTCGTGCATCCAGAAGAAGGTGCCGATACCGTCCTGGATCGCCCAGTCAATGACGTGGTAGTTGCCGTACACGCCCGTCTGGTAGCCGGCGACGCGCAGAGCGGCCTGGAAAGCCTGCAGGTAGGGGCGGATCTGGTTGACGTACTGGGTACGGGTGGGGTTGTCGTCGATGGCGACGTAGATCGGGCGACCCGTCGGCCCCCCCGCTGCAACGTGCAGGGCGATGGCCTGCGGGGCGTGCACGGCAGCGCCCGCCGCACCCTGCAGCCAGTCGGCGGTGTCGGCGCGCCCGAACTGGTAGACCGACGCGGTCTGCAGGCCCTGCTGGGCCATGGCGCGGGTCTCTGCGAGGGTGACCGGCTTGCCGATCATCCAGTTTGCCCCCGGGCGGCGCTGTGAGACATAGCGGACCGCGCCCAGGTGGCCCGCTGCCTTGATGGAGGAGGCCTTCGGCACTCCGGCCGCGTAGTCGATGACGGTGCCCAGGATTGGGCCCTGAGCGGCCGCCTGCGGGGCGGTGACGGTGGCGGCGCCGATGGAGCCGGCGGCCAGGGCGAGGGCGGAAGCGCGGAGGAAACCGCGCCGGTTCATGGTGGACATGGGATCTCCCGGAGTTGTCACATTGTTAACATGGATAACAATAGCAACAGGTTGGGGTGGGGGCCATGTCAAATCCTGTCAGTGCGCGCGACAAAAAGTAGATCGCCGTGCAGGAGTGCCCGAAAACGGGCCTAGATAAGCCACTGCTGCACGGCGATCTACCTTGAAGCGAGGGTACCCCCCGATACCGGCTTTTGCCGACGACAGCGTGTCACCGGCAGTGGTGCCCCAGAGAGTGTCTGGGTGCAGGACTTAGTTGACAGTGCTGTTCTGGGGAAATGCCAGTGGT
>NZ_JAUNUG010000015.1 GCF_030538285.1 Corynebacterium sp.
CGGCGAAGTGGTCGTTGCCGAAGTAGGACTGGGAGGCGCCGGCGGCGACGATGAGGGAGTCATACTCGAATTCGCGGGTGTACGCGCCGAGCGAGGTGGTGACGATCTGCTTCTCCAGGTTGATGTCGGTCACCTCGCCCTTGACCACATTCGTGTTGTCCTGGCCCTTGAGGACCTGGCGGGTGGAGGGGGCGATCTCTCCGGAGGAGAGGATGCCGGTGGCTACCTGATAGAGCAGGGGCTGGAAGAGGTGGTGGTTCGTGCGGTCGATGATGGTGATGTCGACGTTTGCGTTCTTCAGGTCCTGAGCCGCAAACAGGCCGCCGAAACCGGAGCCGATGATGACCACGTGGTGGCGGCCGCCCTCAGGACGGAAAGGGGTGTTCGTCATGAAAAAAGCTTCCTCATCTTCTGTGCGAATTTCAACGGGGTCCATCGTATATCGTTCACCCCGCGAACTGCGACGTGACCGGTCGCGCCTGCCCTTAACTGTGGCCAGACAGCGTTAGGATGTCTCGTTGTGAGGTATCCCCATCTGGCGGCAATCGACGCCGTCGCGTGGCCCGGCGTGGCGCGAGTTCCTGCTGGGCGGCTCGTTGACCTGCGCGCACGGCTGGCGGAGGCGAGTTTCGCCCGCGCGTGCGGCAACGCCGGGCTGGAGTTGGATCCGGATGCCGAGCCTGATCTCGTCGTTGAACACGAGGCGTTGTTTTCCCGTCTGGCTGTGTCCGGTTGGTTGGGGTTGGCGGAGAGTTTCATGGCGGGGGAGTGGCGTTCAGACACGCTTGTCGACGTCCTCGCCGCGCTGATTTCCACCGGCTACCGACCGCGCGTCTCCGTGCCCGAGTCGCCGGGTTATGGCGGCGGCGAGTTGCCCGCCGAGCTCGTTGCGCTGGGTTCCGGCGACGGGTTGAGCGCCTTCGGCGGGGTTTTCGCCTCCGGGGTGCCCACCACCGTGCGCACCGCCGTCCCCAACCACGCGGCGGGCAAGGGCCCGGACACCCACTTCGTCGATCTGACCACTTTTTCCGCCCCGGCTGCCGTGGACCGAGAAGATCTCGGCGACGCCCAGACACGCACCGCCACCATGCTTCTCGACGCCGCCCGCGTCTCCGCCGGCACCCACCTCTTGGAATTCGCCTGTTCCGGCGGTGCCGTGGCGATCCAGGCAGCGCACCGGCGGGCTACCGTGGATACGCTCACCGCTGATCCGCAGCAGGCAACGGCCGTGGGGGAGCAGTTGCTGTTGGCCGGTGTGGAGCCCAACGTGCTGGTCTCCGTCGTCGATGGCCCGGTGCCGCGCGAGCACCGCGGTTCCTATGATGCGATCGTCTCGGTGGAGAAGCTCGAAGTGCTGGAAACCCGCGACCGCGTCCGATACCTGCAGATGCTCGACCGTTCGTTGAGCGTCGGGGGATACGCGGCGATGCAATCCGTGGTGGCCACCGACGCGCTGAGCGGCGCAGCCAAGCAGGCACTGCACGCGCTGCGCGCCTACATCTGGCCCGGGTTGGAGCACATGAACATCGAGGAAGTCCACAAGATGGCGGACCGGGAGACCGGCCTGCGGATCGTCGGTCAAACCCATATCGGTGGCCACCACGAGGTATCCCTCGCCATGCAACGCTCCCTGTTCGAGGGGCACTTGCGGGAAGCTGCGGCCGCCGGTTTCGACATTGCTTTCCGACGCCTGTGGCTCTACCAATTTGCCCTGCGTGAGGCCCTGTTCCGCCTCGGCATGCTCGATACTGTCCAGTTCACCATGACGCACCGCAACCGGCGGGGGCGCCGATAAGCTGGCACCATGGGGCTCATGACCACACGTGAACCCACCGGATACCTGTCCACCGGCCCCGTCTGGCCTGAGTTGATCATCACCCGCCGCATCGCGCACGTCATCGATGCGGTCTGGAACCAGATCACCGACCCCGAGCTTCTCGATACCTGGTACGGCACCTTCGCCGGCGATCCAGCCGGTGGGGAAGTCACGGTGACCACCCACGAGGTCCCGGATGCGCCGGGTACCGCGCGCATCGACCACTGCGAAGCGCCCCACGCACTGGCCGTCACCTTGCAGAGCCCCGCCGGGGAGTGGGTGCTCAGCGTAACCCTGAGCGCCGAGGGTGATGACACTGATCTGGAGTTCCGCCAGCGCCTCGACGGCCTCGAGTACGCCGCCCGTGACCTGGGCCCCGGGTGGGAGTACTACCTGGACAAGCTCGTCATGTCCTTGGCAGGGGAGGACGTGGCGACGCTGCAGTGGGACGACTACCATCCGGTGCTCTGCGAGCATTATGACTGCGCGCACCCCGAAGAACCCGGCCAGATGCCCGAAGAGAACTAGCCACCTGATTCCCTCACATATCACCATTATTAACCTGGGGAAACGATCGGCGCTGGCCTTCGTTTGGTAAGAGAATCAGGCGGGCCTGGCCGTGGGCGGGGTTGAGATGGAAGGGTTCTGTGATCCGGTGCTATGCGCGTGCCCCAGAGTGCCCCGAGGAGCCCGAAGAGAACTTGCCACCTGATTCCCTGACATATCACCATTCCTGACCTGGGGAAACGATCGGCGCTGGCCTTCGTTTGGTAAGAGAATCAGGCGGGCCCGGCCGTGGGCGGATTTGAGCTAGAAGGGTTTGCCGTCGAGGTCGGGCATGCCGCAGGAGATGGGGCAGGTCCGGAGCGAAACCCCGACGTACCAGGCTGATGGCGTGGGCCCATCCTAGGGCAGTGCTGAAATGACATAATGTACATTATCGGCGCATTAGCCTCGTCGCCAAAGGTAGGAGACCGCGTCTTCCTGGGCCGATCCCTTAGGGCCTGTCCGGCCTTACGCAGACGCCGCCTGGCTTCTGCCAAACGTCAGACGCCTTATCGTTGCCCGGTCGCACCCACCTGGTGGATCCCATACGGCCCGTCTGGCGTTACGCAGACGGAAGGTGCGAGAATCGCCACCGGACCCCGCTTCCCCATGTCCAGGAATACGCCCGATTAACGTCACAGTGACGAAAAAGGGCTACTCTTGGTCCCGGTACCTGTATGCCATCCAGAGCTGCCAGATGGACACCAGGACCAAAATGCCGGCGATGATGCCGATAAACCAGTAGCCCTGCCACGTGACGTAGAGGCCGAAGACGAGGATGACGATGAGACGAACCCAGATCATCGGGATCATGCGGGACGGGTTCATGGAGTGACCTACTTTCGCAGCATGATGCGGATGTTGAGCTCGCCGGTGTCGTCGATCTTGGCGGCGACGAACTCGGGCGACTCGACGCCGTATTCATTGCGGTTGATCTCGATGTCGCCGGAGACGATGACCTCGTCGCCGTCGCGGAGGATGTCGAACTCGTGGCTCAGCGGGCGGGTCTCGCCGCGGATCTCCATCTCCCCGGAAAGGGTCACCTTCCCGGGGGTGCCGTCGGCAGGGACGTGCGTGACGTCGGCGGGCTCGGTGATGGTGAAAATTGCCGTCGGGAACTCGTTGGTGTGGAAGATCTTGTTGCGGACATTGATGTCGCGGCGCTCGTTGTCGGTGGTGACATTGGTCATGTCCACGACGATCTCACCGGACTGCAGCGTGCCCTGCTCGATGGTCGCCCAGCCCTCCACGGATTGCGTGGAGCCGGAGGTCTGGCGACGATCAGAGGGCAGGATCTCGAAGAAGGTGAAGCCCACCGAGGTGGTGTTGGCATCGCCGCGCCGGTGCGCCACGTGCCACTCGCCGTTGATGTCGGTGCTGGCCGGGGCCGCGCCCTCCGCCTTGAGGCCCTCCGTCTTCACGCCGGGGCCCATCGCCAAGGCGAACAGCATCGGAACCACGGCGACCAGTGCCAGTACCACGATAAGGATCACGAAGATCGCGATGATGATCTTGCTGGCCGGCTTGCTCTGGGTGGTCATCGCCCTAACTACCTCAACTTCTCAATCGTCCGTGCGAGTGCCACCAGTTCGGAGCACAGGACGCGGATCTCGTCCGGTTCGGCGCCTTCTGCTGATGCGGTGGCGACGTCTTCAGCCGCGCACCGCAACTCGAAAAGGGAGTCCCTCAACGCTGCGGCACGGTCCGGATGAATGATAACCGCTTCCGCCGGAATACTGGTACCCGAAACACTTTGACGTTGCTCATAGGCGCGCTGCTTGCACGAGCGGCTGCAGTACTTGCGCGGTCGGCCACGGCCGGTAACAACCAGCTCCTTGCCGCACCACGCGCATGAGATGACGGGATTGGGCGTGGATATCGTCACGTGACCACCATATCGGATGAACTCACCCCGCCCGGGAACAAACCCCCTCCCCCGCACGTTATACTGATACGTCTATTGGAACTGAGCCGAAGAAAAGGATGATGCCGCAATGGCAGATCGCGTACTCCGCGGCAGCCGCATGGGTGCTGTCAGCTATGAAACTGACCGCGACCATGACCTTGCCCCGCGCCAGATGGTGAAGTACCGCACCGACAACGGTGAGATCTACGAGGTCCCGTTCGCCGACGATGCGGAAATCCCCGAGGAGTGGATGTGCAAGAACGGCCAGCTGGGCACCCTCATCGAGGGTGAGGGCGTCGAGTCCAAGCCCGTCAAACCGCCGCGCACCCACTGGGACATGCTGCTGGAGCGTCGATCACTGGAGGAGCTGGACGTCCTCTTGGAGGAGCGCATTGAGCTGCTGCGCAAGCGCCGTCGCTCCGCCGCCCGCCTGCTCAAGGAGCAGCAGGCCGCAGAAGCCGCCGAGAAGAACAGCTAGACGCCAGACGAAGACCCCCCCGGTGCCACCTGGCACCGGGGGGTTTTCTGCAGGGTGATCAGTCGCGCT
Organism: Corynebacterium sp.; assembly: GCF_030538285.1. GTDB lineage: Bacteria > Actinomycetota > Actinomycetes > Mycobacteriales > Mycobacteriaceae > Corynebacterium. The sequence goes on from NZ_JAUNUG010000015.1 coordinate 4,816, forward strand.
GGCGGGAGCGCTTCCAGTGGCGGTACTCGTGGGTGACCATACGCTTGGAGATGGCCGCGGCGTCGGAAAGCTGCTCCAGGCGGTGGGCGAGACCCCACTTGGTCACCTCGAAGAGGGAGTCCTTGACGAAGCTGCCGTCCAGCTTCGACTCGCCGATCTCACGCTCGGTGAAGGTGATGGGTACTTCGCGGACGTCGAAACCGCCGGAGACGGCACGCCACGCCAGGTCCACCTGGAAGATGTAGCCGGCGTTGGAGAGTTCATCTAGGTCGAGGGACTCGAGGACGTCGCGTCGATAAGCACGGTAACCCGCGGTCATATCAGTCAGTCCGGCGCCCAGCAGCAGGGAGATGTAGATGTTGCCGCCCTTGGACAGGATCCACCGCTTCTTCGGCCAGTTGATCACCTTGCCGCCCGGCACGTAGCGGGAGCCGATAACCAGGTCGGCGCCGGCGTCGACCTCATCGAGTAGCAGGTGCAGCTGCTCGGGTGCGTGGGAGCCGTCGGCGTCCATCTCGCACAGGACGGTGTACTCGCGCTCCAGGCCCCACTGGAAACCGGCGACATACGCGCCGCACAGGCCGCCCTTGCCCTCGCGGTGGAGAACGTGGATGTGAGTGTCATCGGCGGCGAGCTCATCGGCTTTGTCGCCGGTGCCGTCGGGGCTGTTGTCGTCGACGATGAGGATGTCGACCTCCGGGGTGGCAGAACGGACCCGGCCGACGATGAGCGGCAGGTTTTCCAGCTCGTTGTAGGTGGGGATGATCACCAGGGTCGCGTCACTGGGTTGAGTCACGAAGGTCTCCTTGCTTGTGCGGTGTGCTGTCGCCGGCCGGTCACCAGCGCGGCGACGAAGAGCAGGCCACCGGCAATTATAAGGCCATACTGGACGACATGGCCGAATCGGGCGGCGAACGTCACGGACTCGCGCAGCGGCAGGGACTCCACCAGCTTGGCGGGCTCGAAGATCCCGGTCTCCTGGCTGACGGATCCATCCGGATGCACCATGGCGGACACCCCTGAGGTGGCGGCCACGACAACCGCGCGGTCCACCTCGATCGCACGCAGGCGGGACATGGCCAGCTGCTGGTAGGTCATGTCGGTGAATCCGAAGGTGGCGTTGTTGGTCGGGGTGGTGAGGATCTGCGCGCCATCGAGCACGGCGGTGCGCAGCGCCGGGTCGAAGGCCACCTCATAGCAGGTGGCGACACCGACGACGACATCGCGGATGCCCACCGTGAACTCCGGTGCACCCGGCTTGAAATCGCCGGCCTGGTCGACGTACTCGGAGAAGTTGCGGAAGAAGTCCCGCATGGGCATGTACTCGCCGAAAGGCTGAAGGAAGTGCTTGTGGTGGTGGTCGCCGCGGCCGCTGTCCGGATCCATGACGACCATTGTGTTGCGGTCGCCGACCTCATCGCGGGTGATGGTGCCTACCAGGATCGGGGTATCCACACTATCGACGGCGCGGGCGACCATCTCCCCCGCCTCCTCATCGGCGAAGGGGTTGACGTCGGAGGAGTTCTCCGGCCAGATGACCATGTCCAGCTCCTCCCCCGCCAGCTCCTCGGTGACCGCCACGTGGTTGGCCAGCACGGCACGACGCTGGGCATTGAAGTCCAGGCCCATGCGCGGCACATTGCCCTGCACGGCGGCGACCCGGACCTGGCCGGTGGTGGGTTCTTCCCGGTTGACCACTGTCAGGCCCGTCGCCACACCGGCGAGCAATGGCAGCACGACGGCCCCGAGGGCCACCCAGCGCACCTGCCGTACCGCCAGCCCGACCAGCCCGACGCCGACGAGTACCGCCGCGAAGGACACCAGCGCCGGGCCTCCCCACACGGCGAGGTTCGCCAGCGGGCCGCCTATCTGCCCCCAGGCCAGACGCACCCAGGCGAAACCGCCGAAGGGGAAGGAGCTGCGCGCCCACTCCACCAGCACGTAAATGAAGGGGAAGGCGAGGAAGCCGTAGCGCCAGCGGGCGACTGCCACACCGCCGACACCCATGACCAGTGCGTAGAGGGCGCAGAAGACGGACAGGGCGATGTAGGGCATGCTGCCCACGAACTCCCCGATCCACGGCAGCATGAACAGGTACGCCACCAGCGCGTGGGTGAAGCCGATGAGCGCGCCCGACCACCACCCAGGCCCCTGCCCCCGCCAGGGCATAAGCGCGACATAAAGTCCGGCCATGCCCACCAGCGCAGCCCACCACCAGCCGAGGGGTTCATTAGAGGTGTAGGCGAGGAAACCGGTGGCCGCGGCAAGAAGCAGTCGCAGCAGGAAGATCACTTGAAGTCCTCCGGGCGTACGTCGCGGGACCAGTCCTCGATGTCCGTGTCGTCCGGTTCATCGATGACCTGGGACGGGTCGGAGAAGCTGCCGTAGGAGGTACCGGGGCGTCGAGAAGCAGTCGCCTCGTAGCTGCGCACGCCCAGATCCTCAATGGAGGCCATCATCTTCTTCGCGGCGACCCGCCGCGCAATGGCGCGAGTCGGCGGGAAAATCAGCAGCAGTCCCAGGATCGAGGAGGCGATACCGGGCGTGCCCGCCAGGACGCCGCCCAAGGAGAGCAGGCCGTAGTCACCGGCCAGGCGACCGGCGGAGATCTTCTGTCCGGCGGCGAGCTGGCCGACGCGGCGCATTTCGATCGGTGCAGCCACCACTCCGAGGGCCATGAGCCCGAACATGAGCAGCAGGGCCCAGCCCACACCGAGCCAGGAACCGAAAGCCCAGAAGACGAGGGCCTCGATGATGAGGATGGGAAGGACGGCAAGTAGAAACGGCACGAGCCCACCCTACCGGCGTAGCTGATCGATCAACCACCCGACGTGGCGGGTCAGGTGCCGGTAATAGGGGCCGAAGTGATTGGCGCCGGTACGGCCCGGGATGGGCCAGGTGTCGTCGGCGAACCACTCCACGTCTGCTCCCCCGCTGCGCCACATGTCGCGCAGGTCGAGGACCTGTGAGAAGGGGACGACGTCATCGTGGCGCGAGCCCCACAGCAGGACGGGCACGTCCGGTGCCCGTCGGCCCAGCGCCCGGGCCTCGAACTCGGCGGAGACGCACGGGAGGTCGTCGAGAAGCTCACCGAGCGGCACCCCGGCGTGGGTCCAGCGGTGGGTGCCGCGCCACCCGGAGGTGAACACGGAGCTGACGGCGCAGGTGGCGGTGTCCGCGGTGATGTGGTCGAGGCCCTCAGGGGTGAGCGCGCCGAGGATCTCAGCGCGGATGTCCGGGGAGGCGACCATGAGCCCGGCGACGGCGTAGGAGAGCACGCCGGTGACCAGCGAGCCGTCGACGTGGGCGAGGACCTCATCCAGGCGCGAGGGTGGTGCGCCGATCACGGCTGCCACCGGGGCGATGTCCGGGGCGTAGTCGGCGTTCTCCAGTGCCGCGCCCACGGCCGCACCGCCCTGGGAAAAGCCCCACATGCCGACCGGGGTGTGAGTGGGTAGACCGAGGTGGCGGGCGGCGCGGACGGCGTCGAGAAGCGAGTTGGCGCCGGAGGCATGATCGCAGTAGAGCTGCCAGCCGAAGTCGGGGTCGCGCGGGTAGTCGGTGAGCACGACGTGCATGCCGGCGGCGAGCATGGCGGTGATGGCGGGCAGTTCATAGCTGGCGACGATATCGATGGGGCCGCGCAGGGTGAATGACATGCCCACGGACATGGAATAGGAGGGATCGCAGTGCGGCGCCACGCCCTGGGTGGAGGGTGCGAAGGCGATGACGGGGCGGGTGCCGCCGCGCCAGGGGCTGTGCGAGTGGAGGTAGGCGCCGGTGGCGGTGATGGTGCGGCCGCGGGCATCCGTGGTGACGTATTCCATGCGGGTGGCGGTGACGCGGCTACCGCCTATGAGCTGCATGGGGGCGTCGGCAAGCAGCGTTCCGGGCGGTTGGCCGATGACCCAGGTGGCGTCGCCGAAGCTGGGTTCGGCGTCCCATTCGGCATGCGTGGGGCGGGTCGGTTGGTGTCGGCGGCGCAGCACTCCCCTGCTGATTTCGTGGGCCAGCGGCAACCACGCGCGGGTAAGCGTGGAGCCCACGCCGGCGCGGTGGACCGGTGTCGCGCGCGAAAAGAACATGCGTCCCACCTTAACTAGAATGGCCCCCTGTGACCCACGCCAAGCTATATGTCGACCTTGTGCCCGCCTCCGGAATCGTCACCCCGGGTGGCTGGGAGCCGCTCGCCGTCCTGGCCGAACAGCTTTCCGACGCCCGCATCCACCTCACCGAGGCCGGTCATGTCCGGCTTTATGGTGCTTCAGCAGATTCGCTTATCGACGTCGCCGGCTTCCACCCCGCCAGGGATCCCGCACCGGAGCCCGGCGAGATCGGCTGGCTCGGCCAGACCGACGGGCACGTGCATCTGGGGGCCGGGCTGCGCTTGGGGATGATGAGCACGCAGATCGCCCGGATGCTCGATGTGATTGAGGCGCCGGTGCGCGTGTGCCGCGGCGGCATCCTGCAGATCGAGGGCCTGGAGGAAGGCGTCGCGGAGCAGGTGGTGCGGGTGCTGGCGCCGCTGGGGCTGATTTTCGACGCCGGCTCCTCGTTGCTGCAGGTCAGCGCCTGCGGCAACTGTGGGCTCTCGCGTTCCGACGTCCACCTCGACGCCCTGCAGGCCGCCGCGGAAGGGGTGGATGGGCCGACCCATTTCGCCGGTTGTGGGCATCGTTGTGGCGCCCCGAGCGGGGATCACGTCGAGTACCTGGCCTTGGGCGAAGGGGAATACGAGGTCAGTTAGCGGGGCATGCGCCGCCAGACGGGGCGCGGCACCAGGCGCATGACCCAGGCCAGCAGGCGCAGGCGGCGCGGGATCCACAGGGTGCGCGAACCGCGGCCGCCGGTGATCTCTGCCGCGATGGCGTCGGCGACCTCTGCCGGGGTGACCGACATGGGTGCCGGGTCCATCCCTGCGGTCATGGTGCCGATAACGAAGCCGGGGCGGGCGGTGATCAGCCGCAGCCCGGAGCCGTGGAGGCGATCGGACAGGCCCTGGCAGAAGGCATCGAGGCCGGCCTTGGTGGAGCCATAGACGTAGTTGGCGCGGCGGGCCCGCCACCCGGCGATCGAGGAGAAAGCGATGATCTCGCCCTGCGTCATGACATCCGCCAGCACCGTGAGCATCGAGACCTGCGCGGTGTAGTCGATGGTGGCGATTTCTGCGGCGTGCGCCTCATCTGCTTCCGCGCGGGCCTGGTCACCGAGGACGCCGAAGGCCACGATGGCGGTGGATACTCCCCCGCTGAGCTCGATCGCTTCCTCCACGACCGGGCGGTGGGAGGCCAGATCGGTGGCTTCGAAGGGGAGGTGGTGGATGGCGGTGGCGCCGGCGTCGATAAGCAGCTGGACGTCGGGCTCACGACGGGCGGCGAGCACGACCTCCCGCCCGGCGCACAGGCGGGTGGCCAGCTCGAGCCCGATCTCGGAGGTGCCGCCGAGCAACAGGATGGCGTTCATACCTTAAGACGCTACCCGGTAACCCGTCATGGACAGTGAACCCATCGTGCGGTGGTCATTGAACACATCGACTGTCCCGCCGAGTGCGGAGGACACCCCGGCGACATAGGCCAGCGGGAGGAAATGATCGGGGGTGGGCACGGAACGGGTGTAAGCGTCGTGCTCCCGGAGGGATTCGAGGCGATCGGGATCGCCCAGCATGATGTCGCGGGCGGCGGCGTCAAAATCATCGGCCCAGGCGTAGCCGGTGTCCCCGCCGTGCCAGTTGACGAGGGAGAGATTGTGCACGACGTTGCCGGAACCGACGATGAGCACACCGTGTTCGGTGGCCAGCCGCGCGAGGCGCGCGCCCAGGTCGTAGTGCTCGGACAGGGGCTTGGTGGCGTCGATGGACAGCTGGACGACGGGGATGTCGGCTTCCGGGTACATGTGCTTGAGCACGGACCAGGTGCCGTGGTCGAGGCCCCAGTCATGGTCCTGCTGCACGAGGGTCGGCTTCGCGACGTCGCGCACCAGCTCCGCGATCTCGGGATCGCCGGGGGCGTTGTACTGGACGTCAAAAAGCTCCTGCGGGAAGCCGTAGAAGTCATGGATCGTGCGGGGATCAGACATGGCCGTGACCCCGGTGCCCTTGGTGTACCAGTGGGCGGAGACGGACAGGATGGCGCGCGGGGTCGTCTCCTCCCCCAGTCGGGACCAGGTGCGGGTGACGTCGTTGTCGTCGATGGCGTTCATGGGAGTGCCGTGGCCGACGAAGAGGGCGCGGGTGGTGGTCATGATGTCTACCTCAGATCACGTTGTTGATGTGACAGCGATTCTACGCCTGTAGGAGACACAACAACAATATCCTCCAGTCGCATTCCCCACTGCCCCGGCAGATAGATGCCCGGCTCGATGGAAAAACACATCCCCTCCTCCAGCACCAGCTCGTTACCAGCCATGATGTAAGGCTCCTCATGGGTGGACAATCCGATGCCGTGCCCGGTGCGGTGGATGAAATACCCGCCGAACCCAGCCTGCGTGATCACCTCGCGGGCGGCGGCGTCCACCGAGGCCGCCGTCACCCCGGGGCGCGCCTGCGCCATCGCCGCGGCGTGGGCCTGTTGCAGGACCTCGTAGGCCGCGGCAGCATCTGTCGGAGCATGCTCCGCACCACCCACAATGTAGGTGCGCGTGGAATCCGAGTGGTACCCGGGACCGCGCGTGCCACCCACGTCAACGACCACGACGTCACCTTCCTCCAGCACCCGGGCCGAATGCGAGTGGTGCGGATTCGCCCCATTCGGCCCCGAGCCGACGATGACGAAATCCACCACCGCATGCTCCTTGAGGATCAACGTGCGAAGATCCGCGGCCACCTGGTTTTCCGTACGGCCGGCCCGCAATAGCGACGGCACCCGCTCATGGACCCGGTCGATGGCCGCTCCGGCCAGCGCCAGCTGCTCGATCTCGGCGGCATCCTTCCGCATGAACAGCTCTTTGAGGGTGGTGGCGGCGGGGAGCACGGGGGCGTCGATAAGCTCCTGCAAGCGCAGCACATGCAGCGTGGTCAACGACGAACCCAGCGCCACGGGGCCGGGATCCAGCACCGCGACAGCGCGGGCGTGGGCATCCTCCCCATCCACCCACCCACGGACGATGACATCCAGATGGGGCAACGCCGAGAGCGCCAGATCCCCGATATCCGTCTGCGGGGCCAGCAGCACCGGGTGACCGTGCGCCGGAATCACCAGGGCCGTCAGTCGTTCATGCGAGCTGATCCAGGACCCCGTGAGATACGCCAGCTCCGGACCCGTGCCGATGATGAGCCCTGAAAGGCCCTGCTCACGGCACAATTCGGCGGCTCGGGTAAGACGCTCGGCGTATACATGCGTGGGAAACAGATCAGTCATATCACCCATCGTAGGTACGCTGGGAAACCGTGTCGCACGCCATCACCGTCCGCCTGAATTCCGGCCGCTCCTACTGCTCCGGGGTACTCATCGCGCCGGACCTTGCCGCCGCGGAGTCCTCCACCGAATACATCCTCAGTTGTGCGCATTTCCTGCGAGAACGCACCGGGGAGATCAAGGTCGGCGGGGCCTTCTTCCACGCACGCATCCGCGGGGCCGTGCGCATCCCCCGCACCGACATCGCCGTCCTGAGGATGGATCGCCCGTCACCGCCGAAACACCTCCTCGGCTTAGCAGCGCACCCCGCCCCCTTCTTCGCCCCCACCCGCACCGAGGGATTCGGGGGAAGTTGGCACCGGAAGCGTCAACGGCTGGGTCGGGTGGTGTTGCGCACCCCCTTCGCACTGGGCCGTAACCTATCCACGTTCGTTACTTCGGCGGCGATCCTGCACAACAGCCCCAAGGCGATCAAGGGCGATTCGGGTGGGCCGGTGATCATCGGCGACGAGGTGGTGGCGGTGCAGTCGATGATCACCGACCCCTTCGGTGTCAACACCGGGCTGGCGACCGTGGCGCAGGTCGCCGCGCACCGGCGCTCTATTCTGGCGGCGGTGGCGGCGCTGGAGCAGGCCTACTGAGAAACCTTCGAGAGACGTTGGACGGGGGCCGTCCATCGGTCCTTCTGAATGGTCGAGATCAGTGTGAACTCGACCGCGGCCTCTCGACCGTTTAGCTGCCGATGGCCACCACTCCGCGGCGGATGGCGTCGATGGCGCGACGGGCGTTGGCCTGTACGTCGTCGGTGTAGGCGGTCTTGGCCACCTGGCCCAACAGATCCATGACCTGGCGGCACCAGCGGACGAAATCGCCGGGGGTCATCTCCGCCCCGGACTCGGCGGCCGCGGCCAGGCAGTACCCCAGAGGCGCGCCGGCCGCCCACTGGTGGATCGCCAGGGAGAAACCGGCCTCCGGCTCGCGGGTGATCGGCAGCCGGTGACGCTGCTCATCAGCGGCCAGCTCCTGCCAGATACGGATGGTGGCGTCCATCGCCTCCGCCATGCGGTCGGTGGCGGCGTTGGGTTCCCCGCCGAAATCCTTACGGTTTTCAAACGTGCACAGCGAGACCACGCCGGCGAGTTCCGCCGGGTCCAGGTCGTTCCAGATGCCGCGGCGCAGGCACTGGGCGACGAGCAGGTCAGACTCGTTGTGGATCTGGGAGAGCAGCACGCCCTCCGGGGTGATCACCGGCTCCCGCTCAGGCCCCTCGAACTCGACGTAGCTCATCTCAGAGAGCAGACCGATGATGCGCTCGAAGTGACGGCCGAGGGTATCGGTCGCCTTCTCCACACGGGCGTTCAGGCGGGTCAGTTCCCGTTCGCGGCGGGCCAGCTTCTCGGCGACCCGCGCCAGCTGCTCGCGGTCGGTGGCCGGCCAGGAGTGCACCGGATGGTTGCGCATGGCCTCGCGCAGCGCGATGACCTTCTTTGAGTCCCGCACCCGGGCCTGCTGGCGCATCTTCTTCGGGCGTTTGAAGCTGGTGCGCTGGAACTGGTCGACGATGTGGCGGGTGTTGCGGCGCGGGTTGTCCAGGACCTTGCGCGGCAGTTTCATGCGGCCGATGGTCTGGGGCGGGTTGTTGAAGTGGGAGGCGTCGATACGCCCGGACCAGCCCTGTTCGGTGGTCACCCAGGGGCGGGGGTCGCGGGTCTGGTTGGCTGGGGTGACCACCACGGCGAGTACGGGGTGCTTGCGGCCGGGGGTGACGATGACGTCGCCAAGCTGCAGTTTGCCCAGGATCGTGACCGTTTCCTGCTGCCGCTGCTCCAGGGAGTGCACGCGGGAGGACTTCTCCTCCTCGCTCAGGTCCCGGCGCAGGCTCATGTACTCCATGAGCTGATCCGCCGGGTCCTCCCCGTCGCGGACGGGTGGGGCGAAGGTGGCGATGGCGTCGAGAAGCTGCGAGCGCAGCTCGCGGACCTTGTGTTCGGCGCGTTCGATCTCGCGGACATCATCAACGACGGAACCGTCCGCCTGGTACTGCGCGAAGGACTTCTCCAGCAGGCGCAGGGAGGGCTCGAAACCGATCATGCCCAGCAGGTTGACAGCCATGTTGTAACCGGGCGCGAAGGTGGAGATGAGCGGGTAAGTGCGGGTCGAGGCCAACCCGGCCACCGCGCGTGGATCCATCGCCGGGCTCCACTGGACGACGGCATGGCCGATGACGTCGATACCGCGTCGTCCCGCACGGCCCGTCAGCTGCGTGTACTGGCCCGGCGTGAGCTCGACATGCCCTTCGCCGTCGAACTTGACCAGCTTCTCCAGCACCACGGAGCGCGCCGGCATGTTGATGCCCAGCGCCAGAGTCTCGGTGGCGAACACCATGCGCACCAGCCCCTGCACAAAGAGCTTTTCGACGATGTGCTTGAACGCCGGCAGCATGCCCGCATGGTGGGCCGCGAATCCGCGCTTGAGCGCGGCCTTCCACTGGGAGAACTGCAGGACCTCCAGGTCCTCCTCGGGGATGCCCTCGACGCCGGCGTCGATGATCTCCTCGATTTTCTGGGACTCCTCGTAGTTAGTGAGCACCAGGTTGGAGCGCAGGCACTGGAACAGGGCGCCGTCGCAGCCGGCGCGGGAGAAGATGAAGGTGATCGCCGGCAGCATGTCGCGGCCCTGCAGGACGCGGATGACATCCGGGCGACCGACCGGCTTCCGGCGATCCTGGGGGCGTTTGATGCCCGAGCGGCGTCCCTCGGCGCGGGCCCGGAAGCCACGCCCTGACTCGTAGTCCGCTCGCCCCTCTTCTGCCTCATCGGCCTGAATGCGGGCGATGACCTGCTCAAGTTCGTGGTTGACCTCACCACCCGTCCCGGGTTCGAAGAGCGGATAGACCTTGCGGCCGACCATCATCCACTGCTCCAGCGGAACGGGACGCTGATCGGTGACGATCACCTTGGTGTCGCCGCGAACGGTGGACAACCAGTCGCCGAACTCCTCCGAGTTGGACACCGTCGCCGACAGGCCGACGATGTTGACCGATTCATCCAGGTTGAGGATGACCTCCTCCCACACCGCACCACGCTCCCGGTCGGCGAGGTAGTGGATCTCATCCATGACGACGTGGCTGAGACGGTCGAGGGTCGGGGAGCCCGCATAGATCATGTTGCGCAGCACCTCGGTGGTCATGACGACGATCTCGGCATGGGAGTTGATCGACACATCACCAGTGAGCAGGCCGACGACTTGCTCGCCGTAGTCCTTGCGCAGATCGTTGAACTTCTGGTTGCTCAGCGCCTTGATCGGCGTGGTGTAGAAGCACTTCGTGCCCTGGGAGAGGGCCAGGGAGACGGCGAACTCACCGACGATGGTCTTGCCGGCACCAGTGGGTGCACAGACCAAAACTCCGTGTCCCTCCTCCACCGCGCGACACCCCTCCAACTGGAAGTCATCGAGGGGGAAGGAGAAGCGGGAGGCGAACTCCCGGAGGTGTGTGACATGGGTGTCGTTCATGTCACCCACGTTACTGAAATTGCAGGTGCCGGGAACCGGCCCACACTACGATTGCGCCCATGCCGACCTATACAGTCCACGCCCGTGCGGGCCACCTCGATCATTCAGTCCGCGCCAACCTGGCCCGTGCGATCACCCGCGCCCATACCGCGGCCACCGGTGCCCCAGGGTTCTTCGCCCAGGTGGTGTTCCACGACATCGACCCGGAGCGACATTTTGTCGGCGGGGAGCCCATCGCCGACGATCTGGTGTTCGTGCACGGACAGATTCGGGCGGGCCGCACACCTGAACAGAAGGAAGCGCTGCTGGGTGCCCTGAACAATGCGGTACAGACGGTGCTGGGCGTTCCACGACGCGCCGTCTGGGTGTACCTGCTCGAACTCCCGCCGTCTGACATGGTGGAGTACGGCTACGTCCTCCCCGCGGCGGGTGACGAGGCAACGTGGTTGGCGTCACTTGATGCCGAGACACAGCGTCACCTCAGATCGCTGGGGGACGCCAGCTAGAGCACATCGTCGAAAGAACCCGGCTGCGGGGCCCGGGGCATGTCGACGGGCGCGGGCCGCGCGATCGGCGACGGGGCGTGGGTTCCACCGGGTGCGGTGTCGAGCGGGGAGGCGGCCTCGTCGTCGAGATCCATCCACTCGGGGCGCTCCACCTGGCGGCGCTTGTCGTTCCAGCGGGTGAACTGGATGGCCATCTCCACGAGCAGCGTGAGGCAGCCGGCCAACACGACCATGGAGAAAGGATCCTGGCCCGGGGTCATGAACGCCGCGAAAACGAAGAGGATGAGGATGATGATGCGACGCTTGTCCCTGAGCGTCTCATAGGACAGCAGCCCGATGATGTTGAGCGTGACGATGATGAGCGGCACCTCAAAGCTCACGCCGAAGATGACGAGCAGTCCGAGCAGGAAGTTGTAGTAGTCCTGTCCGGTCAGGGCGGAGACCGCGAACTCGGTGCCCATCGTCATGAGGAACTCCAGCGCGAAACCGACGATGAAGTAGGCGATGAGAGCGCCCAACACGAAAAGCAGCACGGCGAGGGAGACGAAGGTGAACGTGGTGCGGCGTTCCTTCTTGTGCAGACCCGGGACGATGAAGGCCCACATCTGGTACAGCCACACCGGCGAGGAAAGCACGATACCGGCCAGCGCTCCGACCTTGAGACGCAGCATGAACATCTCAAAGGGGCGGGTGGCCAGCAGACGGCACTCGTTGTCGCGGGTGAAGTCGGCGCGGATCTCCGGGGGCAACTCACAGTAGGGCCCGCGGAGGATCTCCCCGAGAGGCTGGGTGCCGAAAGGCGCGTACTGGTACCACATGAAACCGATGATGGTGCCGGCGAACAAGGCCAGCAGCGAAATGATCACGCGGCGGCGGAGCTCCTGCAGGTGCTCCACCAGGGACATGTCACCGGTCGGGGACTTCTTCTTTTTCTTCCTGCTGAAGCGCAACCGACGCTGGGTGAGCTCACCGGACTGGGACATGGAAAGCTACAACCCTGCTCTACTGGTTCGGGTTCTGCTGGCGCGGATCGTAGTTCGGGTTCGGCTGGTTCTGCGGCTGCTCCCAGAAGTCCTGCTGGGGTGCCGGCTGCTGAGGCTGCTGCGGCGGGGCGATCTGGCCCTGCTGGGGCTGCTGCGGCTGCTGGGCCTGTGGCTGATCGTCGTTACCCATCTCCTTGACCTCAGACTTGAAGATGCGCATGGAGCGGCCGATGGAACGTGCGGCGTCGGGAAGCTTCTTAGCGCCGAACAGCAGCACGACGACGAGCACGATGATCAGGATTTCCCAGGGACCGGGGGTCATGTGTGTATTACCTCTCGAGACAAGTTCGGTTGGTGTCGAACGTAGGGCCTTGATCATACGCTGTCAATGCCGATGCCGCCCTCCGACTCACTTCCTCCACCAAGACCTGCGGCCCGATGACGCGCAGCCGGTCGGCCTGGCCGAGGGCGAAGCGGATGAACCAGTCCTTTGATCCGACCGGCATCCGGGCGTGGACGTAGCCATCGGCGGCCACCTCCCCCAGCGTGATGGGGAAATAGTCGGCGATCCACGTGTGCTCGGGGTGGATGAGCAGGTCGGCCTGGTCGGCGATCATGCGGTAGCCGAAGGGGTCCTTCTCATCGAAGGGCAGGGAATCCAGGTGTGGCTGGGCGGATTCGTCCAGGATTTCGATGTCACTCATGCGGTCGGCGCGAAAGTTCTTGTGCCGCCCGGCTTCTTCCTCCCAGGCAGTGAGATAGGTTTCGCCGCCGGTGACGAAAATCTTCGCTGGGTCGACAACACGGCGGCGGGTGGTGTCCGAGGACTGGGAACGGTACGTGAAGGCGACGCGGTGTCCCCCGGCGATGGCCTCCCGCAGAAGCTCCTGCGGGGTGGCCTCTGCCGGGTCCTCCGCGGCAAGGGAGTCGAAGATGGCGACAGCGCGATCACCCATGATGTCGCGCAGCTTCCTCGCGGCAGACATCACGGCCGCGCGGTCAGCCAGCCCCGGCACGGCCTCCAGGGACTCTAAGGTGAGCAGCAGTGCACCCGCTTCGGTGGGCGTCAGGCGCAGGGGGCGATCCATGCCTTGGGAGTTGGCGATCGACACCTTCGACCAGTCGGCCTTAAGGTCCACCAGCTCCTCCGGCCAGCGGCCGACGCCGCAGCAGGCCAGGCGCTGGATCTCCTCGTAAAGGGAGGCGGGGTCGCGCCCGAGGTCCTTGGCGGCTTCCATGAGTGAGCGATCCGGGTGGGCCTGGAAGTAGGGAATGAGGTTGAGCGCGCGGACCAGCGTATCGAGCTTGCCGGTCGAATCCACGGTCTGGCTCATCGGGCGGCCTCCTGGAGCAGTGCGATGACATCCTCGCGGACATCGGCGGGTTCGTGGACGATAACCTCCGGGGCGAATCCGCTGGCGGTGCGCACCAGCCAGGAACGGTCGACGTCGATAAGCGAAAAACGACCGTCTGCCAGGCGCTGACCGGCATCACTGAGCTCGAAGGCGACGCCTGCGGGGATGGTGAGCACGGCGTCGACACGCTGGTTCATCGCCCGCAGGGAATCCTCGACGATTGACTGCAGGTCCTGCGTCGGCTGCGGGTGTGTCGCTGGCTCGCGTTTGGCGTAGACCTGTGAGATGCGCAGCAGGCGGAAAGAGCGCGGGGCGTCGCGGTCGATGTCGTGGCCGACGAGGTAGAGCTTGTCCTGCAGCGGCACAATCGCCCACGGATCCATCGTCCGGCGTACCGGCTCGGAGGTCGGGGTGGGCACGTAGTCGAAGCTCATGCGCAGCCCCTCCCGGATGATCGTGAGGATGTTGCCCAGCATCTGCGGGGACAGGCGGTGGGTGTCGTTGACGGCGGTGAACACCGGTGCCTCCTGCAGGTCCCGGCTCACCCCTGACGCCGCCAGCTTCGTCCAGCCGGAGCGGGCGAACACGCCCAGCTCACTGCTTTGCCCCATGTCCCCGGCCAGACCCAGCACGGCGGCCTCCTCCGGGGTGAAGGTCACCTCGGGGAGCTCGTAGCGGTCGTTGAGCAGTCGGTAGGCGGTGCCGCCGTCCTCAGAACGCCGTTGCTCCAGCGGTACGCCCGCGCGCCCCAACGTGACGATATCGCGCGTGAGACGCCTGTGGAAGGCGTCCCGGTTACCGTCGTCGTAACCGTCGACGTGGCGGCGGATCCACTCCGGCGTGAGCATGCGCCCACCCTGGCGATCCGCCTCCCGGAGCGCGAACACTAGGTTCATCAGACGGTGGACCGCCTTGTCCTGCTTGCCCATCTATGACCTTCCGTAGGCACCTGCGTTCTCATCAAGATAGGCCAGGAGCTTATCGACGCGCGCGTCAACGGCCGAGAAAGGATCAAGAAGTTCCACCAGTTGCGGTTCCGGCTCATTGACTTTCAGGTGCACCCAGTCGGTGGTGATCGGCGCGCCGAGCTCCGCAGCGCGCGCGATGAGCTGGCCGCGTAGCCGGGCGCGGGTGGTCTCCGGAGGCGTATCGACAGCCCGCGCAACGGCCTCATCCGTCGTCCAGCGCTCCACCATCCCGCGGGATTCGAGCAGGGGGAACAGGCCGCGGCCGGGGCGGATGTCGTGGTAGGTGAGGTCGATCTGGGCCAGCTTCGGGTTGGTCCAGTCCTCCCCCAGGCGCTCACGGTAGCGGTTGAGCAGGTTGAGCTTGATCACCCAGTCGATTTCCCGGTCCACCTGCGAGAAGTCCTGCGTGCGGATGGCCTGCAGTTGGCGGGTCCACAGGTCCACGGCCCGGCGTAACTCCTCCGTCGGGGTGCCCTCATCGGGGCGCTCGTCCAGCCAGTCGGTGGCGGCTGCCAGTGTCGCCTCCTGTACCTCGAGGGCGGTGACGGTGCCGCCGTCCTTGAGCAGCAGTTCGGTGGCGCCGGTCATGTCGCGGGCGATGTCGCGGATGTGGCCGATGGGGTTGTCCATCTCGAAGTCGGGCAGCTCCACGCCCGCCTCGACCATCTCGAGCACGAGCAGGGTCGCACCGACCTTGAGGGCGAAAGTCGTCTCCGACATGTTCGAGTCACCGACGATGACGTGCATGCGGCGGAAGCGCTCGGAATCGCCGTGCGGTTCATCGCGGGTGTTGATGATCGGCCGGGCCCTGGTCGTCGCCGAGGAAATGCCCTCCCACACCTGGTCCGCACGCTGGGAGAGCACGAAGCCGGGTTGGAAACCACCCGTCGCGCGCCCCACCATGCCGGCGCCGCAGATGAGCTGGCGGGTGATCATGAACGGCAGCAGCTGCTTGCCCAGGCTTTTCAGCGGCAGGTGGCGGCCGACGAGGTAGTTCTCGTGGCAGCCGTAGGAGTTGCCCACTGAGTCGACGTTGTTCTTGAAGAGGTAGACGCGGGCGTCGATACGCTCTTGAGCCAGCACTTCCTCCGCGCGTTGGGCGAGCTTGTCGACGACCATGTCCCCCGCCTGCTCATGGTTGAGCAGCTGCGTCAGGCTGTCGCATTCGCCGGTGGCGATCTCCGGGTGGGAGCCCACATCAAGGTAGAGGCGGGAGCCGTTGCGGGTGAAGATGTTCGAGCTGGAGTGCTTCTCGACGATCGGGCGAAACAGGTAGCGCGCGATCTCATCCGGGGTGAGCGAACGGGTGCCATCACCGGTGGTGGCGGTGATGCCGTATTCGGTCTCCACGCCCATGATGCGGCGGGCGAAGATCACTTACTGGCCGCCCTTCTGCACATAGGAGCGGACGAACTCGGCGGCGTTGGTCTCCAGCAGGCCGTCGATCTCATCGAGAAGATCATCGGTGCCGGTGGTGTTGAGCTGGGCCTGGCCGGCCTCGAAGGCGTCATCGTTGTTGTTGTCGTGGCCGCCGCCGGCGGAGATCTGGGACTGGGGTCCGGTCATGATGGGGGTGCTCCTTCTAGTGCTGGTGAGGCTTGTTGATGTGGGACTTGTTGTGGTGGGTGACGTAGTGGTCCGGGGCGTAGTTAACCCCGGTCAACTTGGCGATCAGCTCGTCGGTGTCGGCGGAGGAGTTGATGATCTCCCCCACGTGCTCCCGAGTGAGCTTATCCACCTCATTGGTCTGGAAACGGGCGGTGCCCTCGGAGTGTTTGAGGATCATCGTCTGCCAGCTGGCGGCGATGACGTCGTCGGGGAAACGCGCGGAGACAGCGCCGCGGAACCAGGCGCGGGAATCGGCCGGGGGCTCCTCGGCGGCCCGGTTGATCTCCTCCTCGCTGGCGATGGTCTCCATCCGGCCCTTGCGCACCAGGGCGTGGTAGAGGGACTTCGCCGGGTCGATGTCGGCGTACTGCAGATCGATGAGCTTGAGCTTCGGGTCGCCGATGTCCACGCCGCGGTCAAGATAACCCTTGATCAGGGCGTACTTTGCCGTCCAGTCGAGGAGGTGGGAGGTGGACAGAGGATCCTCGGCGAGCATGTCCATCACCTGCCCCCACAAGGCGATGACGCGCTCGTCGACCTCATCGACGGCCGTGACACGCTCGCGGTAGAGCGCGAGGATGTCGAGGGCGGTGAGCTCGCGGCCGTCGCGAAGCTGCAGTGTGTGGGTGAGCGTGAGGTCGTGGGAGACGCGCTTGATCTCCGCTACCGGGTCGGCCAGGCGCAGGTCGGAGAAGTCGACCTCGTTCTCAATGGCGTCGATAACCAGCTTCGTCATGCCGAACTTGAGGAAATTCGCGGTGTGCGACATGTTCGCGTCACCGACGATGGTGTGCAGGCGACGGAAGTGGACGGCGTTGGCGTGCGGCTCATCGCGGGTGTTGACGATGCCCCTGTTGAGCGTCGTCTCCAGGGAGATCTCCTGGTGGAAGTAGTCGGCACGCTGGGAGATCTGGAAACCATCCTGTTCACCCGCCTCGCCGATGCCCAGGCGACCGGCGCCGATGATGACGTTGCGGGTGACGAAGAACGGGATGAGCGCCTGGGTGAGCACCTGGAAATCGGTCTTGCGGGAGTACTGGTAGTTCTCGTGAGCACCGTAAGAGGCACCCTTGCCGTCGACGTTGTTCTTGTAGATCTTCAGCGGCGGGCACGGGTCGTGATGCTTGAGGATGCTCACGCCCTGCTCATAGAGCTCCGCCACATTGGCGACGGCCTTGCGCATGATGACATCACCAGCGGCGTCATAGACCAGCGCGTCATAGGCATTGGAGACCTCCGGGGAGGAGTACTCCGGGTGCGCATGGTCGACGTAGAAGCGGGCGCCGTTGGTGGTGACCACGTTGGCGATACCCACCGCGTCCGGCTCCACGACCGGCACCGTGTGGTAGCGGCGCAGGTCGAAGCCGCGGGTGTCCTTGAGCGGGGACTCTTCTTCATAGTCCCAGCGGGAGCGCGCGCCGGTGTTCATCGCGGCATACGCCACCACCACGTGGGTCGAGGTGACGATGGGGCTCAGCCCCGGATCCGTCGGTGTGGAGATGCCGTATTCGGTCTCCGTGCCCATATACCTGCTCATATCCCTATCCAATCACTTGTGCCTGGACGACACGCTTGCCGTGCCGCCCCGTGATCCGTGACCACTCGTCCGGGTTCGCCGTGTTCGGCAGATCCTCCGACTCGTTCTGCTCAGCGAGGACCGCCTCCGCGATGTGCTGGCGGCTCACGCCCGCTTCGCTGATGCCGGCCAGGTGGTCCTTGATGGCCAGCTTCTTCGCCCTATCGACGATGTTGGCGACCATCGCCCCGGACACAAAGTCCGAGTAATCCAGGATCTCAATCTCCCCGTCCACCAGGGTCAGTTCAACGAAGGCACGCGGCGCAAAGAGCTTCTCGACGCCCACCTCAATCAGATCCGCCACCGGCTCCGCATGCGGGACGTCGTCGGTGAGATAGCGCTGGAAGATATCGCGCGCGCCCTCGCGAGTGGGCCGCTGGACGCGGATCTTGACGTCGAGGCGCCCCGGGCGCAGGAGTGCGGGGTCAATGAGTTCCTCACGGTTGGTGGCGCCGATGATGATGACGTTGGCGAGGTTTTCCACACCATCCAGCTCAGTGAGCAGCTGCGGGACGACGGTGGTCTCCATGTCGGAGGACACACCTGATCCGCGGGTGCGGAAGATGGACTCCATTTCATCGAAGAAGATGATCACGGGCCGGCCCTCCCCCGCCAGCTCACGCGCCCGCTCGAAGATCAGGCGGATGCGGCGCTCGGTCTCGCCGACGAACTTGTTCAGCAACTCCGGGCCCTTGACGTTGAGGAAGTAACTGGCCGAGCCATCACCCACCCGCTGGCTCAGCGAGTTGGCCACCGCCTTGGCGATGAGCGTCTTACCGCACCCGGGCGGGCCATAGAGCAGGACACCTTTCGGCGGGTTGAGCTGGTAGTCGCGGTAGAGATCCGGGTGGGAGAACGGCAGCTCCACGGCGTCGCGGATCTGGTCGATCTGTTCGTCGAGGCCACCGATGTCGGCGTAGGTGACATTCGGGACCTCCTCCAGCGAAAGCTGCGAGACCTCCGTCTTGGGGATGCGCTCATAGGCCAAGCCGGCCTTAGTGTCGACCAGCAGGGTGTCACCGGCGCGGGCGGAGGTGGCGATGGGCTCGGCCAGGCGTACCAGGCGCTCTTCCCCGGTGGAGTTGGCCACCAGGGCGCGCCCCTGCCCGATGCGTTCGGTGAGCATGCCCAGCTCACCGGTGTCGGGGAAGCCGCAATCCTCCACCACGATGGACCCGTCGCCCAGGCGCACCAGCGCGCCGGGGGCGAGCTCCTCGGTGTTGAGGTTCGGGGAGACCTTGAGGCGCATGAGACGGCCGGAGGTAAATACCTCGGCGTCGCGGCCCACTCCCCCGGCCAGGTAGATGCCGTAGGTGGAGGCGGGCTCCGCGAGGGCGTCGATCTGGGCGGAGAGGTCCTTGAGCTTGTCCCGGGAGGCCTTGAGCAGCTGGGAAAGCTTGGAGTTGCGGCTGCTTAAGGTCCGGATCTCGCGTTGCAGGGCGACTGCGTCCGTGGTGTCGGCGTTACTCATGCCCCAACTGTAACCTGCACCACCCTGGGCCGGATTCATCCCCGGGCGATACCTAGGGTTTGCCCTGGGACGTTGTGCAAAACTCCACCCGAACGGTGTTCAAGTTCCTGCATTGTCCCTGTTCGCCGCTTCTTACTACGCCGCAGTTTGCAGACGCCCGGGTCTATTTCCGCGCGCGGCGCTGCGGGCGCGGCGGGGTGACCCCATCAGCCAGGCGGCGGGCCCACACGAGGAAGGCGGTGTGGGCGTTCATGCGGTGCTCGGGGCGGGTGGCCAGGCCCTCGACCTTCCATTCGCGCACCAGCGACTCCCAGGCCTTGGGCTCGGTGAAGCACTGCTGCTCGCGGATACCTTCCATGACCTTCATCAGCTGCGGCACAGTGGCCACGTACGTCATGAACACGCCCCCGGGGATGAGGACGTCCTTGACCACGTCGAGGCATTCCCAGGGCTCGAGCATGTCGAGGATGACGCGGTCGACAGGGCCGCCGAGGTCCTCGACCTTCACCTCCTTGAGGTCACCTAGGCGCGGGCTCCACGTGGCGGGGCGGCCGCCGAAGAATTCATCGACGTTGGACTCGGCGAACTCGAGGTGGTCCTCGCGGATCTCATAGGAGATGAGCTCGCCCTCCGGACCGATGGCGCGCAGCAGCGCCATGGACAGGGCACCGGAGCCGGCGCCGGCCTCGAGCACGCGGGCGCCGGGGAAGATGTCGCCCTCGATGAGGATCTGGGCGGAGTCCTTCGGGTAGATCACGGCGGCTCCGCGCGGCATCGAGAGCACGTGGTCGACCATGAGGTGGCGGAAGAGCAGGTAGTCGGCCCCGAGGGAGGACTGGATGACCGAGCCCTCGTCCATGCCGATGATCTGCTCGTGCAGGATCTCACCCTTGTGGGTGTGGAACTTCTCCCCCGGGGTGAGGATGAGGGTGAAGTGCCTGCGCTTGGCGTCGGTGAGCTGGACGCGGTCGCCGGGCTGGAAGGGGCCGGAATAGGCCACGGGGGTCTCCTATCGTTTAAGAACCAATCAAGTATGCCTCAAGAGCGTCGGCGAACCACAGCTGATCCGCCACGCCGGCCAGCTCCCGGGCGGAGTGCATGGACAGCAGCGGTACACCGACATCGACGGTGGGAATTCCCAGCCGGGTGGCGGTGATGGGGCCGATGGTGGAGCCGCAGGGCATGGCGTTGTTCGAGACGAAACTCTGCGAGGGAACCCCGGCGGCGCGGGCGGCCCGCTGCCAGCGGGCGACGGTGTCGGCGGTGGAGGCGTAGCGCTGGTTGGCGTTGATTTTCACCACGGGGCCGCCGCCGATGATCGGATGATGGGCCGGGTCGTGTTTGCCCACGTAATTGGGGTGCACCGCGTGGGCGGCGTCGGCGGAGACACAGAAGGAGCGGGCGTACATGCGGCGGGTGGCGTCCAGGTCAGCGCCGAGGGCTGCGGCGGTGCGTTCCAGCACATCGGCCAGGATGGGACCGGCCGCGCCTGTCGCGGATGCCGAGCCGACCTCCTCGTGGTCGAAGGCGGCGAGCACGAGGACGTCGCTGCCGGTGTCGCCCGATTCGATGGCGCGCAGCAAGGCGATGAGCGAGGCGTGCACCGAGGACAGGTTGTCCATGCGTCCGGCGGCGATGAGCTCGGCGTCCGCGCCGAATACTTCGCCGCGCTGGGCATCGCAGGTGATCAGGTCAAGGCCGTCAATATCCCGCTTATCGACGCCCACCTGCCCCGCCACCACCTCCAACACCGGGGTATGCCCCTCCCCGATGAGCCCGGTGATCGGCTGCATGTGCTGCTGCCGATCAAGGGTGAGCTCTGTGGAGCGGTCCAGGTGGATCGCCAGATGCGGGATCCGCGCGATGGGCCCGGTGTTAACCAGACGCTGGGAACCATCCGCCAGGACCACCCGGCCCGCGAAAGTGAGCTCGCGGTCGAGCCAGGAGGCGAGGATCGGCCCGCCGTAGACCTCCACACCGGCCTGCGCCCACCCGGCCGTGCCCAGTTCAGGCGAGGGCTTGAGGGTGAAACCGGGCGAATCTGTGTGGGAACCGATGATCCGGAAGCCCGACTCCGGGGACGCGTCCTCCGGCACCCACCACGCCATCACTGCCCCACCGCGCACCATCACATGCCCACCCGGGGTGGCATCCCACGGTGCGGACTCGTCCTGGGGGTGGAAGCCGGCGTCGATAAGCATGTCAGCAACGACCCGCGCGGCGTGATAGCTGCTCGGTGACGCCGCAATGAAATCGAGGAAGTCGAGAGTCTGGTTCATGTGTCCAGCTTGCCACGGATAAGGTGGTGGCCATCATGACCACCCCACGCCCGCTGGCACTTTCCCCCTCCCGCGCCTCCGACTACCAGCAATGCCCCCTGCTCTACCGGCTGCGCGCCATCGACCGCCTCCCGGAACCGAAGACAATCCCGCAGGTCAAGGGCAACCTCGTGCACGCGGTCCTCGAGTACATGCACGCGCAACCGCGGGAGGAACGCACCTACCCGGCGGCCGTCAAACAGCTCAAACCCCACTGGGCGACCATGGTCGAAGCCGACGCGGAGCTCAACGAGCTGGTGCCGGAGGAAGACTTGCTGGACTTCCTTATCGCTTGCCGCAGCCTGCTGCGCGGCTACTTCGAGATGGAGAACCCGCAGGGTTTCGACGCCCACGCCGTGGAGATGTACGTGGACACCGTGCTGCCCAACGGGGTGCCCGTGCGCGGTTTCATCGACCGCGTCGACGTGGCGCCGACCGGTGAGGTGCGCGTCGTCGACTACAAGACCGGCAAGAAACCACTACCCCGCTACAGTCAGGCCGCGCAATTCCAGATGCGTTTCTACGCCCTGGTGTACTGGCGGCTCTACGGGGTCATCCCCCACCAGCTGCGACTGATGTACCTCAAGGTGCTGGACAACATGTTCCTCGCGCCCTCGAAGGAAGAGCTGGAGTACTTCGAGCGGGATCTCGCCGACCTCTGGGGCAAGATCGCCGCCGACGGTGCCGCGGGGCGTTTTCGGCCGCAGACCTCCAAGCTGTGCGGCTGGTGCTCTTTTCAGTCGCTGTGCCCCGCGTTTGGCGGGACCCCGCCGGAGTATCCGGGCTGGCCGGGCTCGACCGCGGACTGAAGTCACAGATGTTACGGGGGCTATGAGTACTTCCCGGTGGTTTGAACCACCCGTAAGTACTCATAGCCCCCGTAAGAGCGGTGACATAACCGCTAGAACAGCCCGGTGATCTTCCCGTCGCCGCCAATGTCGATACCCTCCGCCGCGGGGCGGGCCGGCAACCCCGGCATGGTCATCACCGCACCCGTGAGCGCCACGATGAAACCGGCGCCCGTGCGCGGGATGAGCTCACGCACGTGCAGAGTGTGGCCGGTCGGGGCGCCCAGTGCGCCGGGTTCATCGCTAAACGAGTACTGCGTCTTGGAGATGCACACCGGCAACTGATCCCAACCGTTGGCGCGCAGCACGGCCAGATCCTTGAGCGCCTGAGGCGCGTACTCCACCTTCTCCGCCCGGTAGATCCTCCGGGCGATGGTCTCGATCGAGGCCTCCACCCCGCGACGCGGGTCGTATAGTGGCGCCGAGCCGGTGCCGAGGTTATCCAGCACCACCTGCGCCAATGCCTCCGCCCCGGCCCCGCCGCGGGCCCACACCTGACACTCCTCCAGCGCGACGTGGAAGTCCTTCGCCCAGGCGCGCATGAAGGCCCGCTCGGCGTCGGTGTCAGTATTGAAGAGGTTGAGCGCAACGATGGGGCGCGCGCCGAACTGCTGGATGTTCGCCACGTGCCGGGCCAGGTTTGCCACGCCCTCCCGCAGGTGCTCGAGGCTTTCGGTCGTCAGGTCCGTGCGGGCCATGCCACCGTTATATTTCAGGGAGCGGATGGTGGCCACGATCACCACACCCGCCACGTCCAGACCGCCGTGGCGGGCCTTGATGTCGAAGAACTTCTCGGCGCCGAGATCGGAACCGAAGCCAGCCTCGGTGAGGACGATGTCGGCGTGCTGCAGGGCCACGCGCGTGGCGATCAGCGAGTTGCAGCCATGCGCGATGTTGGCGAAGGGCCCGCCGTGCACATACGCCGGGGTGCCGCCGAGGGTCTGCACGAGATTGGGGTTAAGCGCCTCCTTCATCAGGGCAGCCAGTGCCCCGGTAGCGCCGAGTTGCTCGGCGGTGACGGGCTCGCCGTCGAAGGTGAACGCCACGGTCAGACGGGCGAGGCGGGCCTTGAGATCCTCCAGATCGCTGGCCAGGCACAGCACCGCCATGATCTCGGAGGCGGCGGTGATGGTGAAACCCGTCTCGCGCGGAGTGCCGTGCGCCGTACCGCCGAGACCGGTGATGACACCGCGTAGTGAACGATCGTTGACGTCGAGGCAGCGCTGCCAGACGATGCGGCGGACATCGATACGCAGCTTGTTGCCCTGCTGCACGTGGTTGTCTACCAGTGCCGCCAGCGTGTTGGTGGCCGCGGCGATGGCGTGGAAATCGCCGGTGAAGTGGAGGTTGATGTCCTCCATGGGGACGATCTGGGAGTATCCGCCGCCCGCGGCCCCGCCCTTGATCCCCATGACCGGGCCCTGCGAGGGTTCGCGTAGCGCGGCGGCAGCGTTGAGGCCGCGCCGGGACATGGCGTCAGTCAGCCCGATGAGCACCGTCGACTTGCCCTCCCCCGCAGGCGTGGGCGACATGCCGGTGACCAGCACCAACTTCCCCGCTTGCGGACGCTTCGGCAACTGCGTGATGTCCACCTTCGCCTTATAGGGGCCGAAGGTGATCAGCGCCTCCGGGGGGATCCCCGCCCGGAGGGCGATCTCCGTGATGGGTTCGAGGGTGTGGGCTTGGGCGATGGCGACGTCGGAAAGCGGCTGACTCATGCCTCAAGGCTAAACCTCAGAGCAGGATCGCGCCCAGCCCGTAGGCGAAAAGTACAGACAGAGCGATGTTGACCACGCCCGGGATCATGAAGGGGTGGTCGAAGACGAAACGACCGATACGGGTGGAGCCGGTGTCATCCATCTCGACGGCAGCGAGCAGGGTCGGGTAGGTCGGGAGGACAAACAGCGCGGACACGGCCGGGAAGGCGGCAATGGCGGTGAGCGGGGAGACACCGATCGCCAGGGCAGCCGGCATAAGCGCCTTGGCCGTGGCTGCCTGAGAGTACAGCAACGCCGCGGCGAAGAAGAGGACCACTGCGAGCAGCCAGGGGCTGGCGCTGAGAACATCTCCGGCCAGTACCTGGATGTCGTCGATGTAGTGGTTGATGATCGTGGTGCCCAGCCAGGCGACGCCGAGGACGCAGACGGAGGCCGACATGCCGGAGCGGAACACCTGGGTCTTGATGATCTCGTCCGCCGGGATGCTGGTGGCCAACACGATGACGGTGGCGGCTCCGAGCATGATCGTCATGATGGCCTCGTTGCGCGGCAGGGTGGGATCATTGATGAGGCCCACCTGCTCGGAGATCGCAGTGGCGTAGGCCATGACGCCGACGATGGCGGCGAGGAAAATCCACACCGAGGCCTGCGCTCCCGGTTGCGGGCGCCAGTGGCCAGCGTCCTGCGGGGCACGGACCAGACCCTTGGCGAGGCGGTCGAGGTAGACGGGGTCGTCGAGAAGCTCCCTACCCATACGGTTGGTGAGCAGGGCCGTCGGGAAGATCGCCAGGAAAGTGGCGGGGATCATGATGCCCAGCAGCGTGAGGTAGCTGACGCCGAGCGGCTCGAGGAGGGAGGCCATGAAGACAACAGCCGCAGAAATCGGCGAGGCGACGATCGCCATCTGGGAGGCGATGACCGCCACCGACAGCGGGCGCGAGGGGCGCACCTTGCCCTCCTTGGCTACCTCGACGATGACGGGCAGCGTGGAGAAGGCGGTGTGGCCGGTGCCGGCGAAGACGGTCATGAGCCAGGTGACCACCGGCGCCCACAGGGTAATCTGGCGGGGGTTGCGGCGCAGGAAGCGTTCCGCGAGGTGGACAAGGTAGTCCATGCCGCCGGCGCGCTGCATTGCGGAGATCGCGGCGATGACGCACATGATGATGCCGATGACGTCGAAGGGGATGTCCTCCGCCGTGACGGGCACGCCGGTGAGGCTGAGGAGGAGGACGCCGAGACCGCCTGCGAAGCCGATCGCGATGGAGCCCAGCCGGGCACCGAGCACGATGGCACCGATGACGATGAGGATCTGGAGGGCGAGGATCATGCCCCAAGCCTATGGTCTGACCATGTCCGGAACCCAGTTACGGGCAGGCAAAAACGCCCGTTTGTGTGGAATCACACACAAACGGGCGCCTACGCGCTCCCCTACTGATCCAGGTACAGGCGGCCGCGGAACTCCGGATGCATGAGGTTCTCCTTGCTCAGCACCCGCTCCAGGGTGTCCGCATCCATCAGTTCCTTCTCCAGGACGATCTCCTTGACCGAACGCCCCGTCTCCGCGGACTCGCGCGCCACCAGATCACCGTTGTGGTGGCCGATGAAGGGGTTGAGGTAGGTGACAATGCCGATGGAATTCTCCACATACGCGCGGCACACATCAGCGTTGGCGGTGATGCCCTCGACGCACTTCTCCCGCAGGGTCACGGCCGCGTTGCCCAGGATGCGGATCGACTGGAACATCGCCTCCGCCATGACCGGCTCCATGACGTTGAGCTGCAGCTGACCGGCCTCGGCTGCCATGGTGACGGTGAGATCGTTACCGAAGACCTTGAAGCACACCTGGTTGACCACCTCCGGGATCACCGGGTTGACCTTGCCCGGCATGATCGAGGAGCCGGCCTGGCGCGGCGGCAGGTTGATCTCGTTGATTCCGGTGCGCGGCCCGGAAGACAGCAGACGCAGGTCGTTGCAGATCTTCGACAGCTTCATCGCCGCCCGCTTGACCGCCGAGTGGGCGTGGACGTAGGCGCCGGTATCCGAGGTCGCCTCAATGAGGTCGAGGGCGGACTTGATGTCCAGACCAGTGACCTCTGCCAGCGTCGCGGTGACCTGGTGACGGTAGCCGGCCGGGGTATTGACACCCGTGCCGATGGCGGTGGCACCCAGGTTGATCTCCAGGAGACGGTCGGCGGCGTTGCGCAGCACGGCCTGCTCCTCGGCGAGGTTGTGGGCGAAGGCGTTGAACTCATCGCCTAAGGTCATGGGCACTGCGTCCTGCAGCTGGGTGCGGCCCATCTTGAGGATGTCCTGGAACTCGCGTCCCTTCTCCCGAAACGCCTTCTGCAGGTCCTCCATCTGCTCAATGAGTGTGCTCAGCGCGGCGTAGAGCCCGAGACGGAAACCGGTTGGGTACGCGTCGTTGGTCGACTGCGACATGTTGACGTCATCGTTGGGGTTGATGACATCGTAGGACCCCTTCTCCTCCCCCAGGTACTCCAGCGCCAGGTTCGCGATCACCTCATTGGTATTCATGTTCACCGAGGTGCCCGCACCGCCCTGGAAGATGTCGATCGGGAACTGGTCCATGCAGCGACCCTCGTGGATGATCTGGTCGCACGCCCACACGATTGCCTCGTACTTCTTCGCGGGCAGGGTGTGCAGGCGCCGGTTGGCCATGGCCGCGGCCTTCTTCACCTGCGCCATGCCGCGGATGAACTCCGGCACGTGGTTGATGGTGGTACGCGAGATCTGGAAGTTCTCCACCGCGCGCATCGTGTGAATGCCGTAATAGGCATTCGCAGGGACCTCCAGGTAGCCGAGGAGATCCTCCTCGGTGCGGGTCTTGCGGGCTACGGCGGTGGTCTCGGGGTTGTCGGCCATGGTGCGGTCCTTTCGCTGGATAAACACTCAATCGCCCATCGTAGCGATTTTGCTTATCGACGCCCCGTCGGCGACCACCTCACCACTTAGATCCGGGCGATGCGCAGCTCAGAGGCCAAAATGGCCTCCGCGCCCAGCTCGTCGAGCTGGTCCATGACGGCGTTGACTCCCTTGCGCGGCACGAGGGCACGCACCGCAACCATGTCCTCGCGGGCCAGCGGGGACACCGTCGGACCGGACAGACCCGGGGTGACGGCGGAGGCCTGCTCGAGGTTCTCGCGGGAGATGTTGTAGTCGATCATGAGGTAGTTCTGCGCGGTGAGCACGCCCTGAATGCGGCGGAGCACGAGGTTGTGCTCGCCGGTGGGCTGCAGGTCACGGCGCCCGACGACCACGGCTTCGGAGGTGACCAGCGGCTCACCGAACGGCGCTAACCCCTGCTTGCGCAGTGTGTTGCCGGTGGAGACGATATCGGCGATGGCGTCGGCGACACCGAGCTTGATGGAGATCTCCACCGCGCCGTCGAGGCGGATGACCTCCGCCTCCAGGCCGCGGGCCGCGAGATCGTCCTTGACCAGGTTGGGGTAGGCGGAGGCGATGCGCTTGCCGGCCAGATCCTCCACGGTCCAGGTCTCGTTGGCGGGGGCGGCGTAGCGGAAGGTGGAGGCGCCGAAACCCAGGGGCAGCAGCTCATCGACGTCAGCCCCCGAGTCGCGGGCCAGGTCACGGCCGGTGATGCCCATGTCGAGCTTGCCGTTGGCCACGTAAATGGCGATGTCTTTCGGGCGCAGGAAGTAGAACTCGACGTCGTTGGCCTTGTCGAACACGGCCAGCGCGCGGGAATCTCCGCGGCCCTTGTACCCGGCCTCCTCGAGAATCTCGACGGCAGCCTCCGACAGCGAGCCCTTGTTGGGCACAGCGATCTTGATCATGACGGAGCTCCTAGAGGTTCTTGTAGATGTCTTCGGGGGTCAGCCCACGGGCGACCATCATGACCTGGGTCCAGTAAATGAGCTGGCTCATCTCCTCCGCCAGTTCCTCATCGGACTGGTACTCGGAGGCGATCCAGACTTCCCCGGCTTCCTCGATGATCTTCTTGCCGATGTGGTGCACACCCTTGTCGAGGGCTTCCACCGTTCCCGAGCCCTCAGGGCGGGAGGCGGCACGTTCGGTGAGTTCAGCAAACAGGGAGTCAAAGTTCTTCACGAGGGAGCATTATTCCACGCCGCCCACCTCAGCGCTGCAGTTGGGCGAACCACCGGTACACCGTGTCCGCGTCCACCCGGACGAAATCATTGCGCCCGTGCAGGGACTCCAGTGTCACCACACCCTCCGGGACGACGGTGTCGGCGTACCAGGGCAGGCCGATCACCCGGCACCCGGCCGCGACGGCCGCACTCATCCCGGTGAAGGAATCCTCGAACACGAGGCACTCCCCCGGTGCGGCCCCCACCAGCTCCGCGGCGCGCAAATACATATCGGGGGCGGGCTTCGGGCTGGGCACCTCATCCCCGGTCACCGAGTCGCGGAAATACTGCTTACCGACGGCCCCGATCGAGATGTTCGCCAACGTCCGCTCGGTATTCGTCGTGACGAGCATGGGCAGATCACGCCGCGCGAGATCGTCGAGAAGCTCGGTGATCCCCGGATTCGGTGCCAGAGAAGAACGCATCAGGTCCGCCATGCGCGCGTTCATGAACGCGCGGTAGCGCGGATGATCATCCTCGCTGATCTCCAAGCCCGCGTGCCCGGCGCACACGGCGACGGTGTGGCGGAAACTGCCACCGATGGTCGTTTCCCGCAGTTCGGGTGTGAGACGACGCCCCATCATCTCGGAGAGTTCATAGGTGAACTGCTCCCACAGGGGTTCGGTATCAACAAGGGTGCCGTCCATATCCCAGAAGATGGCGGCGGGTGAGCTACTCAAGGGGTTAATCAATCTCCGGAAGTTCAGACAGGGCCTCATCCTCCGCGCCGGTTGCGGCGGAGGCGTCATGGATGAGTTCGTTGAGCACAGCGGTCTCCTCCGGTTCGAGGATGGCACCGTCATGCTTGGCGTTGAAGGCCTCAAGCTCATCGATAGCGGCCTGGACCACCTTGGACAGGTCCTCCCCCTCCGGGTCAGAGAGCAGGTCGAGGGTGTCCAGGAGCTTTTCCAGGATGCTCTTCAACTCCGGCAGCGCGGCCGGATCGAAGGGCTGGTCCCAGAATTCCTTCTCTTCTTCCTTGAGGTAGCTACCGGTGCCGAACTCGTGCAGTTCGGCAATGAACTCATCGACATTTTTCTGGAAATCCCTGCGGATGCTCATGCCGGCCATTGTCCCTGAAAAACCTCAGACCCGCACGCCCAGCAAAGCGTCGAGGGCGTCACGGACCAGCTCCGCGGCTCGCGCCTCGTTTGCCCCGCGAGTGGCCGCCGCCCAGGTGTCCACCACCGCCAGTGCCCCCGGGGTGTCCAGATCTGCGGCCAGGTGGGTGCGTAGCTCCTGCACCAGCGCCTGGGCACCGGCCAGTGAGCCAGCCTGCCGGCAGGCGGCACGCCAGGTGGCCAGCCGCGCTTCCGCGTCGGCCAGAATCTCCTCCGACCAGTCACGATCAGCCCGGTAGTGGGACGCGAACACGCCAAGGCGGATGGCGTCCGGCTCATGCCCGGCGGCGGTGAGCTTGTGCACGAAGACGAGGTTGCCCAGGGACTTGGACATCTTCGTCCCCTCCAGCCCGATCATGCCGGAATGCACGTAATGCCCCGCCATACGCTCAACACCCAGGCCGGCTTCCGCGTGCGCCGCAGAGAATTCATGGTGCGGGAAGATCAGGTCGCTGCCCCCGCCCTGGATGGCGAAGGAGGATCCCAGACGATTCGTCGCAATCGCCGAGCATTCGATATGCCATCCCGGGCGGCCCGGACCCCACGGCGAATCCCAGGCGGGCTCACCTTCACGGTGGGCGCGCCACACCAGTGCGTCGAGGGGGTCACGTTTGCCGGGGCGCTGCGGGTCGCCGCCACGTTCGGCGAAGAACTCCTCCATGGTGGCGCGGTCGTAGTTGGACTCGTAACCGAAGTTCTCGGTGGCGGAAATGGAGGCGTAGATGTCCGGGTACTCCGCGTCATCGACCACGTAGGCGGCACCGGTGTCGAGCAGCCTGCCCACCAATTCGACGACCTCGTCGACGGATTCCACCGCGCCGATGTAGTCGCGCGGGGGGATCACCCGCAGGGCTTCCATGTCGGAGCGGAACAGGTCGATCTGCCCGGAACCGAGCTCCCGCCAGTCGACGCCATCGCGTTCCGCGCGCTCGAACAGAGGATCATCGACATCGGTGATGTTCTGCACGTAGTGCACCCGAAGCCCCTGGTCAAGCAGCATCCGGTGGATGAGGTCGAAAGTGAGGTAGGTCGCTGCGTGTCCCAGGTGGGTGGAGTCGTAGGGCGTGATGCCGCAGACGTACATTCCGGCGGTGTCTGTCGCCTCGACGGGGCGGATGACGCCGTCGGCGGTGTCGTGGAGGGCGAGCGGGACGGACGGGCCGTCTAGGCGCGGGATGTCGGGTTGAGGCCATGAACGCATGTCAACAACCTTAGCGTTAGAGCACTGGGCGCCGACACGGCGCGTGCGGACGTGGCCCTTTGTGCAAGCAGCGTCCGGAAAACCCCAGCTCATTACGTCAGACCGCGCACAGAGGGGTACGCTACAACGCCGCTACACCGGCTGCAGCACTCCGAAAGCCAGCAGGGCCATGACGGCCAGGCCGACCGGGATGCGGTAGGCGGCGAACCAGGCGAAGGAGTGGTGGGCGACGAAGCGTAGCAGCCACGCGATGGACAGGTAACCCAACACGAAG
The DNA here is from genome assembly GCF_030538285.1 of Corynebacterium sp. Taxonomy (GTDB): domain Bacteria; phylum Actinomycetota; class Actinomycetes; order Mycobacteriales; family Mycobacteriaceae; genus Corynebacterium. The sequence continues at coordinate 35,758 of NZ_JAUNUG010000015.1, forward strand.
GTGATCAGCGTGCCCACGCCCAGCTGCAGCGCGGACGCCGCCTGCCCAGCCTGGGGGGCAAAGGCATCGGGCAGCGAGAACAGTCCGGAGGCCAGCACCGCTGGAATGGCCAGCAGGAAGGAGAAACGGGTGGCGACTTCGCGGTCGAGGTTCATGAACAGACCCGCCGAGACGGTGCCACCGGAACGCGACACACCGGGGATGAGCGCCAGGCACTGCGCGAAGCCCATGATGACGGCGTCTTTCATGTTCAGCTCCTCGAAGGAGCGCTGCTTCTTGCCGAATTTCTCCGCGAAGATGAACACGAAAGAAAAGAGCACGAGCACGGTGGCGGTGATCCACAGGTTGCGGGCACCCTCGCGGATGATGTCCCGGCCGAAGAAGCCGATGATCGCCACGGGCAGGGTGCCCACGATGACCATCCAGCCCATGCGGTAGTCGAAACCGCGGGCCTGTTTGTTGAACAGTCCGCGGAACCAGCCGGTGAGGATCTGCCAGATCTCCTTGGCGAAGAAGACCAGCACGGCGATCTCTGTGCCCAGCTGCACGACGGCGGTGAACGAGGCACCGGCGTCGACGCCGAAGAACAGCTCGGAGACAATACGCAGGTGCCCGGAGGAGCTGACGGGCAGAAACTCGGTGAGGCCCTGCACGATTGACAGCACGATGACCTGGAGCCAGGACATCTGTTCAGCGGCCGCGCCCGCGGAGGCCAGGATGGTCACGTCATTCACCCGGACAACCGTACTACTACTGTGGACTGGGTGAAACAGCGATTGGTGGGCTCCAGCGGACTGCGTGTCTCAGATATCGGCCTCGGCACGGCCACCTGGGGTGCGGGCACGGACACTGCCGAGGCACAGGTGTTGCTGCGGATGTTCCGCGACGCCGGTGGCACGCTCGTCGATTCCTCGCCCTCCTATGCCGGGGGCCGGGCGCAGGAGGTGTTGGGCCGGGTATTAGCGGACGCTGACGTTTCCCGCCACGATCTCATCCTCTCCTCCTCTGCCGGGGTGGTCCCCGATTCGCCCATGGGCCGGCGGGTGGACTGTTCGCGCCGCGCGCTGGTGCAGCAGCTCGAGGAGACTCTCGCCGTGCTGGGTACTGACCATCTGGATCTTTGGTCGGTGGGCTATTGGGATGACAAGACCCCACCTGCCGAGGTGATGGACACCCTGGACTGGGCGGTGCGGACAGGCCGGACCCGGTATGCGGGGGTGCGTGATTACACGGGTTGGCAGCTGGCCGTGACTGCCTGCCCGGCGGTGGTGTCCACCCAGGCCGAATATTCCCTGTTGTCTCGCGGGATCGAGGAGGAGCTCATACCCGCCGCCCGCCACCTGGGTGTGGGGGTGATCGCCGCTGCGCCGCTGGCGCAGGGGGTCCTCACCGGCCGTTATCGCGCGGGCGTGCCCCCGGGGGTACGGGCCGAGGTGCACGCCCGCCTGGGCACGAAGGCGCATACGGTCGTGGATGCGTTGAGCACCGCGGCCCAGGGCCTGGAGATCCCTCCGGCGGTGGTGGCGCTGGCCTGGGCACGTGACCGTGCCGGGGTTGCCGCGACGGTGGTGGGGGCGTCGCGCCGGGAGCAGCTCGCGGAATTGCTCAGTGTGAGTGGCACGGTGTTACCGCGGGCGATCGTGAAGGCACTGGATGATGTCTCGCGCTAAGCGGCGCTGATAGGCTCATTTAACGTGAAAGCCGGACGTGTGACTGCCCTGGCGGCGCTGACCGCCCCCGTTTGCCTGCTGGTTGCTTGTGGCACAAGCCCCACCAACCCGGAGGTGCCCGATCTTGGTAATGCGGTGGCGGCGTCCTCCCCTGCCGCTGATTCCCCGGCGGGTGAGACGATGGAATTTTCCGGCGAGATCTCCGATATGGAGGCCGCCGGCGAGGTCCTTGGCCTGCGGCACGGTGCGACGCTGACCCTGGGCACGCTGGAGGAGCTGCGCGCGGGGCAAACCCACGATGTGGACGTCCCGGATACCTGCGCTGATCTCACGGCGACGCAGGAGACGTTCGTCCTGGCGTGCGGCGATGAGGTGCTGCTTATCGACGCCGCCGACGGCACCGTCGACAGTCATTCCGTCGCCGATTCTGACGCCGCTCCCGCGGCTTCAGCCGTGTTGACGTCGACGGGCGAGCTTGTCGTCGGATCCGCTGAGAACGACCGGGTGGTGGTTTTTGTGGAGGGTGAGGAGCAGTCCTCCATCACGGTGGCCGGGATGACTTCCCAGCTGCTGGCCACCGCGGTGGGCGGCCAGGATGACGCGGTGGTGCGCACCAACCACGAGAACACGACCATCCAGGACATTCACTGGCGCGACGGCAGGCAGGGCGGCACCCTCCGCGTGGGTCTGGGTATCGGCCAGGCGGCCGTTGGCCCGGAGGGGCTGGTCCTCGCGTCGGACAATCGTGGTGGACAGTTAGCCGTCTACACCGCCGACAATGTAGTGCGCCTGCACCAGACGGTGCCGGTCACCAACAGCCCGTGGGCCGTGGCCTGGGACGTCGAGCGTGACCTGGCGTGGATCACCACCACTGCCGACAACCAGCTCCATGCCTTCACCCTGGCTACGGGCGTGCCGGAAGAGGTGGGCACGATCGAGACGATCGAGGATGCCCACAACCTGGTGGCCCTGCCGGACGGCACCCTCGTGATCGCCTCTGCCACCGGTGGTGGCGTGCAGGTCATCACCGACCCCGAACTCTAAGGAAGGACTTCCCATGTCCCTGCGTCGCTCCGCTTATCAGCTGGCCCTCAAGGGCATGTTCACGCTGCGCCCCGAACGCATTCACGGGCTGATCGCCGGTGGTCTCGAGGTGCTGCAGGCCGCCGGGCCGGCCAACCGACTGTTGGGCAAGATTGTCCCGGTCACTGACCCGGTCCTGGCCCAGGAGGTTTTCGGGGTGAACTTCCCGCGCCCGCTGGGCCTGGCCGCCGGCTTCGACAAGAACGCCTCCGCCGCCGACACGTGGTCGGCCCTCGGTTTCGGCTACTCCGAGCTGGGTACCGTCACCGCGTCCCCGCAGTTCGGTAACCCCACCCCGCGCCTGTTCCGCCTGCCGGCTGACAAGGCGATCCTCAACCGCATGGGCTTCAACAACGAGGGTGCGGCCGCGGCCGCGGAGAACCTGCGCCGCCGGAAGTCGCAGGACGTCATCGGCATCAACATCGGCAAGACCAAGGTGGTGCCCGCTGAGGAGGCCGTCGCAGATTACCGACGCTCCGCCTCTCTGCTCGGCGACCTCGCCGACTACCTGGTGGTCAACGTCTCCTCCCCCAACACCCCGGGCCTGCGCGACCTGCAGGCCGTGGAATCCCTGCGCCCCATCCTCGCGGCCGTCCAGGAATCCACCGCCACCCCGGTGCTGGTGAAGATCGCCCCGGACCTCTCCGATGAGGATGTCGACGCAGTGGCCGATCTCGCTCTCGACCTGGGCTTGGCGGGCATCGTCGCCACCAACACCACCATCTCTCGAGAGGGCCTGATGACCCCCGCCGCCGAGGTCGCCGACATGGGTGCCGGCGGCATCTCCGGCCCGCCGGTGGCTGCGCGCGCGCTCGAGGTTCTCCGGCGCCTCTACGCCCGCGTCGGCGACCAGCTCGTGCTAATTTCTGTCGGCGGTATCTCCACGCCTGAGCAGGCCTGGGAGCGCATCGCCTCCGGAGCCACCCTCCTCCAGGGCTACACCGGCTTCATCTACGGTGGCCCCGACTGGATCCGTGACATCCACCGCGGCATCGCCGATCAGATCCACCGCCACGGTTTCGCCGACATTACCGAGGCCATCGGCTGCGGTGAGCCCTGGCTGGCCAACCCAGCGCGCGACTAGCCGAAGAAAAACGCTCGTGGTACCCCGACTGCGGGGCGCCACGAGCGTTCGTCGATAAGCAGCCGATCAGGCCTTCGGTATCATCGACCGACGGATGATCAGGGCGCACAGAAACGCGAAAACCGCGTACATCGCCAGCCAGTACTGCGCCATGGTGGTCAACGGCTCAGAAGGGAGGAAACGCGCGAAAATGATCAGCGCGACCGCCACCACCAGCGCGATCACCTGCGTGCGGCTTGACGCCTGATCAGTGCGGATCGTGGCGAAAGCACCGAGGATGACCGCGGCGAGCAGGATCGCCAGGAAACGCGGGGTGACGGCGAAAGGCGCCATCCACCCGTCGGTGAACACCGCCACGACAGCGAAAATGGCCAGCGCGACGGCCAGCGCCATGAAGGCACCGCCGACGCGCAGGGCCGCGGGCACCCGGTAGGTCCGCTCGGGGCGGGAGTTCTTTTGGCTCATAGCCTGAAGAGCCTACTTGTTCTCGTACCAACCCCAGAGAATGGCCCGGCCGAGAGAGTGGAAATACAGGTTGAAACCCAACACCGTCGCCGTGGCACCCGGGTCGATGTCCAGCTTCTCGACGTCCACCGCGTGCACCGCAAAAAGATAGCGGTGCGGGCCGTGGCCCTCCGGCGGGGCGGCACCGTAGTACTCGCGCTGCCCGGAGTCATTGGCCAGGGCGATGACGCCGTCCAGGCCCAGATCCTCCTGCGAACCGGCGCCGGTGGCCAGCTCCGAGGTGTCCACCGGGATGTTGAACGCCGCCCAGTGCCAGAAACCGGAGGCCGTCGGCGCGTCCGGGTCAAAGCAGGTCACCGCAAGGGACTTGGTGCCCTCCGGCAGGTCGGACCACGCCAGCTGCGGGGAGACGTTCGCCGGGGCGCACTGCTCCTCGGCGAGCTTCTCGCCTTCCGCCAGGTCCGTGGAGCTGAGCGGGAAGGATGGCAGGTCCTTGAGCGGGGCGTAGGGATCGGGGCCGGGGAAACGGGAATCAGATGCGTAAGAGGTCATATACCCGTTCTACCTGAGATTCCGCTCACATGCTCCAACGGGCGAAAAGGGTGGCGTAGCGGCCCTGCGCCTGCAGCAGTTCATCATGGGTGCCAGCCTCCACGATCCTGCCTTGCTCCATGACGAGGATGTGGTCGGCGCCCATCGCCTGGTCGAGGCGGTGGGCGACAATGAGACTCGTCCGGTCCCGGGCGGCCTCAGCCGCCGCCTCCTCGAGTACGCGGGCATCGTCGCTGCCGGCCTCCGAGGTGGCTTCGTCCATGATGAGCACCGGCGGGTCGCGAAGAATCACCCGGGTAAGCGCGATCTGCTGGGCCACCTCCGGCGGCAGGGGCTGCGCCCCCGCCCCGATGAGGGTGTCCAGTCCGGCGGGCAGGTGTCGGGCCCAGGCCGGGGATTCGGGGCTGAGACCAGTGCTGGCCAGGGCGCGCAGCAAGCGGGTGTCGGGGGCTTGCGGGGCGGCCATCAGCAGGTCCTCGCGGAGGGAACCAGAAAACAGGTGCACATCCTGGGTCAGCAGGGTGACCTGACGGGTAGCCCAGGCGTCATCGACCTGTGCCGTATCCACACCACCGATCAGGATGTGTCCTGCATCTGGGCGCTGCAGACCGGCGATGAGGCCCGCCAACGTGGATTTCCCCGCCCCAGAGGTTCCCACCAGCGCCGTCGTGCTCCCCGCGGGCAGGGTGACGGAAATGTCCGGGAGGATCACCGCACCCCCGGGATAGGAAAAACGCAGGTTCTCGATGCGGATTTCCGGCGGGGACGGCAGGTCCGCTGGCATCTCACGCGCCTCCGTGGGGGCCAGGCGAGCCAGCGCCACCGCGCGACCGAGCGACGTGCCGGCCTCCTGGATGTCCCCGGCAAGGAACAACAAATTGAACACGTGCCCCTCCAAACGCACGACCAGCACCATCGCGGCGGTTGCCGCCCCCACCGTGATGAGGTCACGGGCCACCAACCACGTGGCCAGCCCCATTGTGCTCGCCAGCAGCGTGACATAGGCGATGTTGCCGTATCCGAGCAGGTGCACGAACAACGGGGCGCGGTCCGCCCGAGCCTGCACCGCATCCCACGATGCCCGGCGGGTGCGTTGCAGGGCCCAGGGACCCAGGTGCAGGGCACGCAGAGTCGGCAAACTGCGGACAGTATCGAGGAGCACCGCGTTACGACGTGCCTCCGCCGTCGCCACGATATTCGCCGCCTGCGGCATCCGCGGCAGCACCAGGCGCAACAGCGGAAACACGACAGCCAGGGTGAGCCCTAGCGCCAGAACGAACTCCCAGCGGATCACCACCAAGGCCACCAGCGTCACCGGGAACATGAGGATGGTCACCGCCAGACGAATACCGGTCGCCGACATCATCCGCACGACCGTGTCAATGTCCTGCGTCATGCGCGTGATGACATTGCCGGTCCCCAACTCCAGCACATCGGGCACCGGGGCTCGCAGCACCGAGCCCAGCGCGCGGCGGCGCAGATCCACCGACATCATCCGCGTACGCGCCGTGAGCAACCACCCGCCAGCCGCGCGGGCCGCGGTCTCTACCAGCAGTGCCACAGCCACTGCGACGAGCAGCCACACGAAGGGCTCCACCGGCCCCTCCGCGACATCCACCGCGCGACCTAAAAGTGTGGCCGAAACCGTCATCGCGGCAACTGCCACGCTAAACACTGTGGTTGTACCCAACAACCAGGCCAACCCGGGGCTGGACGGCAGGGCACGCAACGTTTCCATTGAGTGCCGTACTGAAGCCGGGGCGAGGACATCCTCTCGATCGCTTGTCTTCCAGCTCACCGGAATTCCTCCACCTGATCTGCCACGGCCCGCCATGCCGCCGAGGTACTCACGACGACGGTTGCCCGCCCCCGCCGCAAGCGCGCCACGTTCTGCGCCACGAGGTCGAGGGTGACGGCATCCAACCCGGTGGTCGGCTCATCCAGCACGAGCACCTCTGGGTCGTGCACCAGCCACCGGGCGAGGGCGACGCGCTGGCGTTGCCCGCCAGATAGATTGAGCCCAGCTTCCCCGATCGGAAAATCAGGCAGCGTGCCACCATCCATCCCACCCAGCCGGGTGATGATGTCCCCACACGCCGCTGCCGACAATGCCGCCTGCACTTGTTCCGGGTGGGCGGTGCCCAAGGGGTCGATGTTGTCGGCCAGAGTGCCCTCGAACACGGCCGCCGCATGCGGGGCGACGACCACCTCCGGAGAGGCCTCCAATTCCGCGAGGCGCTGCCGTACCCGCCGGATACCGGCAGCGCTGTGGGCCGACCACACAATCACCCCCGCCTCCGGGATGTCCGAGTGATGGGGGCGGAACTCCGAAACTTGCAGATCACCGACCAGTTTCTGGATCCGCCCCGCCGAAACCATCCCGCGCGACCAATAATCCACTGCAAAACTCAATGCGAAACCCAGGTACATCAGCGCGGGCGGCACCATGAGCGCGACGGTTACCAGCTCCGCATCTGTGATCGTGTCGCGGCGCAACATGAGGGCCGCCACGACCACGATCCCCACCACACACAACGTGGGCACCACCTGGCGCACCAGTGTCAGCCAGCCCGTCAGCCGCGCCTCCATGAGCATGATGCGCAGGGCGCGGCCGGTCGCGGCGTCGAAACGCTCCTCCGACACCTCAACTGCCCCCAATCCCTTCACCACCCGTGAACCCTGCGCCACGTCCGTCGCCAAAGATACGGCCGCACCTTCTGCTTCTCGACGCCGCGCCCCCACCCGCGCCAGCGGACCTGCGGTGGCAAACGTGGTCACGGTCGTGAGAACACCTGCCAGCACCAACAGACCACCCAGCACAGGATGCGCCACACCCACTGCGACCGCTGAACCCAACAAGTAGGCCACCATCATCACCGGCCAGTTGAGGACCTCCTTCAGCTCACCCACCTGGAAGGAATCCCCATCCACCGTGTTGAGCACTTGCCCCGGAGTCAGCTCCGTCGGCTCCGCCCCCACCAAGCGCTCCGTCAGCGACAGGCGCACCGAATGCACCGTCCGGGCAGCTGCCATATCCGCCATCGCATCACCCGTCGACTCCGCCACCCACGACGCCAAAGCCACCCCGACTATCACCAGCACCGCGATCAGCGCCACCGGCAGCGAGGCCGATTCGAAGGCCCGCGTACCGCCCTGGGCCACCACCACCGAGACAAGCACCGATGCACCCATCCCCACGATGGTCGAGACCAGCAGGACCATCACCGCGCGTCCATGCAGACCCGCCAACACTACTGCGCCGCGAGCCCGCGAGGACCACGCCTCCGGCCGCACCTCGACATCTCGCTCCGGGGCACGCCGGGGTACGAACCACGACCAGGTTGGTATCCGCCGGGGCGGGCGATACAAGCGATCCATAATGCTTAGAAAAACTACCACTTACAGCCGTGTAACTACGGTTGACATGCGGATTTGTGTCTTTGTCAGAAGTGCGGCTACAGTAGTGCAGGTGCCCAGCCGAGAGGGTGAGCACAAACAAGTGAATGACACCCAGCCCGGGTGGCGGAATGGCAGACGCGCTAGCTTGAGGTGCTAGTGTCCTATTAACGGACGTGGGGGTTCAAGTCCCCCTCCGGGCACCATGAAGGGCCACCGAAAGGTGGCCCTTTTTGCATCATCATGGATAGTCACCCTCGGTTGGTGCATTTTGGCTGTACTCAAGTATGGCGTATATGCACCAACCCAGGGCCCCGCGGCCCCACGCCCCTAGTGGGAGGCCTGGACGCCGCGCGGGGCGTCGAGAAGCTTAGTGCTGCTCGTTCGGATCGTTGTCCGCGTCTTCCTTCGTCTCGTGGTAAGTGCCAGCGACGTGATCCGGGGCGGCGTAGATCGAGTAGAGCTTCACCGTCTCGGTGCCCTCGTTGACGAAGTTGTGCCACTTGCCGGCCGGGACGAAGATCGCGAAATCGTCCTCGACTTCCTGATCGACGTCGAGGTTGTCCTCGCTGTCGCCGATCATGATGCGGCCCTTGCCGGCCTCGAGGCGCAGGAACTGGTCGTGGTCGTCGTGGACCTCGGCGCCGATCTCGCCGCCAGCTGGGATGGCCATGACGGTCATCTGCAGGAACTGGCCGGTCCACAGGGTGTCACGGAAGGCCTCGTTCTCCTTGGTGACATCCTCGATGTCGAGGACGTAGGGGTTCGGGCCGTGGTCGGTGCGCAGGTCTGCCATTGATACTCCTTTGTTGGTTGACGTACGCCTCCCCAGTGTAGACGCGGGCGTAGACTGACCCCTTGTGAAACGGTTCGGGCAGTACTTCCTGGCTCTGCTGAGCGACGCCGCCGGGGCCGTCGCCGCCTGGTCATGGGCCCGTCGCATCGTCGTTGCGGGGGCGTTGGCGGCGTTTTTGGCCGTCACATTGCTTATCGACGTCCCCGCCATCACCACCCTGCGCCAATGGTCGGAGGCCGCCGGCCCGTGGTTTGTGGGCCTGTTCTGGCTGGCTTATGTGGTGATCACGCAGTTTCCGGTGCCGCGGACGATCCTGACGCTGTCGAGCGGACTGCTGTTCGGCCCGTGGATGGGCATCATCGTGGCTTTGACAGCGACCACCGTGGCCGCGGCACTGAGCCTGTCGGTGGTGCGCGGGTTGCTGGGTGAGTGGATGGCCCCGCGGCTGCGGCATCCGGCGGTGGCGGGCATCAACGCACGCCTGGAGCAACGTGGGTGGTTGGCAGTGACCAGTCTGCGGATGATCGCTGGCGTGCCTTTCTCCATCATGAACTACGCCGCCGCGCTGACGAGCGTGCCGTTGGGGATGTTCACGGTGGCCACCCTGATCGGCTCGGCACCGGGAACAGTGGTGACGGTGGTGCTCGGAGATGCATTGACAGGGGAGCTCGACCCGTTGGTCATCGGGTTGACGGTGGTGTTGGCGGTGCTGGGGTTGGTGGGACTCGCCGTCGACCAACGCCTCCCGGTCAAGTCTGTGACGTAGACTCACAGTCATGTTGGCTGTTCATGCACGGTACCGGGGGCGCGAGGTACGCCGCGCCGAGTTGGTGCGCCGCTCCGCGGAAGCTCTCTCAACGCTAGACGGGGTCGGTGAATTCGAGGTCCTCGGCGTGGAGGATATCTGTGCGGTCGTCGACTCCCCGGAGTCTGTGTGCGACACCGTCATGGCGCTGCTGTCCGACGGCAGTTGGGCCATCGGAATCGGTGTTACCCCGGGTTCCGGTGCCCAGGCCCAGGCCAGGGCCACCGCCACCCGAGCGCTGAAAGGATCAGCTCGGGCGGGAGTGGTCAAGGTGCTGCGCCACCCGCGGGGCGCTGAGGGGCTCGGCGTCGATATCGCCGCCGCTTTCGCCTTGCTGGGCCATGTGCTGAGCAAGCGCACCCTGGAGGGCCGGGAGGCCACGTCCCTGGTGCGTTCGGGTCTGAATCAGAATGAGGCCGCGGAAGCGCTGGGCATCTCCAAGCAGGCGATGTCCCAGCGTCTCCAGGCGGCCGGGTGGCAGGCGGAGACCGCCGGCTGGCAGCTGGCGGTCAACCTCCTGGCGCGGGCGGACGCCGACCAGTAGCTGTTAGCGCCCCTCCACCTCTGGCTCTCGCTGCTCACCGAAATCGAAGCTCGGGGCAGGCGGGGTGGATTCAATCTCGCGCTGCTCCGGCGACGGTGACGTCGCGGGCGCCGATGCCTTCTGCACCTTGATCTCGTGCGGCTCCGGGTCGACGGGCTTGTTGGCCACGGCGGTGGCGGCGGCGACGGCCGCGGCGATCTCGGGGTCGGTGGCGGTGTTGAACCACTCGTCGGTGTCCTCGGTGCCGGCCATCTGGCGGGTCTCGTCGTCGACAAGCGAGGGCTCGTAGCGGAAGACTCCCTCGTCGTCCTTCTGGGCGAATGCGCGGGCGAACTGCTCGAGAGAATCGCCGAACTGGGAGGGGATCATCCACATGGTGGAGGCCTGGCCCTCGGCGAGCTTCGGCAGCTTCTCCAGGTACTGGTAGGCCAGCACCTCGGGGGTGACTTTGGAGGACTTGATGGCGGCGTTGACCTTCTGGATGGCCTGGGCCTCACCCTGTGCCTGCAGGAAGCGGGCGGCGCGCTCACCCTCGGCCTTGAGGATCATGCCCTGGCGCTCGGCCTCGGCCTGAAGGATGGCGGCGTGCTTCTCACCCTCGGCGGAGAGGATGCGGGCCTGCTTCTCACCCTCGGCGGTTTTGATGTCGGACTCGCGGCGACCCTCGGCGGTGAGGATCATGGCTCGCTTTTCGCGGTCCGCCTTCATCTGCATCTCCATGGACTGCTGGATGGACGGCGGCGGGTCGATCGCCTTGAGCTCGACGCGGCTGATGCGCAGGCCCCACTTGGAGGTGGCGGCATCCAGCTCGCCGCGCAGGCGGCGGTTGATCGTCTCGCGCGAGGTGAGGGTCTCCTCCAGGGTCATACCACCGACGACGTCGCGGAGGGTGGCCACGGAGATCTGCTCCACGCCCACGATGTAGTTGTCCACGCCGTAGATCGCCTTGGCCGGATCATTGATCTGGAAGGTGACCACGATGTCGATGGCGACGGTGAGGTTGTCCTGGGTGATCACGGCCTGCGGCGGGAAAGACACAACGCGCTCGCGGGTGTCCACGCGGGCGCGGATGCGGTCGACGAAGGGCACCAGCAGGGTGAGCCCGCCGGCGACGGTGCGGGTGTAGCTGCCGAGTCGCTCGATGACCGCGGCCTCACCCTGGGGGATGAGCGCGATCGACTTGATGACGACAACGGCGACGAAGATGAGGAGGACAATAAGAAGTATGAGTCCGGCCATGGGTGTTTATGTTTCCTTCCAGACGACTGCGGTGGCGCCGTCGATACTGATCACGGACACGCGCTCACCTGCGGCGAACGTGTGGGTGGGGTCAAGGGAACGGGCCGACCAGATCGACCCGTCGAGGCGGACCTGACCGCCGTGCTCCCCGACCGCGTCGAGGACCACCGCCGAGGAGCCGACCAGGGCCTGCGGCGAGGTGTCCAGCGCCTTCGGGGCGGCCATACGGCGCCGCAGGACGGGCTTGAGGAACACCAGCAGGCCGAACGCGGAGATGGCGAAGGCCACGACCGAGGCCCACAGGGGTGCTCCGGCCAGGGACACACCCGCGGCGGCCAAGGCGGCGCCAGCGAGCATGAGCAGGGTGAGCTCGCCCACGGCCAGCTCGAGGCCGGCGAGGACGAGTGCTGCGATGAACCAGACTATTGCTCCCACGTGATCCAAGGTACCGAAGGCGGCTACATGAGGTCGGCCTTGGACAGCTCGGGCGTGGTGACGAAATCGACGAGGCGTTCGACCGCGCCGATGAGGGTGGAGTCCAGATCCCGGAAGCTCCCCACGGCCGAATACACGCGGTTCCATCCCTCCCGGGGGTCGGACCAGCCGAGACGTCGGCACACACCGGTCTTCCAATCCTCGCCATAGGGAACGTCGGGCCAGGCGCGGATGCCGACGGCCTGCGGCTTCACCGCCGCCCAGATATCGACGTACGGGTGGCCGGTGACCAGCACGTGCTCCCCCACCGTCTGCGTCATGCGGGTCTCCTTGGAGCCCTCGACGAGGTGGTCAGCAAGCACACCGACGCGGCGGCCTGGCCCCGGTTCGAATTCGGCCAGGCGGTGTTCCAGGTTGTCCAGGCCCTCGAGGTATTCGACGACGACACCCTCGACGCGCAGGTCATGCCCCCACACCTTCTCGACGATCGCCGCGTCGTGCACACCCTCCACCCAGATACGCGAGGGTGCGGCGACCTTTGCCTCGACGTTGTCGACCCGGCGGGAGCCGGAGTTGGAGCGCTGCACCACCGGCTGCTTTTTCGGCAGGTGGCGGATGAGGGTGACGGGGCGGCCGTCGATAAGAAAGCCTCCCGAGACCAGCTGGAACAGGCGCGTGACGCCGCGGCGGTCCTCCAGGCGGACGAACTCGCCGTCGTAGGTGCGCTCCCAGCCGACCACGGCGCCCACATAATCCTCGCCGCGGACCTCGACGACCAGGCCCGGCTCGGCGGGGACCTTGGGGTATTCGCGGGGGCGGGAACGGGCGTGTCCGGAGAGGATGTCGCCGGAGTAGGGATCGTGAAAGCTCATGGCCGCACACCTTATCGGCTAGACTGCCCCGCCATGGATATCCGCGCCGAGGTCTGGTCACCGCTGCAAAACACCGCCGTCTGGCTCGGCGCCTGGCTCCACGGCCTGGAGGCCACCGACAATCTCGTCGATGCGCTGCACGATCTCGGCGCGGAAGGCCTGGTGGAGGTCCTGGGCGATATCCGTCGTTGCGCGCTTATCGACGCCGCGTCCCCCGCCGTCAGGCTCATCCTGTCCGGTCCCGGGGAGGCTCCCGCCTTGCCGGCGGGTGGTGCGGCGGCGCGGGCGGCGTCGATAAGCGGACAAGCGTTGGTGCTGGCCGAGAGGCACGTGCTCGTCCCCGACAAGGAGGGGAATTGGCAGTGGTTCGAGGAGGAGGATCCGCTGCCGGCGCCCGCGTGGCTGAGCCCCGGCGAGGCTGATGAGCTGCTCACCCGGGCGACGGCGCAGGCTGCGCAGCTGGTCACCGACTCCGGTTACCGCACGGACGTGCTGGAGGCCCCACGCCTGACGGTAGGCACGCTGGCGGACTTCTACGACACCCCCGGGCTCCCGGCGGCCGTCCCGCCGCGCGCCGCGAAGCTCTTTGCCCGCGCCGATCGGGTGGCAGCGATCATCGAGACGGTGAAAACCCGGATGAAGGACCACCGCATCGACCCGCAACTGCTGGGGCTGTGGCGACACATCCGGGCCGCGCGCATGGCCGGGGTGGACTACGCGGTGCGGGATTTCGACCGGCTGATCTGACAGCAGCCCGGGCGGCAGGCCTGCCCGTTGACGGTGCAGCCCTGGACGGTGACCTCGCCGAGGGAGGCGGGCGGATCGTTGGCCACGAGCTCGTCGATGATATCGACAACCATGCCGGCGAAATCCTGCTCCGGGCCGGCGGTGCGGGTGCGTTCGACGTGGACGTCGAGGTCGCGGGCGGCGTCGGCAAGCTCGGTGTCCAGATCCCAGATCACCTCCATGTGATCGGAGATGAAACCCACCGGACACACAACGACGGCCTCGATACCCTCCGCGGCAATGGCCGTGGTGTGGTCGACGATGTCCGGCTCGAGCCACGGGGTGCGCGGGTTACCGGAACGGGACTGCCACACGACGTCGTATTCCCCCACCCCGGCGGCCTCTGCGATAAGACGGGAAGCTTCGGCGACCTGACGGGAATACAAGTGGGAATCCTCCGGGCCACCCGCCGCCTCATCGGCGGCCGTGGGCACCGAATGTGCGGTAAACAGCACCCGGGTATTACGCCCCGCAGGCACCTTCGCCAGCGACTCAGCCAACGCCTCGGCCATGAGCCGGATGAAGGTGGGATGATCGTAGAACTGACGCAGCTTGGTGAACTCGATCGGCGCGACGCCCTTGTCCTCCAGGTGGGCGATAATCCGCCGGATGTCCTCGTTGTACTGCAGGCACGCGGAATAACCTCCCCAAGCGGAGGTCGCGAACACCAGCGCCCGCCGCACACCGTCGGCGGCCATCTGCTCGGCGGTATCCTCGCCGAAGGGGTGCCAGTTGCGGTTGCCGAAGTAGACCGGTAGATCCAGGTCGCGGGAGGCGAGCTCGGACTTCAGGTTCGCGATGATCTCCTTGTTCAGGCGGTTGAGCGGGCTGACTCCCCCGAAGTGGAAGTAATGCTCACCGACCTGGGCCAGGCGCTCGCGCGGGATGCCGCGGCCGCGGGTGACGTTCTCCAGAAAGGGGACGACCTCCTCGTCCCCTTCGGGGCCACCGAAGGAGAGGACGAGGAGGGCGTCGAAATTCAGTTCAGTCATGCACCCGAGCCTATCAACCTTTAGGTTGAGGGCTGCGCTAGATCAGGCGCACGGCGTGGGGCGACATTCCAGACCAGCGGACCGGGGAGATCTTAACGGAGGAACCGGAGTTCGGGGCCTCGATCATCGTGCCGTCCCCCAGGTAGATGGCCACGTGCTGGTTGCCACCGGGGCCGTAGAAGATGAGGTCACCGCGCTGCATCTGGCTGGGGTCGACCTTGGTGCCGTGGTTGTACTGGTAGCCGGTGTAGTGCGGTAGAGCGATGCCGACACCGGCGAAGGCGTAGAGCACGAGGCCGGAGCAGTCGAAACCGATTTTGTTGAAGTCACCGAAGGAGTCGGCCACACCACCGTCGCGGATGCCGCGGGTCGGGCCGCTGGCGTTGCCGCCGCCCCAGGCGTAGGGCACGCCGATCTGGGACTGGGCGCGGGCGATGACTGCCTCGATCTTCGCCGAACGGTCACCGATGTCAGCGACCTGCTCGGCGGCCTGTTCGGTGACATCCTCGATGGTCTCCAGCACCGGCGCCTGCGGCAGATCCTCCTCGACGACCTCCGGTTCCGGGTTCTGCACCGCCGCGATGGGGGCAGGGGCAGTGTCCTCATCGCTGGTGGACGGGTAGGGGTTGTCCAGGTTGCCGTGGTCGGGCTGGGAGGCGACGATGACGGCGGCCGCGGCAGCCACGGCAGCAGCGGTGGCGGCGTCGCGGAAGGCCTGGGCCTCGGCTTCGCGGGCGGCGGTGGCGGCGGCTTCTTCCTCGGCGCGGGCCTGCGCTTCCTGGCGGGCCGCGGCCTCTGCCTCGGCCTGCTCGGCGGCCTGGCGGGCAGCCGCGGCGGCTTCTTCTGCTTCTCGACGCTCGCGTGCGTCGCGCTCCACAGCTTCCTGCGCCGCTGTTTCCGCTGCGGCGGCCTCAGCGGCGGCGGTCTCAGCGGCCTGGCGGGCGGAGTCCGCGGCTGCGGACTCTTCTGCGGCGACGCGGCGTGCTTCCTCAGCCGCGGCCGTGTCCGCCGCCGCATTGTCTTCGGCGGCGCGGCGCTGGGCATCTGCCGCGCGGTACTCCTCAGCGTCCTGGCGGGCGGCGTTGCCGGCGGCGATCTCCTCGCGGGCCTCATTGAGCTGGGCCTGGGCAGCATCGCGCTCAGCAGCCAGGCGATCGCGCTCGGCAGTCAACTCACCGATGCGGAAATTGTTGGTCTCGATGGCGGCGCGGGCCTGCGTCTCGCGCTCGGCGGCGCGGGCCTCGCGCGCTTCGGCGACGTTGCGCAGGTAGCGCAGCTCGGACTCGCGGTTGGCCTGCTCGGTGCGCAGCTGATCCAGTTCCTCGATGGCAGCGCGCTGCTTTTCGGCATTGGTGCGCAGGTACGTCTGGCGGTCGAGGGAGTCGTTGGAGGCTTCTTCGCCGGCGAGCGTGGCGACGGCGGTGGGGGTAGCCGTGCGACGGTAGGCGGCGCGGGAGATCTCGTCGAGCTTGGCCTGCGCCTCATCGATCTCGGCCTGGGTCTTGTCCAGCTCCGCGCGGGCGACGATGACGGCCTGGCGAGCCTGTTCGGCGGTGGCCTGGGCATCGTGCAGATCAACGAGAGCCTTGTTGACCTCCTCGTGGAGTCCACCGATCTCCAGCGCCAGGCGGTCCATCTCAGACTCCGTGCGGGAGACGTCGGTGGCGAGCGAGGCCACGCCCGATTCCGTCGGGGTAGCGGGGGTCGCGGAGACGACAGCCGGGGTGAAGGCTGTCAGGCTGCCTGCGCACAGGGCGGTGGCAAGCACGGTGCGCAGGCGTGCGCGGATGGCGGTGGTCGAGGCCACGTGAACTCCTCACGAACCCACCCATGACAAGACCTCAGGCTTGACGAAGGCGGGTGCCGAATCGGTTGATCATCGGTGTAGGCACACGGGTATCCGGACCCGCCTCATCCTTAAGTGTCTCTTCGCGCTTGGCGTGCTTCCCCACATGCCCGTGCGATGACGATGACGACCCGGTTGGCCGTGACTCTGTTAGATGCCGGTGGCTTCCATCGACCCGTGAGCCGATATTGGCACCATAGAACACGTGAGGCTCCTGTGACCCAACGTTTATCAAGATTCACATCAGTAAAGCCTGACCCCATGACCAACAGGGCCGGTTGACCTGCGAAATGACGAATCGATAACAAATGTGTGAGTTCAGTCACACTTTGTGCTCCACCCGGCGTGTCGGCATGCTAGCCACATAACAATGCGGCAACAGTTTGCCCGTCAAAACATCTCAGCGCGTCAAGCGCTCAACCTTGACGGCGCCACCCTCCGGGCGTTCCATGCCGTTAGCGCAGCCGCCACAGCGACCAGCAGCAACACCACCACCAGGATCCCCACCCAGTTCAGTGACCACCCGTTGACGTCGTCGATAAAGCGATGGACGCCCCCCACCACATCCCCGTCCGCCAGGAAGGGGTACTGCGCGGTCTCTATCTCAGCCCGCGAGTGAACATCGGAGACAATCGCCCCCGATCCCGGCGCCCGGACAATTACCGTCTCCACCTCCGTGGCCACCAGCACATCCTGGGCGATATCCCGCAGATCCGGGGTATGCGCTGGCGTGTGCTCTAAAACAACGACCCCCAACGACCCAAAACCGGAGGACTCGGCGTGCGACGCGGCGTCGATAAGCCCAGGTTCCAACTCCCCCATCTTCTCCGCCGGCACGAAGGAGCCGAAGGCGACGGAGTCCTCGTCGATCTGGCGGGCAAGGTCGTCGATATCGACACCTTCAGGAATCATCAGCAATCACTTTCGGGGGCGAAATGTAGTTCCGGTTCACCCCTTTTCTATCCCCCGCGGGTGGGACGGGGGTGGCGACGCGCCGCCCAGCCAGCCGAAAGCCACAAACAAAACGCTCGTACTGTTAGAATTAGCGGCGGTCGTTGGTACGAATCCCTAGACTTGGAGGAGTACCACCGCGTTCTGCCGGTACACGCCTGCCTTGATCGGGCCGGACGGGTACAGGTATCGAACATTCCAGTTCAATGAAGAGGAAATGGAGCTCCCTGTGACCGAAAGCAAGAACTCCTTCAACGCCAAGCGCACCCTCGAGGTCGGCGAGAAGTCCTACGACTACTTCGCACTCGACGCCGTGCCGGGCATGGAGAAGCTGCCGTACTCCCTGAAGGTTCTCGGCGAGAACCTGCTGCGTACTGAGGACGGCGCCAACATCACCACCGAGCACATCGAGGCAATCGCCAACTGGGATCCGAAGGCTGAGCCTTCCATCGAGATCCAGTTCACCCCGGCACGAGTTCTCATGCAGGACTTCACCGGTGTCGCCTGTGCCGTCGACCTGGCCACCATGCGCGAGGCTGTGAAGACCCTCGGCGGCAACCCGGATGACGTCAACCCGCTCAACCCGGCTGAGATGGTCATCGACCACTCCGTCATCGTCGAGGCTTTCGGTACCCCGGAGGCCCTGGAGAAGAACGTCGAGATCGAGTACCAGCGCAACGAGGAGCGTTACCAGTTCCTGCGTTGGGGTGCTGAGAGCTTCTCCAACTTCCGCGTCGTCCCCCCGGGAACCGGTATTGTCCACCAGGTCAACATCGAGTACCTGTCCCGCGTGGTCTTCGACAACGAGGGCGTCGCCTACCCGGACACCTGCATCGGCACCGACTCCCACACCACCATGGAGAACGGCCTGGGCATCCTGGGCTGGGGCGTCGGCGGCATCGAGGCCGAGGCAGCCATGCTCGGCCAGCCGGTCTCCATGCTCATCCCGCGCGTCGTCGGCTTCAAGCTGACCGGTGAGATCCCGGCTGGCGTCACCGCCACCGACGTGGTGCTCACCATCACCGAGATGCTGCGTAACCACGGCGTGGTCCAGAAGTTCGTCGAGTTCTACGGCAACGGCGTCAAGTCCGTCCCGCTGGCCAACCGCGCCACCATCGGCAACATGTCCCCGGAGTTCGGCTCCACCTGTGCCATGTTCCCGATCGACGAGGAGACCATCAAGTACCTCGAGCTCACCGGCCGCTCCGAGGAGGACATCGCCCGCGTCGAGGCTTACGCCAAGGCACAGGGCATGTGGCTCCACGAGGATGCCCCGGAGGCCGAGTACTCCGAGTACCTCGAGCTGGACCTGTCCACCGTCGTGCCGTCCATCGCCGGCCCGAAGCGCCCGCAGGACCGTATCCTGCTGTCCGAGTCCAAGGCTCAGTTCCGCAAGGACCTGCCGACCTACGCCTCCGACGAGACCGCTGAGCCGGTCCGCGCCACCAAGGCCGAGGGCGACGACTACAACCAGTCCTTCCCGGGCAACGGCGAGTCCGCCGCCGACTCCGCCGAGGGCCGCGCCTCCAAGCCGGTCATCGTCGAGTCCCCGCAGGGTGGCGAGTACACCCTCGACCACGGCATGGTGGCCATCGCCTCCATTACCTCCTGCACCAACACCTCCAACCCGTCCGTGCTGGTCGCCGCTGGCCTGCTGGCCCGCAAGGCCAACGAGCTGGGCCTGAAGTCCAAGCCGTGGGTCAAGACCATCTGCGCCCCGGGTTCCCAGGTCGTCGACGGTTACTTCAAGCGCGCCGACCTCTGGAAGGACCTGGAGGCCCTCGGCTTCTACCTCTCCGGCTTCGGCTGCACCTCCTGCATCGGTAACTCCGGTCCGCTCCCGGCTGAGGTTTCCTCCGCCATCAACGAGCACGACCTGGCCGCCACCGCAGTCCTGTCCGGCAACCGTAACTTCGAGGGTCGTATCTCCCCCGACGTGAAGATGAACTACCTGGCTTCCCCGCCGCTGGTCATCGCCTACGCCATCGCCGGCACCATGGACTTCGACTTCGAGAACGATGCCCTGGGTCAGGACAAGGACGGCAACGACGTCTTCCTCAAGGACGTCTGGCCCTCCACTGAGGAGATCGAGGAGACCATCGCTGGCGCGATCTCCCGCGAGCTTTACGAGGCTGACTACGCCGACGTCTTCAAGGGCGACGAGCAGTGGCAGAACCTGGACATCCCGACCGGCAAGACCTTCGAGTGGGACGAGAACTCCTCCTACATCCGCAAGGCTCCCTACTTCGACGGCATGCCGCTCGAGCCGGAGGCAGTCGAGGACATCAAGGGCGCCCGCGTCCTGGCCAAGCTCGGTGACTCCGTGACCACCGACCACATCTCCCCGGCCTCCTCCATCAAGCCGGGCACCCCGGCAGCCCAGTACCTGGACTCCAAGGGTGTCGAGCGCAAGGACTACAACTCCCTGGGCTCCCGTCGTGGTAACCACGAGGTCATGGTGCGCGGCACCTTCGCCAACATCCGTCTGGCCAACCAGCTGGTCGACGTCACCGGTGGCTACACCCGTGACTTCACCCAGGAGGGTGGCCCGCAGGCCTTCATCTACGACGCCGCCATGAACTACAAGGAGGCCGGCACCCCGCTGGTCGTCCTGGGTGGCAAGGAGTACGGCACCGGTTCCTCCCGTGACTGGGCTGCGAAGGGCACCATCCTGCTCGGCGTGAAGGCCGTCATCACCGAGTCCTTCGAGCGTATCCACCGCTCGAACCTCATCGGTATGGGTGTCATCCCGCTGCAGTTCCCGGCCGGCGAGTCCCACGAGTCCCTGGGCCTGGACGGTACCGAGACCTTCGACATCGAGGGCATCACCGCTCTGAACAACGGTGAGACCCCGAAGACCGTCAAGGTCACCGCCACCAAGGAGGACGGCTCCACCGTCGAGTTCGACGCGGTTGTCCGCATCGACACCCCCGGCGAGGCCGACTACTACCGTAACGGCGGCATCCTGCAGTACGTTCTGCGTCAGATGATCGCTGCGTCCAAGTAGTTCATCTCCCGCAGTGTGAACTGCCTCTGAGAGGGGGCTGCATCCCCGGATAAGGCGTCCACGCCGCCGGGGAGGGCAGCCCCCTCTCCCCTTTTCCCCCTCCAGGAGTGTTCCCCATGCCCGTGGTCAGCGACTACGAACTCTCGCGTCGGCAGACCGAGATCCTCGAAGGTGCCCGGCGTTGCTTCGCCGAGTACGGCTATGAGGGCGCGACCGTGCGCCGCCTCGAAGAGGCCATCGGCAAATCCCGGGGGGCGATTTTCCACCACTTCGGTGATAAAGAGAACCTGTTTTTGGCTCTGGCGCGGGAGGACGCGGCCCGCCAGGCGGAGCTGGTCGCACAGTCCGGGCTCGTCGAGGTGATGCGCGAGATCCTCGATCACCCTGAGCGTCACGATTGGTTGGCTACCCGCCTGGAGATCACGAAAATGCTGCGTACCGACGCCGCGTTCCGGGCCCGATGGCACGCCCATCAGGAGGTGCTTGACGACGCCGTCCGCGAGCGCCTCGCCCGCCTCGGCGCCGACGGGCGGATGCGTACCGATGTCACCCCCGAGGTCCTGCACACCTACCTGGAAACCGTCCTCGACGGTCTGATCACCCGGCTGGCGTCCGGGGGTTCCACCGTTGGCCTGGACCGAGTTCTCGACCTGGTCGAGGGATCCGTGCGGCGTTCCGTATAAGCTGTAATGATGCCCCAGATCCTTCTCGTCTCCCTGCGTTCCGGTGAACTCGCCGAGCAGATTGCCGCGGCCGAGGAACGCGATTTCCTCCAGTCCACGCGCCTGGATCCAAGGGACCTCACGCACATCAACATCGGGTCAGTCACCGACACCGCCGGGGATCTGGCGGGCTATGACGGGGTGCTGGTCGGTGGCTGCTCCTTGAACATGACCAATGAGGTGTGGGACGAGTGGCAGCACCACGTCCACGCCGAGCTCGAGCGTATCTGCGATTCGGGGTTGCCGGTCTTCCTCGTCTGCTACGGCACGAGCTGGCTGGCACACACCCACGGTGGGCAGATCGGGCATTCGCATGCCGAGACTTCCGGCGAGTCCGTCATCGAACTGACTGCGGAAGGCCTGGCCGACCCGATCTGCGCGGGGTTGCCCGCCACGTTCACCTCGTTAACCGGGCACACCGAGAATGTGGAACAACTCGGGGAGGGACTGAGCGTGCTGGCGACCGGTCCGACCTGCCCGGTCCAGCTCATCCGCCGCGGCGACCGGGTCTGGGCCTCCCAGTTCCACGCCGACATGGATGCCGTGGCCATGCGCTCCCGCATGGATTTCTACTACGACTACGGCTATTTCTCCCCGAGCGATTATCAGACGATTCTGGCGGCGTTGCCCGCGATCGACACGACGTGGTCAAACAAGCTCCTGGAGAACTTCGTCGATCACTGCAAACGCCACGACACGCCTTAGCCTGGATCCACCGATGTAGTTCGGTTTCCGGCGGCATGGGAATAAAAGAAATGCCCTTCTGATACGGGAATATACGACTTGTCTAAGGCCCGTATCCCACATCAAGAAAGAGCATCTCTCAGGTGCAATTATCCCATACTGTTAGGGACGTGCTTTTAGTAGCACGGTTCTGACGAACGGATAGCGCGGGTAT
>NZ_JAUNUG010000073.1 GCF_030538285.1 Corynebacterium sp.
CCGGCGCGGGATGCGGTTCGGGGGCCGGGGCCGGTTCCTGCGCGGTTGGCGACGGCAGCGTCGACGTCACCGTCACCGGCGTGGAGGACTCACGGGTGATCGTCGCGCCGGCCGGGTCGATGTTCGGCGCGGAGGAGTTGTTGGCCAGCACCGAACCGGCCGCCGCCACGAGGACGAGCAGTCCCAGGATGGCCAGCAGTGGAGCAAAGCGTTGCAGGGTGGACATGAGGATCCTTCCGGGTCTCTGATTACTGTTAAGTACCAGTCTGCGGCCGCGCTGTGAAGTACCGATGAGTCGGAGATGAAGGATCTCTCATGGAGGGGCGGGGCTAGAAAATACGCCCGCTGTCAAAATGTCACATTATACGAGTGCACGTATTCTTATAGGCCCTGTTAGCGACTGTTTATAACATTTACGCCCGTCGGCAAAAGCCAACGGTCGTAAAATCTGACATGGCGGGCGGGGGCTTAAGAAGCGTCCACCTCCCGGTTGCGCAGGGCCCGGGCCACGCGGTCGCGCTGCTCGGCCACCACGCGACGCAGGCCGGCGGGCAGGTCCTGCGCGAGGAATTCATCGGCGCGCGCCAACCCGGCCGCCGAGATATCCCACACCGGGTACAGGCCGGTGAGCGTGGTCAGGGCGATCTCGGAGGAGGAGTGCTCCCAGAGTCGCGGCGCCACCTGGAAGTACTCGTCGTTGAACTGCGTCAGGTGCGGGGCGGAACCCGGGTAGACCAGGCCTTCCATGCGGAAGCGGGCGTCGACGTTCGACAGATCACCGGCGGCCACCTCATCCCAGATGCGCTTTTTCACGGCCGGGTCGTTGGCGGCGGCCTCGGCGCGCAGGGCCGCCTGGCGGCCGGTGGCGGAACGGTCACGCGCCCGCTCGGTGGCGACCTCGGAGACATCCGCGCGCCCGTAGGCGATGAGTGCGGTCAGCGCCAGCCAGCGCAGCTCGGCGTCCTTGGAGGATTCCAGCACCTGCGCCAGGCGGTCGGCGGCGCGCGGGTTGAGCGGCAGCTTGGTCAACGCGTGGGCGAAGACCAGCGCGACCTCCGGATCGGGGGACTTGCGGCCGGTGAGGTAGGCGTCGACAAGCAGGGCGGTGCCCTCGCGCTCCCACGCCGGATCGACGTAGGTGCGCAAGGCGATGGTGGCCTGCGCAAGGATGCGCTCCAACACGGCCAGTTCCGTCTCGGCCGCCGCGCCGCGGGCGACGAGGCGGACGAAGTCGCGGGCCTTCATGCGGCCGTCGCGGGTGGCCTCCCAGGCGGCGGACCAGCACAGGGTGCGGGCCATGGCATCGTCGATGCGGTCGATGTTGTCCACCACGAACGCCAGCGAGTCCTCGTCGAGCTGCATGAGGCAGTAGGTGAGGTCCTCGTCGTTGACCAGCACCAGGTCAGCGGCCTCGACGCCGATGAGTTCCGGCACCGGGGTCGACGCCCCGGAAACGTCGAGTTCGACGCGGTGGGTGCGGGAGACGCGGTCGTCGATAAGCGAATAAAGGCCGACGCAGATGCGGTGGGTGCGCAGTTCGCCGGCACCCGGCGCGGCGCCGGACTGTGCGACGGCGAACTCGGAGTACTTCCCGTCCTCGATAGTGACGGCGGGGGACAGGCGGTTGATGCCGGTGGTCTTGAGCCATTCATCCGCCCAGCCGGACAGATCGCGGCCGGAGGCGGTCTGCAGCGCGGCCAGCAGATCGTCGAAGGTGGCGTTGCCCCACGCGTGATCCGCGAAATGGCGACGCACGCCGGACAGGAAGGCCTCGCGGCCGACATAGGCCTGCAGCTGCTTGAGCACCGACGCGCCCTTGGCGTAGGTGATGCCGTCGAAGTTCTGCTCGACCGTCTCGATGTCGGTGGCATCGGCCAGGATCGGGTGCGTCGACGGCAGCTGATCCTGCTGGTAGGCCCAGGATTTCTCCACATTGGCAAAGGTCACCCACGCCGTGTCGTACTGCGTGGCCTCCGCCTGCGAAATTGCCGCCGACCACGTGGCGAAGGACTCGTTGAGCCACAGGTCATCCCACCAACGCATGGTCACCAGATCGCCGAACCACATGTGCGCCAGCTCATGCAGGATGGTCTCCGCGCGGCGCTCGTAGCGGTAATGGGTGGCCTTGGAGGTGAAGACGTACTCGTCGCGGATGGTCACGCACGCCGCGTTCTCCATCGCGCCGAAGTTGAACTCCGGGCAGAAGACCTGGTCATACTTGCCGAAGGGATACGCCATGCCGAAATGCGCGTGGTACCAGTCAAAACCCTGCTTCGTCTCGGTGAACAGGCGATCCGAATCCAGGTGGCCGGCCAAGGAACGGCGACAGTACAGACCCAAAGGCACGCTCAGCTCCGTCGGCTGGTCGGCAGGGGTCTCCGGGTGGTGCGTCAGCGTGCCGTTCCACGTGGAGGTGACCTCGGTGAAGCGACCCGCGCACACGGCCACCAGGTACGTGGACAGCGGATAATCCACGCTGGAGCGGTGGATCGCCCGCTCGCCCTGCACGTTGGTGGCCTGCGGGCCGTTCGAGATGACCTTCCAGTCCGCCGGGGTGGTCACCGTCAGCGCATAGGTGGCCTTGAGATCCGGCTGGTCGAAGCAGGCGAACACTCGCTTGGCGTCGGCGGTCTCGAACTGGGAGTAAAGGTAGACCTCATTGTCCGCGGGATCCACGAAACGGTGCAGGCCCTCGCCCGTGCGGGAATAAGGGATGGTGGCGGTCACACGCAGCGAATGGCGCCCCGGGGTGAGATCGTTGAGCGCGATGCCAAAAGTGTCGTCATAACCGTCCTCGTCGAGGGTCAGTGCCTCCCGGCGGATGTTCTGCCCATCGAGGTACACGCCGTCGACGTGGGTGGCGCGCAGGTCAATGAAAGTGGACCCGGCTTCCCGGACATTAAAGCTCACGGTGGTGATGCTGCCGAACTCCTCGGTGCCGGTGAGGTCGAGGGCGATGTCGTAGTGGTCCACCTCGAGCAGGCGCGCGCGGTGGGCGGCTTCCTCGCGGGTGAGGTTGATGGAGGTCACTTGTTCTCCTGGTGTCGGAAATTTATGTGCACCGCCCACACTAGTCCGCGCGTATCATGAGCTCATGACAACAAATACTGTGAAATTCTGGTTCGACGTCACCTGCCCCTTCGCGTGGCTGACCTCCCGTTGGATGAAGGAGGTCGAGCAGGTCCGCGACATCGAAGTTGAGTGGATCCCGATGTCCCTGTCCGTGCTTAACGACGGCCGCGACCTCGACCCCGGCTACCTCGCCGCCATGGAAGCCGCCTGGGGCCCGGCGCGCGTATTCACCCGCGTCGCCCTCGAGGAGCCGGGCGCCGTCGATGGCCTCTACACCGCCATGGGCACCATCATCCACGCTGGCAAGCAGAGCGGGAAGAAGGGCTTCGGCGCCTACGACGGCGTCATCGAGCAGGCTCTCAAGGACGCCGGCCTCAGCTCCATCTACGCCACCGCCGCCAACTCCGAGCAGGTCGACGAAAAGCTCCGCGCCTTCCACGAGTCCGCCATGGACGAGGTCGGCGATGAGGTGGGCACCCCCGTGATCAAGCTCGGGGACACCGCCTTCTTCGGTCCGGTGATCACCCGCGTGCCCACCGGCGAGGAGGCTGGAGAGCTTTTCGACGCCGCCCTCCGCCTCGCCCAGTTCCCCTACTTCTTCGAGCTCAAGCGCTCCCGAACCGAAAACCCGCAGGTGTAATGCATGTTTGAGACGACCCTGACCGCCACCATCATCGCCGCGGTGGCAGCGGCTATCGCCTACTTCACCTGGAACACCAACAAGGCGGTGGCCTCCCTGGCGGCCGTGGTTTGTCTGGTTGCGGCTGCCGTGGCCGTGCTGGCCGGCTTCCTGGGTGCCGTGATGCTGGTGCTGCGAATTATCCCGGTCCTGCTGCTCGTCCTGGGCATCTGGATCGCGTGGAAGGTGTTCAGCTCGCGGTCCGATGCGGGGCAGCGCCGCTAGTCCCACCTCTTACAGGGGGTATGAGTACTTCTCGGTGGTTTGAACCACCCGTAAGTACTCATACCCCCTGTAACTTCTGTGACTGGCGGCGGAGAGTTCCGCGCCGCTCCGGCACCCAGGTAGTATCGGCAGCATGCGCGTTTACCTTGGAGCAGACCACGCCGGCTTTGACATGAAGAACATCATCGCCGAGCACCTGAAGAAGCAGGGCCACGACGTCATCGATTGTGGCGCCCACACCTACGATGCCGACGATGATTACCCGGCCTTCTGCATTGAGGCCGCCTCCCGCACCGTCAATGACCCGGGTTCCCTGGGCATTGTGCTCGGTGGTTCGGGCAATGGTGAGCAGATCGCCGCGAATAAGGTCAAGGGCGCGCGTTGTGCTCTGGCCTGGTCCCCGGAGACGGCTCGTCTGGCGCGTGAGCACAACAACGCCCAGCTCATCGGCCTGGGCGGCCGCATGCACTCCGAGGAGGAGGCGCTGGCGATCGTCGATGCTTTCCTGGAGCAGGAGTGGTCGCAGGCGGAGCGTCACCAGCGCCGCATCGATATCCTCGCCGACTACGAGCGCACGGGTGTCGCCCCGGAGCTTCCGGCCGAGTAGAGGGCCCGGACTTTTTCTTCACGACGTCCCGCCACCGCGCACCCCAGTTGGAGGAGGCGGATGGCGCGTTCGGCGGCGTCGATAAGTAGTTGACGGCCGTCGCGGACGGCGTCTTCCAGTGCCATGGGCACGGTCATGATGGATTGAATGGCGCCGATGCCGACCTCGTGGACCTGCGGTGCGCCTTTGCCCAGGGAGCCGGCGAGTGCCAGGACGGGCACGCCGGTGGTTTGGGCGCGGCGGGCGATTTCGGCGGGGACTTTGCCGCGCGGGGTCTGGAAGTCGATGGCTCCTTCGGCGGTGATGACGAGGTCGGCGGTGTCGACCAGGTCGCCTAAGTCGACGCGGCCGGGGAGCTCGCCGAGCAGGACGTCGAAGCGGTCACGGGCGGTGGCGCCGAGGGCCATTAGGCCCGCGCCGAGCCCGCCGGAGGCGCCGGAGCCGGGGCCGTGATGGATGTCGGCATCGGGGTGGAAGGTATCGGCCAGCAGGTCAGCCCAGTGGGTCAAGGCGGCGTCGAGCTGCTTGACCTGCTTTTTCGACGCCCCCTTCTGCGGGCCGAAGATGTGGGCCACGCCCTTCTTGCCGCTGAGGATGTTGTGGATGTTGCAGGCCAAGACGATTTCCACGTCAGCCAGCCCGGGGTGGAGGTGGCTGGGGTCGAGGGTGGTGGCGTCGATAAGCGCGGAACCACCGGGGCGCAGGGACTTGCCGCGGGCGTCGAGAACCTGCAGGCCCAGGGCCTGGAGGGCGCCGGCGCCGCCATCGGAGGTGCCGGAGTCGCCGCAGCCGACAACAATCTTCTCCACGCCGTGATCGAGTGCCGCCGCGATGAGCTCGCCGACACCATAAGTGCTAGTGGCGCCGGGATCCCGCAGGTCGCGGGGCACCAGGCGCAGGCCGGCGGCCGAGGCCATCTCTAGGACGGCGACTTTTTCCTCCACGAACTCCAGCCAGGTGGCGGTGACCTTTTTACCGACGGGCCCGGTCACCTTCGCGCGGTGCAGCACCGTGCCGGGGCGGGTGGCGAGGATCTCGATGGTGCCTTCGCCGCCGTCGGGAACCGGGAAGGTATCCACGCGCACGCCAGGCAACACGCGGCGCACCCCGGCGGCAATCGAATCGGCGACGTCCACCGCGGACAGGGACTCCTTGAAACCGGAGGGGGCGACGAGAACTCTTTCGGGCATGTACATGGTCATGGCAATTCCTTTCAGATAACGGGCAGGCCGAGGAGCGGCCAGATGACAAAGGCGAACAGCGTGGTCACGGCGAGATGCATCGGTGCCAACCAGGCGGAGGCGATGAGCAGGTCGCGGGTGTCGTAGTGGTGGTCGGGGCCGTCGCCGCGGAAGATCGCCAGCGGTTTCGCGGAGGCCGGCAGGGTGTGGCAGAAACCGGCGGCGGCGGTGGAGATGAACGCGGCCGCCACGGGGTCGACCCCGGCGGCGGGTGCCGTGGCGATGACAAGTGGCACCAGCACTGCTGAACGCGCAGAACGGGACTGGATGAGTAGATGGGCGGCCGTCGATAAGCAGATGACGGCGATGACGAACACCCAGCCGGGCATCTGGCCCAGCACGCCGGTGGCCAGCACCTCGGCTGCCCCGGAGGAACTCAACGCCTGGCTCAAGGCGACGGTGGCTGTCATGAACAGCAGCAGCGACCACGGCACCTTCTTGATCGCCGGGCCCAGGTCCGCTGTCCCCAGGTGCGGGGAGGTGATGAGCAGCGCACCGAGTACCGCGACCATCGCTGCGGGAATGCCGTGGAGAGTCTCGGTGAACCACAAGGTGACGGCCACGGCCAACACGGTCAGGGAGCGGGTCTCCGCCGGGGACAGGCGCACCGACATGCCCGCGCCGAGATCCGCGCGCTCAATGTGCAATGTTTCCCGACGCTGCGCAGCGCTACTGAACACCAGGAAGATGATCTCCGCCGCCAGGTGCGCGGACACCAAAGCCAGGGGCAGGCCGAGGATCATCCAGCGGGTGAAGGTGAAGCCCTCCAGCCCTGCGCCGGTGAGGATCTGGTCGGTGATCAGGTGCGCGCCCGCGCCGATGAGCGAGGCCACCGCGGAAAACAGCACCACCGAGGGCAGCGCCAGCGCCAGCACCCGGTTGAGCCAGCCGGGCAGCACCCCGATGAGCACCATGAACACCGGCAGCACCAGGGCGGCGCGACCAGAGGTGGCGGGCACGGCGAAGGCGGTGAGCACCACCGCCAGGGTGAGCAGGTGGAGCAGCACCCGCGGGGAGCTCACCCCGGCGGACAGTGCCACGGCCACGCGCATCGCCAGCCCGGAGGACGCCACCCCGCCGGCGAGGATGAAGGCGCCGATGAGCAGCCAGGTGGTCTCATCGCCGAGGGGGCTGAACATGTCCTCGACACCGATGACATCGATGACCACCAGCACGCTCGCGGCCCCGAGTGCCACATAAGTGTCGCTGACCTTCGAGAACACCCAGAACCACACGGCGGCGGCAAAGACCACCAGCGTGGCGCGCGCCGCCGGCCCCACCGGCAGGGGGATGAAACACAGAGCAAACACGCCGAACGCGCACACGATGCGCACCCCCAGCGCCGGGGTCCACTGGATCCGCGGACGGCGGGGCGGGGCGGGCGGGGTGGTGATGACCCGGGTGGCATTATCAAGAATCATCGCGGGCCTCCAGGGGCAGCAGCACGCCGAGGACACTTCCCTGGCCGGGTGCGGTTTCCGCGAAGGCGTGGCCACCGTGGGTATCGGCGACAGTGTGGAGGGGGGTGGCGTCGAGAAGCTCTGCTACGGCGTGCTCCGGCACGTCCGCGCCGGGGGCGTGCAGCCAGAGGGCGATGCCGGGGGTCGGCTTGTCCACGCTGCGCACCCCGAGCTGGCACTGGTGGCCCTGCGGGGCGAGGCGATCGGCGGCGTCCTGGAGGGCGGGGAGGAGGCTGCGGGCATCGGCCAGCACAGAAGGCTGGAGCTGGCGGAACAGGCGCCCCGACAGCAGCCACGCCAGCGCCCCGCCGAGCGCAAGCGCCCCGAGCCCGACGCCGAGCAGCACCTGCAGGTGGCTGAGCAGTGCGGCCTGGTCGGTGTCGGTGAAACGGACGACGATCAGTGCGGTGTCCTCCCCGGCCAGCTGCGTGCGACCCCAGTGGATGCTCCCGTGCGTCGGATCCTCCACCACGCCGGAGGGCTGGTCGGAGGCATGCGCCGCGCGGACGACCTCGTCGCTGATGCTCAGCGGCCGCGGAGGATGCGTGATCTGCATGATCTGCCCGTCGACGAGCCCGATGATCGCCTCATCGCGCCCCGGAATCTGCCGGGACAGGTACACCTCCAGCAGGCGGCTATCGGATTCGAAGGCGGCGGCGGTGGCGGGATCGGTGCCGTCGCGGGCGAAGGTGGTGAATTCTTCGATCTCCTGGCGGACGTCGGCGTTGGCGTCCTCGGAGATCCCGGCGAGCAGAATCGTGCGGGTGGTCAGCACCAGCGCGGCGAGCGTGACGCCGAGCAGCACCAGAAACCACACGACGATGCGTCGCCGGAAGGAATGGAAAACTGTCATGTCCTCCATCGTCGGGGCGGGCGGTGAAAGCCCCATGAGATCAGCGTGAAGAATCCTTCATGTGACTACCAGCCGGCGAAATC
This sequence comes from Corynebacterium sp., assembly GCF_030538285.1. GTDB lineage: Bacteria > Actinomycetota > Actinomycetes > Mycobacteriales > Mycobacteriaceae > Corynebacterium. The sequence continues at coordinate 8,221 of NZ_JAUNUG010000073.1, forward strand.
GCGTTCCAGACGGCGGGGCGAGTCGATGACGTTCCAGGTCGTGGGCACAGATGCTTCTCG
>NZ_JAUNUG010000016.1 GCF_030538285.1 Corynebacterium sp.
GGGCGACGAAGGACGTCGTCGGTGCGCAGCGCTTCCTGCAGCGCCTGTGGCGCCTGGTGGTCAGCGAGGAAACCGGCGACGCCCTCACCGAGCCGCTGGAGCTGACCGACGAGGACAACAAGCAGCTCCACCGCACCATCGAGGGTGTGCGCGACGACTACGACAACCTGCGCGTCAACACCGTGGTGGCCAAGCTCATCGAGTACGTCAACTACCTCACCAAGACCTACCCGGATGCCGTGCCGACCGCGGCCGTCGAACCGCTGGTCATCATGGTCGCACCCGTCGCCCCGCACATCGCGGAGGAGCTGTGGAAGCGCCTCGGGCATGAGGGCACGGTCGCCTTCCAGGACTTCCCTACTTTCGACGAGAAGTGGCTTGTCGACGACGAGATCGAGCTGCCCGTCCAGATCAACGGCAAGGTCCGCGCCCGCGTCATGGTCCCGGCCGATGCGCCGCAGGAGGACGTCATCGCGCGTGTCCTGGAGGAGCCGCGCGTCGCCGCGGCCGTGGAGGGCAAGAACCTGGTTAAGCAGATCGTCGTGCCCGGCCGGATGGTCAACCTTGTGGTGAAGTAGGAGCATGCAGCAGGTCGCGCGGGCGGTGGCGGAGGCCACCGACACCGTTTTCGGGCTCATGGGCAACGGCAACGCTGCCCTCATCCGCGAGCTCGCCGACCTCGGCATTTCCCTCATTACCGTGCGGCATGAGGCGGCGGCCATCGCGGCCGCTGACGCTTTCCAGCGCGCGACCGGCCGCCTGGCTGTCGCCACGACCACCTATGGCCCGGGTTTCACCAACGCCCTGACCCCGCTTATCGACGCCGCCCTCTCCCGCTCCCCACTCCTCTTTCTCGCCGGCAGCGATTCCGGTGCCGACCACGCGGCCCTGGTAGCAGCGTGCGGGGTGCGCGTAGAGCAGGACGTTGCGGTGGCCGTCGAGTACGCGCTGCGCGAAAGCGCACCAGTCGTTGTGTTCCTCCCTTTCCGAAGGCCGGTGCCCGCTGCGGACCGCGGTGACGTCTCACGGTTGTTGTCGGACGCCGAGCAACCCCTCATCCTCGCTGGTCGCGGAGCTGTCGGCAGGCGCACAGAGGTGGTGGCGCTGGCGCAGGCCCTGGGCGCAGATGTGGCCACCACCGCGCCGGCGAAGGGCTTCTTCCAGGGCGTGGCCGGGGTGCGGGACCTGGGGATCTGCGGTGGTTTCTCCACCCCGGAGGCCCGCCTGGAGATGCGCGCCGCTGACGTTGTGCTGGTCGTCGGCGCCTCGCTCAACCGCTTCACCCTCATGCACTCCTTCCGGGCGGACGCGCATGTCATGCAACTGGATCCCCATGCACCCACCTCCCCGCGGGTGGACACGGTGCTTGAGGATCTGCCGGAGGTGAGGGGGTGCCGAGAAGCACGGCCCGCGGTGCGCACCACACACCACGTCGGGGATGGCGTGTGCGCTGACGGGCGTCTGGACCCGCGTAGTCTCTTCGTCCGCCTCAACGAGGTACTGCCGAGCGAGCGCATCGTGGTCACTGACGGCGGCCACTTCATCGCCTGGCCGTGCATGTACCTTGACGTTCCCGGCCCTGACCACCTCGTGCTGGTGGGCACCGGTTTCGAGTCCATCGGACTCGGCTTCGGCTCCGCCGTCGGCGTTGTCGAAGCCGCCGGTTCGCGGCTGACCGTCCTGGTCACCGGTGATGGCGGCGGGCTCATGGCGCTTGCCGACGCCGAGTCCGTCATCCGCCGCGTCCACGCCACCGGCGGCCGCTGCGTGGTAGTCGTGGTCAACGATGCCGCCTACGGGGCCGAGGTCCACCAGTACGCCTGGCAGGGCGTGCCGGAGGAACCGATGCTCATCCCGGAGGTGGACTTCACCGCCGTCCTCGGAGCCTTCGGGGCACAGGGTGCGGTGGTGCGCACGTTGGATGATGTCGCGGTAATCGAGGACTGGTTGGCCTCGGGCGAATCAGGCACGTGGGTGCTCGATTGTCGGGTGTCGCGGTCGGTGGTGGCTCCTTTCCTGGCACGTAAGTAGTGCGCAGCTGCGCACAGTTTAGGTGCCTTGACCTGGTTCAATGTCGTCGAAGGTGTTTTCGTGCTCCCATATGTCGAGCAGGTCATCGTCGCCGCGGGGGACGGGTCCGTGGGTGTAGCTGTCGGCGTGCTGCCCCATTGCGAGGTCGAGCATCGGAGGCTGGTTATCCACGGACGTATAAGACTCTCCCCCGGGGAAGCGGAAACGCAGCAGGGTCGGGTCGATCGAGTCCGGGACGATGACCAGCTCACCGTTGGCAATCATGGCGTGATGGAGGGAGCACAGGGGGATGAGGTTGTCTAAGTCGGTGAGGCCGCCGGATGCCCAGTCCTTGATGTGGTGGAACTGTAGCCAGTGGGTGTGGTCGCACCCCGGGGTGGCGCACTGGTGGTTCCAGCGCGTGAGCAGGGCCTTCTCCTGGGCGCGGGTGACCAGACGGGAGGCCCGCCCGAGGTGGAGAATGCGCCCGCGGGCGCCGCGGATCTGTACGGCGAGGACCCCGTTGATGATGCTGCGTAGCAGCTCCGTGCCTTCTGCTGCGGGCTGGGCTGGGATGCGGACGTTGTCATCAGGGTCAATGATGATGGTGACCTGCGCTCCGGGGGCGTTCGTCTTGGCCTCCGGGTTGGTGCGTGCGAGGCGGAGCAGGCCCATGAAAGAGCCGAGGAGGGTGGTCGTGCGGGGCGCGCCGAAGCGCGTGGTGTCCTTGTCTGGCCCTTCGGCCAACTCAGCGGCCTTGAGGGAGGCGAGGAACTCGGCGCCATGCTCGGGGTCGAAAGAACCCCAGAACCGCACCCCGCCGGTCTCCTTATCCACGGCCACAGACAGACGGTTCTTCGGACGGGGCTTTCCGCCGTTGGGGCGGGGCCGGCCGGCGAGCAGGGTCTCCAGCTCCTGGAGGGGGTGGTCGAGGGCAAGGCGGACGAGCTCACTCTCGTTGTCCACGGTGAGGTAAGGCAGGAGCAGCCGCACCTTGGAGTAGCTGATATCTCCTTCAGCGAAATGGTGGGTGAGCAGTGGGAAGGCGAGCAGGCTCCGGCCGACCTGCAGGTACTCATAGGCGGTTCGACGGGATAGGTCCTGGGTGCGCATCACCCAGGAAACGGTGCCGGCTGAGCCGCTGAGTTCACGTGCATCGAATTCGGCGAGGTGGAGGATGAAGGCGGCCTTGTGGCGGGTGAGGGAACGGTGGGCGGTAGTCAGGGCGGTGGACAGTTGGCGGTCGGTGAGCGTGTTGATCGTGGCGAGCATGATTCCCCGTTGACTCGCTTTCATGCGCACCATCATTATCATCGGCTGTGTCGGCATGATCGCCATGCTGGCCATCCACTTCACCCTCCTGGCCTGGAACTTCCGCGAGTTCAACGCCTTCAAGCAGACCGCGGCCTACCAGAACCTGAAGTCCACCAACGCCGAGGTCACCCTCATGGCCATTCCGCTCACTCTGGGCATGAGCGTCAACGGTGCCTTCGTCGCCGCGATGGCTCTGGTCCCGGGCCTGTGGGGCATCATCCAGTCCCTCATGCCGCTGGCCCTGCTCGCCTACGGTGCGGTCGGCGTCCTGGCCCTGGTCATCATGACCAACTACCTGCGCCGCATCATCGGCGGCGGCTTCTCCTTCGAGGCCAACGTTGGCCTCAACCAGCTCCTCGCCGCCTTCTCCATGGCCATGGTCGCCGTCGGCTTCGGCGCGCCCGCCGCCATGGGCACCAACCCGCTGGTCGTGCTCATCGGCGTGTGGGGCTCCATGCTCTTCGGCTTCATCTCGGTCCTGCTCTTCGGAGTCTTCCTCGTCGTCGGCGTCATGAGCATCATGCAGTACGGCCTCGCACAACCGAACTCCGCCACCCTCTGGCTCGCCGTCCCCGTCCTCACCCTGTGGTCCATTACGGTCCTGCGTGATCGGCACGGTGTGCAGACGCTTATCGACGCTGGCCCGGCCGGCCCCCAGAACCACCCCCAGTCCTCGGTCGCCGTTCTGCTGTTCCTCAGCTTCATGATCCTCGCCCAGGTCGCCTTCCTCGGCCTCGGCTGGGTGGTCATGCGCTCCAACGGCTTCTTCCAGCGCTTCGTCACCAGCCGCGAGGAAACCTCGCCCGTTGCCTTCACCCTGGTCTGCCCGGGCGTCGGCCTGGCCGCCCTGTCGATGTTCTACATCAATGTCGGCCTGATCCAGAACGGCCTCGTCGAGAAGTTCTCCAGCCTCTACTACGTTCTGCTGCTCGGCCCGACCGCCGTCGCAATCGTGACCATGTGGCTGGCCTTCACCCTGTTCCGCAACCAGCTGTCTACGGCCAGTAAATTCGCCCAGGAGCAGAAGGTCCTGGTCAACGCCTAGATCTCAACGACTGTGCGTCCGCGCAGCTGACCGTCCATAAGCTTCTCACCTGCGGAAACCACCTCATCCAGCGAAATGGTGGTGGTGAGGGAGGTGAGGATGTCGAGGTCGAGGGTGGCGTCGAGAAGCTCCCACGCACGTTCCCGCACCGGGCGCGGGGCGTCGACGGAGTTGATGCCCACCAACTTCACGCCGCGCAGGATAAACGGCAACACGGTGGCCGGCAGATCCGGGCCCTGGGTAAGACCACAGGCGGTGACGGTGCCGCCCCACACCGTTTGCGCGCAGGCGTTGACCAAGGTGTGGGAGCCGACGCAGTCGACCACGCCCGCCCAACGGGCCTTCTGGAGGGGGCGGCCCGGCTCGTCGAGACGGCCAATGAGCTCGGCGGCACCGAGACCGCGCAGCCAGTCGGAGTGCTCGGGGCGACCTGTGGAAGCGACGACGTCGTAGCCCAGGCGTGCCAGCAGGTGCACAGCGATGGAACCGACACCGCCGGTGGCGCCGGTGACCAGCACCTCGCCGTCCTCCACGCCCTGTTCCCGCAGCGCCACGACGGACATCGCGGCGGTGAAACCGGCGGTGCCGATCGCGGCGGCGTGCCAGGCATCGAAACGCTCCGGAACGGGGATGGCGGCGTCGGCGGGGACGCGCTGTTGCGTCGTGTAACCACCGTGGCGGAACTCCCCCAGGCCCGTGCCGTTGACGGTGTACAACTGCCCCTCAGAGGTGCCCACCACATCGATGCCCGGCACCAGCGGATCCACCCGCATGACGCCCTTGTCACCGCGCAGCGCCATCGCATCCTTGTAATTGAGGGAGGAATGGGTGACGTCGATAAACATGTCGCCGTCGCCGAGGAACAGCTCCTCCCGGAGTTCGGTGGTGACGCCGTCGTCGGTACGCGTGACAACAAGAGACTTGTTCATGGGACCACGCTAGCTAGATTGGGGGCCATGCGCAGACTTACCTGGTTGGCTCTCGCCGCGTACTCCGCGGTCATGATCGCCCTGACGATGCTCAAGGCGTTCTACCGGATCGGCTACCTGTGGGAACCGGCCGTGCACCGCCACCGTGAGCTGCGTCTTGTCCCCTTCGAGGACCTCGTCGGAGCAGTCAGCTGGTTCGCCCCGGTCTCCCTTCGGCGTGCTCGTGTACATGCTGGTGGGCCGTGTGCGAGGGACGGTCCTCGTCGGATTCCTGACCTCCCTGGCCATCGAGATCGCCCAGTACGTCTTCGCCCTCGGTTACTCGGACATCGACGACCTGCTCATGAACACCCTCGGGGCCTTCCTCGGTGCGCTGGTGGCCAGGGCGTTCGGACCGCGCTGGCACAAGGTGTGGATCAGCCTGGCGCTGGCGTTGGGCGTGGTGTTCGCGGTGCTCGTCGGCCTGGGGGAAAGGCTGGGTGATTCGGACAAGGTCGTCGACGTCTACTAGGTAGGCTCGGGGCCACCGCCCATTGTGAGGAGAACCACCATGTCCATCGTCGACGACAAGGCCCGCCAGCTCCTGGAGAAGGCGTGTGCCGCCGACAACGGTCGCGCCGCCAAGATGCTGGTCAACGACGGCCCGCTCCGCCAGACCGTCATCGCCCTCAAGCAGGGCACCGAGCTGCAGGAGCACAACTCCCCGCCCGCCGCCTCCATCTTCCTGTTCACCGGCCAAGTGAAGGTCGCCGGCCAGGAGGAGACCACCATCGGCGCCGGTCAGCTGGTCACACTCACCCACCAGCGGCACTCCGTGTCCGCCCTGGAGGACTCCGTCTTCCTGCTCACCACCGTCACCAGCGTCGAGGGGCGGGAGTCGCACGGCGGACAGTCGTGAGACTGCTTTCCGCGCTGGCCGTGGTGCCCCTGGCCGCACGGACGTCCGGGGCCAGCTCGGGATCATCGTGCAGCCCTGCGGCCTGGACATCGACGTCGTGAGCATCGACGGAGACAAGGGCAGCCGGGGCGAAGCACAAGGGGGATGAACAGGTGCGGAGAGTGCTGACGACCTGGAACCACATCGCCGCACTCCGGGACGGCGAGGTCCTCATCGGCAATGATTCACCCCCGACGATCGTGACCCGGGAACACTTCGCGCCCAGTTCATGCCAATAACCGCGCTCGAGGTGGTGGGTGCCGGGTACTGTTGCTGAGCATGAGGAAAGCCCTGGTCGCCCTGGTCACAAGTATCTGCGTCGCCACTCCCGTGGCCGGGGCATCGAGCATCCCCCGCATCCCGGTGTTGTCCTCCGGCCATGATGTCAGCTCGCGCTCCTTCGGCTCCGAGATTGGTCTGTCCTCCGGGGCGGCCCTCGAACTCTCCTCCGGGCCCGTGGTGGAGGTGTCCTCCGAATCCCGCCTCGCGCAGGAGCTCGGTTCCACCATGAGCCTGTCCTCTGATTATCCTCTCGGTGCGCCATTCAACGACCTTAATTGCATACCGACGCCCACCTACCCCTCCCCCGTCATCCTCATCCACGGCACCGCCGGTGGAGCTCATCACTTGGGAGCGCTGGCGACGCGGCTAGCCGAGGAGGGCGCCTGCATCTGGGGTCTGAATTACGGAGCGAACCAGGTCAGTGCACTCAGCGCTTCCGCGGGGCGTTATGGCTACGCGGACCCGTACGCCAGCCTCGACGAGGTGGCGGAGTTCATCGATCGTGTGAAAGCCCGCACCGGCTCTGCAGAAGTGGATCTGGTGGGCCACTCGCAGGGCGGCACCCTCGTCAAGGGCTACATCAGTGGCCGCGGCGTCGCCGACAATGTGCGCCGCGCCGTCACCCTTGGGGCGACTTTCCGGGGCACCGACGTCAACGGGCTCGGTTCCGTCGGCACCGCACTGCCCAGCTCCACCTCCTTCTGGGCCGGAGAAGCCGCAGCCCAGCAGCTCACCGACTCTGACTTTGTCAGCTGGCTGAACACGCTTCCCGACGCCGCCCCCAACGTCATCTACACCGCGCTCTACACCGCGGGCGACACCATCGCCACGCCGAACGACACCTCCATGATCCTCACGCCGGGCGCCGATGCCGCCAACATCGAGGTGGAGGCTGCCTGCGAGCGACCCATCCACCACAGTGACCTCCCTGTGGATCACGGCGTCATGGACCTCATCCTGTGGGGACTTACCCGCGCGCCCGGCGACCACTCGCCCGCGCCGGGCACCTGCGGGCCACTGCACTAGATCACGCGCTGCTCGCGGGCGGCGGTGATCGCGGCGGTGCGGGTTCCCACACCCAGCTTCTGAAAGATGTGCACCAGGTGTGTCTTCACGGTGGCCTCGGAAATGAAGAGCATCTTCGCCAGTTCCCGATTGCTGGCCCCAGTCTCCAGCGCCTGCAGAATCTCGATCTCCCGGGCGGACAGGGCCTGCGAGGGACGGCTCATTCTTTCGGCCAGCGCCCCGGTGACCTCCGGGGCGAGGGTGCGGCGGCCGACGGCGGTGGCCACGACGGCGTCGTGAAGTACCTGTTCAGGGGCATCCTTGAGCAGATAACCGAGGGCACCGGCCTCGACGGCGGCGACGATGTCGGCCTGCGTGTCGTAGGTGGTGAGGATGAGTACCGGCGGGCCGCCAGCCGCGCGGAGACGTCGGGTGGCGGTGATGCCGTCCATGCCGGGCATCTGGATATCGCACACCACCACGTCCACCTCTTCGCGGGTGGCACGCAGGGCGTCGGCGCCGTCGGAGCCCTCTGCGACGACCGTGATGTCGGGGAAAGCGTCGAGGATGGTGCGCAGGCCAGCGCGGACGACGGGGTGATCGTCGATAAGCATGACACGGATCATTGCGGCTCCTTCGCCGAGGTCAAGGGGATATGCACCGTGGCGGCGGTACCGCCGTCCGATTCGATGAGCAGCTCGCCGCCGACGGAGGCGACGCGCGACTCCAGGCCGCGCAGGCCATAACCGCGGGTGCCGGGGAAGCCGCGGCCGTCGTCAAGCACATCGAGGGTGACCTCACTGTCCCAGACGCCGTAAGTGACCACGGTGCGCTCGGCGGCAGCATGCTTGACCACATTCGCCAGCAACTCCCCCGCCGCCCGGACGATGACGCGCGACACGGGTTCCGGCAGTTCACGGTGGGTGTCGCCGGCGAGTTGGAGCTCCACCCGCAGCGGATCGCCGAGCGCTATCTGCCGGGCGCGGGTGCGGTCGACCAGATGCTGCAGGGACACCGGCACGGGCTCGCCGGGCCGGGCGAGGTCACGGACGAAACGACGGGCCTCGGCAAGGCTGTCGGCGGCCTGATCCTCGATGGTGCTGACCTGGTGCAGGGCCGCGGCGGCGTCCCCGCGCTCCAGGCTGCCACGCACCGCCCGGGAAACCAGCACGATGGAACTCAAACCCTGGGCGACGGTGTCGTGGATCTCCCGGGAGAGCCGCTCGCGCTCCTCCAGGCGACCCGCCTGGTGCTCGGAGACGGCGAGTTCCTCCTGCGTGGCGCGCAGATCCTCCGCCACGCGGCGGTGATGCGCGGCCTCCCGGTGCAGCGCCACATACGTCCAGTAGATGGCCACCGCCAGGACGGTGCCGATGAACGGGCCCACCGCAGAGGCGGGCGTCCACTCCCCCGGGTGCAGCTGGGCCGGGACGAACGCTGCGATTGCCCACAGCACCGTCGCCGCCACCAGGCCCAACGTGCGCGGCAGCAGGTGCAAAAACAGCAGGACCAGCGGAAACAGTAGCCACACGAAAGTGATCGATACGGCCACCAACGCGTGCCACAGCAACGTGACCACCGCCAGCCACCACCACACCACACCCCGCGGTGGGGTGCCCACGCTGTGCTCCCACACCGTGCCCAGCACATACACCAAGGCCAGGCCCACGCTGAGTGGCAGGACGGGTGTGCCCGTCGCGGCTGCCGGCTCCGCCACCAGGAACAACACCACACCCAGCACCAGCAGGAAGGCGAAAAGCAGGTGCAGGCCGATGCGCAGGGTGCGAAGCAGTGTTGTCACACTCCCGACGGTAGCGGCCAGGTGATGGACGGGGCATCAACCGACCGGTTGAGCGGGTTTTCGGCTGGGCAGCCGATGGTTTCCCGGCGCCAGGCAGCGAGCATGAAGGCATGTACCTCGGCATTCGCGACATCATCCACGCCCGCGGCAGATTCACGCTCATCACAGCGGTCGTCGGGCTCATCACGTTGCTGCTCGTCATGCTCACCGGTCTCACCGGTGGTCTCGGCGCACAAAACACCTCGGCTCTCAGCTCGCTTGACCCCGACCGCGTCGTTTTCTCCTCGGAGGAGCCCTCATTCACGGACTCGCAGGTCACGGCCACCGACGTGGCCACCTGGGAGGCAGTGGAGGGTGTCGAGGAGGTGCGTCCGCTGGGCACCATGCAGACCCGCCTCGAAGCTGACACCACGCAGTCAGTCGCCGTCCTGAGCCTTCCCGGGATCGGTCCGGGGGCGGTGCTCTCGGAATCGCTTATCGATACCCCGCCCCGCCACATCACCCTCGGCGGCGTCCGCGTGCCAGTCGCGGGCACCGCGCCGGACCAGCACTACTCGCACACGCCTGTCGTGTGGGTCGACACCGCCACCTGGCAGGACATCGCCCGCACGGAGGCACTGGGCACCGTTTTGCTTATCGACGGCACCGTCGCCCACGACGTCCCCGACATAACCGTGACGACCCTGCGCGGCTCCTTCGCGGGCTTAGCCGCCTACCAGTCGGAACAGGGTTCGCTGCAGACCATGCAGGGCTTCCTGTACGCCATATCGGCGCTGGTCATCGTCTCCTTCCTCACGGTGTGGACGATCCAGCGCACCCGCGATCTGTCGATCCTGCGAGCCCTCGGGGCCGCACCCGGCTACCTCGTGCGGGACGCCCTCGGGCAGGCGGCGCTCATCCTGGCCGTCGGCGTCACAGCCGGGGCCCTGGCCGGGTGGGGTCTGGGGATTGTCGCCGGCCAGGCGGTCCCCTTCCAGCTCACCCTGCTGAGCGTGCTCGGACCGGCCCTGGGCATCTGGCTGTTGGGCCTGCTCGGCGCGTTGCTGGCCACCCGGCGGGTCGGAAAAGTCGACCCGCTCATCGCACTCGGAGGACAAGGATAATGGCACTGCACCTAGATAACATCACCCTCACCTACCCCGACGGACTGACGGAGGTCACCGCCGTCGACGACGTCACCCTGACGCTACGCCCCGGCGAGCTCACCGCGCTGGTCGGTGAATCGGGCTCCGGCAAATCCTCCCTGTTGGCGGTGGCCGCTGGCCTGCAGGTCCCCTCTTCCGGGCGGGTGCGCGTCGACGGCCCCCGGGGCCTTATCTTCCAGCAACCCAACCTGCTGGGGGCACTCACCACCCGGGAGCAGCTGCTCATCACCGACCACATCCGGGGGCACAGGCCGCGCCCGGAACATGCCGATGAGCTGCTGGAGCGCGTCGGACTCGCCGGGTTCGGCCACCGCCGCATGAACCAGCTTTCCGGGGGCCAGCGCCAGCGCGTCAACATCGCCCGGGCACTCATGGCCTCCCCCGCCGTGCTGCTCGCCGACGAACCGACCTCCGCCCTGGACAGCCGCCTCGCCCACGAGGTCGTCGACCTGCTCGTGGACATCACCCGGGAGTTGCACGCCGCCACCCTCATGGTCACCCACGACCGCAGTCTGCTCGACGCCTTCGACCGCGTCATCGAGATGCGCGATGGCCGCATCCGGGAGGTGCAACCGGTGTCATAATGGCGGGCATGGACCAGCTCGCCGAACTGCGCGCCCGGCGCCTCATCGCCCAGGGCCTGCATTCTCCCGGACGCAGTGCTGCCGACGCTGCCCGGTGGATGCTCGGCGTGCAGGGGCAGAAGTACGCCGACGGTATCCGGGCATTGTCCCTGCGGGGACCGCTTGACGACGCCGCGGTGCTCGCGGATGTCGATAAGCACCAGATCGTGCGGGCCTGGCCCATGCGCGGCACCCTGCATTTCCTACCGGCGGAAGATGCCCGCTGGATGATGCGGCTGTGCGGGCCGCGAGTAGCACGGGCGCAGATGCAACGCCGTCCGGGGCTCGGGATCACGGAAGCGCAGGTCGATACCGCGAGAAAGGCCCTGCATTCCGCGTTGCGGGGTGGAGCCTTGACCCGCCCGCAGGTCTATGAAGTGTTCGCGCAGGCAGGAGTCGATCCCGCTGAGCAGCGCGGCCCGCACCTGGTGCGCGCCTTCGGCGGCGAGGGGGACGTCGTGCAGGGGCCCCGGCAGGGTGCGGTGGAGACCTTCCTGCACGTGGATGACCTGCCCGTGGCGCAGCGGGAACTGGCAGGGGAGGAGGCCCTCGCGGAGCTGGGCACCCGCTACCTGCATTCGCACGGCCCGGCCAACGTCAAGGACCTGGTGTGGTGGGCGGGCCTCACGGTGGCGCAGGCGAAGAAGGCCTTTGCCCTGGCGCGGGATGTCGTGGAGTTCGGTGAGGGGTACTGGATGGGGGAGTGGCAACGGGGCGTCGATAAGCAGGAACTGGAAGCCGCGCTGGCGGCGACCTATGAACTTCCCGCCTTCGACGAAATCCTGCTGGGGTACGGCGACAAGTCGCTCATCCTGGCTGATGAACTGCGGCCGCAGGTGCTCACGAAGAACGACCTGAGCTGGCCTTTCCTCATGTGCGGGGGAGTGGTCACGGGGAGGGCAGCGTGAGCTACACCTGGATGCGGCAGTACAGCCCCGAGCACATCGCCGTGCTGGTGACCGGGGTGGTGGCGGGCGGGATCCTCGTCGTCGCGGCGCGCCGGGTGCGTGGAGCAGGATGGCTGACGGTGGCCCGGCAGGTGACCGGCTGGGTGCTCATGGTGCTGGCCGGGGCGTGGCTGGTGTTCACGCTGTGGCCCGGCAACCTGCACGTCACCGAGGCGCTGCCTTTCCACCTGTGCGACTGGCTGCGCTACATCGTGGCATATGGCCTGATCACCGGGGACGAAAGGGCGTTGGCGATCACCTATTATTGGGGGATCCTGCTGAATCCACAGGCTATTATCACGCCCTACCTGCCCTATGTGCACAACCCGGCATGGGTGCAGTTCGCTGGTTATTGGTTCTTCCACATGGTCGCGCTCATCGTGCCTGTGGTGATGGTTGCCGGGTTCGGCTGGCGACCGGACTGGCGCGATTTCCGTTTCGTGGCCGCAGTCTCGCCCGGATGGATGGCGGTGGCGGGCCTGGCGAACAAGGTGACGGGCGGCAACTACGGATTCTTCGCCCACAAACCACCGACAGCGTCCATCATTGACATATTCCATCGTATGGGATGGCAACGACACTACTGGATTCTCGAGGTCATCCTCATCGCCATCGTATGGACGGCGGTGATGACATGGCCCCTTACAGTCCGGAGCACTGGGCCGCGCTGATGGTCATCGCGGTGGCCACCCCGCTGCTGGTGCGGGCCGTCCGTGGGCGGGATGTGGACACGTGGGTTAGCGTCGCGGGCTGGGTGCTGCTCACGGTGTCTGTGTGGTGGATGCTCTGGGACATGCGACCCGCCATCTTCGACATCCAGCGCTCCCTTCCACTCCACCTCTCCGACTTCGCGCGCCTGACCGCCTCGCTCGCCCTGATCACCCGGAAGTGGTGGTGGGCTGCCCCGACCTACTACTTTGGCCTCACCCTCAACGTCCAGTCCCTGCTCACCCCGGACCTCAACTACTTCGTCGACGCCCGCCTCGAGTACCTCATGTACTGGTTCCTCCACGCTGCGGTGTTCATCGCGCCGATCGTCCTGGTGTGGGGCTGGGGCATGCGGCCGCGGTGGTCGTGGCTCGGCGTGACCTGGATCTTCTTCCTCGCCTGGGCAGGTGGCACCATGCTCGTCAACGCGCTCACCGGCGCCAACTACGGCTACCTCAACGCGCACCCCGCCGGCCCCTCGCTTCTCGACGCCATGGGCCCCTGGCCCCAGTACCTGTTCACCGCCGCAGGTGTGCTGGGTGCGGCCTGGGCGGGCATGACCTGGCCCTGGGAAGTTCTGCGAAAGCGCAGGTCAGGTTAGGAAAAGTGTGCGCAGCTGCGCACAGTTGGCGACCTGCGCTCCGCCTAATCCGTCAGAAAATCGCCGATTGGCGGTTACGTGTGAGATTAAGGGGGTGCCTAATCTAACAATCGGCCGATGCAGACGTGGCGAAGCGCCGGGAGAGGAGCGCGACACTGCCTTTTCTCCCGGCGCTGCACCGGATTGTGGGGTCCTACTTGTTCCAGTTGGCGTAGGTGGTGTTCACCTTCTCGACGAGGGTGAGCACGTCGTAAGAGGCAACCAGCTCGTCGTCCTGGTTGAACAGCTGCGCGTCCCAGCAGACCTCGCCGTAATCGTCGGTGACTCGCGGGGTGATGCGCTTGGCGGTCAGCTCGATGCGGACGGAGTCGTCGTAGGTGACCGGCGTGATGAAGCGCAGGTTCTCCAGGCCGTAGTTGGCCAGGACCGGGCCCGGGGCGGGCTCGACGAACAGGCCGGCGGCCCAGGAGACGAGCAGGTAGCCGTGGGCGACCCGACGCGGGAAGAACGGGTTGGCCGTGGCTGCCTCCTCGTCGACGTGCGCGTAGAAGGTGTCGCCGGTCTTCTCCGCGAACTCCAGGATCTCCTCGAGGGAGACGTGGCGCAGATCGGAGGCGAACTGATCACCGATCTGCAGGGTGGCCAGGTCCTTGCGGAAGGGGTGCTCGGCGGTGCCGGCCTCGACGTCCGCGCGGGTGACCTTGTTGACCTTGGCGCCACGCACCCACTCGCCGGTGATAGCGGTGAGGTGGTCCGGGGTGCCCTGGATGGCGGTGCGCTGCATGTAGTGCTTGATGCCGCGGACGCCACCGAGCTCCTCGCCACCGCCGGCGCGACCCGGGCCACCGTGGACGAGGTGGGGGAGTGGGGAGCCGTGACCGGTGGAGGTCTTGGCGTCATCGCGGTCGAGGAAGTGGAGGCGGCCGTGGTACGCGCCGATGGTGTGGGCGTAGCGGGCGGCCAGTTCGGGGGAGTGGGTGATCACGGAGGCGACCAGGGAGCCCTCGCCGCGGGCGGCCAGGCGGATGGCGTCCTCGGTGTCGGTGTAGCCGATGATGGACACGACCGGGCCGAAGGCCTCGACGTTGTGGACTGCGTCGGCGTCGGCGTCGTCGAAGGTGAGGATGGTCGGGGCGAAGAACGCGCCGTCCAGCTTGTCGGCACCACCGGTGACGACGGTGCCGCCAGCGGCGATGAGCTTCTCGACGGCCGCGGCCACATCGTCGCGTTGGTCGACGGAGACCAGCGGTCCCATGGTGGACGCGGGGTCACGCGGGTCGCCGGGGACGATCTTGTCGTTGAGGCGGGCGGCCAGCGCCTGGGCGACGGCGTCCTTGAGGGCGTTCGGCACGATGGCGCGGCGGATGGCGGTGCACTTCTGGCCGGCCTTGGCGGTCATCTCGATGAACAGGGCCTTGACGTAGGCGTCGAACTCGGGGGAGTCCTCGGTGACGTCCTCGCCCAGGATGGCCGCGTTGAGGGAGTCGGCCTCGGCGGTGAAGCGGACGCCGTTCTTCAGGACGTTGTCGTGGGAGCGCAGGGTGGCGGCGGTGGCGGCGGAACCGGTGAACGCGACGTGATCGCGGTGATCCAGGTGATCGAGCAGGTCGCGGGCGGAACCGGAGATGAGCTGCAGGGAGCCCTCCGGGAGGATGCCAGACTCGATCATGAGGCGCACGCAGGCGGCGGTGACGTAGCCGGACGGGGTGGCCGGCTTGACCAAGGTCGGCATGCCGGCGATGAAGGTGGGGGCGAACTTCTCGAGCATGCCCCACACCGGGAAGTTGAAGGCGTTGATCTGCACGGCCACGCCCGGGAGGGTGGTGTAGATGTGGGTGCCCAAAAAGGAGTTGTCGCGGGAGAGGATCTCGGTCGGGCCGTCGATGATGACGCGGCCGTTCGGCAGCTCGCGGCGGCCCTTGGAGGAGTAGACGAACATCGTCTGGATGCCACCGTCGATGTCGACACCGTTGTCGCGCTTGTTGGCGCCGGTCTGGTAGGCCAGCTCGTAGAGCTCGTCCTTGTGCTCGCCCAGGTAGAGCGCCAGCTCCTTGATCTTCAGGGCGCGCTCGTGGATGGTCAGCTCGCGCAGGTTGCGCTGGCCGGTCTCGCGGGCGTACTCGATGGCTCCGGCCAGGTCGAGACCGTCGGTGGAGACGGTGGCGACGACCTCGCCGGTGGAGGCGTCATGGACCTCGGTGACGCGGGAGGGGTTCTCGGGCGTGACCCACGCGCCGGAGAGGTAGCTGGGGACGAGGGTGTCGGTGAGAGTGGACATCGGGGAGGTCCTTTCCTGGGGATTAATTAGTGACCGAACGGACGGTCAGGATTTCTGGCCAGTATAATCAAGATCACATTTCACACAAGGCCTACGAGGAGAAGACCGTGGAACCGTGGACAATCGAACTGGGTGAGCTGGACCGGAAGATGGGGGTCGAGGTCCTCGAGCAGTCACCCGAGAAGGTCGTCGCCACCATGCCGGTCGACGGCAACCGGCAGTCCCTGGGGCTGCTGCACGGCGGTGCGATGGTGGCCATCGCGGAGGCGGTCGGCTCCTGGGCCGCCGTCATCCACGCCTCGACCATGGGCAAGGTGGCGGTGGGGGTGGACATCAACGCCACCCACCATTCCTCGGGACGATCCGGCCTGGTCACCGCCACCGCCACCGCCATCCGGCTGGGGCGGACGATGACCAGCCACGAGGTGATCCTCACCGACGAAGCCGGGAAGCGGCTGTGTACGGCGCGGATCACTAACGCGATCGTCGAGAAGCGCTAGCTGTAGTCGTAGAAGCCCTTACCGGACTTCCGACCCAGCTCGCCGCGCTCAACCATGTCGCGCATGAGCTGCGGCGGGGCGAAACGCTCACCCAGGGTGGAGGCGAGGTACTCGGCGATGCCGAGGCGCACGTCGAGGCCCACGATGTCGGTCAGAGCCAGCGGGCCCACCGGGAACTTGTAGCCCAGGACCATGGCGTTGTCGATGTCCTGCGCGGACGCGACACCCTCCTCGACCATGCGGATCGCCTCGAGGGCGATGACCACGCCGAGGCGGGAGGAGGCGAAGCCCGGGGCGTCCTTGACCACGATGGGGGTCTTACCCAGCGCCTCGACCCAGCCGCGGGCGGAGTCGACGAGCGGGGCCGGGGTGGAGTCCGCGACGACAATCTCGACCAGCTTGGAGGCCGGCACCGGGTTGAAGAAGTGCAGGCCGATGACGTCGTTGTCGACGGTCAGCGCCAGGTCGGAGACGGACAGCGAGGAAGTGTTCGTCGCGATGACGGCCTCGGGGGAGGCGTCGGCGATCTTCTGGAACGAGGAGACCTTGAGGTCCATGGACTCCGGGACAGCCTCGACGACCAGCGGCAGACCGGCGAAGGCGCCGGCATCCGTGGTGACGGTGAGGCGTTCCAGCCACTCCTCGCGGGTACCGGAGGCACCGCGCTTGAGGGAGCCGTCGACGTCGTTGCTGATGCGCTCGTAGGCGGCGGCCACGGCCTCGTCGTTGATGTCGACGACGGTGACCTCCGCGCCGGCGGCGAGGAAGGAGTGGGCGATTCCGGCGCCCATACGGCCACCGCCGAGCACACCCACCTTGTTCGGGACAGTCATGTTCTACTTCTTCTTTCGGTCGAGGAAGGCCTGCATACGTTCGAACTTGGCGTCCGACTCGAAGAGGATGGCCTGGGCGATGTTGTCGACGGCCGGGTGTGCCGCCGCGGGCATGGCCATCACCTGCTTGGAGATACGCACCGCCAGGGGATCGAGGGCGGCGATGCGGTCGGCGTAGGCTTCGGCGGCGTCGAGAAGCGCCTCCGGAGCGGCGAGCTCCGTGACCAGGTGCGCCTCGTAGGCCTCCGCGCCGGAGAGGATGCGGCCGGCGAGGAGGATCTCCTTCGCGATGGCCTCACCCACCAGCGCCTTGATGCGCCACAAACCACCGGCCGCGGCGATGATGCCGAGGTTCGCCTCCGGCTGACCGAACTTGGCGCCCTCGGTGGCGATGCGGAAGTCCGCGGCCAGGGCCAGCTCCAGTCCGCCACCCAGTGCGTAGCCGTCGACGGCCGCGATGACCGGCATCGGCAGCTGGGCGATGCGGTGGAAGATGGTGTTGTTGATGCCACGCAGCGCGTCCTCGCGGCGGCGCTCCTTGAGCTGGCCGATATCGGCGCCGGAGGCGAAGATGCCGCGGCCCTTGTGCTCACAGCCGGTGATGATGAGGATCTTCGGCTCGCGCTCGAGGTGATCGCAGACGGCGTGCAGCTCGGCGACCATGGCGTCGTCGATCGCGTTGCGCACCTCGGGGCGGGTGAGCTCGACGACGAGCCGGTCACCGCGGTCGGTGACGGTCAGTGCCTGGAAATCATCGAACATCTCAGACCCTCTCGATCGCGATGGCGGAACCCTGACCCACACCGATGCACAGGGTGGCGATGCCGCGCTGGCCGCCCTCCTGCTCGAGGCGGTTGAGCAGGGTGATCGTGATGCGGGAACCGGAGGAACCCAGCGGGTGACCCAGGGCGATGGCACCGCCCCACGCGTTGACCTTGTTCTGGTCGAGCTCCAGCTCGCGGATGACCGCCAGGGATTGGGTGGCGAAAGCCTCGTTGAGCTCAACGGCATCAACGGAACCGAGGTTCCAGCCAGCCCGCTCGAGGACCTTGCGGGTCGCCGGGATGGGGCCCAGGCCCATGATCTCCGGGGCCAGGCCCGCGTTGGCGTTGGCGATGACCTTGGCACGCGGCTTCAGACCATACTTCTCGACGGCCGCCTCGCTCACCACGAGGATCGCGGAGGCACCGTCGTTGAGGCTGGAGGAGTTGCCGGCGGTGACGACCTCGCCGCCCTTGACGACGGGGCGCAGCTTCGCCAGCACCTCAGTGGTGGTGCCGGGGCGCGGACCCTCATCGGTGTCGACGAGGGTGACGTTGCCCTTGCGGTCCTTGACCTCGACCGGGACGATCTCGGAGGCGAAGTGGCCGGCCTCGATCGCGGCAGCGGCCCGGGCCTGTGACTGGGCGGCGAAAGCATCGGCATCCGCGCGCGAGATGTCGCAGACGCGGGCGACCTCCTCCGCGGTCTCCGGCATGGAGAAGGTGGTCTTCTCCTGCGCGGCGAACGTCGGGTTGACGAAGCGCCAGCCGATGGAGGTGTCGAAGGCCTCGCCCGGCTTCGCGAAGGCGGTGGTGGGCTTCTCGACGACCCACGGTGCGCGGGACATCGACTCGACACCACCGGCGACGACGACATCGGCCTGGCCGGATTCCACCATGGCGGTGGCCAGGGCAATCGCCGACATGCCGGAGGCGCAGAGGCGGTTGACGGTGATGCCTGGGACGGTGTCCGGGTAACCGGCCAGCAGCCAGGCCATGCGGGCCACGTTGCGGTTTTCTTCGCCGGCGCCGTTGGCGTTGCCGAGGATGACCTCGTCGACGGCGGCCGGATCGATACCGGCATCCTCGATGACGGCCTTGATGGTCAGTGCCGCGAGATCGTCGGGGCGGACGGACGACAGGGCGCCGCCGTAACGGCCGACCGGGGTGCGGCGGCCGGAAACCAGGTACGCAGTAGTCACTGGCTGCTCCTTCTTGTGGTTGTTTCGGTTACTTGCCGGTGAAGACGGGCGTGCGCTTCTCGTTGAAGGCGGCGAAGCCCTCGAGGTAGTCCTCGGAGGAGCACAGCTGCCCCTGGGCGACGTTCTCGTCGGCGACGGATTCCCACAGGCCGCGGCGGTTATCACGGATGTCCTGCACGAGCTCACGGGAGGCGAGGAACGCGCGGGTCGCACCGCTGGCGGCCCGGCGGGCCTTGCCACGGGTGAACTCGACGAGCTCCGCGGCCGGGAGGGCGCGGGAGAACAGGCCGGCGGTGACGGCCTCGGCACCGGTCATCATGTCGCCGGTGACGATGAGGTCCATCGTGCGGTGGGCGCCTAGACGCTCCACGAACAGGGAGTGTCCACCGGAATCCAGGGTGGCGCCGAGGTTGGCGAAGGGGGAGCCGATGGTGGCGTCGTCTGCCACATAGACGATGTCGGTGGCGATGGCCAGGCCCAGTCCGACACCCAGGCACGGGCCGTGGACGGCGGCGAAAGTCGGGGCCGGGAAGGTGCTCATCTGCTGCAGCACCGGGGTGACCTTGTTGGCGAGGTAGTCGGTGGCGTCGTCGTCACGCGGGTCGAGACCGCGGATGTTGCGGCCGGCGGAGAACCCCTTTCCCTCGCCGCGCAGCAGCAGGGCCCGGGCCCCACGCTCGGCGGCCTCGGTGTAGACGTCCGAGAGCTCCTGCAGGTCCGCCTCGGTGAGCGAGTTCAGGGCCTTGGGGTTATTGAGGACGACCTCGGCGAGATCGTCCTCGAAGTACAGATCAATCATCTATTCGGTGCCCTTCTAGGCGTCGTAGTCGACGGTGATCTTGTCACCGGTGGCGCGGGTCTGGCAGGTCAGGACGTAACCCTTGGCGACCTCGTCGGCCTCCAGTGCGTAGTTCTCGTCCATCTCGAACTCGCCCTCGATCACCTTGGCGCGGCAGGTGCCGCACACGCCACCAGCACAGGCGAAGGGTACATCCGGGCGCGCGCGCAGGGCGGCGTTGAGAATGGTCTCGTTCGCAGAGGCCGGGGACTCGATGGATCCGGACAGGCCATCCAGCTGGAAGGAGACGGTGATGTTGCGGCCGTGCGGGTCGGCGACGACAGGGCGACCGGTGTTGCCCTGCTGCGGACCGTCCTGCGGCTTACCGGTGGAGAACAGCTCGAAGCGCACCTTCTCGCTGTTCACGCCACGCTCGTCGAGCTCGTCGCGGACCAGCTGCACCAGCTCGAAGGGGCCACAGAGGAACCACTCGTCGGTGTCGTCGGTGCGGACGACCTTGTCCAGGAGAAGGGAGAGCTTCTCGTCGTCGATACGCCCGGAGAACAGCGGGTTGACGCGCTGCTCGCGGGAAAGGACATGGTGCACTGCGAAACGGGTCGGGTACTTGTCCTTGAGGTCACCGATCTCCTCGGCGAACATGACGTCACCGCCGCCCTTGTTGGCGTAGACGATCTCGAACGTGGCCGACGGGGAGCCGGACAGCAGCGCCTGGGCGATGGACATGATCGGGGTGATACCGGAACCGGCGGCGATGGCGACGAGGTGCGGGGCGCCGTCGACGTCGGCAAGCTCGTCCTTGAGCAGCTCCTGCGCATCGTTGAGGGAGGTGACATGGACGCGCGAGGTGAAAGCACCCTGCGGGTTCATGACCTCGATGACGGTGCCCGGGGTGAGCTCGTCGTTGGCCCAGGTGGAGAAGATGCCGCCGAGGTCGCGCTTGATGGCGACGCGGATCACGCCGGGGCGGGGAATATCGCAGATGGAGTAGGAACGGCGGACTTCCTGGCCATCGATGTCGGCGCGCAGCGCGACGTACTGGCCGGGGACGTAGTCGTAGTCGTCGCGGAGCTCCTCCGGAACCTCGAAGCTGACCTCGACAGCGTTGTCGGTCAGACGACGGACCTCAGAGACCTCGAGCGGATTGAACTTGGCCTTTTTCTTGGTGGGAGCGGTCATCAGTGCACCTTGAAGTAGTCGAAGGGCTCGAGGCAGTCCTCGCAGGAGTACAGGGCCTTGCACGAGGTCGAGCCGAATTGGGCGATGTTGCGGGTCCGGGTCGAGCCGCAGCGCGGGCACGGAACCGGGGGTGGGGGAGCGAGGGTGAGCTTCACTGGGCCCGCCTGGGCCTGGTTCGCTGAGTGCTGCGGAGGGGCTATGCCGTACTCGCGCAGCTGCTCGCGGCCTTCCTCGGTGATCCAGTCGGTGGTCCAGGCGGGGTGGAGCACCAGGTCGACACGGGAGTCCTCGTAACCGGCGGCGACGAGAGCCTCCCCGACCTCACGGGTGATGTGGTCCATGGCCGGGCATCCGGAGTAGGTCGGGGTGATCGTCACCACCGCGGTGCCGTCGAGGACGGCGGCGTCGCGAAGAATTCCCAGGTCGGCGATCGAGATGACCGGGATCTCCGGATCAGGCACCGTGGCGGCGGTGTCCCAGACCTTCGCAGCCTCGGGATCGGTGGGGCGCAGGGGATGGGTGGACACGATCTGACCTTCCTTCGGATGAGCGGGCAGGGGGACTACCAGGTGGCGCCGGGATGCTTGCGGGCGAAGACCTGCAGCTCGGCGAGAATGTAGCCGCGCTGCTCGGAGAAACGACCGGTGCGCTGGCCGGACATGGCCTGCGGGGTGGTCGGAACCTCCAGCTGGGCGGTGTCGAGGACGTGCTTGATGCGCTCGTCGAAGTCGGCGCGCAGGGAGGACGGCAAAACCGCGATGCCCTGCTCTGCGAGCTGCTGGTGGATCTCCAGGTCCTCGAAGAGCTCATCGACGTAGGGCCACATGTAGAACAGGCCCTCCTCGATGCGGTGCTTGGACTCCTCGGTACCCAGGCCCAGGCGCAGAATCCACTGGTTAGCGTGGTCGACGTGGTACTCGACCTCCTTGACCGCCTTCGCGGCGATCGCGGCGATGGTCTCGTCGGTGGACTCCAGCAGTGCCGTGTACAGGCCGTACATGTAGTAGGAGGCCAGCAGCTGGCGGGCGATGGTCTGGCCGAAATCGCCGTTCTCCTGCTCCATGAGGCGGGCGGAGCGGTACTCCTCCTCCTCGCGGAAGTAGGCGAGATCGTCCTCGGACTTGCCCCAGGCGGTGCCGGCGTAGGAGTAGAGGAAGCGGGTGTGGCCGATGAGGTCCAGCGCGATGTTGGCCAGCGCGATGTCCTCCTCCATCTCCGGTGCGCGGGAGATCCACCAGCTCAGACGCTGGCCGAGCATGAGGGCATCGTCGCCGAGCATCGCGGCGTAGGTGGCGACGTCCTCGGTGGCCTGGGCGCCGGAGACCTGGATGTCCTCGGCGGTGAGGGAGTCACCCTGGGTCTGACGGGTCGCGGAATCCGCGGAAGCGAAGCTGCTCACAGGTGCGGCACCCCTTCGGACTTGTCGTAGTAAGTGGCGTGGCGGTAGTTCTTACCGGACGCGGACTCGAAGTAGCCGCCCTTGGAATCCGGGTCGGAGGAGGTCACGGCCTCAGTCGGGACGACCCACACAGAGGTGCCCTCGTTGCGGCGGGTGTACAGGTCGCGCGCGTTGCGCAGGGCCATGGTGGCGTCCGGGGCGTGGAGGGAACCGGCGTGAACGTGGGAGAGGCCACGGGAGGAACGGACGAAGACCTCCCACATCGGCCAATGCTGCTGATCAGACATCTGTGGATTACTCCTTATATATAGGTGTGGTGCCGTTAAGCGATGAGCTGGGAGTCGGCGGTCTGGTACTTCTCGGAGTACGCGGCTGCGGCCTCGCGGACCCAGGCGCCGTCGTTGAAGGCCTGGCGGCGACGCTGCATGCGCTGGACGTTGCAGGGGCCGGCACCCTTGATGGCGGAGTAGAACTCGCTCCAGTCGAGCTCGCCGAAGTCGTAGTGACCGCGCTCCTCGTTCCACTTGAGGTCCGGGTCCTCGAAGGTCAGACCCAGTGCCTCAGCCTGGGGGACGATCATGTCGACGAAGCGCTGGCGCAGCTCATCGTTGGAGAAGCGCTTGATGTTCCAGTTCATGGACTGCTGGGAGTTCGGGGAGTCGTTGTCCGGCGGGCCGAACATCTGCAGGGCCGGGCCGTAGAAGCGGTTGATGGCTTCCTGCGCCATCTGCTTCTGCTCCGGCGTGCCGTTGGAGAGCTCGTAGAGGATCTCCCAACCCTGGCGCTGGTGAAAGGACTCTTCCTTGCAGATGCGGACCATCGCACGGCCGTAGGGTGCATAGGACGCACGGCACAGCGGGACCTGGTTGGCGATGGCGGCGCCGTCGACCAGCCAGCCGATGGCTCCGATGTCGGCCCAGGTGCGGGCCGGGTAGTTGAAGATGGAGGAGTACTTTGCGCGGCCCTCGAGCAGCTGGTCGACGAGCTCGTCGCGGCCGGTCTGGAGGGTCTCGGCGGCGGAGTACAGGTAGAGGCCGTGGCCGGCCTCATCCTGGACCTTCGCGATGAGAATGGCCTTACGCTTCAGGGAGGGGGCACGGGTGATCCAGTTGGCCTCCGGCTGCATGCCGATGATCTCGGAGTGTGCGTGCTGGGAGATCTGGCGGGTCAGGGTCTTGCGGTAGGCGGCGGGCATCCAGTCGGTGGGCTCGATGCGGGAGTCTTCCGCGATGAGGCGGTCGAAGTTCTCCTGCCCGGCCGCATCGGCGGGAGAGGGGTTTGCGGTGGCGGTGGTCATCGGTGTTCCTTCGTTCGGGTGAAGTTCGACAACGGTCTCGTCGGCATTTAATAACCGATCGTTCGGTCAGTATATGGGGACAGTGTGATCCATGTCAATGGCGTAGATCACTTTCTTGTCTGGGGGCCCGGTCTCGGGGGTAAGCTAGACGGCCTTGACCACGCGGGATGTCCCGCGGAACTCCGCGATGACGGTGCCGTTTACGGTCAGGGTCACATCAGTGATCCCGTTGCGGCCCCAGGTGCGGCGCTCGATGGCGTGGCCCTCGACGAGATCTCCCTCGCGTGCGGGGGCGATGTAGTGGATGCCGACCTGGGCGGCCACTGCGATGTTGCCGGTCGAGTTGCAGGCGCCGGCGAAAAGCGAGTCGGCGAAGGTGAACAGGTAGCCGCCTTGGGCGGTCTTATGTCCGTTGCACATGTCGGGACGAATGGTGAAGTGGCCCTTCGCCTCGCCGTCGCCGATGTGGGTGATCACCATGCCGAGTCCGGCGGAGGCGTTGTCCTCCTCGAACATTGTGCGGACGTGGTCGTACTTGTCTCCCTCGGCGACGCCGGGTGCGAGTAGCTGGCTCATGTGGAACTCCTGGGGTGGTGGCGGAATGTGTATAATTGCAGTTCAGGGGCCTGTTTGGAGCCCGCTGGCGCAGAAATACCGCCCGATCGGTCGGTATTAAGCGGCCAGTGTACGTGATCGGAGTCACTTTGTGGGGTGAACTCAATACAATTCCGCCTGGTGGTGTCACGTACACTTTCCCCTGCAGTACGGAGCCGAAGGAGATATCACCATGCCGTCAACTCAAGCCGCAGGCCGCGGGCGGCCGGGATATGCCCGGGATGAGGTCATCCGTATCGCCGTCGAAGAGTTCAACGCTCGGGGGTATGAGGCGACGTCGATGGGGGCCCTTGCGGAGCGGCTCGGGCTGAGCAAGTCTGCGATCTACCACCACGTCACCTCGAAGGAGGAGATCCTCGTCGAGGCGACGGACAAGGCGCTCGAGGAGCTGACGGCCGTCGTTGAGGGGGCCCTTGAAGCTTCGGATGACCCGGTGGAGCAGCTGCACCTGCTCGTCGGCGGAACTACCCGCGTCCTGTGTGAGTATCCCGCCTATGTGCGACTGCTCCTGCGGTTGCGCGGGAACACTGACGCGGAGCTGGCGATCATGGAACGCCGCCGGGGTATCACCCGGGCGCTGGTTGATGTGGTCGAGCGCGCCCAGGAGGAAGGTTCACTGCGCACTGACCTTGCGGCTGGGGTCGTCGCACGTCTCATCTTCGGCATGATCAACTCGATCGTGGAGTGGTATTCCCCGGAGGGGCGCTACCTGCCAGCTGACTTGGCCGCGATCACTCCCGAGATGGTGTTCACCGGCATTGTGCGGCCGCGGTCATAACCGGGGTGGGGTAAGGGGGTATTTGAGGGTGCAGGTCACTGACCTGCACTTTTTTGTTCTTCGGGGGTAGGGGGCGGGGCTTTTGTTGTGGGCTGGCAGATTTTTATCCCTCAATGTGTTGCAAGTTACAGTGCCCTAGCTGTAACCTCTGTCACATGCTACTGACCGAGTGGTCGGTTAGTTAATAGCATTCACACATCTGCTCACCAACGGCTCCGGCCCCCACGCTGCCCCCTGGGCCGTAGGAGCCGTAGGAAAGGACAATCTCCGTGGCTTCCTCGACGGACATCACCTCCACGATCAACGGTCCCCAGACCAGCATTGAGTACGCGTCTCGAGACGAGCTGACCGCTCTGCAGACCGAGCGCATGAAGAACTCTCTGCGCCACGCCTACTACAACGTCCCGCACTACCGTAAGGCGTTCGACGAGAAGGGCGTCCACCCGGACGACTTCAAGGAGCTCAAGGACATCGCCCTGTACCCGTTCACGGACAAGGCAGTTCTCCGCGAGAACTATCCGTTCGGTATGTTCGCGGTTCAGAAGCACCAGGTAGCGCGTATCCATGCCTCCTCCGGCACCACCGGCCAGCCCACCGTCGTCGGCTACACCCGCAACGACATCGAGAACTGGGCCGATCTCGTCGCCCGCTCCCTGCGCGCCGGCGGTGTCCGCCCGGGTGACCGCGTCCAGGTGACCTTCGGATACGGCCTGTTCACCGGCGGTCTGGGCCTGCACTACGGCGTCGAGAAGCTCGGTGCCACCGTCATTCCGATGTCCGGCGGCCAGACCGACAAGCAGCTCGAGATCATGCGTGACTTCGAGCCGGACGCCATCGTCGGCACCCCGTCCTACATGCTCAACGTGCTCGACCGAATGCGCGCCAACGGCATGGACCCGCGTGACTCCTCCATCCGCGTCGGTATCTTCGGCTCCGAGCCGTGGACCGAGGGAATGCGCCAGGACCTGGAGACCGGCTTCGGCATCGACGCCACCGACATCTACGGCCTCTCCGAGGTCATGGGCCCCGGCGTCGCCCAGGAGTGCATCGAGACCAAGGACGGACTGACCGTCTGGGAGGACCACTTCTACCCGGAGATCCTGAACCCGGACACCCTCGAGCCGGTGCCGGATGGTGAGCTCGGTGAGCTGGTGATCACCCCGATCACCAAGGAGGCCTTCCCGGTCATCCGTTACCGCACCCACGATCTCACCCGTCTCCTGCCGGGTACGGCCCGCTCCATGCGTCGCCTGGACCGCATCAGCGCCCGTAACGACGACATGATCATCCTCCGTGGCGTGAACTGCTTCCCGACCCAGTTCGAGGAGCTCATCACGATGGACAAGAACCTCCGCCCGCGCTACCAGTGCGTCCTCACCAAGCGTGGCCGCATGGACCACCTGACGCTGGTCGTCGAGCATGCCCCGGGCCGCACCCCCGACGAGATCGTCTACTCGCAGTTCAACCTGCGCAAGCTGATCAAGGACCGCATGGGTGTCACTGTCGACGTCGATGTTGTCGATCAGGTCGACAGCGGCGAGGGCAAGGCCAAGCGCATCGTCGATAACCGCTAACTAAGCGACACCCACCTCTTCCACCCCACAGAAAGCCCACCGCGATGACCAACGACACTCTCGCCTCCGGCACAGCCGGCACCGGGACCACTCAAGATCCCCAGCCGATCACCGCCGAGCACCGCCGTGTCCTCTCCGGCGCCATGGTCGGTACCACCATCGAGTGGTTCGACTTCTTCATCTACGCCCAGGCAGCGGCGCTTATCTTCGCCGCCCAGTACTTCAACCCCGCCTCCAACGAATCCGCGACGATGGCCCAGATCATCTCCTGGGCGTCTCTGGGCATCTCCTTCCTGTTCCGCCCCCTCGGCGCCATCATTGCCGGCCACCTCGGTGACCGACTGGGGCGCAAGCCGGTCCTGGTGATCACCCTGGTGGGTATGGGTGGCGCGACCGTGGCAATGGGTCTGCTGCCCACCTACGCGCAGATCGGTATCGCAGCGCCGATCATCCTGGTCTTCCTGCGTATCCTGCAGGGCCTGTCCGCCGGTGGTGAGTGGGGCGGCGCCGCACTGCTCGCCGTCGAGCATGCCCCGGTCCACCGCCGTGGTTACTTCGGTTCCTTCCCGCAGGTCGGCGTCCCCGCCGGCATGCTGCTGGCCACCCTGTTCATGCTGGTGCTGTCCGCGACCCTGACTACCGAGCAGTTCGAGGCCTGGGGTTGGCGTGTGCCCTTCGTCTCCTCGCTGGTTCTGATCATCGTCGGTTTCCTCATCCGCCGCCTGGTGGAGGAGTCCCCGGTGTTCTCCGAGCTGCAGGAGCTGAAGAAGAAGTCCTCCGCACCGCTGGCCCAGCTGTTCAAGCACCACACCGGCAAGGTCGCCCTGGCCGCCCTCATCTTCGCCGGCGTCAACGCCGCGGGTTACCTGGCCATCGCCTACATCGTCTCCTACGGCACCAACGTCGTCGGCTATGACCGCACCACCACCCTGGCCGTCACCGCCGCCACCGCGATCTCCTGGATCGCCGCCACCCTGGTCTTCGGCGCGCTGTCCGACACTCTCGGACGTAAGCAGGTCTTCGCGCTCGGTTACATCGGCTCGATCCTGTGGGCCATCCCGACCTGGCTGCTTGTCGATACCGGCAACGTCGCGCTGTTCATCATGGGCATGGTTGTCCTGGGCATCCTCCTCGGCTCGACCTACGGTCCGCAGTCCGCGCTCTACGCCGAGATGTTCCCGGCCGACGTCCGCCTCTCCGGTGTCTCCATCGGCTACGCGATCGGTTCCATCATCGGTGGTGCCTTCGCCCCGATGATCGCCGCCCTGCTTCTCGACGCCACCGGTACCTCCCTGTCCATCGGCATCTACATCGCCGTGGTCTCCCTCATCTCGCTCATCGCGGTTCTCAACGTTCCGCGTGGCATCCAGGGCAAGTCCCTGCACTAGGAGTTCCGGCACGAAGACCGCGTCACCGTTTCACGGTGACGCGGTTTTTGCTGTCGCCTGCGGGATGGCTTCCGCGATGCGGGAGGCGGAGGTGGGGGCGGGGCCGTCGACGGTCTGAGCGGAGAGCCACGCGGCGTTGCCGTGGATGCTGGTGGCTTCCAAGACTCCGGGCAGCCCGGCGCGGGCGATCCACGCACCGGCGAGGCCGGCGAGAACGTCACCGGAGCCGGGGGTCGCGGCCCAGGAGGAGCCGGCATCGACGGTGGTGAGCGCGTCGTCGAGGCAGATGATGGTGCGGCGGCCCTTGAGGAGGACGGCGCAGCGTAGCTCCGCGGCGAGAGCGCGCACCGCGCGCAGCGGGTCGGTGCTTGCCTCCGGGAGGTCGCCGATCGCCTCGGCTAGTCGGGTGAATTCACCGGCATGGGGAGTGAGTAGAGCGTCGCCGTCGCGGGAACGCAAGGCGGCGCGCAACTTAGGGGATTGGGCGAGAAGGGTGATGGCGTCGGCGTCGATAAGCAGGGGTTCGGGGCGGGCGAGCAGCTCGGCGAGCTCCGCGGCGGCGGCCTCGTCGGTACCGCGACCGGGGCCGACAACCCAGGCCTGGACGCGGCCGGTACTGGCAACGTCCCCGGAGATCACCACCTCCGGAACCTCCCGGACGATATCGCGGCCCAGGGGGCCGACGTAGCGGACCATCGAGCTGGTGGCGCGGACCGCAGCAATGGTCGTGAGGTAACCGGCGCCGGGGTAGGTCTCCGAACCGGCGCATACGCCGAGGACCCCGCCGGAGTATTTATCGTCGTCCGCGCCGGGTTCGAGCGGGACGCCCGAA
Source organism: Corynebacterium sp. (assembly GCF_030538285.1). Lineage (GTDB taxonomy): Bacteria > Actinomycetota > Actinomycetes > Mycobacteriales > Mycobacteriaceae > Corynebacterium. Next base: position 28,780 of record NZ_JAUNUG010000016.1, read on the forward strand.
TGGACCGCGGCGAGGTCGATGAGGGGGAAAGGCCACTCGCGGCTCGGTGGGAGGGCGCGGAAAGTGAAGATCGGCCGGTGTGCGCGTAGCAGGGATGTCCCCAGCTCACCGGCCTCGTTGCCGATGTCAGCGACCAGTACCTCCCCGCACACGGTGCTCACCGCATGGGCATGGCGCAGGCCGCCGAAGGTGACGGTGACATCTGCGGTGATGTGATGCGCGGGGCAAGCGCCCGTATCGGCATCCACGCCGGAGGGCACATCGACAGCGACGATCGGCGCCTCCACCTCCTCCAACCAGGCGCCCAGCGCAGGGGAGAGCCCACCGGAACCGCCGATGCCGAGGATGCCGTCGATGATCAGATCCCAGGAAGCCGGATCAGGAAGCTTATCGTGGATAGTGCCCCCGGCCTGGTCGAAGGCGGCCAGGGCGCGCTCGTGCACGCGGCCCTCGCGGCCGAGGAGGACGGCGTCGACGTGGTGGTCCGCCGCCAGTTCAGCCCCGGCATAAAGTGCGTCACCGCCGTTGCCTCCCGCGCCGACGAGCAACAGGACCTGCGGATCGCGCATCTCCTTCAGCAATGTCCGCGCGGCGAGGGCCACGGCGTGAGCGGCCTGGCGCATGAGCTGGTCGTCGGCGGACTGGGCGTCGAGAAGCACCTGCTCACAGGCGCGGATGACGGAGACGGGGTACGCGGCACTGGGCAGGATCATGTCCCCAGGCTACGCCTGGCACGAGGGACACCAGAAGAGATTGCGGCCCTCCATGACCCGCTGGCTGATCGGCGCGCCGCAGACATAACAGGGCAGGCCCGCGCGGCGGTAGACGTACACCTCGCCGCCGTGATCATCCTTCCGGGGTTCACGCGCCATCGCCTCCGGAGTGTGTTCCGGGCGGACGGTATCGATGCGCCCGGTTTCCACACCCTCCGCCATCAGCCCCACGAGGTCCGCCCAGATGCTGTCGAACTCGTTGCGTTCCAGCTGCGTGCCGGGCCGGAAAGGGGAGATACCCAGGCGGAAGAGGGTTTCCGCGCGGTAGATGTTGCCCACCCCGGCGAAGAGCTTCTGGTCCATGAGCTGCGAGCCGATGCTGCGCCGCGAACGGTGGACACGTGCCCACAGAGCCTCCGGGTCGGCGTCATCGCGGATGGGATCCTCACCGGATTTCGCGCGGATCGCCGCGTACTCCTCATCGGTGATCAGCCGGCAGGCCTGCGGCCCGCGCAGGTGGGCGGCCTGCTCACCGTCACTGATGCGCAGGCGAATCTGCCCGGTCTGCTCCGCCGCCGGCTCGAACTTCAACTGCCCGATCAACCCAAGATGGATGTAGACGATGTGCTCCGGGTGCGGGGTATCGAAATCGATGAACAAATGCTTGCCGACGGCCTCGGCGCGGGCGATGCGGGCGGCGTCGATAAGCGATGCCTCGGCGGCGAAACGCCCCTGCGGGGACGTCACCTCCACTTCGTCGCCGGTGAAGCGGGCGTTCAGTTCGCGGGCGAGACGGTGGAGCACATGACCTTCGGGCATGGACAACATTGTAGTCATCGCAGGTGACAGGGCATAAACTGTGCGCAGCTGCGCACATCCCACTTAACATCCCACTGAACATCCCCCTCAACATCCCACATTGTTATGTTGGGTGTTATGTTGAGTGGGAAGTTGGAGGGCACCATCGCGCAGCTGCGGTTGATCGGTACCGATAAGCAGCGGGTGGAGGTCAAAAGCGGCGTAGGGAAGAACATCCGCGAGACTCTGAGTGCCTTCTCCAACTCCGGTGGTGGGTTGATCATCATCGGCCTCTCCGAAGCTGATGGGTTCGTGCCGGTGGAGGGTTTCAACGTACGGAAGGCGCAGGACGAGCTGATTTCCCGATGTGAGCAGCTCATCCCGGTGGTCCGCCCGGAAGTGGAGATCGACCATATTGATGGCGCTCCGGTCCTCGTGGTCACCGTCCCGGAGATGCCCGCCTACGACAAGCCCTGCTATATCGCTGAACAGGGCCGTTATCGCGGCAGCTACCGACGCACGGGGGACGGTGACCTGCGGCTCGAGCAGTACGAGGTGGATCGGCTCGTCGAGGAACACGCACAACCCCGGTGGGATGAGGAACCTGTCGAGGAGGCGCAGGTCGATGATCTCGATCCGGACATCCTGCAGCCCTATCTCAGCGGGCAGCGGGCGCTGCGGCCTAAATCTTTTGCACATGGCGAGGCCCAGGCCCTCAAGTACCTGCGGGTGACCAAGGACGGGCATGTGACGTTGGCTGCCCTGTTGGCGATGGGTGAGTATCCGCAGGAGTTCTTTCCCCGGTTGACGGTGACATTCGCAGTGTTTCCCGGCACCTCCAAAGGTGATGTGACCACGGGAATCAGGCTGCTGGACAGCGCCACCCTAGGCGGGCCGATCCCGGAACTGGTGGATTCGGTGGTGGAGATGGTCAACAAGAACATGCGCACGGGCGGTCTCATCGGGGATACGTTCCGCACCGAACTGCCGGACTATCCGCTGGTGGCGGTGCGCGAGGCTGTCGTCAACGCGCTCAAGCACAGAGACTATTCGCCCAGCGCCCGCGGCACGCAGGTGCAGGTGAACATGTTCGTCGATCGGCTGGAGATAACCAATCCCGGGGGACTGTTCGGCGCGGTGACAGTGCAGTCGCTCGGGGAAGCGGGAGTAAGTTCTACCCGCAACCAACGTCTGGCGACTTTCCTGGAGACCGCGGCTTTCCCCAGCGGGGGCGCGGTCGCGGAGAATCGTGGCACGGGAATCGCGGTCATCCAGTCTTCGCTGGCGCAGGCTCTCATGCCCGTCGCGGAAGTACAGAACTCGCTCACGCATTTCACAATTGTGTTCCGGCGTCGCAAGGTTGCTCCTGCGGAACGCTATGGGACTGCGCGGGAGCAGGTCCGGGAGATCCTCTGGAACCGGGAGAGCGCGAGCACAACCGAGTTGGTGGAACAGACAAAGCTGAGCCGCACCGCGATCCAGAAGGCGGTTAATGAACTTATCGACGCCGGCGATGTCGAGCCGACGGAGCCGCCCCGCAGCCCCAAGCAGCGTTACCGCCGAACATAACACTCAACATCCCACTTAACATCCCACAGTGTTATGCCGAGTGGGATGTTAGGTGGGAAGCTCGGGGAGGGGTGTTGGCGGTAGAGTCAATGCAGTCAGATCCATCACCACGCAGGGGACGAAAAACGCATGCCGCACAAGATCGGATTCGATCGCGAACGCTACATCGAGATGCAGTCGGAGCACATCAACGCCCGACGCGCGGAGATCGGCGGCAAGCTCTATCTGGAGATGGGCGGCAAGCTTTTCGACGACATGCACGCCTCCCGCGTCCTGCCCGGTTTCACCCCGGACAACAAGATCGCCATGCTCGAGCGGATCAAGGACGACCTGGAGATCATCGTCTGTCTCAACGCCAAGGACCTGGAGCGGCAGAAAGTCCGCGCCGACCTGGGTATTCCTTATGAGGAGGATGCCCTGCGCCTCATCGACGTGTTCCGCGAGCGCGGCTTCCTCGTCGAGCACGTGGTGATGACCCAGCTCACCGACGACAACCCCCTCGCCCACGCGTTCATGGATCGTCTGCAGCGCCTCGGGATGAAGGTCTACCGCCACCGTGTCATCCCCGGCTACCCGACGGATACCCGCCGCATCGTCTCCGAGGAGGGCTTCGGCGTCAACGATTATGTGGAGACCAGCCGCGACGTCGTGGTGGTCACCGCGCCGGGGCCCGGCTCCGGCAAGCTCGCCACCTGCCTGTCGCAGGTGTACCACGAGTATCAGCGGGGGGTGAAGGCCGGTTACGCCAAGTTCGAGACCTTCCCCATCTGGAACCTGCCCCTGGAACACCCGGTCAACCTCGCCTACGAGGCAGCCACCGCGGACCTCGACGACATCAACGTCATCGACCCTTTCCACCTCTCCGCCTACGGCCGTCAGGTGACCAGCTACAACCGCGACGTCGAAGTTTTTCCTCTGCTGCGCACCCTCCTGGAGACCCTGGCCGGTGACAGCCCCTACCAGTCGCCGACGGACATGGGCGTCAACATGGTCGGCTACTGCATCTCCGACGACGAGGTCTGCCGCGAAGCCTCCCGCCAGGAGATCGTCCGCCGCTACTACAAGGCGCTTGTCGACGAACGCCGCGACGACCTCGACGACGTCGTCTCCTCCCGCATCGGCATGGTCATGTCCAAGGCACGCACCACGGTGGAGGATCGCCGGGTCGTCGCCCCCGCGCTGGCGGTCGCCGAGCAGACCGGGGAACCCGGCTCCGCCATGGAGCTGGCCGACGGCACCATCATCACCGGCAAGACCACCCCCCTCCTGGGCTGCTCCGCCGGCATGCTGCTCAACGCCCTCAAGCACCTGGCCGGCATCGACCGCGAGCAGCACCTGCTCTCCCCGGAGTCGATCGAGCCGATCCAGACACTGAAAACCGAACACCTCGGCTCCCGCAACCCGCGCCTGCACACCGACGAGGTGCTCATCGCCCTGTCAGTCTCTGCGGCGAGCAGCGACGAGGCGCGCCGGGCCCTGGCCGAACTGAAGAACCTCCACGGATGCGAGGCCCACACCACCACCATCCTCGGTTCGGTGGATGAGGGCATCTTCCGCAACCTCGGCGTACTGGTCACCTCCGAGCCGGAGTACTGGCGCAAGTCGCTGTACCGGAAGCGTTAGCCCGATGGCCACGGGATAGAATCACCCCCGTGGCCATCAGCAAAATCCTCCTGTACTACCGCTTCACCCCGATTGCCGATCCGAAGGCGGTGATGCTGTGGCAGCGTGACCTGTGCGAGTCGCTGGGGTTGCGCGGCCGCATCCTCATTTCCGAGCACGGTATCAACGGCACCGTCGGCGGTGACATTGATGCGTGTAAGCGCTACATCCGCAAGACGCGCGACTACCCGGGCTTCAAGGACATGGAGTTCAAGTGGTCGGAGGGCGGGGCGGAGGATTTCCCGAAGCTGAGCGTCAAGGTGCGCGATGAGATCGTCGCGTTCAATGCGGCGGGGGAGATCAAGGTGGATGAGGACGGCATCATCGGCGGTGGCGTGCATCTCAAGCCGGAGGAGGTCAATTCCCTGGTGGAAAAGCGCGGGGAGGATGTGGTCTTTTTTGATGGTCGTAATGCGATGGAGGCGCAGATCGGCAAGTTCCGTGACGCAGTCGTCCCAGATGTGACCACCACGCATGATTTCATCGATGAGCTGGAATCCGGCAAGTATGACTGGATGAAGGATAAGCCGGTGGTCACCTACTGCACGGGTGGTGTGCGCTGTGAGATCCTCTCCTCCCTCATGCTCAACCGGGGGTTCAAGGAGGTTTACCAGATCGACGGTGGCATCGTCCGCTACGGCGAGAAGTACGGCAACGCGGGCCTGTGGGAGGGCTCGCTGTATGTCTTCGACAAGCGGATGCACATGGAGTTCGGGGAGGATTACGCCGAGCTCGGCCACTGCATCCACTGTGACGGCCACACGAACAACTTCATCAACTGCCTCAATGAGGACACGTGCCGCCGCCAGGCGCTGGTGTGTGAGACATGTGCGGCGCAGCCCGCGACCGCGCATTGTGGTCGTGCGGACTGCGCCGAGGTGGCGGCGGAAGCTTAGTCGCTCAGTGCCATGATGAGGATCTGCCAGGTCTGCAGCATCCACATCATGGCGAAGGGGATGAGCACCCAGAAGATGCCCATCCAGGGGCGCCAGCGGGTGTAGCTGTTGAGCTTGCGCACCATGATGATGGCGCAGCCGATGACGCCGCCCATGGCGAAGGTGCTGGTGATGATCGGCCACCAGATCTGCGCGGAACGGGTGCACAGCCAGGCGGCTTCCCCGGCGTCGCAGAGCGGGCCGCCCATGAGGCGGGTGAAAAGCGCCATGACGAAACCACCGCCGGCGGTCAGGGCCATCGTGCCGAACATCCAGGTCAGGGCTTGCCGGGTGGAGCGGCGGTTACGTTCCTGCTGAATGACGGGGTCGGTGGAGGAGGCGAGCTCCTCGGCGGTCTGCGGTTCCGGGGGGCGGCGGTTGTGGAAGTCGGCGTCCTGGGTGAGATCGTTTTCCGGGTGGTCCAGGAAGTTGCGCCAGTTGGGGCGCCCGGAATCCTGGCGGGGGGAATCGTTCTCGGGGTGACTCATGGCTTCAACCTTAGACCCGTCGTCAACTCCTCGACGTCGGGTGGATGAGCACCGGCATGTGGACGTGGCGCAGGAACTCGGTGGCGGTGGAGCCGACGAACACCCGCTCCAGCGCGCCGGGCGTGGTGGAACCGAGGATGAGCAGGTCGCCCTTGCGCCACTTCAGGGCGTCGATCGCGCCGGCCCAACCGGTGCCGGAGCCGAGGTCCGATTCGACCTCCAGGTTGGGGTGTGCCTCGGCGATGACGTCGTGGCTGCGGTCGAGGACGGCGAGGGAGTGTTCGCGCCATTCGTCGATAAGCTCGCGCGAGAAGTCGAGCTTGTCGTGGAAAGGCTGGTCCGCGATGCCGGAGGGGGAGAAGGCGAGCACACGCATCTCTACGCCCCATTCTTCGGCGAGGTCCGCGGCGTAGTGGAGGGAGGGATCGTTCTCGTCGATCTCGGTTTCCAGGAACGCGTAGTTGACGCGGGTGACGCCGCGTTTCGACAGGCGTACCGCGCGCGGTGCGAGGCCCAGCGGCACGGGGGAGGAGTGCAGAAGCGCGTCGGCAGTAGAACCGGCGATGAACCGGCCCTTCGGGGCGGTTGCCCCTGAGCCGAGGATGATCAGGTGGGCCCCGAACTCGGCGGCCGCCTCGCTGATGAGCAGCGATTCGGAGGGCCCGTCGAGGAAGAGGGAGAATTGCTCATCCCACGATTGCTTATCGACGCCCGCGTCATTCAGCGCCCGCTTCACCGCAGTTTCGCAGGCTTCCGCCTGCTTTCGGATCCATTTCCGGTACTTGCCGCCGAGGCGGCTCAACGACGTGGCAGGCCACGGTCGGGACAGGGTGGACACGACACGGATGTGCACGTCGGTGGTGCGGCTGAGCCAGGCGGCGAAGTCAATCGCCTCCGTGCCGCGGGAATCGGGCCGCCAGGCCACGAGGATGCGGGCGGGGGAGTCAGCGTCTGCGAGGAAGGGAGATGCCATGTAGGGAAGGGGTGTGGGGGACGGAAACAGTGCCTATTATCCCAGCTCACCCTTTGTGGCTGTCAATGAGGTCAGCGCCATAGCTGTCCGCGAGCTTGTTGATAATGTCGGTCAGTTCGTGGACGCGGGCGAGGTCCTCCTCATCAAGGGTGCCGAGCATCTCCGCGAGGTACTTCGTCCGCTCCTCACCGACCCGCTCCAGCTCGCTGGCGCCCAGCTGGGTGAGCTGGACCCGCACTCCGCGGCGGTCCTGCTCATCGCGGATACGCTCGACGAGTTGACGCTGCTCCAGCTGGTGCAGCGCGTTGGAGGCGGTGGGCATACGGATGCCCTCCTCGCGGGCGATCTGGCTGATCCGCGAGGGGCCGTTGTCCTGCAGGCGGGCCATGATGGACAACTGCGGGCCGGTCAGATCGGATTGTTCGGCAATGCGGAAGTACATGACGTACAGCTTCGTCATTGCCGGACGAATCCGGGCGGCGATGTCCTCGGGGGTCGGTTCACTCATGTGACCCATACTAGACACCTTTGCCCGGGAAACCGACCTAATCTTCAGCGCCGATGATGAAAGCCTCGAGCTTCGCGCGGGCATCCTCATCACCCATCTGCACCGGCGGGGACTTCATCAGGTACGCCGAAGCGGGCAGGACCGGGCCAGCGACCTTGCGGTCGAGGGCGATCTTGGCGGCGCGGACGGCGTCGATGATGATGCCGGCGGAGTTCGGGGAATCCCACACCTCGAGCTTGTACTCCAGGTTGAGCGGCACCTCACCGAAAGCGGTGCCCTCCAGGCGGACGTAGGCCCACTTGCGGTCATCGAGCCACTCGACGTAGTCGGAAGGGCCGATGTGGACATTGCGGTCGTTGACCTTGCCGGCCAGCGGGGACTCCACCAGGTTGGAGGTGACGGCCTGGGTCTTGGAGATCTTCTTCGACTCGAGGCGGTCGCGGTCGAGCATGTTCTTGAAGTCCATGTTGCCGCCCACGTTGAGCTGCATGGTGCGCTCGAGGCGGACACCACGGTCCTCGAAGAGCTTCGCCATCACGCGGTGGGTGATGGTGGCACCGACCTGGGACTTGATGTCATCGCCGACGATGGGCAGACCAGCGTCGATGAACTTCTGGGCCCACTCCGGATCGGAGGCGATGAACACCGGCAGGGCGTTGACGAAGGCACATCCAGCGTCGATGGCGGCCTGCGCGTAGAACTTATCGGCCTGCTCGGAACCAACCGGAAGGTAGGAGACGACGACGTCCACCTCGGCGTCGATAAGCGCCTGCGCGACATCAACGGCGTCCGCGCCGGACTCCTCGACGGTCTCCATGTAGTGCTTGCCCAGACCGTCGAGGGTCGGGCCGCGCTGGACGGTGACGCCGGTGGCCGGGACGTCGGCGATCTTGATGGTGCAGTTCTGGGACGCCTCGATGGCGTCGGCGAGGTCGGTGCCCACCTTGGCTGCATCGACGTCGAAAGCGGCGACGAACTCCACGTCGGAGACGTGGTAGTCACCGAACTGCACGTGCATCAGGCCCGGCACCTTCTCCTCGGCGGGGGTGTCCTTGTAGAACTCCACACCCTGGACCAGCGATGCGGCGCAGTTGCCCACACCGACGATTGCCACACGAACCTTGCTCATATTCCGTTCACTCCTTGTGTCAGGTTATTCAACGGTCCATCGTATGTTGGCGTGTGCACAAAGTGGGTATCGGGGCGCGGCAGGATCGATCAAGAAGATGCGTAGACTCACCGGCAATGAGTGCCAAGCAACCCGCAGACATCGTCTACCGCAACGAGGTCTCCCACCGCTTCGCCCGCGCCGACCTCCTGCGTCGCTGGCGGGCCAATGAAGTCACCCGCGATGAGGTGTGCGACGCCGACTTCCTGCTGGTCACCGCCGCTCAATATCACGGTCGACCGGCCGGACAGCCCTGCCCGGTGTGTGATTCTGAAGACCTGCGGATCGTGCAGTGGATCCACGGCGAGCAACTCGGCCGCATGGCCGGCACCGCGCGTGACGACGATGAAATCGCCCGCATCGCCGCCAGCGGCAAAGATGTGACCGTCCACACTGTCGAGGTGTGTCCGCGCTGTCGCTGGAACCATCTCCTCACCGCCGTCACCGCCACCCGGGCGTGACATTTCGGCGGCGAACCTGCGGAAAGATTCCCCATCCGGGCAAAGGGGAAGTAGTGTTCACGGGTGTAACAACCCTCCAACAGTGATCACAGTGGGGACAACACGTGTCAGAGAAGAACAACACCAGCTCCAAGCACAAGGAGAAGGATCAGGCACCGCGCAGCAGGCGACGGACCATCCTGTACTCGGTGCTCGGTGCACTGCTCGCGCTCATCCTCCTCCCCCTGGGTGTCTTCCTCGTCGCATACGCCACGGTCGAGGTGCCCGAGCCGGAGGAACTGACCTCCGCGCAGGTTTCCTCCATCTACGCCTCCGATTCTTCCACGGAACTCGCCCGCGTCGTCCCGCCGGAGGGTAACCGCCGCCAGGTGTCGCTGGAGCAGGTGCCCGAATCCCTGCAGAACGCGGTGCTGGCGGCCGAGGACCGTGAGTTCTGGACCAACAAGGGCTTCTCTTTCACCGGTTTCGGTCGTGCCGTCATCGGCCAGCTCACCGGCAACCCCTCCGCCGGTGGTGGCTCCACGATCACGCAGCAGTACGTCAAGAACGCGCTCGTCGGCGACGAGCACTCCTATGTGCGCAAGGCCCGTGAGCTGGTCTACTCCGTGAAGATGACCAACCAGTGGTCCAAGGAGGAGATCCTCGCCGCCTACCTCAACACCGTCTACTTGGGCCGTAACGCCTACGGTGTGGAGGCCGCGGCGACCGCCTACTTCGACAAGCCCGTCTCCGAGCTGAGCACCGAGGAAGGGGCGGTGTTGGCCGCCACCATCCAGCTGCCCAGCCAGCTGGAGCCGTGGACCAACCCGGAGGGCGCGCAGACCCGCTGGAACTACGTCCTCGACGGCATGGTCGACATGGAGGTCCTGCCCGCGCAGGAGCGCGCCGGGATGGACTACCCGCAGACCCGCGACCCGGCCGACTACTCCGCCTACACCGAGGCCACCGGCACCAACGGCATGATCAAGAACCATGTCATGGAGGAGCTGGAGAAGGTCGGCATCACCGAGACGGATGTGACCACCCGTGGCCTGCGCATCACCACCACCATCGACATAAAGGCGCAGGACGCCACCGTGGAGGCAGTGCGCGCCAACCTGGCTTCGCTGCAGGAGGATGCGCGTGCCGGTGTCGCTGCGGTCGAACCGGGCACCGGTGCGGTCCGCGCCTACTACGGCGGTGAGGATGCCGCCGGTTGGGACTACGCCAACGCCGCCCTGCAGACCGGCTCCACCTTCAAGATCTTCGGCCTGGCCGCCGCCCTGCAGCAGGGCATTCCGCTCAGCGCCGTGTACGACTCCTCCCCGGTGCGTCTGCCCGGTGGTATCACCGTCACCAACGCGGGCGGGGGCGGCGGTGGGTACACTACCATCGCCGATGCCCTCAAGCACTCCTACAACACCAGCTTCATCCGCCTGCAGGAGGATCTGACCAACACCACGCAGGACACCGCCGACATGGCCCACGCTTTGGGCATGGCGACGTCCCTGCCGGGTATTGAGACGACCCTGCGCGAGAACGGCGGCCAGCCCTACGAGGGCATCATCCTGGGCCAGTACCAGTCCCGCCCGCTCGACATGGCCACCGCCCTGGCCACCCTGGCCAACCGCGGCGTGTGGCACGAGACCCACTTCGTCGAGCGCGTGGAGACCTCCGAGGGTGAACTGCTCTACCAGCACGAGGCCGGTGAGGGTGAGCGTCGCGTGTCCGAGGTCGTCGCAGACAACCTGCTCTCCGCCATGGCTCCGGTGGCCGCGTACTCCAACGGCAACGTCCTGGCCGGGGGACGCCCCTCGGCCGCGAAGACCGGTACCGCCCAGCTCGGCGACACCGGCCTGAACAAGGATGCCTGGATGATCGGTGCCACCCCGCAGTTGGCCACCGCCGTGTGGGTGGGCACCGCCGACAACACTTCCGCCATCTTCAACACGTGGGGTGGCAACATGTACGGCGCGAGCTCCCCGGCCAGCATCTGGAAGGCCTCGATGGACGGTGCCCACGAGGGCAAGGAGATCGAGTACTTCAACACTCCCGGCCCGATCAACTTCGGCACCGGCATTCCCTCGGGCGGCAACGGCCTGAGCTACGTCCCGGCGCCGCCGCCGACGGCCGCGCCTGCCCCGGCTCCGGAAGCGCCGGAGGAGCAGCCGACGGAAGAGGCCCCGGAGGACTCCGCCCCGGAGCCGGCCCCCGCACCGCCGGCTATTGACCTGCCGCCAGCCCCCGACAGCATCGAGATCCTGCCGGGTCTCACCCTCGACCTGCCCTAGGTGGTCACGCAACTTAAGCGACGCTCCCCGGCGCTGACCGAACCGGTCGCCCGGGGGGTTGTCGGCTTTCTGGGTGGCCCGGTGGGCCGTTTCGCCGCGGTGGGACGTCAGCGGTGGTGGACGCCTGTGCGGGTGCTCATCTCCGTGGCTCTGGTGTTCTGCTCCTTCGGCTTCCTGTCGAAGGCGCAGTGCCTGCAGGGGGCGCGGGCGGAGGACGGGTCGGTGTTCCTCGACTGGTCGGGAAACCGGCAGTACATCGCCGCCTGTTACAACGACATCACCCCGCTTTACGGGGGCCGCGGTCTCGACGAGTCGGGTTTCCCCTACGCCTATTCGTGGGTGGAGGGGGATCTCACCCGCTACCTGGAGTACCCGGTGCTCGCGGGGCTGTTCCAGTGGCTGACCGGAACGCTCGCGCGCCTGACCTACCCGTTGGTGGAGCTCACCGGCTGGGCGGTGCCGGAGGCGTCCTGGTTCTTCGCGCTCACCGCTTTGTTGATGTCGGCGATGTGGGTGTTCACCATCCGGCTGGTCGCGGATATGGCGGGCCACCGCATCTGGGACACGGTGCTGGTGGCGGCGTCCCCGCTGGTGATCGTCCACGCGTTCACGAACTGGGACATCCCCTCGATAGCGCTGGCGGTGGCGGGGATGCACGCGGCGTCGAGAAGCAGGTTTGGCCTGGCGGGCCTGTGCATCGGGCTGGGTACGGCGTTCAAGCTGTGGCCGCTGTACCTGCTGGGGGCGTATCTGGTGTTGGCGATCCGGGAGTGTCGCTACGCGCCGTTCCTGCGGATGCTGGGTGCCGCGGCCGGTTCGTGGCTGGTACTCAACGTGCCGGTCATGCTGGCCTACCCGGAAGGTTGGGGCGAGTTCCTGCGCCTGAACAGCGAGCGCGGTTATGAGTGGACCACCATCTACGCGATCATCGGCCGCGAGCTACCTTTCCCGGGCATGGCGGTTCCGGTGCTCAACGTCGTCTCCTTCGGCCTGTTCGCACTGGCCTGCCTGGGCATCCTCGTCCTCGGCCTGCGAGCCCCGGCTCGCCCCCGCGCAGTCGAGCTGATTTTCCTCATCGTGCTGGCGTTTCTGCTGTTCAACAAGGTGTGGTCGCCGCAGTACTCCTTGTGGCTGGTGGTTCCGGCAGTGCTCGCGCTGCCCCGTTGGCGGTTGTTGCTGTCGTGGATGCTTATCGACGCCGCCGTCTGGCCGCTGCTCATGTGGTACATGCTGGGCGCAGACAACATGGGCATTCCCCCGGAGCTTCTCGACGCCGCGCTCATCACCCGCCTCATCCTCCTCATCGTCATGGGCGCGCTGGTGGTGCGCCAGATGTGGCGGCGTGAGGGGGACGTAAGGTTGCAGGCATGAACACCGTCACCATCCTCGGCATCGGCTCCATCGTCATCGGCTTCTTGTGTATCGCCGCCGCGTTCCACACGTTCATGACGAAGAAGCCGGTCGGGTGGTCCGTCGGTTTCGGTATCACCGCCTTCTTCTTCGTCACTGTCATCCCCGTGTTCCTGGCCGTGTTCTTTGCGACGATGCCCGGCGATGTCACCCGCTGACGATTAACTCATTTCCCCCCGTTTGCGGTACGCTGCTGGGGTTGCTTGACGCAACAGACCCTCCTGTCACGCCCAATGGGGGCGTGGCCGAACCAAATTACTAGACCATAGGAGGTGATGAGGTCGATGCGTCACTACGAAATCATGATCATTCTGGATCCGACTCAGGATGAGCGCACCGTCGCCCCGTCCCTGGATAAGTACCTTGAGAATGTCCGCAAGGACAACGGCAAGGTCGAGAAGGTTGATGTGTGGGGCAAGCGTCGTCTTGCGTACCCGATCAACAAGAAGGAAGAGGGCGTGTACGCCGTCGTCAACCTCGAGTGCGAGTCTGCGACCGTGCTCGAGCTGGACCGCGTTCTCAACCTGAACGACACCGTCCTGCGCACCAAGGTTCTGCGCACCGACGCTTAAGAACGGATACTGGGTGGCAGGTAACAGCCTGACACCCCGGCCCGTCAACGAAAAGGTAAGAAGAACATGGCTATTGGAGATACCCCCATCACCGTCGTCGGCAACGTCGTCGCCGACCCTGAACTCCGTTTCACCCCCTCGGGTGCCGCGGTGGCCAATTTCCGCGTCGCCTCCACTCCCCGCGTCTTTAACCGTGACTCCGGGCAGTACGAGGACGGCGAGGCTTTGTTCCTCACCTGCAACGTCTGGCGCCAGGCAGCCGAGAATGTCGCCGAGTCCCTCACCAAGGGCATGCGTGTCATTGTCAACGGCCGCCTCAAGCAGCGCAGTTACCAGACGAAGGAAGGCGAGAACCGCACGGTCTTCGAGATTGAGGTCGACGAGGTCGGCCCGTCCCTGAAGTTCGCTTCCGCCCAGGTCAACCGCAACCCACGTGAAGGTGGCGGCAACTTCGGCGGAGGTAACTACGGTGGCGGCCAGCCCCAGCAGTCTCAGCAGCAGCGTGGCCAGCAGGCCCCGCCGCAGCAGTCTCAGTACCAGGGTGGTTTCGGCCAGTCCCAGCAGCAGGCACCCCAGCAGCCGCAGCAGCCCGCCAACGACCCGTGGGGTTCCGCCCCGCCGGCCGGTGGTTTCGGCGGTGCGGCCGATGACGAGCCTCCGTTCTGATCGAGCAGAATCTTTTCCACTCAACAGAACTTTCCCGACAGGGATGAACAACGAAAGGCAGGGATCATGAAGCTGATCCTCACCGCTGCCGTTGAGAACCTCGGTGACGCAGGAGACGTCGTCGAGGTCAAGAACGGCTACGGACGCAACTACCTGCTTCCCCGCGGCCTGGCCATTGTGGCCACCCGTGGTGCTGAGAAGCAGATCGAGGGCATTCAGCGTGCCCAGGAGGCTCGCGCCATCCGCGACCTCGACCACGCCCGTGAGGTCCGTGAGCAGCTCGAGCAGCTGTCCGGCGTGACCGTCCCGGTCCGTACCTCTGACTCCGGCAAGCTCTTCGGTTCCGTGAAGACCGACGACATCGCCGATGCAGTGAAGAAGGCCGGCGGCCCGACCCTGGACAAGCGCACCATTGAGCTGCCCAAGGGTCTTGTGAAGAAGACCGGTAACTACCAGGTCATCGTGAACCTCCACGACGACGTGACCGGCAAGATCAACTTCGAGGTCGTCGCCGCGTAATTTACGCCTGACGACGGCCGGGGTTGACCCGGCCCAACGACAACAGCCTTTGTCGACGCCCCGCGGAACGTGAACCGCGGGGCGTCGACATCTTTGTTTCTGTGGATAACTGTGGAGAAATGGGGATGATTCACCTGGCGGTCACCCCCCGGTTGCCGTTCTTTGGTGATTAGCGTGCTTATCGACGCCTGTCAAACGCCCTGCTGAGCGCAGTTATACACGGGCGGGGCCGGGTTGTTCACAGGTCCAATAATGGCCGTTATGCTGGGGTTTTGAGCGTTGAGTGAGTCTCGCCGTCGGAGGTTATCCACAAGTTGTCCACAGGCCCGGTGGGGTAGTGGGGGACTACGACGTCTGTTAACCTCGACTTATCCACAGGACATGTGGATAACCCGAGTTCTTTAGGGCGGGGGACCCTGTGGAATGAGCCGCGTCAAGCAATGACAGTGTGAGTTGTCCACAGGGGGCTGAGCAGCCGATTCGCGGTGTCCCAGTGGGCGGATAGACTGCGAGGCATGACTTCAGGTTTCGGTGACGCCAGCTTCGATGACGACTACGTACCTCCGTCCGAGCCGGATCAGCCGGAGGATCAGGGGGAGCGTTCCCCGGCGCGGCGTCGCAACCGTGGCAACTCCGGGCCTGCCTTCAGCGAGTACCGGCAGCCCCCGCACGACCGGGAGGCGGAGCAGGGCGTGCTCGGGGCCATGCTGCTCAGCCCGAACACCGTGGTGGAGATCATCGGCGAGCTGTCACCGGAAGATTTCTTCCACCCGGCGCACCAGTTAATCTTCACCGCGATGATCGACCTGTTCGGTGAGAGCAAGGACATTGACCCGGTCATCGTCGCTGGCCGCCTGGACCGGCATAACGATCTGGAGCGCGTCGGCGGCGCGCCGTACCTGCACACCCTCATTTCCTCGGTGCCCACCGCGGCCAACGCCCGCTACTACGCGGAGATCGTGGCGGAGAAGGCGATTCTGCGGCGCCTGGTGGATGCGGGGACGCGGGTGGTCCAGCTCGGCTACGAGGGCAATGAGGGCGCGGAAGTAGAGGCCGTCCTCGACATGGCGCAGCAGGAGGTCTTCTCCATTGCACAGAAGTCGGAGACCGAGGACTATGCGGTGCTCGCCGACATCATCGAACCGACGATGGAGGAACTCGACCAGATCGCCAACCTCGGTGGCCTGGCGCAGGGTGTGCCCACGGGCTTCGTCGATCTGGACAACCTCACTAACGGTCTGCACGGCGGCCAGATGATCATCGTCGCCGCCCGCCCCGGTGTGGGTAAGTCGACGATCGCGCTGGACTTCATGCGCTCATGTTCCATCAAGCACGGTAAGGCCTCGGCGATCTTCTCCCTGGAGATGAGTAAGTCGGAGATCGTCATGCGCCTCATGTCAGCGGAGACGTCCATCAAGCTTTCCGACATGCGCGCCGGCCGCATGACCGATGAGGCGTGGACGACCCTGGCCAACCGCGTCGGGCAGATCTCCGAGGCACCACTATTTATCGACGATTCCCCGAACCTGACCATGATGGAGATCCGCTCGAAGGCCCGTCGTCTCAAGCAGAAGCATGACCTGCAGCTCATTGTCATCGACTACCTGCAGCTGATGAGCTCGGGCAAGAAGGTCGAATCCCGTCAGCAGGAGGTCTCGGAGTTTTCCCGTCAGCTCAAGCTGTTGGCCAAGGAGCTCGATGTGCCGTTGGTGGCGATCTCGCAGCTCAACCGTGGCCCGGAATCCCGTACGGATAAACGTCCCCAGCTTGCGGATTTGCGTGAGTCCGGTTCGCTGGAGCAGGACGCCGACATGGTCATGTTGCTCTACCGTCCCGACTCGCAGGATCGGGAGGATCCGCGCGCGGGTGAGGCGGACATCATCCTGGCGAAGCACCGCGGTGGACCGATCGACACGGTGAGTGTGGCGCACCAGCTGCACTTCTCTCGTTTCGTCGATATGGCCCGCGGCTAGCGACAGGAAGAGTGCGCAGCTGCGCACTCTTTTTGGCGTGTGACCTGGGATGACGCCGCGAACCTCAGAAAGTAGCGATGCATCACTATTGACGTAGCGATATATCGCCGGTTATGGTGGGGTTGACATTCCGATATATCGAAAGGAACACGGATTTGTACGACATCACCATCAATCAGGGATTCAACGGCGATCGCTGCGGCCGACGGGGTCACCGCGGTCGCGGCCGCGGTGGGCGGGCCGGGCGCGGAGATCTGCGCCAGGTCATCCTCGTGCTACTGGCCGAGAAGCCGATGCACGGCTACCAGCTCATCGCCGAGATCGGCGAGCGCACCGACGGGGCCTGGACCCCCTCTCCGGGCGGGATTTACCCCAACCTCAGCCTCCTGGAGGACGAGGGTCTGATCACCATGTCGGTGGAACAGGGCCGCAAGCTGGCCACCCTCAATGCCCAGGGCCGCGCCCAGGTGGAGGCTCACCCCGAGTGGGCGAGCATCCTCGACGATTACCGCGAACGCTCCGATGAGGATCCCCGTGGCCGCTACGGCAGGGCTTTCCGGGAGCTGAAGGGGGCGGTGCGGGACGCCGGTGCGGATAAACACGATGACGTCGCCGATATCCTCAGTGCGGCCGCCCGGAAGATCCGCGGCCTTTAGCAACCCGCACCACCGGCGGAATCGACGCCACCGCGATGAGGGCACCCATGATGAACAGGGGTGGATAGCCCAGCGCCGGGCCGAGATAGGACAGGGCCAACGGGGCGAAGAAGCCCACGTAGGTCAATGAGTAGAAGACAGCCGTGGCAGCACCCAGCTCCGCGGGTGGTGCGATGAGCTTTACCTCCCGCAGGCCAGAGACCATCATGATGCCGTAGGCGGCGCCGAGGAGCACCGCCGCCACGATCACCAGCCAGGGCCACCGCGTCACCGCCACGGCGGTGGACACGAGCATGCCGGCGACCACGAAGCCGAGTCCGAGGATCGCGGGCGGCACCAGATCTGAACCGAAGCGCGTGGCCAAAGGCTGCACCAGGACACCGGTGGCCATGGTCACGGCGGCGATGACGCCGGTGAATGCCACCGTCCAGGACACCTGCTCACTCACCAGGGCGGTGAGGGTGGCAAAAGACGTTGACACCGCGCCGAAACCCCACGGCGCCCACGCTGCGACCGCCCATAAGAAGTCCCGCGACAACACGCTGCGGGAAAACAGTGCGCGACGGGCCTGCGTCTTGTGGGGTGCCCCGCCCGGAGTCATCCACACCACGGGTGCGATGAGGGTCAGCAGCCCCAGGTGCACCAGGTAGGGGAGGAGGTCCGGGTGGGGTAGAAACTGCGCGATGAGGCCACCGAGCAGGGGGCCACCGCCGAAGCCGAGGGATAGCGCGACGGTGGCACGTCGGGCGCCCACGTGCGCGGGGCCAGCGGATAATTCCTGGAGCCACGCGGCGCCCGCTGCCATTACCAGCCCGATTGCCACTCCGGCGATGAAACGGCCGAGTATCAGGGCCGCAAACGACCCCGTGGTGCCCAGCGCGAGGACCACCGACCCCACTCCACCCAAGATGAGCGCGGGGCGGATCAGGGCGCGCCGCCCTTGGGTGTCGGACAGTGGTCCGCCGATGAGCAGGGCCGGAACGAGGCCCAGGACGTAGATCGCCAGGAGGAACGTGACCTGGGGTTGACTGAGACCGGCGACATCCCGGTAGGCGGGCAGGAGGGGCGCGAAGACGTTGGCGCCGAAGGCGACGGTGAACATCCCGAGACCGACCCTGAGCCAGCTGCGGCTGGCGTCGATCCCGGACATTCTGCCTCCTAGGTGTGATCTGTGACTGCCCGCACAGTCTACGCGCCACTGTCGCTCAGCTAACCCCGCTCTATCATTCGACCGGCCTCCTGTGGAGCCCCCCTGGGGTAACCCCGGGAATCTCCCCGGCAGCGGGTCACCCCCGAAAGTGGGTAGGGTGCAGGTCCTGGGGTCGCCCTATAAGTGAGGAAGGTCACGCCTCAAAGGGTTGCCATCCTGGGCTTTTGGTGCATTTTAGGTAACCCTATATAAGGGCCGCGTTACTTAGGCATGGCTTAGCAATGGTGCCTGACCTGCATGAACTGCCCTAAACTCAGTCACATCGTAAGAACATCACCACCCCGAGCACCGGACCTTAAGGAGGGACACCATGACCACGCGAGAATTCAATCCCCGAACCGCCACCTTCAACAACACCATCCGCGTCGAGCGCACCGAGCGCGCCACCATCCTGGCCGTGCCGCGCAGCCTCGAGGATTTTGCCCACGAGCGTAAGCCCAGCTTCATGGACCGCCTGGCAGGCATGTTTAGCTTCGGCTAGTACCACCACTTACACCCCCCGGTTCGCATGAATCGGGGGGTGTCGTCGTTCTCGGGCCTTAGGCGTCGAGTACCTTGCCCCGCTGTTCAGGGAGTGTGAGCGTGGCCACCGCCGCCACCACGAAAGCTGCGGAGAAAAGACCGAACAGGGCTACCGAGTCTCCCCACAGCAGGATGGGCGGCACGATGAGCGGGGCGATGATGGAGGCGATGCGTCCGAAACCTGCCGCCGCGCCGGTGCCCGCGCCGCGGATGTGCGAGGGGTAGAGCTCCGGCCCGATGGCGTAGAGCGCGCCCCAGGCACCCAGGTTGAAAAACGACAGCAGGCAACCGGCCATGATGATGGTTGTTTCCGTGGAGGCGGTGCCGAAGAACATCGCCGACGCGGCCGAGCCGACCAGGAAGGTCGCCAGGGTGGGGCGCCGCCCCCAGGTCTCAATCAACCAGGCTGCCACCGCGTACCCCGGCAGCTGGGCGAGGGTGATGATGAGCGTGAACTGGAAGGATTTCACCAGGGTGAAGCCGTCGGCCACCAGCAGTGAGGGAATCCAGATGAAGGCGCCGTAATAGGAGAGGTTGACGCCGAACCATACGATCCATAAAGCGGCGGTGCGCCCCCGCAGGCCGCGGGCCCAGATGGAGGAAGCATCCGCGAAATCCTCGCGGGGAAGTTCGCGCAGGCGTTGGGTTTCGGCGGCGTCGATACGCTCTAGTTTGGCCGGGGAGACCTCGGCCTCGAAGGAGGTGACAATCTCCTCGGCCTTGTCATGCCTGCCCTTATCCTCCAGGAAGCGCACTGACTCGGGCAGGCCTTTGCGCACGTAAATGGCATAGAAGGTGGGGATCATTCCGAGCGCCAGTGCCCACCGCCAGCCTTCGTCGGAAGCGGTGACTACGAAGTAGCCGATGAGGGCGGCCGCAATCCAGCCCACCGCCCAGAAGGCCTCGAGGATAACCACCATGCGCCCGCGGTATTTCCGGGGCGAGAACTCGGAGACCAGGGTGGAAGCGACGGGAAGTTCCGCGCCCAGGCCCAGGCCGACCACGAAACGCAGAGCGATGAGCACCGCCAGGCTGCCAGCCAGTGCGGAGGCTCCCGTGGCCAGTCCGTAGATGAGCAGGGTCAGGGCGAAGACCTGGCGGCGACCGATGCGGTCGGCCAGCAGTCCGCCGAGCGTGGCGCCCAGTGCCATGCCGACGAAACCGATAGAGCCCAGCCAGGATGTCTGCGTCGGGGTGAGTCCCCAGTGCACGACGAGTGCGGCCATGATGAAGGAGATGAGCCCGACGTCCATCGCGTCAAGTGCCCAACCGATGCCCGAGCCGAAGAGCAGTTTGCGGTGCTTTCCGGTGACCGGCAGTCGGTCCAGCCGCTGGTTCCTGGTCAGTGCGTGGTTCATGCGTTGATCTTAAACCCGCGCAGGCGCAGCGAGTTGCTCACCACGAACACGGAGGAGAAGGCCATGGCCACGCCGGCGAGCATGGGGTTGAGGAAACCTGCCGCCGCGACGGGGATGAGGACGACGTTGTAGGCGAATGCCCAGAACAGGTTGCCCTTGATGGTGCCCAGTGTGCGCCGGGAAAGGCGGATGGCATCCCCGGCGGAGCGCAGGTCATCGTTCATGAGGGTGATGTCGGAGGCTTCGATGGCTACGTCGGTGCCGGCGCCCATCGCCAGGCCGAGGTCGGCGCGGGCGAGCGCGGCCGCGTCGTTGACGCCGTCACCGACCATGGCCACGGTGCGGCCCTCATTCTGGAGCTTCTCGACGACCGCGACCTTCTCATCCGGCATTACTTCCGCGATGACATCGTCTGGGTGGATGCCCACCTCGGCGGCCACCGCACGTGCGGCACCGGAGTTGTCGCCGGTGAGCAGCATGGGGCGCATGCCGAGCTCACGCATCGTGGTGATGGCCTGCGCGGAGGTGGCCTTGACGGTATCGCGGACGGTGATCACGCCCGCCGCCTGCTCATCCACCGTCACGAGGACCGGGGTGCCGCCCTGCTCCTGGGCCCGAGCCACCGCGGCACTGAGTTCCTGCGGAAGCTGCGTAGCAGGGCGCCCGATGTTGACGTCGCGCCCGGCGACGAGGCCGCGCACCCCCTGCCCGGGCACCGCGGTGAAGTTCTCCACGCCAGGCAGGTTCGCGCCGGCCCGGGTCACGATCGCCCGGGCGATGGGATGTTCGGATCCGGCCTCGACAGCTGCCGCCAGCCGCAGGATCTCGTCTTCCGCGAATCCATCGGCCACCACCGAGTCCACGGACATGGCTCCTTCGGTGACGGTGCCAGTTTTGTCCATGACGATGGTGTCCACCCGGCGGGTGGATTCGAGCACCTCAGGTCCCTTGATCAGCAGGCCCAGCTGTGCGCCCCGGCTCGTGCCCACCAGCAGGGCGGTCGGGGTGGCCAGACCCAGGGCGCAGGGGCAGGCGATGATGAGGACGGCCACCGCGGCGGTGAAGGAGGGTGCCAGTCCGTGACCGAGGGCCAGGTGGGCGGAAAGAGTCAGTAGTGACACGACGATGACCACCGGCACGAAGACCTGGGAGATCCGGTCAACCAGGCGCTGTACGGGGGCTTTTTTGGCCTGTGCCTCGGACACTAGGCGGGCCATCTGCGCCAGCGTCGAGTCAGCGCCCACGCGGGTGACCTCGATGAGCAGGCGCCCGGAGGCATTGATCGTCGCGCCGGTGACCCGGGAGCCGACGTTGACCTCTACCGGTACGGATTCCCCGGTGAGCATGGATTCGTCAACGGCGGAGGCACCCTCGACGACGCGGCCGTCGGCGGCGATCTTCTCGCCGGGGCGCACGACGATGACATCGCCTGCCGCCAGCTCGCTTAGGGGAACGCGGACCTCGCGGGCATCGCGCAGCACTGCCGCATCCTTGGCGCCCATGTCGAGCAGGGCGCGCAAGGCCTCGGAGGAGCGCCCCTTGGCGCGGATCTCAAACCATCGTCCCAGCAGCAGGAAGGTGATCACCACGGCGGTGGTCTCCAGGTAGATCTCGTCCATGGTGGTGTCCGCGGGGAACAGGTGCATTTCCATGGTCATGCCGGGATGCCCGGCATTGCCGATAAACAGCGCCCACAGGCTCCACAGGTACGCCGCAGAAGTGCCGAGTGTGATGAGGGTGTCCATGGTGAAGGACCCCTGCCGCAGGTTCGCCCACGTCGCCCGGTGGAAGGGGGCGCCGCCGGTGAAGAACACGGGCGTGGTCATGGTGAGCACAGCCCACTGCCAGTGATTGAACTGCCACGCCGGGATCATGCTCAGCGCCACGATCGGTACGGTGAGCAGCGCCGACATGATGAGACGCTGCTTGAGGTCCGCAGCGTCCCGGCGGCGGGCGGTTTCGTGCGGGTCCTCGCTTATCGACGCCCCCTCGCTCCCCGTCGGAGCTTCCTTGTTGATCTCGAAGGCGTCGTACCCGGCGCCGCGGACCACGTCGATGAGGGTGCTTTTATCCACCTTCGCCGGGTCGAAGGAGATGGCGGCGGATTCGGTGGCGAAGTTGACCGTGGCCTCGACGCCGTCGACTTTGTTGAGTTTGCGTTCCACACGGCCGGAGCAGGCCGTGCAGGTCATGCCGGTGACGCCGAGATCCAGAGTGTCCATGAACCCCACGCTATACCCCCATGGGGTATTCGGCAAGGGCTTAGGCCAGCTGGTAGCCCGCTTCCTCGATGGCGGCAGTGACGGCGGCATCGGTGAAGCCCTCGCCGCTGACGGTGACGGTGCCGGTCTCGTGGGAGGCATCGACCGTGGACACGCCGGCCACCTCACCGACCTCCTCGCGAACGGACATCTCGCAGTGGCCGCAGGTCATGCCCTCGACCTGGTAGTTCTTGACTGCCATAGGTTCTCCAATCTCTAGAGGTTATTCAGATAAATCTATACCCTCAGGGGGTATTCGGCAATGGGTTAGTCCTGCTCGCGCAGGCGGAAACCGGCGTTCTCGACGGCGCGGGCAACCATGTGGTCAGAGATACCCTCGCTGGTCACGGCCATATGGCCGGTCGCGGGATCGACGTCGACGCCCTGGGTTCCGGGAATCTCGTTGATCTCTTCCTCGACTGCTATCCGGCAGGCCTCACCGGTCATGCCCTCGACGACATAGTTCTTGATCATGGGGATCCTTTTCTCTGGCCGGACAGCTCCATGGGAATAAATAAACAGCCAGGTAGGGTTGAGCTAGAACACAGCCGCTAAACGCGGTCATACGTAAGACCATACAAAACGACTTTTTAGGAGATTCAGTTGGCAACCATCGATATCACTGAGGCAACGTTCGAGGACACCGTCACCGGCGAGGGCATCGTGCTCGTTGACGCCTGGGCATCCTGGTGCGGTCCGTGCCGCGCCTTCGCCCCGACCTTCGAGGCCGCGTCCGAGAACCACGAGGACGCTACCTTCGCCAAGCTGGACACAGAGGCCAACCAGGGCCTCGCCGCTGCCCTGCAGATCCAGTCCATCCCGACCCTGATGATCTTCCGCGACGGCATCATGGTCTACCGCGACGCCGGCGCCCTGCCGCCCGCCGCTCTGGAGGATCTCATCGGCCAGGTCAAGGGCCTGGACATGGAGGATGTGCGCCGCCAGGTCGCTGAGGCCAACGCCGCCCGCGACGCCGAAGGCCAGTAGTCCCACCACTGAGAAGACAAGGTCCGGTTCCCCGTCCTGGGGGCCGGGCCTTTGCGCATCCTGACGGCAGCGAGGATTTCTCTCTAAACTTCGGTGTAAAGAGCCCGATCGATGAAAGAGAGACCCGCTCATGCCGAACCCCTTGTCCAAGGGCTGGAAGTACCTCATGGCCTCCTTCGACTCCAAGATCGATGAGAACGCCGACCCAAAGGTGCAGATCCAGCAGGCCACCGAGGCCGCCAAGCGTCAGCACCAGGAGATCACTGAGCAGGCCGCGTCGGTGATCGGCAACCAGAAGCAGCTGGAAATGAAGCTCGACCGCCTGCTCAAGTCGCAGCAGGAGCACCAGGAGCAGGCCCGCACGGCTCTCGCCGCCGCCGATAAGGCCAGTGCCGAAGGCGATACCGCCAAGGCGCAGGAGTTCACCAACACCGCGGAGATTTTTGCCTCCCAGCTGGTGGCCGTCGAGCAGCAGCTCGAGGAGACCAAGCAGATGCACGCGCAGGCCACGCAGAACGCGGAGCAGGCTACCCGCCAGCAGATCGAATCAGAGGCGCGCCTCAAGGAGCAGCTCTCCCAGATTGATCAGCTCCGCGCCCAGGCCGATCAGGCCGCCATGCAGGAGACCGCCACCCGTGCGATGGACTCCATGCAGGAACTGCGCCCTGACGGCAACGTGCCGACCCTGGATGCCGTGCGGGAGAAGATCGAGCGTCGTTACGCGGATGCCCTCGGCGCACAGGAGCTGACCCAGCACTCGGTGGGTGACCGCATGACTGAGATTGCCAGCGCTGGCACCGATATGAAGGCTTCCGCGCGTCTGGCCGAGATCCGGGCCTCCATGGCCGGCGAATCCGCCGGTGAACTCACCGAGGGTTCTGGCGAACCCGAGCTGGTCGACGCCGAGCCGGTCGAGAAGGCCGCCGATGAGGGCATGGGCACCGCACCCGGCGTCCAAGACACCCAGTACCAGCGGGAAGAGGCAGCGCAGGATGCCTCCGATGCCCAGGCAGAAGCTGACGCCGCCGGGGAGGGAATGATTCCCGATGAGCCCGGCGGCGCCGACAAGTAGTTAAACGCAGGGATCAGCCGCGGCGGAAGTTGATCAGTACGCCGCGGATGCCCGAGTGGAAGCCATCCCGGAGGTTGACGCGCTGTGATTCGCTGAGCGTGTACTCGTGAAGAGTCTCGCAGGCGAACTGCAGCAGCGGACGATCAATCTCCGGGGGCAGGCCGCCGCCCGAGAGCAGATGCGCGGAATCGCGCTGCTCCGTGGTGGCGGCATTGTCATACCACCAGGTGGCATACTGCTGCCCGACGTCGAAAGGCGTCTGGAACCCGGCCGAAGACCACACCTCCTCCGGCAGCGGCACGTAGCGCGAGCGCAGCTTCCGGCGCGGCGCCATCATGGACGGCTTCGGCGCGCCGGGCTTCGGGGTCGGCTTCGGGGCCTGGGCGGGCTCCTCTTCCTCCGGAGACGGGGTCTGCGCGGCGGCTGCTTTATCCTCCTCGCTGACTTCCTGGGCGGCGGCACTGGCCGCCGCCTGGACGGCCGCATCCATGGGGGACGGGGCCTGGGAGACGGGGCTGGCCGGAGCGAAGGATCCCTCCGGGGTGGTCTTTTCCTCACACGGCTGGGTCGGGGCGTCGGCGGGTGTCGACTCCGGGGTGGCCTCGGAGGGAGCGAGGTTGCCGGGGCTGGGTACCTCTGTCATGCCGAGGTCCTCGATGGGTTCGGCATCTGACAGCGGGCGGTCGCGGACCACCGGTGGCAGCGGCCCTTCGAGGACCTGCAGTTGCATGGCCTCGGCGAAGTCCTCGCGCGGGTCGAGGATGGTGGTGGAATCGCAGGCGTGGCGCAGGGCAGAGGACATGGAATCCCAGCCGAAGCCGTACAGGTGGACGCGGAGGCCGTGGTTGGTGGCCTCGTTGACGCCGGGGATCATGTCGGCGTCGCCGGAGACGAGCACGAGGTCGGAGACCTGCTGGCGACAGGCGGTGACCACCATGTCGGCGACCAGGCGCGTGTCCACTGCCTTCTGGGTGCGCCGTTCGCCCCACTCGATGAGTTGTCCGGCGCGCAGTTGCACGCCATCGCAGGTGCGCAGGGCGCGTTGGTAGCGGTGCGGGCCGGTCTCGGGGATGCCGTCGTACCAGAGTTGGCGGTGGATGGGCTGGTGGAGCTGGGTCTGGATCATGTTCCCGAGGACGTTGACTACCTCGGGCAGATCAATCTCTAACTGTGCGCGGGCACCTGTTTCCCAGGAGTTATAGAAACTCGCCAGGAGATATGAGGTGTCGACAAAGACAATGGTGCGTTCAAGCATGGCTCCTAATTTCTTTTTGTTCGTAACTAAGTTGCGTTTCTTCCACCCCAGCATGCCCTAACTACGTGGCTGGCGTCGATGCCGGTCCCCGGATTCCCGACAAAGCCGCAGGTCGTGGGGCAGGGGGTAGCCAAGTTGTTATCCATGAGATAGGTTAGTTAGTACAGTAACCAACCGACTAAGTGGGTGAGTGATGGACGCCACTGCGCCGCTTTTCAGGCAAATCGCCGAACTGATCGAGGATTCCGTCGTGGACGGCACCCTCGCCACCGGCGATCGCGCGCCCTCCACCAACGAATTGGCTGATTTCCATGACATCAACCCGGCCACCGCCCGCCGCGGGCTCTCCCTCCTCGTCGATTCTGGCGTGCTGGCAAAGAGGCGCGGCATCGGCATGTTCGTCACACCCGGGGCCCGCGGTCTCATCATTGCCCGGCGCCGGGAGGATTTCGCCGCCAACTACGTGGCCCCGCTTATTGATGAAGCCGCCAAACTCGATTTCACCCGAGCCGATATCCGCCACCTCATCGACGCTGTCGCAGAAAGCCGAGGTCTTTACCGATGATCACCGCCCGCAACCTCTCTGCCGGCTATCGCCGGAATGCCGAAGTCCTGCAGGGGATGAGTTTTCACCTGGAACCCGGTCTCATTCACGGGCTCATCGGCCGCAACGGCTCCGGAAAAACGACCCTGCTCCGTGTGCTGGCCGGCCAGCTCACCGCCCAGGGGGAGGTCGAGGTTCTTGGCCACCGCCCCTTCGACCGCGCCGAGGTAATGGACCGCCTGGTGCTGGCCGGGATCGATGCCCCCTTGCCCGACCGGTGGTCGGTGTCCACGCTTCTCGACGTCGCCGCCGCCCGCTGGCACTCCTGGGATCCAGCCCGCGCCGCCGAACTGGTGTCGCGTTTCGATCTGTCTCCGAACACCCGCTACTCCGAGCTCTCCCGTGGCCAGAAGTCCGCGGCCAGCATTGTTCTGGCGGTGGCCAGCGGCTGCGAACTGTTGCTTCTCGACGAACCGTATCTCGGACTCGACGTCGCCAAGCGGGAACAGTTCTACCGGACGCTGCGTGAGGAGGCCGGGCGCACCATCGTCCTGTCCACCCACCACCTCCACGAGGCGGAGAAGCTGCTGGACACCGTGCTCTACATCGATGACGGCCGCGTCGTCCTCCACGGTGCCATCGACGAGGTGTCAGCCCGCTTCGTCCAACTGAGTGGGGTGCCCGATGATGTGGACCGGGTCCTCAACCGCCTGGGGAACCTCCGGGAGCTGCGTCGCGAGGACCTGTCGTTGGGTCGGCGCAGCATCGTCGATCTGGGCGACGGTGGCGCCGACATCGACGCGGTGGCGCATACCGCTGCCCAGGTCGGACCGGTGAAGGTCACCGAGCTCACCCTCGAGAACGCCGTGCTGGCCATGACGACGACGGGAGATCCGCGATGAACCAGGTCGTCTCCCAGGCCCGCCTCTTCCGGGCGCTGGCGCTGCGTCCCCGTCTGCTCATCGGGTTCGTACCGCTGTTCATGTTCACCACACTGGCGACCATCGTGGCCTCCGGGACCACGTTCTGGGCACAGATCGTGCTGGTCGCGCTCATGATGTGGGTGATCCGACCCGCCTGGGTGGACTACCAGGCCCTGTCGCTGGGCAGCCTGACCTGGAGGAGGCACCGGCGGTGGTTGGGAGCGATCGCGCTCACCTTCACGCTGCTCGTGGCGCTGCTGTTGCGGAGACTTACGCCAGCGGGCGACGACACCGCGCTCATCTATCCGGTACTGATGGCCGTCAGTCTGCTCACCGTCGTCGACTCACCGGTTCGGGGCATCGACAAGCGGCAACGCCCCGAACGGGGCCTGGGGCGCTTCCTCCCCGTCGACCCGGTCAACCAGATCATCCGCGCCCCACAGCTGACCATGTGGACCACTCTGTGGGCGGCTGCCCTGGTCTATCTCCTCATTCGTTGGGCACTCGAGGACTACATGGGTGGCGACACCGACCACTTCACCGGATTCATCTTCCTCGCCATGTACCTGCCCATCGTCCTGCTCACGCAGCGACCATTGCGGTCCTCGCTCCGGCAGTGGGTCGCGATCGGCGGCACCCGCCGTCGTTGGGCCCGCGAAACCTGGGCCGTCGGAGGAGTCAACGTGGTCCTGGGAGCGGTCGGTGCCGCCGTCATGTTGTCGCGAGGGGGCAGCGCCCGCGACGGCGCCATGCTGTTCGCAGTGCTCATGCTGTTTCTAGTGGGTTCCGTCATTCTCGAGCTTGTCGACGCCCGCACCATCGGGTTCCTGGCGCTGCCCCTGGTGGTCATCGTCGCGGTGCTCGTCGCCCACGGATTCGGGGCACCGTCTGTACTCGTCACCGCCGGAGCACTCGCCTCTTATGCGGTTTTCGGATGGAGCGTGCACCGTGCAGCGGCCCGGGTGGCCGTCTTCAACCACGGGATGACCGGGGCCCGGGAACGTTCTTTGAGCGCATAACAGCGCTTCCGATGGGGCCGATTTCACCGCCGTGAGCTGGGGGTTTGTGTTGTTGTGGGGTGGTGTGTAACTTTATGTGAGTCAGC
>NZ_JAUNUG010000074.1 GCF_030538285.1 Corynebacterium sp.
GCCTCAGCCACCCGCCCCCACCCCACCCACACCCCTACCTCCCCAACTCGGTGCTCACCATCAACCCGAGCTGTTCCAGCAGTTCAGGGGCGCCGTTGCCCCAGTCGGTCATGTCGTAGTGGGCCCAGGCGCGGCGCTGCGCGGCCTTCGGGTCGAACTCAACGCGGGTGGGGTCGTCGAAGACCATGGTGGCGCGGGCCGGGGACGCATCGGAGGGTGGGCCGTAGGCGGGCCATTCGGATCCGGGGCGACCGTGGTGGATGAATTGGCCCCAGTGATACTGCATGCGGTCGGTGAGTTCGGCCATGCCTTCCATGCCGCCGAAGCGGGTGACGCCGGCTGTGCGGGAGGCCCCCGGGTCACCGAAAATCGACGAGAGTTCCAGCGAGTGCATGGCGCCCAGGCCGAGCCAGCGCAGGGCGGCTGGGGCGTAGTCGAAGCGGTACATCCAGGTCGGCGCGACGGCGTTGTGGTCTGAGGCGAGGCGGACGGAGGGTGCCCAGAAGAGGGCGTCGGCAAGCAGTTCGGCGAACTCGCCGCGCTCGGAGGCACCCGCGTATGCCTCCAGCACCCGGTGCGCCTCGACAGAGTCGAAGGCGGAGAGCAGGCGCAGTGCGGCACGCGAGCGCGCCGAGGTGCGCATGTAGAACACTTTTGAAAAGCTGGCCTCATCCGAGTTGGTGCCCAGCAGCAGTGGCACCTTGACCTGGCGGCCGGCGCTGAAGCACGACAGGGGGTGTTCGGGTAGCAAAGTGCCGTCGACGGTGGGTGCGTAGGTGGTGTTGAGGTGCATGAACCCTTGCCCACGCCACATCATAGACTGCCCGGCGCGCACCAGGTCATGGGGGTGTTCAGCGCGCAGGTCACGCAGGGTGGCCTGGCGGGGCAGGGCCATGCGGTAGACCAGTTCGCGGGCCCACAGTTCGGATTGGGCGCGGGAGTGGACCATGCCCAGGGGTGGGGATTGGGCGATGGCGCGGTGGAAGAGCCCGTCGGCGGCGGGGGCGGCCATGAGGGTGGCCACTGCCGAGCCACCGGCGGATTCGCCCATCAGAGTCACAGAATCAGGGGCACCGCCGAATTGGGCGATGTTGGCCTGTACCCATTGCAGGGCGAGCAGTTGGTCGCGGACGGCCGGGTTGGCCACGCAGTCCTCGCCGACAGAGCGCAGGTCGAGGTAGCCGAGCGCGCCGAGTCGGAAATTGATGGAGACGTACACACAGTTCATGGCGCGGGCGAACTGGTAGCCGCGCAGCATCGGCTCGTGGGAGGAGCCCATGATGAAGGAACCGCCGTGGAGGTAGACCACCACGGGGAGTTCTTCGTCTGTATCGGGGCGGACGATGTCGAGGTGGAGGCAGTTCTCGGAGCCGACGACGCGGTCGGTCCACGAGTAAGTCGGTTGGGGGGCGACGGGCCCGAAGTGGGTGGCGTCGCGCACCCCTCTCCAGCGGCGGGGGCGGCGGGGGGCGCGGAAGCGGTTGTCGCCGCCGGTGGTGGCGCCGTAGGGGACGCCGCGCCAGCTGCGGATGCCCAGGTGATCGTCGATAAGACCACGCACCACGCCGGCGGTGGTACGGACCAACGGTCCCTGACGGTCAGAAGGACTCATGACAACTACGCTAGTGAGCATGGTGAATTACGTCGACCGCGAGACAGTTCTATGCATCTCCTTGGCCGCGCGCCCCAGTAATCACGGGGTGCGTTTCCACAACTGGCTGTACGCCGAGCTGGGGTTGAATTACCTGTACAAGGCGGTGGCGCCGACGGACATCACGGCGGCGGTCGCCGGGATCCGTGGTCTGGACATCCGCGGGGCGGGTGTGTCGATGCCGTTCAAGCAGGATGTGATCCCGCTTATCGACGCCCTCGATCCCTCCGCCGAGCGCATCAACGCGGTGAACACCATCGTCAATACTGATGGTGAGTTGGTCGGCTACAACACGGATTACGTAGCGGTTGCCAGCCTCTTGAACTCCCACGAGGTAGATCCCGCGCTGTCGGTGGCGGTACGCGGTTCCGGTGGGATGGCCAACGCAGTGGTGGCGGCGCTGGCCGATCACGGACACTCGGGCACGATCGTCGCCCGCAATACCGAGACGGGTCCGGCGCTGGCGCAGCGCTACGGCTGGGAGCACGCGACGGAGGTCCCGGAGGGCGCGCAGCTGCTGGTCAACGTCACGCCACTCGGCATGAACGGGGAGCACGCGGAGGTCCAGGCGTTTTCTAACGCGGAAATCTCCGCCGCCGAGCTGGTTTTCGATGTCGTCGCCTATCCCGTGGACACCCCGCTCATCGCCGCAGCGCGCAGTCTCGGGGTGCCCACCATCAACGGCGGGGAGGTCGTCGCCCTGCAGGCGGCGGAGCAGTTCGCGCTGTACACCGGGGTGCGGCCGACACCGGCCCAGGTGAAGGCGGCGGAGGAGTTCTCCAACCGGTAGGGAACAAACTCCCCGGACTCCGCGTTAAAGTTGATGGCATTGATTAGCGGAACACTATAACAACACGATAACAAGGAGATCCCCCATGACTCTTGAGACGAGCAACGCCTCCACCCGCACCGACGAGACCATCGTCGACGGCATCGGATCTGACCCCCAGGCCTTGGAGGCGAACGCCGGCGCCGCCGGGAAGGCGCTGATCCGCGCACTGGATAAGGCGGTCTCCTTCCAGTCCTCAGCCATCGAGGGCTATGTTGAGCGCCTGCGCCGCAAGAACCCGGAGGCGTCACCTGCGGAGATTCAGGAGCTCGTCGATAAGCATTTCCTGCGCATTGCCACCGGCACCGGGGCGGGTGCGGGTGCCGCCGCCGCGATCCCGGGCATCGGATTTTTCACCGGCGCGGCCGCCATCGCGGGCGAATCGGTCGTCTTCCTCGACGCCGCCGCCTGGTACACCATGGCCAGCGCCTCTCTGCGGGGGGTGGATATCTCGGACAAGGAGCGTCGCAAAGCGCTCATCCTCGTCTCCCTCCTCGGCGCGAAGGGATCCGCGGTGGTCGACGCCTTCGTCGGTGATGTCGGCAAGTCGAAGGGTCTGCCGACCATGTCCACCGTCGCGCGTTTTTCCGCCCCGCGCCTGACCGAGGTGAACAACCGTCTCGTCCGCATGGCACTGAAGAATCTGAGCAAGCGTCTGCGCCGCGCCTGGCTGGGCAAGATCATGCCGCTGGGTATCGGCGCCATCGCCGGTGTGGTCGCCAACCGCAAGCTCTCCCGCGCCGTCATCTCCAACACCCGCGAGTCCCTGGGCATGGTGCCCGCTTCCTTCTCTTCCCCGGTAGGTGATTAATTGCGGGACCATTCCGGGATAAAAGAGCTTCTCGACGCCCTCCGTACCCGCCGCGGCATCGCCATCGTCACGATCGTGGCGACGATCGCCGCGGTGCTCTTCGAGATCACCATCCCCCTGCTCACCGGCTCCGCGGTGGATGTCGCCACCGGCGCGCAGGGCGAAGGCCCGACCGGTACCGATGCATCGCTGCGGACCATCATCATCACGCTCATCGTCGTGGCCTTGGCCCGCTACCTCAGCCAATTCCTTCGCCGCTACACCGCGGGCCGGCTATCCATTGACACCCAGCACACCCTGCGCATCCGCATCCTCGACCGGCTCCAGCGTCTCGACGGCCCCGGCCAGGACCAGATCGTCACCGGCCAGATCGTCTCGCGTTCCATCTCCGACCTCAACGCCACCCAGGGCCTGGTCGCCATGGGGCCAATGGCGATCGGCAACGTCGTGCAGCTGCTCATCACCGCCGGGGTCATGCTGTGGGTCTCTCCCCTGCTCACGGTGATCGCGCTGGCATTCATGCCGCTCATTGTCGGTGTCGCCGTCTTCTCACGCCGCTCGATGTACGCCGCCACGTGGGTCGCCCAGCAGTCGGCCGCGGATCTGGCCACCCACGTCGAGCAGACCGTCACCGGCGTGCGCGTGGTCAAGGCGTTTGCCCAGGAAGAGCGCGAGGTCGACCGCCTCGACGAACTCGGCCGCACCCTGTTCGCCGCGAAGATGCGCGCCGCCAAACTCATGGCGCGCTTCCAGCCGCTGCTGCAGAACCTGCCGCAGGTCGCCCTGGTGATCAACATCCTGCTCGGCGGCTGGCTGGTCATGGAGGGGCGCATCACAGTGGGCACCTTCTTCGCCTTCTCCGTCTACCTCACCACCATGACGCACCTGGTAGGCATGCTCTCCGGCATGATCGTCACCTTCCAGATGGGCCTGGCCTCGCTTGACCGCATCGCCGAGATCATCGACATGTCGCCCGAGCACCCCGACCCGGCCGACCCCACCCCGATCCCGGACGGCCCCCTGGGCCTGCGTTTCGACGCCGTCACCTTCGACACCGACGGCCACCGCGTCCTCGATGACCTCACCCTCGACGTCGCCCCCGGCGAAACCCTGGCACTCATCGGCCCGGCCGGCTCCGGCAAGTCCATGGCGGTGCAGCTGGCGGGCGGGTTCTACCGTCCCGATGCCGGTTCACTCTCCCTGACGTCCGACGGCCGCCCCCTGTCCTTTGACACCCTCGCGCGCGCCGAGCTGCGGCGTGCGGTCACCGTCGTGTTCGACGAGGCCTTCCTCTACTCCTCCACCATCCGCGACAACATCACCATGGGCACCGCCGCCACCGAGGAGCAGGTCCGCCACGCCGCCGAGCTGGCGCAGGCCACCGAGTTCATCGACCGCCTGCCCGAGGGTCTGGACACCATCGTCGGCGAGCGCGGACTCACGCTGTCCGGTGGGCAGCGCCAGCGCATCGCCCTGGCCCGGGCACTGTTCTCCCGGCCGCGGGTGCTCATCCTCGACGATGCCACCTCCGCCATCGA
Organism: Corynebacterium sp.; assembly: GCF_030538285.1. GTDB lineage: Bacteria > Actinomycetota > Actinomycetes > Mycobacteriales > Mycobacteriaceae > Corynebacterium. Next base: position 4,830 of record NZ_JAUNUG010000074.1, read on the forward strand.
CGCCGCCACCGAGGCCCGCATCCTCGCCGGCCTGCGCGCCGAGCTGCACGATGTCACCGTCCTCGCGATCGCCCACCGCCAGTCCACTCTGGATCTGGCCGAGCGGGTCGCCATCATCGACTCCGGCCACATCATCGTCACCGACGACCTCGATTCGCTTATCGACGACCCCCGCTACCTCCGCATCATGGACCCCACCCCGGAGCCCCTGCCGGACCGGAGCAACATCCCCGAGCCAGCCCACGCTGACCTGTGGCCGGAGGATGTCGTCAGCGAACGCACCGAGCACATCAATACCCAAGGCGGCATAGGCCGCGGCATGGGTGGTGGTGGCGGCCGAGGTATGGGCAATATTTCGGCGACCCCAGAGCTTCTGGCGCGCGTCGATAAGCTGCCGCCCGCCACCGAATCCCCGCGCCTGGACGCCGCCCACCTCCGCAGCGACCGCGCCACCTTCCGGGTGCGCGAGCTGTTCGCCGCCGTGCGGTGGCTGATCATCGGCGTCATCGCGCTGCTCATCGTCGGTGTGCTCACCAGCCTTGCCTTCCCGACGCTCATGCGCTGGGCCGTCGACCACGGTGTGGCCGCCGGTGATATGGACACGCTGTGGCAGATCGCCGCGGGTGGCCTCGGCGTCGTCGCCGTGAGCTGGGCGGCGACCGTGATGCTCGTGGTGCTCACCTCGCGGACCGGAGAAAGGCTGCTCTACGGGCTACGCCTGCGCTCCTATGCGCACCTGCAACGCCTGAGCATGGACTACTACGAATCCAATCTCTCGGGTCGGATCATGACGCGCATGACCACCGACATCGACACCCTGAGCTCTTTCCTGCAGACCGGACTGGCGCAGGCGATTGTCTCGGTGGGCACCCTGGCGGGCATCATCGCCATGCTGGCGTGGACCGATGCGGGGCTCTCCCTCGTGGCAGTCGCCGCGATCCCGCTCATCGTCGCCGTGACCCTGGTGTTCCGCCGCATCTCCTCGCGCCTGTACACCCGGGCCCGGGAGCAGATCTCCGCCGTCAACGCCTCCTTCCAAGAGAACATCAACGGGCTGCGCGCCGCCCAGATGCACGGCCGCACCCCGCTGGCCCTGGCCGCCTTCGAGGAGGAATCCAACCGTTACCGCCGCCTGCGCACCCAGGCACAGACCGCCGTGGCGATCTACTTCCCCGGCGTCAACGCGATCTCCCAGATCGCCACCGCGGTAGTCCTCGGGGTCGGCGCCACCCGCGTCGCGCAGGGCGATCTCACCGCCGGCGTGCTCGTCGCGTTTGTCATGTATCTCTCCCAGCTCTACGGGCCGATCCAGCAGCTGGGGCAGATCTTCGACTCCTGGCAGCAGGCTACCGTCGGTTTCCGGCGCATCACCGAACTGCTCGCCGCCCGCCCCGCCGTTCCCGACACCGGCACCCGCCCCGATGCCGCACAGGCCGCCCGCGGCCCCCTGGCGCTGGAAGGCGTCGACTTCGCATACTCCCCCGAAGGCCAACTCGTCGCCGAGGATCTCAACGTCACCATCACACCCGGAACCACCGTCGCCCTCGTCGGGCCGACCGGGGCGGGCAAGTCGACGCTCGTCAAGCTGCTGGCGCGTTTCTACGACCCCGTCCGCGGTGAGGTGACGGCGAGCGGCACCGACATCCGCTCCTTCCCGCTGGCGCAGTGGCGCCGGGCGATCGCCCAGGTGCCGCAGGAAGCCCACCTGTTCATCGGAACCGTGGCGGACAACATTGCCTACGGGCGGCCGTCGGCAAGCAAGGAAGACATCGAGGAGGCCGTGCGCCGCATCGGGGCACTCGACATCATCGCCGGCATTCCGGGCGGCTTCCGCCACCCCATCGGCGAACGCGGGCGCGGCCTGTCCTCCGGACAGCGGCAGCTCATCGCGCTGGCCCGCGCCGAACTGCTGCAGCCCGACGTCATGCTTCTCGACGAAGCCACCGCCACCCTCGATCCCGCCACCGAAGCAGCCGTCCTCGACGCCTCCGACCGCATCACCCGGGGGCGCACTTCGGTCGTCGTCGCACACCGTCTGGCGACCGCCGCGCGGGCCGATCGAATCCTCGTTGTGGACAAGGGACGTATCATCGAGGACGGAGCCCACAATGATCTACTCAACCGGGAGGGTGTGTACGCCGGACTCTGGCGTGCCCACCGTTAACGGGGGTGGACGAAACGCCCCCAGCAGTGCTAGTTGAGGGGTATCATCGCGCTACCCTGTAGTGGACAATTATTGTTGGCATAACGACTGCAACAAAAAGCAATGAAATGAGGCGAGCACCTGCCGTGAGCAGCGCAAGTACTTTCGGCCCGAACGAGTGGCTGGTAGACGATATGTTCCAGCAGTTCCAGAAGGATCCCCAGTCCGTGGACAAGGAATGGCGGGAGCTGTTCGAGAAGAACGGCGGACCGTCTTCTGCTGGTGCGGCAGCCGCCACCCAGGCCGGCAAGGCAAAGGAGCCTGTCTCGGTGCCCTCCGCCGGCCCGATCGGTTCCGACAAGACCCAGGAGCGTAAGACCGTCGTGACCGAGCAGGCCAAGGCCGCGCAGGACATCACTAAGAAGGAGGCCCCGGCCGCCGGACGTCCCCGCAAGAAGCCGGTCTCCCCGATCGACCGCGCAGCCAACACCCCGGCCCCGGAGGCTGGCGCCAAGCCGCTGCGCGGCCTGTTCAAGGCCATCGCCAAGAACATGGACGAGTCCCTCGAGGTCCCCACCGCGACCTCCGTGCGCGACATGCCGGTCAAGCTCATGTTCGAGAACCGCGCCATGGTCAACGACCACCTGGCACGTACCCGCGGCGGCAAGATCTCCTTCACCCACATCATCGGCTACGCCATGGTGAAGGCGATCATGGCCCACCCGGACATGAACGTCTCCTACGAGGTCAAGGACGGCAAGCCCTCCGTCATTACCCCGGAGCACATCAACATCGGCCTCGCCATCGACCTCCCGCAGAAGGACGGCTCCCGCGCACTCGTGGTCGCCGCCATCAAGGAGACCGAGAACATGGCGTTCGATGAGTTCATCGACGCTTATGAGGACATTGTCGAGCGCTCCCGCGTCGGCAAGCTCACCCTCGACGACTACCAGGGTGTCACCGTCTCCCTGACCAACCCGGGCGGCATCGGCACCCGCCACTCCGTGCCGCGCCTGACCAAGGGCCAGGGCACCATCATCGGTGTCGG
>NZ_JAUNUG010000075.1 GCF_030538285.1 Corynebacterium sp.
CCATCTCCTGCAGGCGACGCGCGATGGTGTCGTAGTCGAACTCGACCGTCTCGAAAATCTCGGCGTCCGGCCAGAACCGGATGGTGGTGCCGGTGCCGCGGGCATTGCCGCCCTCGATGAGCTCGTCCGGGACGGAGTTCTGGAAATTCTGGATCCAGTGCTTGCCGTCGCGCTTGATGTCGGCCTCGACGTGGGTCGACAGCGCGTTGACCACGGAGATACCGACGCCGTGGAGACCACCGGACACCGCATAGGAGTCGGAGTCGAACTTGCCGCCGGCGTGCAGCTGGGTCATGACAACCTGCACCGTCGGGGCACCGGAGGGGTGCATCTCCACCGGGATGCCACGGCCGTCGTCGACGACCTGCACGCCGCCGTCGGCGAGCAGGGTCACCTCGACCTTTGTCGCGTAGCCGGCCATGGCCTCATCGACGGAGTTGTCGACGACCTCCCACACCAGGTGGTGCAGGCCGCGCGGTCCGGTGGAACCGATGTACATACCGGGGCGCTTACGGACGGCTTCGAGGCCCTCGAGAATCGTGATCGATGACGCGTCGTATTGGTGTTCAGCGTTAGCCACGTGAAACGAGCTCTCCTCGCTAGAAGATAATCAGACTGCCTCAGTCTACACCGCGGGGTCCCGTACCAGGGTAGGGGGCACTCGCGTCTGAAGGCCTTTCTCGTGCGATCTCGGCCAAATCGCCCTTATCCGTAGGTGTCGCGTGGCCCGCGACCCTTGACGTGGAGAGGACCCTTGCGCCAACTCGGCGCGCGCGGTCCGAAGATCTTCAGTTCCACGATGATGTTGGGCCCGACCTTCTCCGCAATCACCTGCAGAATCTGGCGCTGCATCATCCGCAGATTCGTCGCCCAGGCGGTGGAGTCGCAGGTGATAAACAGGGACTTGTCCTTCACCATCTCCACCGTCGTGTGCTGCGCGATCTTCGGTCCGACGAGCTCGGCCCAGTTGCCGTGGACCCAGCCACCGGCGATATCCTTCTGCCAGCCGCGCTGGTTGATCTCGGTGCCCAGCAGGGAACCGAACGTATCGACGTCCAGGGGTCGCCGTCGGGAGCGTCCGTCCTTGCCCGTCGGTCGTCCGATGCGTCGCGGCTGCGTGGAGCGGACCGGCTTCCGTGAGGGCATGGGTGTCGAGCCGCGTTGCTTCGCCGCCTTGCGCACCGCGTCGAAGGCGGCCTGAACGGGGTCCGGCTCAGTCATCGCCGGACTCCAGCACACTGATCCGGCCCTCATCGGTGTCTGCCACGGTGACGAGGAACTTCTTCGCCCGCGCGGTGATGTTGGCCGGCAGATCCCCGTCGACGGCGGCGGTGATGAGCACCTGTTCCGCGTCGGAGGTCAGGTCGACGAGCTTCTCCCGGCGCTTCGCGTCGAGCTCGGCGAAGACATCGTCGAGGATGAGCACCGGGTCCGCACCGTCGCGACGCAGCAGCCGGAACTCCGCGAGCCGCAGTGCAATGGCGTAACTCCAGGTCTCGCCGTGCGAGGCGAACCCCTTGGCCGGCGCCTGCCCGAGCTCGAGCACCAGATCATCTCGGTGCGGCCCGGTCAGTGACATGCCGCGTTCGATCTCGCGGGTGCGTCCCCGGCCCAGCTCGGCGAGCATCTCCGCCTCGATGACCTCCACCTCCGTGCTTGTCGACGCCACCGTCGACCGGTAGCTGACCTGTACCGGGCGGGATTCCGGCGCGAGGCCCGCGTAGGCCTCGGCGATGAGCTCGCGCAGCTCCTCCACGAGGAAGTGTCGGGCGGCGATGAGCTGCGCGCCGTGCGCCGCCAACTGGCCGTCCCACACATCGAGGGTGGCGAGTGCACCCGCCCCGTCGGCGTCCCGGTAGCCGCGGCGCAGGGCGGCGTTCGCCGACTTGAGCAGGGCGTTGCGCTGGCGCAGCACCTTGTCGTAGTCAGCCTTGACGCCGGCCAGCCGGGGGCTGCGGGTGGCGATGATGTCGTCGAGGTAGCGACGCCGTTCGGCCGGTTCCCCCTTGATGAGCGCGAGATCCTCCGGTGCGAACAGCACCGTCTTCACCACGCCGAGCATCTCCCGCGGGGAGCCCAGGCGGGTGCGGTTGATCTGCGCCTGGTTCGCCGCGTGCGGCTTGATGAGCAGATGGCAGGTCAGCTCACGGCCCTCGTGGACCGCGGTGACCGACACCCGGGCGTTGTCCGCGCCCTGCCGCACCAAGGGAGCGTCGTGCGCCACCCGGTGGGAGGCCAGGTGCGCGGTGTAGCCGACGGCCTCGACGATGTTGGTCTTGCCGAATCCGTTGCGGCCGACGAACAGGCTGATCCCCGGTTCCAGAGTGAGCGTCAGCTCCGGCCAACTGCGGAAATCCCGCAGGTCAAGCGTCCTGATGTAGATGAGCCACCCACCTATCCGGGCAGGCGCACCGGCATGAGCAGGTAGGTGAACTCGGTCTCCGGGGTCGGGAACGTGCCGTCGGCGTCGGCCTCCGGAAGTTCGGCCGGCTCCGGGACGAGGATCGCCGGGCGGGAGGGCTCGGTGAAACCGAAGACAACGCGCTCGGTGTGGACCACGGCCAGGCCGTCGCGCAGGTAGCCGGGGTTGAAGGCGATGATGAGCTCGTCCTTGCCGGTGAAGGCGCAGGGCAGGCGCTCCTCGGCGTGGCCGGAGTCCATGCCACCGGCGGAGAGGATGAGTTCGCCGTCGCTGAACTGCATGCGGATCTGGGCGTTGCGCTCGGTGACGAGGCTGACGCGGCGGATGGCCTCCTGCAGCGGGGCGATCGCGACGCTGGCGATGGAGGTGTGGGTCTTGGGAAGCAGCGGCTGGATGTTCGGGAAGTCCGCGTCGAGCATGCGGGTGGTGGTCTCCCGCTGATCGGTGTGGATGCCGAACAGGCCGGCCGCGCCGATCTGCTCGCCGGTGCCGACGGCGATCTCCACCGGCTCGTTGAGCGAGGTGTCGAGGCTGCGGGCGTTCTCGAGCAGGGTGCGGGCCGGGACGAGCAGCTTGGCCTCGACGTCCGCGGCGACGGGATCCCATTCGAAGGTGCGCAGCGCCAGGCGGAAACGGTCGGTGGCGGCCAGTTTCACCTGACGTCCGGAGATCTCCATGTGGACGCCGGTGAGCATGGGCAGGGTGTCATCCTTGCCCGCGGCGGTGGCCACCTGGGTGACGGCCTCGTTGAACAGGGCCGGGTTGATGCTGCCGGTGACCGCGGGCAGCGCCGGGATCTGCGGGTAGTCGTCGAGCGGGATGAGCGGAAGCTCGAAGCGGGAGGAACCACACGAGAGCAGCGCCTTTGAGCCGTCGACACGGAGCTCGACCGGCTTGTTGGGCAGGTTGCTGACGATCTCGGCGATGAGCTTGCCGGCGACGGCGATCCGCCCCTGCTCAGTGACCTCCGCGGCGACATTGACGCGGGTCGAGACCTCGTAGTCGAATCCCTCGAACTGCAGGCCGTTGTCGTCCGCGGTGATGAGCATCGCGCGCAGCACCGGCTGGGTCACCTTGGTGGGCAGGCTTCTGGCGACCCACCCCACGGCGTGGGCCAGATCATCCCTGTCCACCCGGAACGACACTGCTTGTGACTCCATGCTTGCGGGCTCCTCGAAAACTTGTGATCCGGGTGAATAACAAACTCCAACGTACCTGACCGACTGTCAGCGTCTGGCACCACCGGATCTTGTCATTCGCTTCTCGACGCCGATCGGGGCCCGGTAGGGCCCTGTCCGGACGGCTTCTCCCCACATCCTCTTTCTTCTTTAAGAATTACAAGTTGAAAAGAGAGTAGTAACAGTAGGTCCTGTGCAATCTGTGGATGGAGGGTCGATTCACAAGGTAGTGCATGAATTCCGGGATGTGATTCGGGGTGTGGACAAGCTGTGGATAACTCTGGGCCAATGTGGATAACTTCCCGACCCCGGATTCGTTCCACAGCGCAGGGCGAATCCATCCACCGCTTCCTAACAGCGAAAACGGGGTTATCCACAGGCCTGTGGTCCGGTGTGGTCCCGGTCACCATGTGACAAAGTTCATGGAACAACACTGGTGTAATTACACAGGTGTGGATAACCCTGTGGATGAAAAACCCCGGTGCTTCCTCAGGAAACACCGGGGCGTCGATAAGCAGGCGGAATCAGGCGCGGTTGCGGTTCTTGATCAGCTGCGTGAGCTGCTGGATCTCATCGTAGGTGTCGCGCTTCTCGGTCATTTCCTTCTTGATCTTGCGCTCGGCGTACATGACCGTCGTGTGGTCCTTGCCGCCGAACTCCTGGCCGATCTTCGGCAGGGAGAGCTCGGTGAACTCACGGCACAGGTACATCGCCAACTGGCGGGCGTGCGCCACCGCGCGGGTCTTGCCCGTGCCGGTGATCGTGTCGAGGGTGATGCCGAAGTAGTCCGCGGTTACCTCCATGATCGTCGACGCCGTGATCTCGACGTCGGCGGCGTCCGGGAGGATCTCACGCAGGGCGATCTCCGCCATCTGCATGGTGATCGGCTCGTTAATGAGCGAGGAGTACGCGGACACGCGGATGAGCGCGCCCTCGAGCTCGCGGATCGAGGAGTCGAAGCGGGAGGCGATGAGCTCGAGCACGGAACGGTCGATCTGCGTGCCGTCGGCGTGGGCCTTCTTGTCGAGGATGGCGATACGGGTCTCGAGGTCCGGCGGCTGGATGTCGACCGGCAGTCCGCCGTCGAATCGCGTCCGCAGGCGGTCCTCCAGTGTCGTGAGCTCCTTCGCGGGCCGGTCGGAAGACAGCACGATCTGCTTGTCTGCCTGGTGGAGGGCGTTGAAGGTGTGGAAGAACTCCTCCTGCGTACCCTCCTTGCCCTCGAGGAACTGGATGTCATCGACCATGAGGATGTCGAGGTTGCGGTAGCGCCGCTTGAAGGACTCCTGCCGGTCATCTCGCACCGAGTTGATGTAGTCGTTGGTGAATTCCTCCGAAGAGACGTACTTCACCCGCAGGCCCGGCTGCAGCACCTGGGCGTAGTTGCCGATCGCGTGGAGCAGGTGCGTCTTGCCCAGGCCCGATCCGCCCCAGATGAACAGCGGGTTGTAGGCACGGGCCGGGTTCTCCGCCACGGCGACGGCCGCACTGTTGGCGAAGCGGTTGGAGGAGCCGACGACGAAACTCTCGAAGGTGTAGCGCGGGTTGAGCGACTTCTCCCGGTTGGGATCGTGCGCCGGGGTCTCGCGGGGCAGACGCTGGGCTTGGTCGTAGCGCGGTGCTGCGGGGGCCGGGGTGTGGGTCTGCACCGGGGCGGTGGTGTGCGAGGTGTCCCACCCGAGGTGATGATCCGGGATCCGCTCCTGCACTCCCGGGGCCGTGGCCTGGAAGGAGTGGGTCGGAGGAGCTGGCGTGGGTTCAGGAGCCGGCGCGGCCTCCGGCTCGATGGAGACGGCGAGGCTGCAGGGCCGGCCGGTGCGCTCGGAGAGCACCTTGACGATGTGCGGGCCGAAGTCCTCCTCGATGACCTGCTTGGCCATGGCGTGCGGGGTGGCCAGGACGGCGTAGCCGTCGACAAGCACGATGGGCTGCACCAGGCCGAGGAAGGCGCGCTGCTGGTGGGTGAACGTCGGGATGGAGGAGTCGCTGCGCTCGGACTGGTCGAGGAGTTCCGCCTTGATCGCCTGCCAGGTGTCGGCTAGTGACTGTTGCTGATCCGCCACGTCGGGGCTGCTCCTTCGAAAGATTTCTCGGCCGGTGACTGCGGGCACAGACGGACCCCCACGGCGGTTGCCGACGAGGTCAGTGGTGTCCGGTCGAATGACAGGTGATGCGGTGCTGGCTCGAACCTGGTGCGAGGTTGTGCACGCATCATTCACAGGCCCGATAAGGGCCCCAACCTCGTCATCCACAGAGTTGTCCACAGGTGTGGAAGGTTCCGACGACCGAATTCATCCACAGCCTAGTGCATGGGCTGTGGATAAAACGATTCGCTGTCGGCGACCCTCTCACCTGCGGGAACAGTATCCTGTGCACAAACCCTCAACCTCAGATTGACGGTTATCCACAGGTTTGTTGGTGACTGCTCTGTGATTTTCTGTTAGTCCCTCCATTGTTACCCAACCCCGCCGCCGGGTGTCCATCGAACGCTCGACGAGAATCCGGGCGGCCACCGCGGCCACTCTCCACCCCGCTGGGGAAACGGGCAAACACCCCGGTGAGCTGCTCAAAATCACAGGATTGTCATTTCAGGGGCACCCGTCGGGCCGTGAGCGACACGCCGGAATGCCAATTTGTTCGAGAGGGCCTGCCTCGCGTAGTCTGTGATGGTCTGTCACACCGCCGGATGCGCCCGCCACGGGATTGCGCTGGCGGATGTGTGTGAGAGCAGCACCGGCACCGGAGCACCGGGCCGCGGCCACCGCCGCGCGTTCAGTGCGGAGCTGCACGCCAGCATCTCTGGCATCTCAAACCGTCATAGAAAAATTTCAGCGGCCACGCCGGTCCCGTCCGGCCAGCCGCGTCACCGCAGAGGAGAACACCGTGGCAAAGGGCAAGCGGACGTTCCAGCCGAACAACCGACGTCGCGCACGCGTGCACGGCTTCCGTACCCGTATGCGCACCCGTGCAGGGCGCGCCATCGTCTCGGCGCGTCGCCGTAAGGGCCGCGCCAAGCTGACCGCGTAATTTTCAGCTCCAACGGTGCTTCCGAAGCAGCACAAGTTCACGTCGCCGACTGAGTTTAGCCGGACGATCAAACGTGGACGCCGCGCCGGTAGCCGCACCGTCGTGGTCCACCTGCTGGATCACAGCACCGGGCCCGACGCCGGGATCGCCCACCAGGGTGGTCCCCGCGTCGGGCTCATCGTCTCCAAGGCCGTCGGGAACGCGGTGATCCGTCACCGCACCTCCCGGCGGCTTCGTCACGTCTGCGCAGCTCTCTTCGCGGAGATCCCGGCCACCTGCGACCTGGTCATCCGGGCAATGCCGGCGGCTGGCGTGGCGTCGACAAGCGAGCTGACCACCGATATCCGGGCGGGCCTCCGGCGACTCGGGGCACTCCATGAGTAGCCCCCGACGCCTGTCCCCACCGGCCCGTGCCCTCGAGGGCGCGGTGCTGTTCTATCAAAAACATGTCTCGCCCCTTAAGATGGGGTCGTCGTGTCGTTTCGAGCCGACCTGCAGTTCCTACGCACTGGGAGCCGTCCGCCATTACGGGGCGGTCAGAGGTCTCGTCATGGCAACGGTCCGTCTGAGCAAATGCGGCCCATGGCATCCGGGCGGGTACGATCCCGTCCCTGAGAAAAACGATTTCAAGGAGTCCTGACTCACAGTGCTCAATTTCATCTACTGGCCGATCTCCTTCATCCTGTGGTTCTGGCACAAGGCGTTCAGCTTCGTACTCGACCCGAACCTCGGCATCACCTGGGTGCTGTCGATCGTGATGCTCACGTTCACGGTCAAGGCCATCATGTTCAAGCCCACCCAGAACCAGCTGCGTTCGGGCCGCAAGATGCAGGAAATGCAGCCCAAGATGGCGGAGATCCGCGCCAAGTACAAGAACGACCAGCAGAAGATGATGGAGGAGACGCGCAAGGTCCAGAAGGAGATGGGCGTCAACCCGCTGCTGGGCTGTCTGCCGATGCTCGTCCAGATCCCGGTCTTCCTCGGCCTGTTCCACGTGCTGCGCTCCTTCAACCGCACCGGTGAGGGCGTCGGCCAGCTGGGCATGTCCATCGAGCAGAACCGCAACACCCCGAACTACTACTTCGGTGTGGACGAGGTCCAGTCCTTCATCGACGCCCGCTTCTTCGGTGTCCCGTTGTCCTCCTACATCTCCATGCCGCAGGACATGTACCAGGCGTTCCAGCCGGTCGACTTCTCGCGCATGGACATCGTCCTCGTCGCCGCGCCGCTGGCCATCATCATCGCCGTGGCCACCCACTTCAACGCCCGCATGTCGATTGACCGCCAGAAGCAGCGCATCGCCTCCGGCAAGCAGGCGGCCCCGACCGGTGACAACGCCGACATGATGGCCATGCAGATGGGCATGATGAACAAGATGATGCTGTGGG
>NZ_JAUNUG010000017.1:0-7953 GCF_030538285.1 Corynebacterium sp.
CGGTTGTCCACGCCCAGTTTGTTGAAGATGCGCGACATGTTCGCCTTCACGGTGGCCACCGCCATGTGGGCCTGCCGGGCGATGTCGGCGTTGCTCGCGCCTGACGCCAGCAGGATGGCCACCTCCCTTTCGCGTTCGGTGAGGGTGTCCACGAGGGCGAGCGCGTGGTGGTCGCGGGCCGGCCCCGCCTGCACGGTGCCGATGAGGGTCTCCACCGCTCCGGCAGATAGAGCGGGGCGACCGGCCCGGACATCGCGGATCGCCTGAACCATGTCCCGGGGGTCGGCGTCTTTGAGGAGAAAACCCTGCGCCCCGAGCTGGAATGCGCGGACCACGTAGTCGTCGGTGTTGAAGGTGGTGAGCATGATGACGGGTGTCGCATCCCCGGTGGCCCGCAGTTCCGTGAGGACGGTGAGGCCGTCCATGCGGGGCATGCGGATATCGCAAAGCAGCACGTCGGGGCGGTGTTCGCGGACCAGCTCCAGTCCGGCGCTGCCCTCCCCGGCGTCGGCCACCACTTCGATATCGGATGCGGTGCCCATGATCATGCGGACGGCGGTGCGCACCATGGGGTCATCGTCGATGACGATGACGCGGATCTGCTCGCTCATCAGCCCACCTTCCAGGGAACGGAGACTTCGAGCGTAAATCTACCGTCCTCCCAGCGGGTGCGGGCCACACCGCCCAGCAAACGGGCGCGTTCGTCGATGCCGACCAAGCCGTACCCACCGTTTTCCTCCGAAGACGCGGCCGGGTTACTCATGTGCAGGGTGATGCCGTCGGAAGGGTTTCCCGCCAGGCAGATGGTGACGTCCGCGCCGGGCGCGTGTCGGCGGGCATTTGTCAGACCCTCCTGGATCATTCGGTAGAGGTGGCGGCTGTGGCGTTCCGGGACGGTGTCGCTGGCCAGGCCCAGCTGCAGGTCGATGGTGGTGCCGGCCTCTCGGGCCTCATCGAGCAGGCCAGGAAGCTCAGCGAGGGTGGGCTGCGGGGCCTCCGGATCTTCGCTGCGCCGCAGGTCAGCGAGCACAACGCGTAGCTCCTCGAGCGCCTGGCGGGAATTGTCCTGGATGATTTTCACGGCGTCCCGGGCATCGGCGGGCAGGTCCTCCCGGTAGGCCAGCGCTCCGGACATCATCGCCACCAGGGAGACCCGGTGTGCCACTACGTCGTGCATCTCGCGGGCGATGCGGGCGCGTTCAGCCATGCGGATCTGGGTGGCCCGGTACTCCTCGGCCTGCGCCCGGGACTGACTGGAATCGCTGAGCGCATGAATCAGCAGCCCTACCAGCAGCGCGCCGAGGAGCATCCCCCCGGAAATGACCAGCTCCACCCACGCCGCGGAGTTCCACGCGGTGGAAGCCAGGTGCACAGCCTTGACCAGCACGCCGGCGAGCACCAGCCCCGCTGGACCGATCACACCGCGGCCCACCCCGTTACGCCTGGCCAGCGAACCGACCACGCCTAAGACGGCACCAATCGCCGCCGGGCTGATCGCCAGACAGGCCGAGACGATCACCGAGACCACAACCGGGCGCGAGTGACGCAACGGCAGCACCGCCAGGCCCAGCGCCGCCGGAAGTACCAGGAGTGCCCAGAGTCCGAGGTCGCCGGGATGTACCGCGAGCGGTGCCAGATAGTAGAGGGTGGCCAGAAGGATCGGGATCCGGAACAGCCAGCGCAATAAGGAATCGCTCATCATGGGGATGACGATATCCACCGGATTCCGGGGCCGGTAGCGACTATCGGCTCAATTGCGGTGGCCGAAGGTCTCGACAAGCTGGATACCCACGACCGATGATCTACACGACCCATCACGGTGAAATGAAGTCATGACTACTTCACCGCGGCGTCGCCGCCTTATCTTTCCTATCCTGCTCACCGTTGTTGTGGTGCTCATCGCCGCCACCGTCGTCTCCTGGCGGTGGTCCACCCGCCCCCAGGGCGAGGCGCAGGCGGTCGAGTTTGCCACCGCAGAGCTTTCTGCCCCGCTACTCGACGCCCGCGTCCTCGCCCTCGGCGAAGCCACCCACGGTAACGCCGAGTATCAGGACCTGCGTCTGGAGCTGAGCCGGAAGGTAGTGCCGAACGGCACGCGCACCATCATCCTGGAGGAGGACTACGGACAGACGTTGCTGGTCAACGACTGGATCCAGGGTGGGGAGGGCACCGCGGAGGAAGCCGCTCTGCGTTTCGGCTTCCGGATCAACCAGACCGTCGAGAACGCCCGGTGGCTGAGTTGGCTGCGGGAGTTCAACGAGGGGCAACCCGCGGGCGAGAAGGTGCAGTTGCTGGGAATGGACGTCCAGCGCACCGAGGCCAACAAGGCCCTCGCTCTCGACGGGCTGGCCGAGCAGGATCCCGCCACCGCCGAACGCTTGCGGGCCGCGCTGGCCGAGCCCGAGTCCATGATCACCGCCACCAGCGAGCTTTTCGACGCCACCCTCGCCCTCCCCGAGGACCATCCCAACACCTGGGCGACCCGCACCGCCGCGCAGGCACTGCGCCACAACGTCGAGCTCATCTCCACCGAGGGCTATTACGGCGACATCCGCGAGGCCGCCATGTTCGACATGCTGGTCCGCCTGGTGGAGCACTCCCCGACCCCGGTCCTGCTGTTTGGGCACAACGCCCACGTGGCCAAGGCGGAGCAGGGCATGCTCTCCTCACCGGTGGGCGCCCGCGCCGCCGAGAAGTGGGGTGATGGTTACCGCGTGATCGGCACCGACTTCATCCGCACCGAGTTCCTCTCGGGCAACGGTACTGACCGCCAAGCCTGGACCCTGCAGATCCGTTCCCCGCTGCAGGGCATGTTCGAAGGCACCCAGATCGGCTACCTTGATTTCACGGACACCACAGGCACCAACCGAGAGCTGGTCGACTCCGAGGTCACCATGGGCAGCGCCGGCGAGAACTTCAACCGCTTCCAGCAACTACTCCCCTTCGGCCACCTGGTCGCCGGGGTGCCCTCCACCTGGTATGACTCGCTCATCGTGGTCGCCGACGCAACCCCGACGACGATGCTGTAACTACTTCCAGCGACCCCGATAATTCAGACCACCGGGCAGCTTCACCCAGATGCCACCGCGGGAATTGATGGTCACCGGGCCGATGCGGGTGGAGGCCGAGGCACCGGAACCGGAGACGTTGATCCAGGAGTTCTTGCCGATCTTCTTGCGCTTGCGGTACGTGATGCCCATGAGAGGCAGCTTAGCCGTGTGCGGTGGCGGGCGGATACAGGCGCGATAACAGACGGTGATAGGTGGTGAGCGCCCACGTGTCCAACGGCACCCGCATTCGCTCCCGGGCCGTGTACTGCGGATCTGCGGCGGGCAGGGACACTGTGTCGGCGCGGCCGGTGTCACCGGGGCCGTCGAGCATCACCACCGTGACCCGCCCCTCCCGGGCTGCCTGCGTGAGGTGGTGGCCTTCCCGGTAGAGCCAGTCATGGCCCTGATGGTGGCCGTCGGTGACCAGCAGCACATGAGTGGCCAGGTGAGTTCCGGCAGCGATGGTCTGCGCCGGGCAGGTGTACGGAAGGTCGACGACAACCGTGGGCCAGCGGTGTTGTGCCCGCCGTACAACCACCTCGAGTGTCGCTCCGTCCACCTCCCACGTCTCATCGGGAGCTACACCGACGAAGGGCACAGTCCCGGCTGGGTCCGCACACGTCTCAATCTGTGCGCGAGCAAGGTCGGTCACGGAATTCGTACCCAACCCGTGGAGGTCCCCACCGGATCCGGCACCGAGCGGCCCCCGGAGGGGTTGGCGCAGCCCGTCGGCTTCGACGGCGACAACGCCTGCGGGGGAGACAGCGTCAAGAAGCTGGGCTACCAGGGCGGTTACAGGGGTGGTAAGGATGCGGTCATCGAGCGAGGCGACAGCGATGACCGCTGCTCGGTCCATATCCAGGGGAGGGCGGCGCTGCGCGTGAGCCAGGGCAGCAGCACGGGTCACTCCGTCGAGGAGCAGGGATGTGGGAGAGCTGCGTGGCATGCTGTCCTCCAGGTTCTAGAGATCTAACGCGGTCCCATGATAAGTCGTTCGGTTGTCTGAGGACCTGATCCGACGGTCTCCCTCCGTTTGTTCTCAGAGTCTCCACAGCTGTCCGGAGTGAATATGTCCACTGGAGTCGATATGATTCCCGGCATTATCAGCAAGTAGCACTATCTGATTAACAGGTGTCTCCGCACCCAACCTCGGACCGGAACACAGCTAGGACTTCCATGAACCACCCGAACGGCCACGACAGCGACATGCCCGCCTGGCTGCGGGGCCCCGCCACCACGCCCCCCGCGCCCAAATCTCCGGCCCCGGACCCAGCCCCGCACCCGGCCCCCCAGGAAAATCCGAAAACCCCTTCCTCCGCCGAGCCCGTCAAATTGCCTTCAGAAGAGACTGCGAAAACGGCCCCGGAGGAGAAGAAGGAGAGCGCCCGGGAAATCATCGACCGGCTCCGCACCAGCGAAACAGAGGAGTCCGCTCCTGCCCCCGCCGCCGCACCACCGCCCGCGAAGCAGAATCCGCAGGGATTATTCACCGGCGGCGCGCCTGCCCTCCCCCAGCCGGATCCGGAATCGCCTCCGGCGCTCGCACCGACCATCGCGGAAAAGAAACAGCCCACCGCGGCCTTTGACCTCACTCCCCCGCCCGCTTTGGACCAATCCAACCTGGTCAACCGGGTGCGTCGTGCCCCGAAGGGTGGGTGGCGGCGTTTCGTGCACACCATTTCGGGCGGCCACATCAATCCTGGTGAGTCGGAGAAGCAGCTGCTGCGCGAAGCTCTGGAGGAGCAGATCTGCGCTCCGTTGCGCGGTGACTACCGCATTGCGGTCATGTCACTCAAGGGGGGTGTCGGCAAGACGACAACCACAGTGGCGCTGGGCGGTATTTTCGCCACGGTGCGGGGTGATCGCGTCATCGCCATCGACGCCAACCCCGACCTGGGCACTCTTGCTCAGCGGGTGGCCGCTCCGGGCCCAGCGACGATCCGCGACCTTCTCGCTGCGGAGGACACGTCCCGTTACCCGGTGGTACGTTCCTACACCACGCAGGCACGATCGCGACTGGAGGTCATAGGTTCGGAGCGTGATCCGGCGGTGTCCGAGGCCTTCAGCGAGGAGGACTATCGGCAGGCCATCGACATCCTGCAACACCACTACAACGTCATCCTCACCGACTGCGGCACCGGCCTTATGCATTCGGCGATGTCGGGCGTCCTGGACCTGGCGAACACTCTGGTACTGGTCACTTCGCCGGCGCTGGATGGCGCGCAGTCTGCGGCAGCAACGCTCGATTGGCTCAACCTCCACGGTTATGAACAACTGGCGGCCAATGCGGTGGTGGTCATCTCCGCGGCGAATCCGGGCCAAGCCACGATCGACATGGAGCAGCTCATCAACCACTTCCGCTCCCGCACCCGCGCCGTGCATGTGGTGCCCTACGATCAACATCTTTCCGAGGGTGCGACGATCGACATGGAGCTGTTGGATCGCCGCACTTACCAGGCCTACATGGAGCTTGCGGCGATCGTCGCAGAGGACTTCGGTTCATGGCACCGTCACGCCGCACCGTGAGTGCGGGTGTCCTCGTGGCACTGTGCTTATCGACGTCCGCCTGTTCCGACCGCCTCGAACCGGCCCCACCCGTGCGTCACAAGGATGTCGATCAGATGCAGCAGTGGTCGAGTTCGCGGGCTGAACCCTACGGCATCCCCGAGCGGCAACTGCGAGCCTACGCCTTCGCTGCGTGGTCCAGTGCGCAGGAGTCCGGATGCCAGGTAGGGTGGCCGACCTTGGCCGCCCTCGGTGCGCTCCTCAGCGACCACGGCCGGGTGAACGGAGCAGAAGTCGGCGAGGACGGCGCCACCACCGTCGCCCTACGCGGTCTCAACCTGATGCGCCCAGAGCACCCGCAGGAGGTCCCTGACACAGATGCCGGGATTATCGACGGAGACTCCCATCGCGATATCCCTGTCGGTCCTTTGCAGATCATGCCCAGCCGGTGGGAGCAGTTCGGTGTCTCCGCTGAGCCACACCGCCCTGCCGATCCCGACAATATAGACGACGCCGCCCTCACCACCGCCCACATCCTGTGCACCGCCGGCGATCCCACCTCCCCAGAGGGGTGGGACGCCGGACTCAAGGAGATCGACCCGGACCCCGAGTTCATCAAGGCCGTCCACGCCCGCGCCCAGGAGTACTCGCGATGATGCGCCATACCCTCGCTTTCCTACTCACCGCACTGGCACTGCCACTGGCAGCCTGCGGCGCTCCCGGATGGGCCAAGGACGAACCCCTCGAGCACCACATCCCGCCCCTGGGTCAACTACCGGAACTACCCACCTCCTACTTCCCTCCCCCGCCAGAGGAGTCAACCGAAGTGGCGCCACCTCATGCGCCTGTGCCGGCTCCCGCGCCAGTTCCAGTTCCAGCTCCTGCTCCACAGCCCGCTCCTACTGTCACCGTCACCCGTCAGGAGCCCCCACCCCCACCCCCACCGGCGAGGGATGACTCCATCCGCATTGAGATCCCCGATTTCCTCCTCCCCTGATCAACCACTCTGAAAAGGAAATTTGTCGTGACTGACACCCCACCACCACGTAAAGATCACCGAGCTACTGTCCAGGCGCAAAAACTCCGCATGTCCCTCGCCGACTCGGCGTTACGATTCGGCAACTTGGAACCATCGCTTCCCCCTCGCAAACCCACTATCCTCTTCTTCTCTGTGGCGCTGGCGGCCGTGGCATTGGTTACCACCATCGGCACAGCAATGGTCATACAGATGCTGTGAACCAATAAGAGGACAGCATTTCCCTCGGCAGCGCGGCAGGAATACTCATAACCAAAGGATCATTCGCTGTTGCCCGTGCCTCATGACCAGGCCCTCGAGACGAAGAAATTCGATCCCACTCCACGATATGTCGTTCACTGCTCTGGCCAACCACTATTTCATTGATATCCGCTTGGCGTTGATTAATCCGAATGTCCTGTGCGGCGCGATCGATGATGCTTCGAGCATGCCCGGGGTGAGCGTAAGACAACCCCCTCGAGCACCACATCCCGCCCCGACCCCCGGTGTAGGAAGACTCGATCTGCTTCCACCTGCTTGACGCCCTCCGCCTACGACAACTCGGCGACAAGGAACTGACGAGAGCGATACCCCTCCGCCCCGCAAGGATCATCGGGCCGCGGTTCCAGCCCATAGACTATGCACCTCCCCGGCCGACGCAAGCATGCGCTTTCGTACCAAGGGAACTTCGGTGCCCCCGCACCGACCGGGTATCCTCGTTGTCTCCGTCGCACTAGCGGGAATGGCGCTGACAGCCACCATCACCCACCGTGAACAGTCAGTTGAAGACCACGATGACTGCCTCACCTCGGTAAGCCGCACCCTGGTAGAACTCTTGAAGCGAGTCCAACGCCTCAATAATCGACGTCGACGGTTCCAGCCCCACCTCATCCATGAACTCTGCCCCCACGTCCTCGGCAGATTCCCGGTCGACCGCGGCGAGATCATCCACGATTCGTGTGACCTCCTCCGGAGATGCCCCACCGACCGGGGGATCTTCCGCCCACACCTGAGCACCCTGCACAGCCGCCATCGCGGTATCCCCCACAGCCGCCTGAACCCCGAACCACTCCAACCCCAGCGAGAACGTAGATGCGGGAGCGTCCTCCATCAAATCCACAGCTTCGGCCACCCGATCCGCAGATTCAGCGATTCGGGCGAAAGCCTCTGGCGATACAGAAATAAACATCGGATAAAGCATGAGCACTCCTTCTCATCGGTGATGGATGGGTGCCCGCGATCTACAGGCATCCAGAAACGACAATACCCGCTCGGAAATCCGGAAAAGAGGGAAGAAAACCCCACCGATTGCTCGGGAAAGAACTGTTACTGAGATTCCGGCTCCGGCAGCCACATGTTCAATCCCCGCTCTGAGGCGATCTT
>NZ_JAUNUG010000017.1:8053-56595 GCF_030538285.1 Corynebacterium sp.
CTCCCCAGTGCAAGATCATCCGCAGAGAGACGATTCACGAGAATGTTGGGATTGTTGCCGACGGCTGATAAGACATTGGTGTCATGCCGCACCCCCAACTCCAGGACGCCGCCGCTATCACCGGCGGGAAAAGTACTGTCACTGAGATTCCGGCTCCGGCAGCCACATGTTCAATCCCCGCTCTGAGGCGATCTTCAGTACCCGTTCCCGGCTGAACGAGGTCTTCGCATACGGGCGGGTGATGAAAGGTGCAACGCTATCCCACTGCTCCTGTGTGAAAAGACGGGCCGCTTCAGTGTTAAGCAAAGTTTGAGCGTGGGCATCCATGTACGGGAACAGATCCACCAGATCAGCCACCCGCTTTTTACTCGTCCCCACAACAATCCTCAACCAGGAGACCAGAGCGGCCGAACCATTCCTATCGTCTGGGACTTCACGCAACGCCGCTGTCATCTGCTCCCACATGTCCCGATGATGCGGTTTGATGTGCTCCCGCAGCCCCCACCCGAAATCCGAGATCGCGTACGGGCAGTCCCGTAGAGCACGGACTACCGCCGCCGCCTCTGAAAGATAGGCACGAACCAACTCATCCGAGACCGAGTCATAGCGACGAGGCAGCGGGGCGGGTAGTCCCGCTTCCACCAGAGCCCGATTCACTCTTTCGGCAATGAGCCTTAACTCCTCGTTGTCCCGCTGAATAGCAGAATAATCTTCCATACCTGAATTCCTCCTAAATGAGTTTATTGATCCGACTGCGCAACAGAGCACATGGGCAGCGCACCGCCGCTTTGATGAGAGGCGTTGTCGGCCTGCTAGACGAAGAACTTCACCGTGTCACTGTCAATGAGATGTTGTCTCCCCAGTGCAAGATCATCCGCAGAGAGACGATTCACGAGAATGTTGGGATTGTTGCCGACGGCTGATAAGACATTGGTGTCATGCCGCACCCCCAACTCCAGGACGCCGCCGCTATCACCGGCGGGAAAAGTACTGTCACTGAGATTCCTGCCCCGGCAGCCACATGTTCAATCCCCGCTCTGAGGCGATCTTCAGCACCCGTTCCCAGCCGAACGCCTCCCTCGCATACGGGTCGGTAATCAAAGGCGCAACGCTATCCCACTGCTCCTGTGTGAAAAGACGGGCCGCTTCAGGGTTGAGCAATCTCTGAGCTTCTCCATCCATGTACGGGAACAAGTCCACCAGATCAGCCACCCGCTTTTTACTCGTCCCCACAACAACCTTCAGCCAGGAGACCAGAGCGGCCGAACCATTCCTATCGTCTGGGACTTCACGCAACGCCGCTGTCATCTGCTCCCACATGTCCCGATGATGCGGTTTGATGTGCTCCCGCAGCCCCCACCCGAAATCCGAGATCGCGTACGGGCAGTCCCGTAGAGCACGGACTACCGCCGCCGCCTCTGAAAGATAGGCACGAACCAACTCATCCGAGACCGAGTCATAGCGACGAGGCAGCGGGGCGGGTAGTCCCGCTTCCACCAGAGCCCGATTCACTCTTTCGGCAATGAGCCTTAACTCCTCGTTGTCCCGCTGAATAGCAGAATAATCTTCCATACCTGAATTCCTCCTAAATGAGTTTATTGATCCGACTGCGCAACAGAGCACATGGGCAGCGCACCGCCGCTTTGATGAGAGGCGTTGTCGGCCTGCTAGACGAAGAACTTCACCGTGTCACTGTCAATGAGATGTTGTCTCCCCAGTGCAAGATCATCCGCAGAGAGACGATTCACGAGAATGTTGGGATTGTCTGCGACGGTTGATAAGACATTGGTGTCATGCCGTACCCACAACTCCAGGACGCCGCCGCGATCACCGGCGTATGCGACAGCATCTTTGAGCTGCTGGGTATTGGCAAGATTCTTGACGTTCTTGACCTCTACCAGGTTCGCCTTGTAAGAACCGTCGGAGATCCGCAGTCCGTGGAGACCATCGTAATTGAGCCTTCTCCCGATCCCGTTCCGCCGCCCCAAGTCCCGCAGCTTTATATCAGTTGCCACCTCACCGATCTTGCCCTGGTTGAGAATATTCTTGACCCAATGCGGGGCATTAAGCGGGTACTGATACAACCCGAACTCGTCATACCAGGTGACTGGACTAGTCACATACGCCTGCGCTGAGGCCAAGTTGGCACTGGCCCCCATGGGGTCCTGAGCTCCATACACCCCCAGGTGCGGGCTGTAGTACCGGAAACGGTTGTACGCCCATCCGGACTCCTCATCCAGGTACTGTCCACGGAACAGCCAGGGGCACCGCGCCGTGCCCTGCCAGGCCCGACGTCCGAAAGCACTGTGCCGGGATACCCCGACAAGCTCACCGGTGCCAGGATCGAGCAGTTCCTGCGGGGCACCCGCAAGATCCGTGACCACCACATGGGATGCAATCGTGCCCACCCCACCGGAACCAGCCGAAGTCATGTCGATCTGCGCCGTAAGGTCCGTGGTGGCCGGATCCCGCACCCATACCAGGGAATCACCTACCTGGCCATCCTCGCCTACAGTCACCTGCTCGGCCACCAAATCGTTACCATGATGAAGGAACACTTTCCGCGACATAACTCGCCCGGTCGCCTGGTCAATCATCTCCTTGGCGACACGTCGTCCCAGGCCGTCATACAAGTAGCGCCATCCCCTGCCGGGCTCATCCGAAGACTCGAAAACCCACCGGCTGGCCGGTCGCCTCGTAGTAGAACTTCTGCACCAAGGGAGGCCTAGACACCCGACGGGTACGAGTCGTGGTGACACGCCCGGCGTCGTCATAGCTCACCGAGGTCCGGCCCACTCTGACCGGCATGGTGCCACCGAATTCCGTGTTCTCTCCCGCCTTGACCCGCACGCCGGCTGCGGAATAGCGGAACTCTTCCAACGCGCTGTCCGCCTCCGGTGTATCCCCGAAGCCGTGCATCTGGTTCGCGGTGATCCGTCCCAGGTTGTCGTGCTCCAGGTGGCGCGTTCCCCGGAGGCGGTCGTCGATCTGCTCCAGAACATTGTCGGCCCGCCACCCGTACAGACGGCTCACCAAATCCTCGGTGCCGGCCGCACGCGGCGTCCGAGTGCACAGCGTGTCCGAAACGACGCGCCCCCTTTGATCATGCTCGAAATGGCGGGCCACATTGCCCGTCGACCAGGTGTTTCGATGTTGTCGGGAATCGACTCCCAACCGGACGTCGAGAACCTCTCGACCATCAACATGCACCCGCTGGCCCACGATGCCTCCGGACCCGTCCCGGGTGTAAGTCTCCAGGTACTCCGTATCATCGGGGAACACCATTGCCTGGGTCGACGATCCTACGGAGGAATCGACACCCTCCCGCGTGGTGAACGATTCCCCGGAGCTCAGAGTCACCGTCTCCCCGGTCCTCCGCCCGAAGGAGTCGAGCAGAAATTCCACTGAGGCGGACTTGTTGACCACTGAAAGCAACCGGCCCAGAGAGTCCCTGCGATAATGCACGGTATCGAAGGCTGTCTCGACCCGCGTGAGGTGGCCGTCGGCGTCATAATAACGGGTCGCGGAGCCTGCGGCGTCCTGTTCCACCGACCACCAGCCGTCTGGGTCGATGTCGAACTCGGAAATGAAGCCGTTGAAATCGGTTTCCCTGATCACTTCCCCGTCGCGGTTGCGCTCGTAGGTCCAGGTCCTGCCGTCAGCATTGGTCACACAGGTCAGTTCCATCTGAGTGTTGTACTCGAAGGTGGTGATCCCACCTGCCACATCCTCCACCGCGCGTGCCTTGTCAAAGACGGTGAACTGTGTCCGGGTGACTCGTCCCAGTTCATCCACCCTCTCCACGGCGTTACCTTCACCGTCGTAGACGACGGTAGCGCTGGTCCCGTCGGGGTGGGTGATCTGATAGGGCCAGCCCTCCGGGGTGTAGTCGATGCGGGTACAAGATCCGTCGGGTTCCATCACCTCGACAGGGAGCCCGTGCACGTTTCTCGTGTAGCTGGTGCGCCGACCGGCGGCATCGGTAACCGCGAGGATACGTCCTGCATCATCGCACTCGATGTGGACGACGCTCCCGTCAGGTTCGGTCACCGCCGTCGTCACTGCACCGCTGCTCCGCCACTCGACGTCGAAAAGCCGGGTGGCGCCGTCCGGCGCGGTCATGGACGTCACCAGACCTGCCGCGTCGACAGTGAACAGGGATTCCTGCCCGTCTCGCCCGATCACGCGGGAAGGGTTGCCCCAGGCGCCGGGCTCAATGACGATGTCGCTGCCGTCCGAGTATTCCTCTCGGATAACCAGCCCTTCATCATTTATGTGCGTTCTTCGCCACGAACCGGTTGGCCCCAGGTCACACACGATGTCGTGCCACTGGTTGTACTCGCGATCGAGAGCAGCTCCCCGGGGGGTGATCACGCGCCACACGTCACCGTTGGCTGTCGCGCGGTACACAGTGGGGCGCAGCTGACCCAACATGGAGTCAAACAGCCATTCCTCGGGGACCTGGTGATGGTCCTCGGACCGCGCCCCGTCACGCCCCCGTCCTGTGAGGCCGGCCGCGCGCAGACCGCCTGCCCGGAGCGCCTGGACCAGGGGGAGGCCCTCCAGCCTCTCGAGATAGTCCTCCACGACGCTGTCGCCGAGGTCGAGCGGGTCACCCCGGAACTGACCGACCGCTTCAATGGCGACGCACAAGGTGCCAGCGACCGGAGCATCATCTCCATCGTCGGGCAGCCACACCACGGCATTGGGGAACATTCCCCCTGTACCGACCTGGGACACCACCCGACCTGCGTCATCCAACCGGTAGTGGTAGGACACGCCGTTGCGGTCGGTCCACGTGCGGAGACGACCCTGTTCATCGTAGATATAGGACAACTGCCCGGCCGCCGAGTTGATCACCCGCAGGAGTTCACCCGCCGGGCCATACTCGTAGCTGATGAGTCGTTGCGGGCTGTCCCCGGAAGGTGCATCGGTGTGAGATACCCACACCCCGGCCACCCGGGACACGCGCTCGTCCCACGTCAGCGACAGTGTCGTACCGTCGGAACGGCGCAGGCGGACCATGTGACCGGTGGACTGGGAGTAGTCGTACTCGATCCAAGCCCCGGTGTGATGGACCTCGGCAGAGATGCCGATTTCGATTGCTTCGCCCATCTGCTCCGCGAGCGAACCGGTGCGGATGCCCATTCCCACCCGCGATCCGGTCAGGGCCGGGGAGTCGTCCGCGACCGGGGCGGATGGCCGACGTTCGGCAGCCGTCCCGGCGATCGCGAACACCCACGTCAGCCCCTGGCGGATGTCCCTCACGCGGTAGGCTCCATCGGAATAGGACAGCCGCCACGGGCGACCGTCGGCAACTACTTCGGTCCCGTCGTGGAGGGTAGCCGGGAATGTGATCACGGCCCCGTCCGGTGCGACCATGAGAACCTCTTCGGGCAGCACCTCCAGGCGGACGTCCATCCGCGACACCCAGCGCGGACCCAGCGCCCGACCCAGCTGGTGCCCCGAGTTGCAGTTGCGGTCGATCACGAGCGGTAAGACACCGTCAATGCGGACATCCTCGACGAAATCGACGATGACCCCAGACGCCATGTCCACCGGTTCCAGACCTTGCACGCATTTGCTTCCCTTGGCCAGTGCCTTGACCGCTCCTTCCCCGAGACTTTCCGCCCCGGCTCGAACGCGAATTGCTGTGTCCGAGAATCTGGTGGACATCTTCGCAGCCATCGGGCCCAACTTGCCGAGTTTCGCTAGTTTCGCCAACCCACCCACGGCACCACAAGTGACCAGATCGAAGAGGAACTCCCCCCAGGACACCTCGCCGCAAGCAGCCAGCAATCCCTTCAGTCCGACTCCCACCCCGATGAAGATCGCCCCCAACACCTGCAGTCCCGGGATAAACAACATGATCGAACCGATGATCTGCAACGCATCGGAGATGATCTTCAGCAGCTCGGCATGCTCACCCACCCAGTCCTTGATGTCCTGCCACAACGCGGCCAGGCCCTCCGGGTTCTCCTCGAAGCGCTTGCGTGCCTGCGCCTGTACCACCGCCACCTGCGCGGTGACAGCCGCCCCCAGCTCCGCCTTGATCCCCTGCGAGGAGGCGATATCCCCCTCCCATACAGCCACCGCCGCGCTATGGCGGGCCTGGGCCGCCACGAACGCGGACTGCGCTGCGGCCGCATCAGCCTGCGCGGTGGCCGCCGCCGCCGCGGTCGCCGCATTCACACCCGGAATAAGCGAGGTGGCTACCGCCGACGCCGTCGCCGCCTGCGCCGTCACCGCCGCCCGGGCAGCATTGAACTCTGCGGTGTTGTACCCCGCCACCGCGGCCTGGACCTCCGCGTGATCAATCACCGCCTTGAGCACCAAGGTCTCCATGAGCCCCAGTGCCTCCACGAGAGCTACCTGGTAGCGGCCAATCGCCTCACCGACGCCGGAGTGCGCCTGACCGGTGATATCCAGATGCGACGGGAACTGGGCGTGGACCAACTCCCGGTAACGATCACCCTCGGTGCCGATGAACCCACCATCGTTGATACCGCGCATCGCCGCAGCAGCCGTCAAGGCCTGCTCACCAAAGGCCACCCACCGGGCAGACGCGATACCAACCTCGCCGGGGTTACCACCGACGTGAAACTCCGAGGCCTTGTAATGAGCGAAAGGAAGCAAGGGCATAACCGGCATGACGATCAGGGACCTTTACTGGTAGCGGGGAGGGAAGCGGGCGTCGATTAGCAGGGTCTAGCCCTGGATGGCGGCGGAAGCGCGACCGCGGGTCTCGGCGACCGACGACGTGTTCTCATCAAGAGCTGCGCGGACCTGGCCGAGAATCTCCTTGATGTTGTTCGCCGCGGAGGACCAGCGGCCGTGGATGCCCTGATACTCCTCCTGCTCAGACCCTTCCCAGGCGGAGGCGAGCTTGCGAATGTCGGAGTCCATCTCAGAGAGGGTCGACTCGATCTGACTCATGACGGACTGCAGCTCCTGCGAAGAGGCGTCGGCGTCGGAATTGTTATACGCGTACACAGACATGATGAATATTCCTGTTCTTTCTTTGGGGCGCTACAGAATGGCGCCGTCGTTGAACTGCATACCGGCGAACTTCTGCTGGAGAGCGGACGTCTGCTCCTCCTCGCCGGCCTGGTAGGCCTTACCGGCCTCGTCGACACGGCCCGTCAACTGCTCTAGGGCCTGATTGACCTTGTCCATGTTCTCCTTCCACGCCTGGGTCATGTTGTCCCAGGCAGCAACGGAAGAACCCTTCCAGGACGCCTTCAACGGTTCGATGGCGGACATGAACTTGTCTGACTGCGCCTTCAACGACTCGTGATTGGCCTGCAGAGAGGACACATGGGAAGAAACTGCTGAATGTTCAACTGAGAGATGCTCGGAAGACACGATTTCAATCCTTTACTGGTAGATGTACGACAATCGGGGGTTGACAACGTGCACCCCGGATGAGGGGGTTTCATCGCCTGGAGATGACCGACCTCCAGGAACGTCACCGGTGGCACGCCGGTCGGGCAGGGATCAGGTGGTGGATTCCAGGACCTCCACGATCGCGGTGCGGACCTCGGTGTTGCCTGTCTGGAAGGTCTCCAGCGCCCGTTTCATATCCCGCAGGATGCTGGACATGCTCCCCAACCCGGAGCGGATCTGCTGGTTGAGCTCGTAATAGGCATCCGCTTCCACCGCCACCCACTCCGGGCGCAAAGTTTCCATCTGCAGGTCCATCGCCTCGATAGTCTCCGCGATGGAGGTGGCTGTGTCCGAGGCACTGGAATTGGAATCATCAGCGAGAGAATCCGTGAACGCGTACACACCGGCGGACATCAGCCCTGCCCTCCCTCACGCAGGGCAGCAGCAAAGTCGTTGAAGCCCTGCGCACCCTGGGTGTCAAAATCCCCTACCATCTGGGCGATGGCACCGGAGACGTCACCGAGGACACCGACGTTGTCGATGAGCGTGCGACGCGACGCCTCCCACTCCTGGAAGAACTCCGACACCGCCTCCCGCATCCGATGCCCATGCACATCATCGACCCCCATGATCGGAGCCACCCCCTGCTCCACGGAATCCAACTCAGTACGCATGGACGTCAATTGAGAGGCCAGTGTCTGCAGCTGCTCAACCGGCACCTGGATATGGTCACTGAAACTCACCGGTACTTCCCTTCCTGCTCATGTAAGCGACGCAATTCATCACCGCACCGACACCAGACCTGCAGAATTTACGGCCACCTCACGGCCCTCCGCGCCCTCCGGAGCTTTCGCCCCGATCCGCTCTCCCTGCCCTCCGGGAACCACCCGCACGCTGTTGACCAGGCGGGCGACCACCTCGCCGACGATCTCGGCCAACTCCACTGTCGGGGCCGACCCGGAGATGATCAGCGTCCAGGTAGAATCCGGCAGCGGCAGATAGCCCTGGCGGGTGTACACGGGACGGCGATTGGTCAAGGGTCCGGAGAGTGCCTCCTGGTGTACGCTCAGCCAGGAGTTGCCCTCAGGAGTGCGCTTGATCTGCGGGTCCAGGTGGGCGAAAGCGTGCTGCGCGGGGGCCAGGCTGGCCCGGCGCGGCGCGGAGTCCTCCCACCTCAGTAAAAGGGTGGCGGCGGATACGGTGCCGTCGTCGAGAAGCCCGGGGAGGACGAGGGTGAGCAGCACCCCGGCGTCCTGGGCGGCGGTCACGGTGTGGGTGAGCTGCTCGCGGATGAGGCGTTTCTCGGCCGCGCGGAGACGGTGGCCGGGAAGATAATCCTCCGCGATGCGCTCCGCCTGCGACCGCCAGGTGGCGGGATGGGTGTCCAGGAGGATCCACGTGGAGGGCAGCTGCACCCTCCACAGGAGATCCGGCCGTGGGGCGGCAGGGTGGAACTCCAGCAGGGGGACATCGGCTGCGAGGTCGTGATCGGCACTCACGCAGGGCGCTCCTTGTGGTCCAGGTGACGTTGACAATGGCTCACCCGGCAGAATGCCCCAATCCGCGCATCGTGTCAGTTCGAAAACACCGATTCACAGAGTTGACCTGCGAAATCTCAACTATCCATATGGCGCAGGCAGGATTGTCTCAACTTATCTCAACTTTCCCCGGGAACCCCTCCCGCGGGAACTGCTTTTACACCCCCTCGCTTCCGCCCGAGTGATACGCCAGCTGCACCATGCGAACCCGCCCAGCACGGTCCACCCACTGGGCACGTCCCGGCGGTAGCTCGCGGAGGTACACCTTGGGCCAGATCGCCCCCTCCTGACGGTCGCCGGAGAGCAACAACCCCTGCGCGCCCGCCTCGCGCACCCCCTGAATGAGCGGATCGTAGCTGGCACGCGACATGCCCGTCGAGCGCCGGGCGACAATGACGTGAAGCCCGAGGTCGGCGGCCTGCGTGAGAAAGGGCACAAAGGGACGCAGCGGATTGCTGGAGCCCTCAAGCATGTCCACATCGTCGATGACCAGGTAGATGTCTGGACCCGTCCACCACGATCGGGTGCGGAGCTGTTCGACGGTGACATCCGCCGGCGGCAGTCGCCGTTCCAGTTCCTTGACAATGCCCTTCGTGAGGATGTCCGCCGACTTGTGCGTTCCGGCGTAGTCACCGAGAAATGGTTCGGGCACGAATCCCAGCAGCCCTCTCCGGAGGTCGAAGACACCGAACATGACCTCACCGGGCTTCTTCTCACGGATGATCTCACTGATGAGTGTGCGCAGCGTGGAGGTCTTTCCGGTACGAGCATCGCCGACGATAAACAGGTGCCGCTGCGCACCGTCGAGATCGAATCGCACCCGCTGGAGAGTAGACTCCGCCACTCCCACCAGAGCCGGCGGGGCGCCGCGCTGCCCGGTCACCAGGTCGGCGTAGGTGACCATGTCGGGCAACATGCGTACCGACGGTGCCGTGGCCCCCTGCCAGGCACCGGCCACGGCGGCCACCAACGCACCGGGGGTGTTCTCCCGGATAACGTCGGGCTGGTCGACGGTGGGCAGCGAGACTTGACTGTAGAGCTCATCCGGTGTCAGCGCCCGGCCGGTGGGTTGCCCCTTCAAAGTGGCGGCTGGGCGGCGGCCGACGGAGGAGTCGATCGGATCATTGAGTTCCATTTCCACCCGCGTGCCGATCACCGCCTGCACCGGCAGCTTGAAGTCCGCCCACCGTCCCGAGGCGGCCACGACATGTATACCGTAACCGAGTCCACGTTCTGCGAGCTCGGTGACGGTGTCGGCGAGGTCATCGGCATCCCGCCGGAGCGCCGCCCACCCGTCGACGACGAGGAAAATGTCGGCAGCAGGCAGTTCGGGCAGCTGCCCGGCGGCATGCATGTGGCGCATCTGCTCGATGGAAGAGATCTCGTACGCTCCGAACAACCGCTCCCGCTCGGTGAGGAAACCGCGCATCTCGGCGATAAGTCGGCGGAGTTTGTCCTCGTCGAAACGGGTGGCCACGTCACCGACGTGCGGCAGGCCCACGAGGTACCCGAGGGCACTGCCAGCCATGTCGAGTATGTAGACGTTGACCTCCTCCGGCGTGTGTGTGAGAGCGAGGGAGGTGACCAGGGTGCGCAGGACGGTGGTCTTGCCGGACTGCGGAGCTCCCAGGACCGCGACGTTGCCGCCAGCCCCGGACAGGTCGAGGACCATCGGCCCCTGCCACTGGTCAAGCGGATTGTCCTTCACCCCGAGGGGGACGTGCAGCAACGCTTCTCGACGCCCCGTCAACCCCCGGTCCGAGGTCAGTTCCAGGCGTCCCAGCGCGGCCTCCAGCCCCGCTGCCTCCGGCAGCGGTGGCAGCCAGATCTGGCGGGTCCGCTCGGCCGCGGGGGTGAGACGGGAGACGACGAGGTCGAGGGTGATGCGGGAGGAGCGGACCGGTGGTTCCCGCAGAGCCAACTGGGTGCGGTGGGCCTCTGCCCGGCGCGTCAGCCAGGCCTCGGTGGTGTTGCTCAGTTCCAGGGGCATGGGAACATCCGGCAGTTCGCGGTCGATCCGGCTAGCGGTGGACTGGTAGGTCCCCGAGACGTAGGCGGCCTTGAAGCGCTGGAAGATGTCCGGGTCGACCTTGAGGTAGCCGGAGCCGGGAATCGGTGGCAGTTCATGGGCATCGGTGGTGCCGATCGCCTGGCGGGATTCCTGGGCGGAGAAGGTGCGCAGGCCGATGCGGTAGGACAAATACGATTCGAGACCCCGCAGCCGTCCCTCCTCCAGCCGTTGGGAGGCGAGCAGGAGGTGGATTCCGATGGAACGACCGATGCGGCCGATCTGCACGAACAAGTCGATGAACTCGGGTTTAGCTGCGAGCAGCTCACCGAACTCGTCGATAACGACGAAGAGGACGGGAAGCGGGTCGCTGGTTTTCCCTTCGGCACGTAACTGCTGATACTGGCCGACATTGGCCAGGTTGCCGGCCTCCTGCAGGACCCGCTGGCGGCGCTGGATCTCCCCGAGGATGGAATCGTGGAGGCGATCGACGAGGCCGACGCCCTCCTCCAGGTTGTCCACAATGGCGGCAGTATGCGGCAGGGACTCCAGACCGGCGAAAGTGGCGCCACCCTTGAAGTCGACGAGCACGAGAGAGAGCAGTTCCGGCGGGTGGCAGACCACCTGGGAAAGGACAATGGTGCGCAGAACCTCGGACTTGCCGGAACCGGTCGCCCCGACACACAGGCCGTGCGGACCCATACCGCCCTGCGCGGACTCCTTAATGTCGAGCGCCACTGGCGCCGCGGCTGCGTCGATGGCGAAAGGCACAGCCAGAAACTCCTCGCGGGGGCGGGGGGCCCATGCCTGCCGAATGTCGTAGGTGGCGAAATCCTCGATACCGAGCATGGCATCCAGCCCGATGGTCTGCTCCAGCGGGGCAGCGGGGGTGGCGTCCTCCACCAACCGCAAAGGTGAGAGCACGCGGGCAACGGACTCAGCGAGGGAGACGGGCACGGCGTCGAGACGCCCGGCGGAGCCACCGTAGAGCAGACGTTCGACGTAGCCCGCCGGCCCCTTCTCCGGTTCGCGGATCTCACCGCGGTCGAGCAACTGTACGCGGAAGGCGCGGTTGGCGTCGAGAAGCACGCGCACATCGACGTGGGAGGGTTCGAGATGCTGGACGGAGGACGTGGCCAGCACCGTCACCCGCGCGTGGTCGGCGCTGGACAACTCCCCGAGGCGTTCAGCCAACCAGGCACCGTGGGGGGAATCCATGTCGACGACGACCAGCAGGGACGCCTCATCCAGGGACTGCGCGCCGAAGCGGGACTTTTCTTTCAGCTCGGCGGCGCGGCGGGCGATCTCTGTCAGCAAAACGGTAGCGGATTCCTCGTCGTGGGAGACCCCGCGGCGACCGATGGGCCCGTCGAAGTGCTCCTCGTCGAGCAGGTGCGGCAACCACAGCGCCCACGAGCCGGTCCCCCGCTCAGACAGGGGTAACGCCAGGTGCATCCGCAGGTCATCGGGAGCATGGAACACCGCCGCCTGCAGCAGCAGCGCACGGACCGCTTCCGCCGTCACCTCCGGCGGGCCCACGAGTGAGACCACGCCACGGGCGGGGACCGCCAGAGGTAGGGAATCGATGGAGCGTGTTCGCCGCAGCATCCGTTCCAGGTGGGCCTGGGCGACCGGCTCCACAACCTGCATGGGGTCACCACCGGGACGCACCTCAACCCCGCACGCCACCTCGCCGGTGCCCACCCCGAGGCGCAGAACGAGGAAATCCTCATCACCACGACGTCGCTCCCACAAGCGGTAGGGGTCACGCACCACATCGCTGAGCGCCGTGGGCGCGGGGTTGCGCAACGCGGCCGCGCGCTGTTGATCCGCCGCCCGGGCACGCACCTCCTGTTCCTTTTCCTGCAGGTGCTCCAAGAATCGGGTCCGCTCCTCCTCCGCCCGCTTCCGGCTGCCGGTGCGGCTGCGGATGAACATGGCGATGGCGGCCAGCAGCATGAGGAAGAACATCACCGCACCCACCGCCATGCGGATGGGGCTGCCGGAGGACATCATCATGAGCACCATGCCGGCGCCACCGACGACGGGCATGAGCATCATGAGCACGTTGCCACCCCCTCCACCACTGCGGACGGTGGGAACCGCCGCAAGGTCGACGGCATCTTCGGCGACCACGCTGCGCTGGAGGCGGGCCGGGCGGTGAACGATCCGAATACTCATGGACAGTCAGCCTATCCGCCCTTTGTCAGGCAGGCATGAGAGTATGTCCGGCATGGCCCCGATGTTCATCCGACTCAGCGTGGTGCGCGACGATCGGCAGCTCGACGTCAGTCTCCCCGCGCAGCGACCCGTCATCGACTTCCTCGATGACACCATCGCCCTCCTCAACCAGCGTGACAGCGAACCGGCCGCCCCCGGCGACACAGTCACCCACGCCCACACCTGGGCCCTGTCCTCCCCACTGACCGGCACCATCGCCCCCACCGCCACGCTCGCCGAACACGGCGTCACCGACGGGCAGCGCCTCTATCTCACCCCGCGTATCGACGCCGCCCACTCCCCCTTCGTCGACGACATCATGGCCGAAATGCGCGACACCGTCTCCGACACCCAATGGAGCTGGTTCGGCGCCTCCCGCTCGGCGGGTCTGCTCATTGCCGGCGTCATCCTCCTCGCCCTGCTAGGCGGGGCGGCCGCTGCGTACACCCTCACCGGTCCCGCCGAGTGGAGTAACACCCGCCTCATCGCCACCGGGGTGCTCGCTACCCTCGGCCTCACCGGCACCGCCCTGTCCTTCTGGCAACCACAGGGGTGGCTGCGCTGGGCAGGGCTGAGCCTTCCGTTGAGCGCGGCCATCATCGCCCTGCCGCTGCTCAGGGTGCTGCCTTCCGCGCAGTTCTGGCCCTGGTGGGTGGCCACCATCGCGGTGACCGCACTGGTCGTGCCCTGGGCCACCGGTCGCCGACAGCCCGGCGGTGGACTCGCCGGGGCGACCGCCCTGGTGCTTAGCGCGCTGCTCAGCGCGGCCGCCGGGGTGGCCGTGATTGTGGGGGCCAGCCCTCTGGCACTGGCGGCCTGGTCCGCGTGGGCACCGGTCCTCGTGCTGCTCAGCGCCCCCACTCTGGCGCTGTCGTCCACGGGGCTTCCCTCCCTACTGCGTCGCCACGATTCCGGTGACGCCGTACGTCGGGAGGACATCCGCCGCCGCACCCTGCGCACCGAATCTCTCAGCCGCGGACTAGTGTGGGCGGCGATCGCGGCAGCCGCCGCCATCATCGTCGTCCTCGCCCTCGGCCCTCATTGGCAGCAGGGGCTCATCCCGGCCCTGCTCTCGCTCGTACTGCTGCTCCGCACCACCGGTTTCGCCGACGCCCGCATCATCGTGCCTCTCCTCATCGTGGGCATCGGTGGCCTGAGTCTCAGTGCCGGCGCTTTCCTGTCCTGGTTTGTCCCCACCCCCGAGCACTGGGCCGCGTGGCTACTGTCCGGCGGGCTGCTCATCGTCTCGGTCATCGCTGTCCTGGGCCTACAGGGCCGCACGGCCGATGACCTGGCCGAAGCCCGCAACGCCAAGGTGATCGGCATGATCGACGCTGTCGTTTCTTTGGCGTTCATCCCGGTCATCCTCATCGCCCAGGGCGTGTTCACCTGGTACTGGGCCACGACATAAACGCCCGCCTTCCCGGTTCGGGGAAGGCGGGCGTTGTCAGGGGCAAAAGGAGCTAGCTCTGCGGCGCCGGGGCAGCCCCACCTGCCGGACCGTCCTCGGGGTCGGTCGACAGGTCATCGGTGATCTCCGGGACATCG
This sequence comes from Corynebacterium sp., assembly GCF_030538285.1. Classification (GTDB taxonomy): domain Bacteria; phylum Actinomycetota; class Actinomycetes; order Mycobacteriales; family Mycobacteriaceae; genus Corynebacterium. The sequence continues at coordinate 22,754 of NZ_JAUNUG010000017.1, forward strand.
GGGACATCCGGGGAAATGGTGTCCGGGTCGGCCTCCACATCACGCACGGCCTCGGCGGCCTCCGGGGAGATCTCCGAGAAAGTACCCTCCGGCAGCGGCTTCGGACGCGGGGTGAAGGTGAAGGAGGCACCGTCGGTGTCCTTCGACTCGCCGTCCCAGCCGTCGACGTCGACGGTGACGATCTCGCCGGCACCGAGCTCGCCGAAGAGGATCTTCTCACTCATGGCGTCCTCGACCTCGCGCTGGATGGTGCGGCGCAGCGGGCGGGCGCCGAGGACCGGGTCGAAACCACGCTGGGCCAGGAGTGCCTTGGCCTTGTCGGTGATCTCGATGCCCATGTCCTTGGCGGCCAGAGCCTTCTCGACGCGGCCGATGAGCAGCTCCACCATCTGGACGATCTGCTCGCGGGTGAGCTGGTGGAAGACGACGATCTCGTCGATACGGTTGAGGAACTCCGGCCGGAAGTGCTTCTTCAGCTCGTCGTTGACCTTGTTCTTCATGCGCTCGTACTGGGCATCGGAATCCGTCTCCGCGGAACCGCTAAAGCCCATGCCGACGGCCTTCGAGATGTCCTGCGTGCCCAGGTTTGAGGTGAAGATGAGCACCGTGTTCTTGAAGTCGACGATACGGCCTTGGCCATCGGTGAGACGACCATCCTCCAGCACCTGCAGGAGGGTGTTGTAGATCTCCTTGTGGGCCTTCTCGATCTCGTCGAAAAGCACGACGGAGAACGGCTTACGGCGCACCTTCTCGGTGAGCTGGCCACCCTCCTCATAACCGACGTAGCCGGGGGGCGCGCCGAAGAGGCGGGAGGCGGTGAAGCGGTCGTGGAACTCACCCATGTCGATCTGGATGAGGGCGTCGTCCTCACCGAAGAGGAACTCGGCCAGAGCCTTCGACAGCTCGGTCTTACCCACACCGGAGGGGCCGGCGAAGATGAAGGAACCGGAGGGACGCTTCGGATCCTTCAGGCCCGCGCGGGTACGGCGGATGGCGCGGGAGACGGCCTTGACGGCCTCGTCCTGGCCGATGATGCGCTTGTGCAGCTCATCCTCCATGCGCAGCAGACGCGAGGATTCCTCCTCGGTGAGCTTGAACACCGGGATGCCGGTCCAGGAACCGAGGACCTCGGCGATCTGCTCCTCGCCGACCTCCGCGATCTCCTCCAGGTCACCGGAACGCCACTGCTTCTCCTTCTCGGAGCGCTCCTCGCCGAGCTTGCGCTCCTTGTCACGCAGACCCGCGGCCTTCTCGAAGTCCTGCGCGTCAATCGCCGCCTCCTTCTCGCGGCGGACATCGGCGATGCGCTCGTCGATCTCGCGCAGCCCCTCCGGGGCGGTCATCCGCTTGATGCGCATGCGGGCGCCGGCCTCATCGATGAGGTCAACGGCCTTATCCGGCAGGAAACGGTCGTTGATGTAGCGGTCGGAGAGATTCGCGGCGGCGGCCAGGGCACCGTCAGTGATGGACACGCGGTGGTGCGCCTCGTAGCGGTCGCGCAGACCCTTGAGGATCTCGATGGTCAGCTCGACGGAAGGCTCCGGGACCTGCACCGGCTGGAAACGACGCTCCAGGGCGGCGTCCTTCTCGATGTGCTTGCGGTACTCGTCCAGGGTGGTCGCACCGATGGTCTGCAGCTCACCGCGGGCCAGCTTCGGCTTGAGCAGGGAGGCGGCGTCGATGGCACCCTCGGCGGCGCCGGCACCGACCAGAGTGTGGATTTCGTCGATGAACAGGATGATGTCACCGCGCTGGTTGATCTCCTTGAGTACCTTCTTCAGGCGCTCCTCGAAGTCACCGCGGTAACGGGAACCGGCCACCAGGGAACCCAGGTCGAGGGAGTAAACCTGCTTGTCCTTGAGAGTCTCCGGGACCTTGCCGTTGACGATGTCCAGTGCCAGGCCTTCGACGACGGCGGTCTTACCCACACCGGGCTCACCGATGAGGACCGGGTTGTTCTTGGTACGACGCGAGAGCACCTGCATGATGCGCTCGATCTCCTTCTCACGGCCGACGACCGGGTCGAGCTTGCCGTCCCGGGCCGCCTGGGTGAGGTTGCGGCCGAACTGGTCGAGGACCAGCGAGTTGGAGCGGTCGCCCGGGCCACCCTGGCCCTGCGGGCCGCCGCGGGAGGCACCGGTACCGGCGCCGACGGGACCGCCGGACTCCGGAGAGCTCTCCGGGGAACCGCCCTGACCGCCCTCGTAGCCGGAGAGAAGCTGGATAACCTGCTGGCGCACGCGCGGCAGATCAGCGCCGAGCTTTACCAGCACCTGGGCTGCCACGCCCTCGCCCTCGCGGATGAGGCCGAGGAGCAGGAACTCGGTGCCAATGTACTTGTGGCCCATCTGCAGGCCCTCGCGCAGTGAAAGCTCGAGGACCTTCTTGGCGCGCGGGGTGAAAGGAATATGACCGGTGTGCGGCTGGGTGCCGTGACCGATGATCTCCTCGACCTCCTGGCGCACGGCGTCCAACGAAATGCCCATGGACTCCAAGGCCTTCGCGGCGACACCCTCACCTTCGTGGATAAGTCCGAGCAGGATGTGCTCGGTGCCGATGTAATTGTGGTTGAGCAGCCGTGCTTCCTCCTGCGCCAAGACGATGACGCGGCGTGCACGGTCGGTGAACCGTTCAAACATGTCCGTGACCCCTAACCTTTGATTTAACTTGTCATCCACTCTAACGCTAGGTGCGGGCAATCTATTTGCACTCACTTGTTTCGACTGCCAATTTCGGAACATAAGTGCAGGCCACGGGCATGTACGCCTTTAGCGAACACCCACTGGCCACATGCGCAACTAGGGCCCCTCGCGTTTCGTTACCTTTCTGTTAGCATCGCCGGGACTACGACCAAGGAGCCCCGAACATGCGCATGCGCCGTCTGGCCGCCACCACGCTGGCACTCTCCCTCGCCCTGACCCTGCCGATCCCCCACGCGCAGGCCCAGCCTTTCGCGGGTTCCTCCCTGCCGCCGCTCCCGGAGATGCCGCAGCTGCCCCATATTCAGATCCCGGACCTGCAGGTGTCGGTCATCCCGGGGCCGCAGAGCTCCAATGGCGATAAGCGGCATCAGCTTCTCGAGGCCACCAACCGCTACCGTGCCTCCCGCGGCCTTCCCCTGCTCGCCCGCCACGCCGCGCTGGACAACGTCGCGCAGTCCTGGTCGCATCACATGGCAGGACAGCGCCGCGTGCAGCACAACCCCACCTACACGGCCTCCTACCCGGCGCATTGGCGTCGCGCGGGCGAGAACGTGGGCACTTTCAACCGCGAGGTATCCGCCCAGCAGATGCTGCAGGCGTGGCTGGATTCCCCCGTCCACCGCCGCCACCTGGACAACCCGCACTTCACCCACATCGGCCTGGGCTGGGCGGTCAACGCCCAAGGCGAGCTCTACGCCGCGCAGAACTTCGCGGCCTTCTAAGCACAACTTCCGTTGACCCCTTATACAGGAGGTCAACGGGAGTTTTTCAGTGCCAACGGTTCAGCGCCAGAGCTTCCACCACGGGATATGCTCCACCGCGGCTTCCGGTTCTGGGTCGGGGACAGGTCCTAGAGTCTGCCCGGGGGTAGGCGCGGGAGCAGGCTCAGGCTCGGGAGCCTGAACGGGAGCTTCCGCCACCTCCGCGAACTCGGCGGGAACCGCCGCACGGTCACTTCAAGCCAGGGAGTGCTTGCGGGTGTTGGCGTTGACGGCCGAGCGCAGCAGCGCGAGGTTGGAGCGGTCGGAGGCTACGGCCACGTAGACGAACAGGTTGTTGTCCAGCAGCTTGATCAGGTGCAGCTGATCGCGGAGGGTGAGCAGCATATCGACCAGGCCGCCTTCGAGGCCCAGGGCGTCCATGGTCTTGAACTTGGCCTTTACCATTTCGGAGTTGTAGGCGGCCGCGACGTCGAGATCGAAATCGTGGGTGCGGGTGATGGACGCCAGGGACATGCCGGTATCCAGATCGACGACCGATCCACCGAGGAAACCATTGAGGTCATCAGCCACGCTGCTGAGGAAGTTGTTGAGATTCTCTTGCTGGGACATTAATCTTCCTTAAGGGTATATAAAGGGGCGCCGTCAGGCTCCACTGCCGTTTTCCCACCCCACCGTGGACGATGGGGTGTCTACCTGAGATTAGACAATTAGTCGGCTTCGTTCAATACTAGGGCGTGTCACTATCCACCTTTACCCGGAGGCCCTGCTATGAAGCTTCCCCCGGTGCGGCGTCGGCGGCACGGAAAATTTGAAGAACTGTCCGTCGCGGATCTCGACCCCTACCTCACCGTCCCCAAAGACGCCATCGTCGGCTCCTACTCCGACGATGAGGTCGTCTTCCTCGGTCCCGTAGGCGTGGGCAAAACCACCGCCGTCGCCTCCTTATCGACGGTCGCCCCCATCACCACCGAAGTCCGCGCCGCCACTCCCGAGGACTTCTACGCCCGGTGGAAGACCACCACCACCGTCGGCATCGATTTCGGGGTATGGGACCGCCCGGACGGCACCCGGGTCGCGCTGTTCGGCACGGCCGGCCAGGATCGATTCGATGACTCCCGCGCCCCGGCATTCAACCCCGATGCCGCGATCGTGCTGTGGTTTTTCGGCTACTCCGAACTACTCGCCGAGCAAGTCGCCGAGTGGCTGCCCATGGTCCAGGGCATCAATGCGCTCGATCGGCTGGTGGTGGCCGTCAATTTCATCGATCCGGCGGCCGCTGACCCGGTGCCGGCAATAAGGAATCTGCTGGCGGATCAGGGTCACCCGGATATCCCGGTGTCCGCCGCCGACCCGCGGGAAAAGGACGACGTCGCCGACGTCGTTACGCAGGCACTGAACCTTCTGGAGGCACGACGATGACCATCTCACCCGTGGAAGAACTGGGCCGCCACCGCCGGATCCGGGGCCGCAACTTCAACACCAACGACCTCGCCGCCGCCGCCCTGCCCTACATGTCCCGCATGCGACACCAGGTACCGGGCATCCACGCCGTCGTGCTCGGCACCGGCGACGGCATCCACGTCTGCTCCATCGGCCTCAACGACGCCCTCGACGCCGCCCGCATCACCGCCCTCAACTCCTCCATGCTCGGCGTCTCCAGCGCCCTGGCACAGGTCATTGACCCCCTCAAGGAAGAGGACCGCGACACCATCGTCACCGTCGCGATGCCCGACGAGGAATTCATGGCCCTGGCCCGCATCGAGCACGCCCCCGTCGGACACCTCGTGCTCAGCCTCTTCGCCCGCGACACCCAACTCGGCATGGTCGTCCACCAGACCCGCCAGGCTGCTGCCGCCCTGACGGAATGGCTGCTGGAGGATTAGAAGGCCTGGCCCTCTTCCTGCTGCTCCTCGGCGACCTTGGTCACAAACGGGCTGGCCGCCAGCACCAGCACGGCCATCACCCCGGCGACGATGAAGGCGGAATGTGCGCCGTCCGCGGTGGCCTGCGCCAGGTCCGCGCCCCCAGCGGCCGCGGCCTGGGTGCCAAAGGACAGCGCCGCGATAAGGATGGCCGTACCGGCCGCTCCAGCCAGTTGCTGCAGCGTGGTGAGGATCGCCGAGCCGTGCCCGTAGAGATGCTTCGGCAGAGAACCCAGCGCGGTAGTCATCAGCGGGGTCATCATGAGCGCCAGCCCGAGGGAGAACACGATGTGCATCGTAATCACCTCCGCGATGGTGGAGGCGATATCCAACCGCGTCATCGACCACACGGCACCGGCCAACAGCAGCGCACCGGGAATGACCAGCGGGCGGGGCCCGACGCGGTCATAGAGGCGACCGATAAACGGTGCCAGCAACCCCGAGGCCAGGCCACCGGGCATGAGCAGCAAACCTGTGACCAGGGCGGTGACACCGAGGGCGGTCTGCAGGTAGATCGGCAGCACCATGACCACGCCGAGCAGCGTGCCCATGAGCAGCAGCGCCACCACCACCGACAGCGTGTAGTTACGGATGGTGAAGGGGCGCAGGTCCAGCAGCGGGGTCTTAAGCCGGAGCTGGCGCCACACGAACACGGCCAGCGCCAGCGCGCCGACAACCGCTACGCCGACCGCGACGGGCAGGTTGGTGCCCAGCGTCGATAGGGCATAAACGACGCCGCCGAAGCCGAGACCGGACAACACCACGGACAGTGGGTCGAGCGGTGAGCGGGAGGTCTCGCCGATGCTGCGGATGTAGAAGGCCCCCACCACCAGTGCCACCGCGATCAGCGGCACGACCAGCCAAAACAGCCAGTGCCAGGTGAATCGGTTGAGGATGAACCCCGATACGGTCGGCCCCAGCGCGGGCGCCACGGCCATGACAATCGAGATGACACCCATGACGGAGCCACGCCGGTTGGCGGGCACCACGGTCATGGCGACGGTCATCAACAGCGGCATGATCAGCGCCGTGCCGGTGGCCTGCACGATGCGGCCCACCAGCAGAGCAGTGAACGTCGGTGCCCACGCCGCGACAATCGTGCCCACCAGGAAGCTGCTGACGGCAGCGAGGAACACCTGCTTCGTTTTAAAGCGCTGCAGGATCCAGCCGGTTGTCGGGATAACCACGGCCATGGTGAGCATGAAACCGGTGGTCAACCACTGCGCGGTCGTGGCCGGGATGTCGAAGTCAGCCATGATCGACGGCAGAGCCACCGACAGGATGGTCTCATTGAGGAACATCACCAGCGCTGCGCTGACGAGAACGATGAGGATGATTTTGACGTCGGCAGGCAGGGCCTGCTTTTTTGCGGTGCTCACGCACACCTTCCTAAATATCTATATGAAAGAGGATCAGACTAGCGCCTACCGCGCGTCCACGCTAATCGACGTAGCCTGGACCCATGCCCACCCCAGATGAACTGCGGAAACTGCTGGAACAGGGCGCCCGGACGCCAGTGACAATGCGCCTGGTGGGTGACATGGAGGTGGCCATCCACGGGTGGGTGATCGAACCGAAACTCTTCCTCCCGCTGCGCCCTTCCGGCCTACGCATCGAGCGCACCGCCGACACGCTCCACGTGCCCGGCCGCCTGCGCCGCTCCCAAGACACATGCTGGGTTCGCGATGGCGACCGCACGTGGGTGCTCGATGTCTCGCAGCTTGCTGTCGTTGGCCCCGCACAGCTGTTTCTCTTCCCTTTACTTGTCGACGCCCCCGTAGCCCTCCCCGAACCCGGTGCCGTCGACGGTCGCCCCACCTGGGTGCTTACCGTCGACGATCACCGCGTGGAGATCGATCAGGAGCACGGCGTGGTGGTGGCCGTGCAATCTGACTCAGGACGGGTAGAGGCGCGGGACCTGGACTTTCCCGAGGTGCTACCCGATCCGGCCTGGACCGGGGAGGCACAGCGCTGGGTCTTCGATGACGGCCGCTTCCCGGAAGAGAAGGTCTTATTCCCTGACGCCCTGCCGGGTGAGATCTCGCAACTGCCACCCGCACCCGTTTCGGAGCGCGTATTGCGGATCCACGTCACCACCTGGTCCCTGGAGGGTGCGCCCTTCGACTACCAGGTGGGCAAGACGGTACGCCTGCCGCTGGGACTGCGCACCAGTCAGCCGCCCATCGCCGGGCTGGAGACCACCCGGCGCGGCTGGATCCGCAACCTGGAGGAAGGGGTCGGGCAGCGCGGGTGGCCGGTCATCCTCACCGGCGATGGCTGGGCAGCTTTTGCCCACACTCCGCGCCCCCAGCTGAGAGAGGCTGAACTCACCGGCTGGTTCGCCCACGCCCCCTGGGAAGCGGAGACGGTGGTAAACGATCTGCGTATCGTGCGGATCTTCGGCGGCGTCGGCGGCCAGCGCGACCCGGAGCGTAGGTGGCAGGAGGTCTCGGACACCGCGGACGCCTGGTCTTCGGACGGGATCTCGCTGCAGGAAGTCGTCCTCGAGGTCACGCTCGACAATGTGGAACGCCCGCCGCTTAAGAACACACCCTTCATCGGCGGTCGATGCCACGTGCGCGACGGCCACCTGTGGGTATGCCACCAGTACCTGCCGGTGCTGCGCTGCTGGGCGCTGTCTGACGGAAAGTACCTGGGCGAATCCCTCGTCCCAGTCCCGGTGCGCGAGGCCTGGGAGCTGGCCTTCGATGCCGATGTCATCGCCGTGCAGTCCCAGGGCTGGACCTTGGAACCCGGCGCTCACATGCTGGCTCCGGCCGAGGATTGGGTCCGCGCACCTGCGGCCGTACTACCCGCAGAGCTCGCCGGGGGTGCTGTCACCAGTTTCGGTGACGGCTTCTACACCGTGTTCCGGGAGTCAGGCTGTGCCCTGGCCCGGCTCCGCGACGGCGAGCTGAGCGTGCGTGAGCTGCCTGCCGAGGGGATGAATGCCCTGGCTGTCACACGAATCGGGGATCGTGTGCTCGTGGAGAGTTACGGCGAGGTCCTCGTGCTGGACGATGACCTCGCCGTGCTGTCCGCGGAGCGCTCGGCGGTCCACGCCCCGGGCATTCCCCGCTGGCAGTCCACCGACGGCATCGCCTGGACAACCCTCGGCCGGACCCTGCGCTTCCACGTCCAGGACACCGGTGCGCAGCTCGGGGAGCTGACTATCCCCCAGGAGTTCGCCCCGGAGCACACGCGCGTGTTCGTCGACGAGAGCGAAGTGATGGTCCTCCTGCAGCGCTGGATTGCCCACCGGCGTGTCCCGGGGAGTGTCCACACCCTCCGCGGGGGTGTCTGGAGCAGTGTGCCGCTCGGGCATTGATACGGATGTACCCCTTTGTGTTCTCCCTTTCTCAGCAACCTGGGTTTTTAGGCAGCCCCGATTCACAAAGGGGCACGTCCGCACGCGCCCTTCGCCGCTGGAGCTACCAGCAGCCCCCCAGTGTGGGGAGCGCTCCCCTTTAGCGAGGCCGATAGCGGTGAGGGATGCGATACTCGTTACTAGAAGAAGCACCCAGAGTTATTCGAACAACTTTCGGGCCATCACCTAGCCAGCAGGTCTCACAGAAAGCAGCTTTCGATCATGTCGCACTACAACCTCTACGACAGCCTCGGCCTCGACCGCACTGAGGATCCCGCTACCCTGCGCTCCCGCATCGATGAGCTGCTGGCCAGCGACAACCCCACCAACCTCGGGGGCCGCGAGGAGCTTTACATCGCCCAGCGTGTGCTCGGTGATGAGCAGCGTCGCGCCATCTACGACTCCCGTCTCGATGATCCGAATGCCCCGGAGGTGACCGTCGACGCCCTGCGCGAACTCTCGCATATCGAGTTCGGCGCGCCCACCCCGCAGCCGCAGCAGGCGGCCGCTACCGAGCACTTCGAGGCCCCCGCCCCGGGCGATTCGCCGCTCCCGCAGCAGGAGCAGCCCTACGACAACCGTTTCGAGAATCAGGTTCCGTCCGACGGCCCGGTTGCTGAGCCCGGCCCGGCAGGCGAGCGCAAGAGCTTTTCCTTCCCGCAGGTTTCGGGCATGTCCTCGAAGGCGCAGGGTCTGCCGAAGCCGGCGATCGCAGGTGCGGCTGTCGCGGGCATCATCATTTTGGGCCTGGTGCTGTGGGGTCTGTTCAGCTTGGTCGGGGGTGGCGGTGGCAAGGTGAAGTCTGTCGCCAATGAGTTCCTTGACTTGCGTACCGTCGCGGAGACGGAGGAGTGGCTTGGCGAGTATGCCGATCCGCGTGAGCGTGACCAGATCAATCGTCAGCTGGATCTGCGGGGTGATTTCGCGGGTGTGGATAATTTCATGAGGGTCAATGATCCGCAGGTCGGCGACGTCGTCGATATGACCGGCCTGGTCCGTTCGGCGGTGTATTCCGATACGCGGGAGATCACTGAGCTTTTCGAGTCCGCCGGCATCAAGGGCATGGAGATGGTCATCGTCGAAGACCGTAACGGCAACGACACCGGTTACCGCCTGACCTTCGGCATCGATGAGCAGGGCCCCCAGCTGCTCGGAATTGACCGTGCTGTCCGGGTTGATGAGTCCGAGTTCCGCGACTACATCGAGAACTAGGCCATGACTCTCCCTGACCGGATCGACACGATCCTCAACGACGAGCACTTCGAGATCTTCTCGGCCACCGTCGACGGCACGCCCGTCACGGTGCAGGTCTTCCACTCCCCTCTTGACGATGCCGACGCCGCCGCTTTCCGCCGTGACATCCAGGGCATGGCGTGGATCACCGATCCGCCGTTCTCCTTGTTTCGCACTGGCGGTATCACTGATGACGGCCGCGCGTTTGTGGTCCGTGATCAAGCTCCGGCTCCGTTGTTGTCGTCGTTGTCTTCGCTTGACGACGCCCGCCAGCCCCTCACCATCCTCGCCGGCGTCATCGATTCCCTCGCTTCCGCCCCGGCGGGGCGTTTCCTCGGCCATGGTCTGCGCGCCGACGCCATCGCCGCCCCCGCCTACCTCCTGGCATCTGGCCCGGTGCCCCCGGGTCTGCCCCGGACCGATCCGGTGGAGGCCTTCCGCGACATTGTCACGCAGCTGAGCGGCCAGGACGCCCCTGCGGCTGACACCGCACGGGGTGTGCTCGACGGGTTGCGGGCCCCGGAACCAACACCGGAGCCAACGCCGGAGCCGTCCCCGGTGCAGGAGACCCGCGAGTTCCGCCCCGGCGAGCAGCAGGCTCCGGCTCAGCCTCCGCAGCAGTACTTCCCGCCGCAGCAGCCGGCTCGCAAGAAGAAGCGGACGGGGGCGATCGTGGCGTCGATAGCCATTGTGGGATTGCTCATCGGCGGTGGTGTGTTCGCGGCTTCCTACTTCCTGCCCGCGTGGAACGACGCGGAGCAGGAGATCGTCGACGCGTTCCCTGACATGACCGGCATGCGCAGTGGCCTGCCCGGCCACAATGGGCTGACTTGTCAGTCCCGGGACACGGATGAGGGACAGCTGGCGAAGATCACGTGCTCGGATTCCGAGCTCGGTGTGAGCATCATGAGCTGGCCCGATGCCGCCACCCGCGACGCGAGCGTGCCCGCCGGGGAGACCGTGGAGATCGCTAACGATTCCTGCACCCTCATCAGCACCGAACTCGCCGACCAGGAAAACCCTTCCTACATTCTCGCGCCTACCGACGCCCGCACCGAGCGCTTCTCCCTGCTCGTCTGGGGCCCCGACGCTGAGCAGCAACGTCTGGCGCTCCCGGTGTGCTGACATGAGCTACGACTGGGGTATCCCGCAAACCCAACCCGCACCGGTTAAGAAGCGGCGCCGTGGCCTCATCGCCGTACTCGCGTTGATCGTGGTGGCCATCGTCGCGGCGATCACCTTCCTCGTACTACCCACCGTGCTGCGCACACCGGCCGGGCTGTCCGCGAGCCAGATGCGCGGCGCCTTCCAGGACGGCCAACTCACCGACTGCGACCTCGGCGAAGAGTTCTACCGCACCGCCGGCATCACCAACCTCAGCACTGGTGACGACGGCTGCGCCGGCGAACTCCCCCGCGAAGGCGGTGCCGCACAGGTCATCGTGATCACCGAGAAACTCGAGGTCATCGAGCTTCTCGACGCCACCCCCTCCGACCCTGAACTCACCCTCTGGAAACAGGGCCAGGCGCCCGTATTCACCCAGGCAGCGGCCGAAACACCCGCAGAGCCCGACATGTGCACCCTCGCCGCCACCGACGGCCCGCTGCGCGGAGTGAGCATCCAGACCGACGCCAACTGCGAAGCCCTTTACCCGCTGGCCCGCCACCTCATCAACGCCGCCCGCTGGATCCAGTCCCAGGAAGGCTTCGGCCGCTTCAACGCTTTCGCCTCCCTCGACCTCCTCAACATCCCCACGCCCGAGGTGCTGCCCGCACTGGTGGAAAGGGATGCCGCGGAGTTCTTGTACACCGCAGACGAGCCTTGGTGGGAACTCGAGTTCAACGAGGGCCTCTGCAGCTTTGAGGATCGAGCAGGGGAAGCGGATTATTTCATGTGCGGATTTCGTACCCCTCCGTCGAACGCAGCCGAGGTGGAATGGACATCGAATGGGACCGGCCCAGCCAATGTCGTGGTATACGAACAAGGGCGGGGATTCGATGAGGAGGGTCACTCCGGCGCGAACATCAGAGGTACTAGCCCCACTCTCCTCAATCCAGGAGAAAAGGTGCGATTCGGTGATTTCCTGATCGAGAGGTTTGCCGATAAGCACCTGCGTGTCACCAAGGAGGGAGAATCCTTCGAGCGCCGCGACGACCTCCTCACCATCCGCAACGCCGCCGGCAGCGACGACAACCGTGCCGCTGGCCGTGATGACCGCCGCGACGCGGATGAGTTCGTGTTCATCGACAACGAGGACACCACGTGGTGGGGAGTCCGCCACGAGTCCATGACCTGTCTTTTCGCCGAACGGCGCAGGAATCCCCAACGTTTCGAGGGATGCGAGTTCTATCTGGTCGACAACACGCAGTCGGTAAGCGAAGGGGGGCTCCCACCCACAGACTCCAATTCACTCACCTACGAAGAGGGTGAAGGATTCCGGCAGTCGGTAAACCGGGCAGAGACTTCCTTCGGGACTAGCGCTCCCACGTTGGGACGCGGTGAAAGTGTGGCCATCCGCGGCATGCTTTTCGAGCACTCCCCCAACGGCGAATTCCGTGTGACCCGCGGCCAGGATTCCTTCCACGTCCGCGACCGCATCCTCACCATCAACAACACTTAAGGCAATGCAATGACTTATGACTGGGGTATCCCGCAATCCCAACCCGCACCGGAGAAGAAACGACGCCGCGGACTCATCGCCGTGCTGGCGTTGATTGTGGTCATCATCGTTGCGGCGATCACCTTCCTCGTGCTGCCCACCATGCTGCGCATGCCCGCCGGGCTGTCCGCGAGCCAGATGCGCGGCGCCTTCCAGGACGGCCAGCTCACCGACTGTGACCTCGGCGAAGACTTCTACCGCACTGCCGGCATCACCAACCTCAGCACCAGTGACGAAGGATGCGAAGGCATTATCGACGATGGTGAGAAGCAGGCCCGTGTTCTCATCGTCGTCGAGGAACTCAAGGTCATCGAGCTTCTCGACGCCACCCCCACCGACCCCGAGCTCACTCTCTGGAAGCAGGGCCGGGCACCCCTGCTCACCCAGGCGACGGCCGAGTCGGACATGTGCACCCTCGCCACCACCGACGGTCTCCTGCGGGGCGTAAACATCCAAACCGACGCCAATTGCGAAGCCCTTTATCCCTTGGCCCGCCAGCTGATCAACGCCGCCCGCTGGTTCCAGTCCCAGGAAGGCTTCGGCCGCTTCAACCCCTTCGCTGCTCCGGACTATCTGGACATCCCCGAACCGGTGATCACCTCCACCCTGGCGCAGCGGGATTCGGAGGATTTTTATGTGTGGCCCGATTCAGCACCCTACGCAACTAGCAGATGGTGGACTGTGGAATTAGACGGCGTCCTTCAATGCTCTTTAGGAACCGATCCTGATCCACAGACGATAGATCAGTTTAGCTGCTTCTACCTGGGCATTTCCGAGCCAGATATGGTCGAAGTCGAGGAATCACACGGCGGTGGTTTCCACCCTGCCAATTTCATCAAGTACGAGGCAGGTTCCGGTTTCAGCCAGGGGGCGCTGGCCCTCGGCCATTACGATGATCATCCACCCCTCCTCCAATCCGGTGAAACTCTGACCGTGGGTGATGTCGTCTTCGAGCATTTCCCCGATGGCGAGTTCCGCGTTACAAGCGGCGAGGACTCATTTAGCGTCATCGACCGCAAGCTCACCATCAACAACAGCTAAGGAGCCACAATGTCCTACGACTGGGGCGTCCCCCAACAACCCGCACCGACCATGCTGAACCCGGGCGAACAGATGACCCTGGCGGGCACCACCATCGCTCTCACCGCTGAGGGTGAGATCAAGGTGACCAAGAACGGTGATTCCTTCAGCATCATCGACGACGAGCTCACAATCAACAACGGTTAAGGTTCCTGTATGACTAACCCCTGGCACACCCCGCCCACGAACCCGCCAGCGCCCCGCGGTAACCGGGTGGTTCCGGTGCTGATTGCAGTGGTGACGCTCCTCGCGGTGGTGGCGGCGGGAACGATCGCCTGGCTGATCATGAGCGGCCCCGCGCAGAACTCCACCCCTTCCAGTGAGCCCGTGGTGGTGCTGCGGGAAACTACCGCGGTTACAGAGGCCGCCGAACCGACAGCCACTACCGCCACGACCACCAGTACGGTGACCACTGCGGCGGCGCCGGAGGAGGCGGCGTCGATAAGCAATTATGCCGGGATGCAGGCCACCACCCCGGCTTGCAACGGCGAGGTAGTGCTCATCATCGAGTCGGTACTCGATGACCCGGAACGGCTGCGTGAGGTGCTCGCCGCGAACCCCGGATCGACGTTCTACCTGCCGGGTGCGTGCCCGTCACTGCGTGCGCGTATCGACGGCCAGGACATCTACCCCGTCGTGCGTGAGTACGGTTCCGACGTCGCAGGTGTCTGTGCGGCGGCTGCTGGCGGGGGCGGGAACGCGCGCATCCTTAACCAGGACACGTCCTTCCCGTCGCCGTGCTGAGAAATCGGCCAGCTTGTCCACAGTGTCGTGCCACACCAATTCCACCGGCCCCCGGCGGAAGAAGTGCAGCCACACTGCGGACAGGGTGATCAGGAAACCGGCGATACCCAGGTAGATCGCCAACGTGGCCACCAGGGACCAGGGACCCTGGATCTTCGCGCTCACACCAAAGCCCCAGTCGTAGAAGATGATGGAGGCGATGAGGTTCTGCAGGATGTAGTTCGTCAGCGCCATCCGGCCCACCAGCGACAGACCGTGGCCCATCAGGCCGACGCGCTCCCGGTGCACGTAGAAGGCGGCGACGGCGGCGAGCAGGCCGAACGCCACGATCGTCGACGTGCCGTAACGGGTAATGAAACCCCCGGAATCGGACAACCGCAGAGCCCAGTCCACCGGGAAACCGACACCGAAGCCAACACCCATGACGATGCGGCGCAAACGACGACCCTCGGGGAGGAACAGCCCGGCGCGGTACAGGTGCGCGCCGACGAGAAACAGGCCCAGGCCCATGACGAACATGACCGGGATCTCCCCGCGCCCGCCGATGAAATCCTGCACGCGGGAGACGAGCATGCCCCAGTAGGACTCGGTACCTGCGAAGGTGGGGGCGGCATCGAGACGGTTGGCGTCGACCGGCAACTCCGCCATCTCGACCGGCCAGAGCCTGTCCAGGATCGACGGCACCAAACTCATCGAGGCCAGAACCACCAGATGCGCGCCGAGCCCGATAAACATCCAGATCTTCTGCACCTTCGGGCTCTTCGCCATCACCGCTGCGACAACCAGGGCTGTCAGGCCGTAACCCATCAGCACGTCGAACTCGAAGATGAAGATGTAGTTGAGCAGGCCGTCGAGGATGAGGATGCCCGCGCGCCACGGGTAGCGGCCCGGCCAGGACTCACCACGGCGCAACGCAGACTGACGCTGGATCTCCAGGCCAATGCCGAACATGATCGTCAGCAGTCCAATGAATTTGCCGTCCGTGAACAGCAGCAGGCCGGTCTCCGCGATGCGGTTGAACACGGCGAGCGCGCCTTCTGCTTGCCCGGCGTCCGGGTCGAAGGCGGACTCCGAGAAGATCCAGATGTTGGTGAGCAGCGTGCCCAGGATCGCGATACCGCGGAGCACGTCAAGGGCGATGATACGCCTGCGAGGGGAAGTGGTCATACGCTCAACCTAAAAAGTATTTCTGGGGCAACGCTGGGGTGTTTCGCCTGAGAAAGGATGCGTGACCTGGCATTTTGCGTCTGCGGCTGGGATTTCTATGCGATCGAGCGCGTGGGGTCCAGCGAACTCCCAGCTTGAGTACCCGCGAGCGGGGTCAGGTAACGCCCCTAAGGCCCCTGAGAAACCCCGCGGGGAGTAGTCCCCGAAAACTCGCCGGATGCTCTTCAACCACAGATACTTGAGGCAGAACAGCCGAGAAGAAGGAGCCAGAACATGTCCGGATACGACTGGGGAGTCGCCCCACAGCAACCCGCCGGATCGACACCGGTTGCGCCCGCCCCGCAGCAGAAGCGCGGCGTGCCCAAGGGCGCGCTCATCGCCGGTGGCGCGATCCTGGGAGTGGTGGCGCTGGGCTTCGGCGGGTTGATGGCCGCCTCCGCCATGCGTGGAGGCCCCGACAACCCCGCCGGTGTCAGCGATGAGCAGGCCGCCAGCTACTTCGACGGGTATTCGTTATCCACCTGCGATTTCGGCGAGGAGTTCTACGAGAAGGCCAGCATCCATGAGGTGGAGGTCACCGAGAACGGGTGCGTCGGGTGGACCATCCCGGAAGAGGGGCAGCCGAGTGTGCGGGTGTGGATGGAGGAAACGGAGAAAGAGCACAATTCCAACGACTCCACCGCTGTGGAAGGAGTTCCTGGCTGGAGCCAAGTCACTGGCTATAACGATCGACTCCCAGGCAACGTCACTTACGCAACTACTCACACCTCTGAACAATTCTGCCGGGCCTGGTCAAGTTCCTCACGCATCGGGGACTGGGTGCTCGCTTCCCCGGGCGGGTGTGGCGTGCTCACCCCGCTTGCCGGCCAGCTGGAGAACCTCAACCGGCAGCAGACGTGGAACGACGCGGACCGGGGTTTCTTCGATTTCGACGAGCATCCCGGCTACCTGGAAGTTAGCTCCCCAAACGCCAGCCTTTACACTACTGAGGACTGGACGGCAGGGACCACAGTGGATCCGGGTTCAGCCATCGCTTCGGAGCAGTCCGACTTCTCGGGGTCGACGGTTGCCGTTGGTTCTGTCCGGATCGAGGGTGACCAAATCTGTCTCGACGCCACCTTTACCCTGGGCGAAAACAGCAGCCGGTACTCGAATACCTTTCATCTTCCCAGTTTCACAGTGCAATTCGCCACCGCCGAAAGAGCGCCGTTGCAGGACAGTGTCCCAAGCCGATTGGAGCTCCAGGTTGGTGAGAGCTACACCTACCAGGCCTGCGGCCAGGCACCGGTGACGGTCAGGGGCGCAGATCTGCTGGTCGAGGATTCCCGTGGGTGGAGAAACGCAAACCAGCCCGCCTGGCGTTTCCCCGCTTCCCAGGTGGCGGGCGGGGAAACGGCCTGAGGGTCTACTTCTGCTCGGGCTTGACGATCGGGAAGAGCACCGTCTCACGGATGCCCAGCCCGGTCAGGGCCATGAGGAGGCGGTCGACGCCCATGCCGATGCCGGAGGTCGGGGGCATGCCCTGCTCCATCGCGGCGAGGAAATCTTCGTCGAGGACCATGGCCTCATCGTCGCCGCCGGCGGCCAGGCGGGCCTGGTCCTCGAAGCGTTCGCGCTGGATGACGGGGTCGACGAGCTCGGAGTAGCCGGTGGCCAGCTCGAAGCCGCGGACGTAGAGGTCCCACTTCTCGGTCACGCCCGGCTTGGAGCGGTGCTGGCGGGTGAGCGGGGAGGTCTCGACGGGGAAGTCCTTGACGAAGATGGGGCCGTCCAGCTGGTCTTCACAGAGCAGCTCCCAGATCTCCTCGACGAGCTTGCCGTGGCCCCAGCCGCCCTTGGCGGGCACGTCGAGGCCGATGGCGTCGGCAATCGCCTTGAGTTCCTCGACGGTGGAGTCGATGGTGACTTCCGGCTGGCCGGGGAACTTGCGGGCCAGGGCCTCGTTGAGGGAGGGGTACATCTCGATCTCGGTCCACTCGCCACCGAGGTCGTATTCGCGGCCGTCGGCAAGCGTGACCACGTGCGAGCCGAACACATCCATGGCCACGGCCTGGATGAGCTCGCGGATGGTACGCATGCCGGTGTTGTAGTCACCCCAGGCCTGGTAGGTCTCCAGCATGGCGAACTCCGGCGAGTGCGAGGAATCGACGCCCTCGTTGCGGAAGTTGCGGTTAACCTCGAAGACCTTGTCGATGCCGCCGACCACGCAGCGCTTGAGGTAGAGCTCCGGTGCGATACGCAGGTAGAGGTCGATGTCGAGGGCGTTGGAACGGGTCTCGAAGGGGCGCGCGGCGGCGCCGCCGTGCAGGGTCTGCAGCATCGGGGTCTCGACCTCGAGGAAGCCCTCCCCTTCGAGGTGATTGCGCAGCGCGCGCATCACTTTGATGCGGGTCATGGCGTTGGTGCGTGCCTGCTCACGCATGATGAGGTCCGTGTAGCGGTGGCGCACGCGGGTGTCCTCGGACATGTCGGCGAACGCCACGGGCAGTGGGCGCAGCGCCTTGGCCGCCATCTGCCAGGAGGCGGCCATGATGGACAGCTCGCCGCGTCGAGAAGCAATAACCCGGCCCCGCACCGACACGAAATCACCGAGATCAACGTCGGCCTTCCAGGAATCCAGCGCCTCCTGCCCGACCTCAGCCAGCGACAACATCGCCTGCATGTGGGTGCCGTCGCCGTCCTGCAGCGTGGCAAAACACAGCTTGCCGGTATTGCGCATGAAGATGAGGCGACCGGCGACGGCCACCTCAACATCGGTTTCCTCGCCCGGGGCGAGGTAGGTCACGCCTTCCCGCTTATCGACGTCCCCCTCCTCCCCCACAACCTCGAACTTCGCACGCAGCTCACGCAGCGAAATGGTGCGGTCGACGGCGACGGGGTAGGGCTCGACGCCGGCGTCGATAAGCTTCTGTCGCTTCTCACGACGGATGCGCAACTGTTCGGGGAGGTCCTGGGGATTCTTCTGCTCGCTCACGGCTTCCAAGGGTAGTCGATGGGCAGGGTGCGGGCTGAATCGTCCAACGCCTTGTAATCTGATATCAGATTCCACTATTCTGATATCAGATTAACTCACACCCCTTTAAGGAGCCATCATGAGCACTCCGCACGTACCCGAAGCCGAGGTCGCCGACCGCCCCGTCGGACACGAGGGAGGCAAAGTCGGGATCACCGAACGACCCGCCTGGGCCGGCGGCACCGCACTCGCCGCCCTCGTCCTCGTCGGCGCCCTGGCACTCCTGGTCGGCGGCACCGCACTGGCCATCTGGGGTGGCGTCCGCGCCGACGCCGGCGACACGGGAGTACCACTCATCATCCTCGGAATTCTGGCCATCCTCGCCGCGGTCATCCTCCTGCCGATGATCCGCATCATCTCCCCCGGGCACACACACGTCGTCCAGTTCTTCGGCCGCTACCTGGGCACCAACCGCCATACCGGCCTGTCCCTCGTGCCGCCGCTGGCCACCTCGAAGAAGGTGAGCGTGCGCGTACGCAACTTCGAAACCAACCAGATCAAGGTCAACGACTTAGGTGGCAATCCGATCATGATCGGCGCCATCATCGTCTGGCAGGTCGCCGACACCGCCAAAGCCACCTTCTCCGTCGAGGACGTCGAGGAGTTCATCCACTCCCAGTCCGAATCCGCCCTGCGCCACGTGGCCGGCAGCCACCCCTACGACGGTGGCACCGCCCAGCTGCCGTCCCTGTCTGGATCCACTGACCTGGTGTCCCGCGAACTCGCCGAAGAGGTCGCCGCCCGCGTCCGCATCGCCGGCCTGGAGATCCTCGAGGCCCGCATCTCCGCCCTGTCCTACGCCCCCGAGATCGCCCAGGCGATGCTGCAGCGCCAGCAGGCCGGCGCCATTGTCGACGCCCGCGAGACCATCGTCGACGGTGCCGTCTCCATGGTCGAGTCCGCCCTCGATGAACTGGAGAAGAAGCAGATCGTCGACCTTGATCCCGAACGTCGCGCCGCGATGGTGTCCAACCTGCTCGTCGTCCTGTGCTCCGACACCAACGCCCAGCCGATGATCAACACGGGTAGCCTCTACACCTAAATGGCCCGCAAAAACATCCCCCTGCGTATTGACCCGGCGGTGCACGAAGCCATCGCCCGGTGGGCGGGTGATGAGGCACGCAGCGTCAACGCCCAGATCGAGGTCATGCTGCGGGATTCCCTCCGCCGCGCCGGCCGCCTCCCCCGCAACGTCGGCGACCTGCCCCGACGCGGTCGGCCGCCGAAAGAGGATTAGCCTTCACCCCATGGACACCCTGGAAGCCATCACCACCGGCGCGGCCGCACTCCTGCTTGTTGTCGGCGTGTTGGGCACGATCATCCCGATCCTGCCTGGTTCGCTACTGACTATCGGCACCCTGCTCGTGTGGGCGTGGGTGCTGGGGTCGGCGGCGTCGTGGACCGCCGGGCTCATCGGTATCGCCCTGGCCGTGGTGGGGATGAGCGCCTCGGCGATCCTCACCGGCCGGAAGATGCGCCGCGAACAGATTCCACGCGGCCCGGTGCTGTTCGGCGTGGTGGTCGGCGTGGTCGGCATGTTCATCGTGCCGGTGGTGGGGCTGTTTCTCGGTTTCGCGCTGGGATTGCTGCTCGCCGAGTACGCCCGGCGGAGGGATCTGGCCGCGGCGTGGCGTTCCTCGGTGGAGGCCATGAAGTCGATGGGCTTCGGCATGCTCATCGAGTGCGCGTGTGCTTCACTGGCCACCTTCGCGTTCGTGGTGGGCGCGATCGTGCACCTCACCTAAGCGGGCTGTCCATTTGGACCTGACACTAGATCGACAAAATCCCAGGACGAGCCGAATCTGGGCGATTAACGTCAGGTCCAAATGGACAGCGGCGGGGGTTAGCTGCGGGGGTTAGCCGCGGGCCCACCACTTGTCGAGGGTGAGGTTGGCGACGGTGACGTTGTCGATGAAGTCACCGCGGACCTTGTCGGTGCCGGTGACGGCACCGAGGATGTCCTGGCTGCCGGCGCCGCGGAAGAAGAACGGCACGACCATGTTGGTGTGGTTGCCGGAGTAGTAGTCGTGCTCCGGGGTAGCACCCTTCTCACCGGTGAGGGCGTTGTAGACCGCGCCCTCGGCGGCGCCGGAAAGGTAGCCGGTCTCATGGTCGGCGGTGACGATGAGCAGGGTCTCGTCCCAGGAGGAGTTTGCCTCGACCCAAGCGACGACAGCCTCGACGGCCTTGTTGAACTCGCGGACCTCCTCGATGTCGCGGGAGATGTCGTTGGCGTGGCCGGCCCAGTCGATGGCACCTGCCTCGATCATGAGGTGGAAGCCGTCCTCATCCTGGCCGAGCACGTTGAGGGCGCCCTTGGACATGGTAGCGAGGTCGACGACGTCGTTCTGCGGGATGCTGTACGGCGCGGTGGACTCACCGGAGCGGCTCTGCTGCAGGGTGGAGGCAGCCTGGGCGAGGCCGAAGTAGCGGGTGTCGGCCTTGACCTCACCGGCGGCGAGGGCGGCGAAGGCCTCGTCGTTGTCGAAGTACTCGAAGTCGGTGTCACCGGCGACGAGGCTGTTGTACTCAGCTTCGGCGATGTACTTGTAGTCGGCGACGCTCAGCTCGGCGTTGTCGTCGCTGAAGAAGGGGTGACCGGCACCCATGATGACGTCGAGGTCGCCGTTGATCATCTGGCGGGCGATGCCGTGGTAGTCGTTGCGGCTCTGCACGTGTGCGGCCCAGGCGGCCGGGGTGGCGTGGCTGAACGGGACGTCGGAGACAACACCGGCGGACTTGCCCTGCTCCTTGGCGCGCTCGGAGGTGTTCTCCAGGGCCTGACCGGCGGAGTTGACGCCGAGGCTGCCGTTGGAGGTCTTGGTGCCGGTGGCCATGGCGGTGCCGGCGGCGGCGGAGTCGGTGAAAGACTCCTTGACGTAATTGTGGTCGGCCCAGGCGCGATCAACGTCGTAGGAGTTGCCCTCCTGGAAGGTGGTCATGGCCAGCTTGTTCCAGCCGGCACCCTCGTAGACCTGGACTGCGTTGCCGTCGGCCATGGACAGGTCGGAGCCGACCTCGCCGGCGACCTGGTAGCGGGTCTGGCCGGAGTCGTAGAGGTTGGCGGCGGCGACGTGGTTGTAGCCCATGCCGTCACCGATCATGTAGATGATGTTCTTTGGCTCACCGGCGCCGATGATCGGCTGGGCGGCGTCGGAGGAACCGGAGCTGAGTGCGGAGGAGCCGGAGAAGGCGGCGGCCGGGGAGAAGAGGCCAGCGGCGAGGGTGACGGTTGCGGCGGTGGCGAGGACGGTGCGGGGGATGCGGCGGAACGCAGACATGTATTTCCTTGAGGTCGGTGTGCCGGAGACAGAAACCGGGCCCCCACCAGGTCCTATACCGTGGTAGGGCCACACCGTGAAGGTACGTGCCTGCCGTTAAGCGGGACTGACGATCACATTAATATCGTCAGTCCCGTACATGACGGGAAGGTTAAGCCGCTTAGCCGAGCAGCCAGTCGTTGGGCGAGAACAGCTCGAAATGGACGGACTTCGGGGCCTTGTCCTGCGGGAGGGCCTGCAGGTCAGAGCGGACGGCCTGCAGGAAGGCGTTGCCGCCGCAGAGGTAGACGTCGGAGCCGGCGAGGTCGTGGGCGGCGACGTCGATAAGCTGCCCTTCTGAACGGTAACTATGGGCGACGGTAACCTCCGGCAGCCGCTCGAGCAGCGCGGTGGTCTGGCCGAGCTGGGCGTGGGTGGCCGCGGAGTCGTCGGCGTGCAGGTAGGTGGTGCGACGCTCGGAGCCGGTGGCCGCCAGGTGGGAGAGCATGCCGACCATCGGGGTGGAGCCGATGCCGGAGGAGATGAGGACGACGGGGGCGTCGTCGTCGATAAGCACGAGGTCGCCGGCCGCCAGCGTGGCCTGGATGGTGTCGCCGACGGCGACGTTGTCGCGGAGGTGGGTGGACACCTCGCCTTCCGTTTCTACGGCGATGGTGTAGCGGCCCGGCTCCTGGCCGATGATGGAGTACTGGCGGAGCTGGCGGGCGCCGTCGGCAAGCACGACGCCGATGGAGGTGTACTGGCCCGGGCGGGCCTGCGTGAGGTCTCCTTCGAGGGTATAGGTGGTGACAGTGTCGCTTAATTCCTGCTTATCGACGACCGCGACTTCCCTGAACACATCCCCATCCTCGACGCCGTCGGAAGCATAGAGCTTCTTCTCGTAGGCAATAAGGACATCGGCCATGATCCAGTAGACCTCGGACCAGGCGGCGGCCACCTCTTCGGTGACCACGTCCGCGCCGAGGACCTCGGCGATGGCGGAGAAGAGGTTCTCGTAGACGATCTGGTACTGATCCTCGGTGATGCCGAGGGAGACGTGCTTGTGGCCGATGCGGGCGAGCAGGTCAACAGGGTCGGGGGCGGTGGGGTCGACGAGCATGGTGGCAAAGGTGGCGACTGAGGCCGCGAGGGCTTTCTGCTGCTCACCGGACTTCTGGTTGCCGCGATTGAAGGTGTTGGCCAGCAGTTCGGGGTGGTTGCCGAACATGGTGCGGTAAAAGGTCTGCGCGATGGTGGCGATGTTCGCGCCGACGGCCGGCAGGGTGGCCTTGACGATCTCCTCGTGCTCCGGGGTGAGCTGGCGGTCGCGGGCGGTGGGAAGTGCAGTGGTGTACAAGAGGGCTCCTTGGTGGGGTGACTGTACTCCCGCCCGATATTAAACGGATTTATCCGTGTTTAATAGATGTGTGCGGGAGATCTACGCCACACATCCCAGCCAAAATTGTCCAGCTATTCACCTGAGCGTGGCCTTAATTCTGCCTTTCCCCTTTAGGGTTCCGAACGTCATATCATTACCCCTCCTTTAGATACCGGGAGTCCCCATGTCCCTACAGGGTCGCAACCTCTTCCGCAACAAATTCACCTCCTCCCGCAGCTCTTTGACCTGCACCTACAAGTGCGGCAACGCCTGCTTCGGCGAGTGCGAGAACAAGTCCGACAACCCCTACTTCGGCGACCTCATGTCCCGCCGTTCCGCGCTGAAGGCCGGCGGACTCACCGTCCTCACCGTCGGTGGCGGCGCCGCTTTGGCCGCCTGCTCCCCAGCCAACGAGTCCGCCTCCACCGCCTCGTCCGCCGCCACCACCGGCGTCGGCGGCCCGGAAGAGCACACCTCCGCCAAGGGCCTGCAATTCGACATGGTCGCCCCGAACGAGGACGACACCGTCACCGTCCCCCACGGCTACGAGACCTCCGTGCTCATCGCCTGGGGCGACCCGGTCATCGAGGGTGCCCCGGAATTCGACATCAACAACCAGACCCTGGAAGCCGCGGAGCAGCAGTTCGGATTCAACAACGACTTCGCCGGTCTGCTCCCCCACCCGGACGATGACAACCGAATGGTCTACGTCTGCTCCCACGAGTACACCACCGAGCCGCAGATGTTCCCAAACTACGACGCCGACAACCCCACCGAGGAGCAGGTGCGCATCGGTATCGCCAACCATGGCCACACCATCCTCGAGGTGTCCAAGGTCGGCGACACCGGCGAGCTCAAGCGCGAGTTCGGCCCGCTCAACCGCCGTATCACCGGCACCACCGAATTCAAACTCGTCGGCCCGGGCGCCGGTTCCGATTACGTCAAGACCGACGCCGATCCCACCGGCACCACCGTCCTGGGCACCTTCAACAACTGCTCCGGCGGTCTGACCCCGTGGGGCACCATGCTCTCCGGCGAGGAGAACTTCGACATCTACTTCGCCAACGCCGACGGCATCACCGATGAGCGCACCCGCACCTCCGTCGACCGCTTCGGCGCCGCCGAGGGCGAGTCCGACCGCAAGTGGGAGCGTTTCGACGAGCGCTTCGACCTGGCCAAGCACCCCAACGAGTTCAACCGCTTCGGCTACCTCGTGGAGATCGACCCCTTCGACCCCACCTCCACCCCGGTCAAGCACATGTCCAACGGCCGCTTCAAGCACGAGGCCGGCAACGTCCACATCACTGACGACGGCACCGTCGCCTGCTACTCCGGAGACGATGCCCGCTTCGAGTACCTCTACAAGTTCGTCTCCACCAAGAAGATGATCGAGGGCGATCAGGCCCACAACATGACCATCCTCGACGAGGGCACCTTGTATGTCGCCTCCATGGAGGGCAACTCCCCGCAGGACGAGATCGACGGTTCCGGCGAGCTCCCCTCCGACGGCGCCTTCGACGGTGAGGGCACCTGGCACAAGCTCATGACCGTCGACGCCGACGGCAACGCCGAGTCCCACGTCGACGGCTTCACCGGCGAGGAAGTGGCGATCTTCACCCGCGAGGCCGCCGACGCCGTGGGTGCCACCAAGATGGACCGACCGGAGGACGTCGAGGTCTCCCCGACCACCTCCAAGGTCTACATGGCCCTGACCAACAACAAGTACCGTGGCGCTGCCGAGAAGTCCCAGGAAGACGTCATGGAGTACGCCCCGGTCAAGGAGAACAAGAACGGCCTGGTCATGGAGATCGAGGACGATCACGCCGGCGAGAAGTTCACGTGGAACCTGGTGCTGGTCTGCGGCGACCCGGACGAGGCGTACACCTACTTCGGCGGCTTCGATAAGGAGAAGGTCTCCCCCATCTCCTGCCCGGACAACCTGGCCTTCGATGAGCACGGCAACCTGTGGATCTCCACCGACGGCAATGCCCTCGGTTCCAACGACGGCCTGTATGCCATGACCGTCGAGGGTGAGAACCGCGGCGAACTCAAGTGCTTCCTCACTGTTCCCTACGCGGCTGAGACGTGCGGCCCGATCGTCGAGAAGCAGCGTGTCCTGGTCAACGTCCAGCACCCGGGCGAGACCGATGAGGCGACTGTCGAGGAGCCGGCGTCCCACTGGCCGGGCGGCGGCGACTCCAAGCCGCGTCCGGCAGTGGCACAGGTGTGGAAGGCGGATGGCGGCGATATCGGTATCGACGTCTAACGTTTTCAGGCAACGAGAGGTTCCCGCACCCCCGGAAGCGACGCCCACCGCCACCCCCGGGGGTGCTTTGCGTCACAAGTCAGTTTGGTCAGACATCACTCCAATGTGCTGGACTAATGTAACTGTTGTCACAATCAACCCTGGCCAAACAGTGACCTGGGCCACTGGATATGACACTCTAAGTTACGGCATTCACCCATTGGGGCACATCCGCCCCATGAGACACACAAGGGACGGACCATGAACTCACTTGTCCTGGTAGTCATCGGCGTCGGCATGATGCTCGGCGGCTATCTCCTCTACTCCCGCTTCCTCGGGAGCAAGGTGTACCAGCTCTCCGACGCCTACAAGACCCCCGCCCACACCATGACCGACGGTGTCGACTACGTCCCGACGAACAAATTCGTCCTGTGGGGCCATCACTTCACCTCCGTCGCCGGCGCCGCCCCCATCGTCGGCCCGGCCGTCGCGGTGATCTGGGGCTGGTTCCCGGCATTCCTGTGGGTGACCATCGGTACCGTCTTCATCGCCGGTATGCACGACTTCGGCGCCCTGTGGGCCTCCCAGCGCCACAAGGGCCAGTCGATCGGCACCCTGTCTGGCCGTTACATCGGTAACCGCGGCCGCAACCTCTTCCTCGTGGTCATCTTCCTGCTGCTGCTCATGGTTGTCGCGGCCTTCGCGGTGGTCATCTCCAACCTGCTGGTCTCCACCCCCACCGCCGTCATCCCGACCTGGGGTGCGATCATCGTCGCCCTGTTCATCGGCCAGGCCATCTACCGCCTCAAGTGGAACCTGCCGCTGGTCTCGGTGGTCGGCGTGGTCGTGCTCTACGCACTCATGATCATCGGCGACCGCTTCCCCATCGAGCTGCCGGACTCCATCCTCGGCCTGTCCCCCAACGCCTTCTGGATCATTGTCCTGTTCATCTACGGCGGTATCGCCTCCCTGCTGCCGGTGTGGGTGCTGCTTCAGCCGCGTGATTACATCAACGGTCTGCAGCTCTTCGTCGGCCTGGGAATCCTCTACGGATCCTTCCTTCTCACCGCCCCGACCATCGTGGCCCCCGCCATCAACGCGAACGTCCCCGAGGGCACCCCGCCGATCTGGCCGCTGCTGTTCGTCACCATCGCCTGCGGTGCGATCTCCGGCTTCCACGGCATCGTCTCCTCCGGTACCTCCTCCAAGCAGCTGGACAAGGAGACGGACGCCCGTTTCGTCGGCTACTTCGGCGCTGTCGGTGAGGGCCTGCTGGCCCTGGGCACCATCGTCGCCACCACCGCCGGTTTCCGCACCATCGCCGACTGGGAGGAGATCTACCAGGCCTTCAACGACGGCGGCGTCAACGCCTTCGTGCAGGGTGGTGGCAACCTGATGAACCAGGGACTCGGTATCCCGCCGAGCCTGTCCGCCACCATCCTGGCCACCATGGCCGTGCTCTTCGCCGCCACCACCATGGACACCGGCGTGCGTCTGCAGCGTTTCGTGGTCCAGGAGATCGGCGAGATCATGGGCGTCAAGCTCAACGCTCTGGCCGCCACTGCGGTCGTCATCGTCGTGGCACTGGGCCTCACCTTCTCCGCGGGTGGCGACGGCTCCGGCGGCATGCTCATCTGGCCGCTGTTCGGTACCACCAACCAGCTCATGGCGGCGCTGACACTGTCCATCATCTGCGTCATTCTCACCCGCCTGCGTCGTCCGACGTGGCCGGTGCTCATCCCACTGTTGTTCGTTCTGGTTGCGTCCCTGTGGGCCGCTATTGTGCAGGTCCGCGGGTTCTGGGACACGCAGAACTGGCTGCTGCTCATCATCGACCTGGTCATCATCGTCGCCGCCATCTGGGTGACCATCGAGGCGTTTGCCGCCATGAACCGTGCCCGCAAGGAGGACCCGGTCGTGTGGACGGATGAGGACACCGACGCCCCCGCCCCGGTCGTCGTCGCGAAAAAGCTTTAGCACCATGTCATTCCGGGAGAAGTTCCGCGCATTCACGGACGGGCTCACCGAGTTTTACGCGGGCCCGTACCGCGCGACCTTCGTCAAGGCACGCCAGCAGGAAGATGACCTGTTCATGATGCTGGTCATGTCCGAGGCCCTCGGCGTGCCCAACCCGGCCAGCTACTACACGCTGGAAATGCTGCCCATCATCTACGAGGACTTCCACGCCTGGCACTGCCGCATGGGCATGGAGCATTCACCCCTGGAGAACATTCAGTGCTGCTAGAGCTCATCGGATCCACCCGCATCGTGTTCTTCGGGGGCAAGGGTGGCGTGGGCAAGACCACCGTCGCGTCCTCCACGGCGACCGCCCTGGCCGCCGCCGGCCGGCGCGTGCTGCTGGTGTCCACCGACCCGGCCCACAATCTGGGGCATCTGTGGGAGCAGCGCATCGGCGACCATGTCACCCCGGTCCGCGAGAATCTTGATGTCCTCGAGCTCGACCCGGCGGAGACCACCCGTGCGCATCTCAAGGCCGTCGGCCACACAATGCGGCAGATGATGCCGGAGCACCTGCACGGTGAGGTGAGCAAGCATCTGGAGCTCTCCGCCCAGTCACCGGGCACGCACGAGGCGGCGGTGCTCGAGCGGATCGCGGAGATCGTCGCCGGTTCTCAGGACTACGACCACGTCGTCTTCGACACCGCCCCCTCCGGCCACACCTCCCGTCTCATGGAGCTGCCCGAGCTCATGGCTGCCTGGACCGATGGTCTGCTCGATCGGCGTGACAAGTCGGAGCATCTCTCCGCCGTGGTGCGTGGGCTCTCCCCCACGGGCCGCGACCGTGTCGCTGCCGCGGAGGATCCCGTTGACCGCCGTAACCAGCAGTTGCGTTCCATCCTGCTCAAGCGGCGCCAGCGTTTCACCCAGCTTCGCGACGTCCTCCGTGACCCCGCCCAGTGCGTCTTCTTCATCGTGCTCACCGCCGAGCGCCTCCCCGTTCTGGAGACCGGCGAATTCCACGCCGAACTCCGAGCGGCGGGTGTGCGCGTCGGCGGCCTGGTGGTCAACCGCCGCTCCCCGGCGGATCAGGGCGAATTCCTGGCAGAACGCCGCTCGCTGGAGGATGCAGCCCTGGAGAAGCTGCTTATCGACGTCCCCGTCGTCCAGCTCCCCCTCCTCCCCCGCGATGTCAGTGGTTTGGACGAGGTGGAGGATTTCGCGCAGCTGCTCTAGCGGCCCCGCCCGCGAGTTCGTGCATATCCCCTGTACACATGCATGGCAGATATACACGAACGCCGGGGGTGCTACAGCTCCGGGATCGAATGGGCGATGGCCCACTCGGGTCCGTGCTTGTCCCGGATGACCGCGAGCCCATTGCTCCACAGCAAACGGAGCAAGGCGCTCAGCTCTCCGACGAAAGCAGACTCCTGGAGCAGTTCATATGTTCTGGCGTCTACCCCTCGAGCCTTTTCGGACTCGATAACGACGATCCCCACGGCGTCCCCCTCGCGGTCCAGTCTGAGAGCGACCATACTCCGCGAATGCATTTTGAGGTTCTTCGTCTCTTCGTCTCCGAAAGCCCATTTCTCGACGTTGTCTTGGTCCCATCGAGCGCGGATTTCGGGTAAGGACAGTTCAACGGCAAACCCCTCCTTCCATGCCCGCGCAATTATTCCTTGACCATCCGGATAGCGGTGACGTCCCGCCATTTGAAGGGTCGGATTCGCCGACTTCCGGGAAATGGGGACCAACTCGTGGTTTTGTCGATCCCGACAGTAGACCGTCAGGCGGATTCTTGTGACGCGTTCTTCTAACGTCAAGCTTCTCCCCTCTTCCCCCGATTGGCATACTCAGGCAGGTAGCAGCAGGTTGCTTCCCTGTTCAAAATGCTCACCGGAGGAAGCCATCCGGCGAATCATCTCATTCACAAATTCGTCGAGGGCATCCTGGGCTTCACCGAAACTCGCACCGGAGGCACGAAGGTGAATGACCAGTTCTCCTGAACCAGTCCCTTCGATGAGGCCTATCCATTCGACGTCAGTAGATGACATCATCTCCAGGGTCTTCCTGAGTTCCACGGCCAGAGCCTCCCGGGCTTGCGGAGGCGTGACGGAGATGGACAATTCAGAACGTAGCTTCTTGAGGGCGTGCCGCGGCATTCTTCGTTCTCCTTCCTGGACGTGTACTGATGAGATATTCGCCATCATAAGCCACCCGCACGACACATCGGCGCCCACCACGGGCGGGCGGGGAGGGCATTCGCGGCAAACTCTTCCGCTTATCGACGCCCCGCCCACCGCCACACCGCCACCGACACGGCGAGGCCCATATAGAGCAGTGCCAACAGATACGAGGCGATGACGGGGTGGAATACCGTGGTCTCCGGGATGCTCCGGGCCCACCACACCGAGGCCACGCCCACCGTCAATCCGGTTCCGGCCAGGACTGCAGCGTCGAAGCCATTCAATCTCCGGCGCTGAAATGCCACGGACCACACCACTACCAGGGCGAACAGCACGCAGCCCGCCCCGAAGAGCCACCAGACATCGCCCCACATCCCACCGAGCACCACAGTCAGCGCCACCAGCGTCCCCCAACGCATCACGCTCAGCCCTCGATGTTGCGGAAGCCGATGCCGAGCGGCAGGCCGACGTTGTCGGTGAGGCGCACCCCGCCGACCAGCGCGGAGACCAGCAGTCGGGCATCGCCCTGCGCGGGGGCGTCGCCGAGGTCGAGGCCGCGGACCGCGAGGTAGTCGACGTCGACACCCGCCTCGTCCAGGACCGTCCGGGCCACCGACAGCACGGCCTCGGCGCCGTGTTCGGCGGAGTGGGCCCCGGCGGTGAGCGCTGCGGATATTGCCAGCGCTTGCTCGCGGGCCGATTCCTCCACGCGCGTGTTGCGCAGGGACAGGGCCAGCCCATCAGGCATGCGGACGGTGGGCACACCGTGCAGTTTCACCGGCAGGTGCAGGTCCGTGATGGCGGCCTGCAGCGCCCGCATCTGCTCGTAGTCCTTCTCCCCAACCACCACATCGGTGGGCCCGACCGCGTTGATCAGGCTCAGCGCCAAGGTCAGCTCCCCGGCCACCTCAGCAACCGGCTCGAGGTCGTGATCCACGGGCTGGACCAGCGTGCGCAGGCCGCGGGGCCACAGTTCATCCTGGGTGTAGGTGCAGATGGCGTCGACGTGGGCGTCGATAAGCAATGAATGATCGGAGCCCGAAAAGGCGACAATGACCACCGCCCGGGGGATGCGCTGCGCTGCGCGGATGAGCGCGAGGTGGCCGGCGTGCGCGCCCGAACCGAGCGGCACGAGGACGACGGGGCGGCCCGTCTTACGCATGGCTCGGGCCAGCACACCGGCCTGCGCGAGCGAGAATTCCCGCGCCTGACCTGCTTCGAAGCTCACAGTTTCTCCTCCTGGATGGCCCACAGTTCAATGTCCTGGTTGTGCTGGGTTTCCGCGACGCGGCGCAGCACCTGCCGGAAGGCGCGGGCCTGGCCGGGATTGTCGATGGACTCCCACTGGGCGCGCAGGGACGCGGCGTCGGGAAGCCGGGGCAGGCTGCCTCGGGAGGCGGCGATGTCATCGGCCTCCTGGATGTCGCCGACCACGTCGCTGAGCATCCGCACTGCGTCGCGCCCAAGCGATTTCACGGCCTCCACATAGGTGATGGCGGCGGCGAGACGGACCCGGTCCTCGTCGAGGCACGGCACACCACTCGCCCCGAGCTCGCCGAGCAGCAGCTCCGCGATCGTCTCACCAACCTCATCGACAGTGGTCACCGCCCAGCGGATGGGGCTGAGCTCACCGAGTGCGATGACGACCGCGCCGGTGACCTCCAGCGGGTCCATGATGAGCACCCCATGCTGCAGGGAGGTGTGGATGAAGATCTGCCCGCGCCGGGCACGCTCCGCCAGCCGCTCGATCGCAGATTCCAGCAGGGAGTCCCGCACCTCCAGCACCACCAGATCAAGATCCTCGAAGGCGGGCGGGGCCGGGTCGTAGTCCATGTAGGACACGTCGTGGCCGACCTTCGACAACAGGTCGGGCAGGGAGGATGTGCGCGAGTCGCCGTACACGCCCACCCGCATCCGCGGGGCGCGCACTAGGCGTCCTTGTTCGCGCGGGCGAGCAACTCGGCGACAGTCAGTCCGCTGGTGTTTTCGTCCCGGCGGCGACGTCCGCGGCTTTCCGGTTCCGGCTCGGTCTCCGGTTCCGGCTTCTCGACGACCGGCTCGGGCTCCGGCTCCACTTCCGGCTCGGGCTCAGCTTCCCGTTCCGGCTGCCAAGACACCGTCTGGAATGCCCCGGTGTTGAAGGGGCGTGGCTCGGTGGCCTGCTGCTTTTCCCGGATGAGGTCGGCCAGCGGGTTGGACTGCGGGCGGGAGGGCTGCTGGCCGAGGCGCCCGGCGACCGCATCCGCCGAGGGGGCGCCGAAGCTGGGCTCGGGCTCGGGTACGTCGGATTCCTCCGGCGCGAACGTCGACTCCAGTTCCTGGATGCGGTGGGCGTGGGCGCGCACGGCTGCGGGCTGGTACTCGAAGGAACGGCCGGCGAGGTTTTCCAGCTGGGCACGGATGCCCGCCAGTTCCCGCTGGATGTCCTCGAGGACGGCGGTGTCGCGGGAGGGCTCCGGCTTTTCCAGCGCGCGGACTTCCTCGCGGACCTCTTCGCGGGCTTCGGCGCGGGCGAGTTCGGTGCTCAGGGCGAGTTCCTGGCGGGCGGCCTCGGCATCGCGGCGGTAGCGGAAGACGAGGAAGAAGCCGATGATCGCCGCCCACAGGGCCGCCAGGAGGGCGATTTTCAGGGCTCCGTCGCTGTCGGTGAACAGCATGACGATGCTCGCAATGAAGGCCAGAACGATCAGGATGACCAGCATCACCTGGCTGCGGTCGACGCCACCTTGCTCCTCAGTCATGTGTCCTACCTTAACCCGCCGCTTCGCCCTCGGCGGGCGGCGGTGTCTCGCAGTGTCGTTCGAGGTACAGGCCCGCGGCGGCGAGCGCCACCCCACCCACCGTGGAGGCGAGGACGCCGGGGAGGTCATCGGCGGCGGCGATGAGGTCGCCGGCACGCGGGATGATGTAGGTGGCCATGCCGAGGTAGGCGCCGCCGATGACGGCGCCGGTCCACGCGGAGGCTTTGCCGATGACCAGGAACTGGGCGGCGGTCACCGGGCTGAGCTGGGAGCGGTCCTGGCCGATGCCGCCGTCACCTTTGCGGTCGCGTACGCGCCAGGCCAGGGCTATGCACACGATGGTCATCACCCACAGGGTGACGGAGACGGTCACCGGGATCGAGGTCATCGAGCCGTAGAGACGCCAGGTGAGGATCGCGGCGACGGCGGCGATGAAGCCTCCGACGGCGATGAGCGCGGCGATCGACGTCCGTTTCATAAGCACCCCACTTCCACGATGGCGGCGACGTCGGCGGGATCAAGCGCAGCAAGAAGCTTATCGACGCCGCCCCCACCCAGCATCGCCTCCGGGTCCGCCGCCAGCCAGGGCACGAGGACGAAGGCGCGTTCGTGGGCGTGCGGGTGCGGGAGGGTGAGCACCGGGTCATCGGATTCGATGCCGTCGATGGTGACGATGTCCACGTCGAGGGTGCGCGGCCCCCAACGGCGCACGCGCACGCGTTCGGCCTCCTCTTCCAGGCGCTGGCCGCGGCGCAGCAGTTCCAGCGGGGTGTCCTCGACCTCGACAATGAGCACGGCGTTGAGGAACTCGTCCTGGTCGGTCACCCCCCACGGCGGGGTGGAGTACACGGGGCTTAAGGCGATGATCTCGCCAGCGAACTCATCGCGGACGCGGCGTAGCAGCGCCCAGCGGTCGTCCATGTTCGACCCGATCGACAGCACGGCGCGCATCAGGCGAACCTGTACGAAGCTTCTCGACGCTTCCGCGAACGCCTCGCCACCACCGCCACATCGGCGAAGGCGTGCGGGATGGGGGCCTCCGGCTTGTGGATGGTCACTTCCACCGCGTGGAGGATGTCGAAACCGGCCATGGCGCGTTCGGCGATCTCCACGGCGACGGTCTCGATGAGATCGCGCGGCTCACCTTCGACGACCTCGACGGCCAGCTGCGCGAGCTCCGCGTAGTTGACGGTCAGGTGCAGGTCATCGGAGGCGGCGGCCGGGCCGATCTCCAGCCAGCAGGTTATGTCCACGATGAAGGTCTGGCCGTCGCGGCGTTCCTCGGGGAAGACCCCGTGGTAGCCGAAGCAGGACAGGCCGGTGAGTTCGATACGGTCAGCCACGGCTGCCTCCGGCGTTCCACAGCGCGGCGACGTCGACGGCGTCACGGGAGACGGGGACGTTGTGCACGCGCACTCCCCAGGCGCCCATCTGCGCGGAGATGGCGGTGACGGCGGCGGTGGC
>NZ_JAUNUG010000018.1:0-30951 GCF_030538285.1 Corynebacterium sp.
CTGCTTGAGCACGCGCTCACCGTAGGACAGGGAGGTGGGGAAGGTGTTGTGGAAGTCCTCGACCTCGTAGTAGGCGGCGGTGTCGGTGGGTACGAGGTCGGTGTCCTTGAGCTTGACCAGGGCGTCCTTGGCGCCGTAGGCCATCATCTCCTCCGGGGTGGACATGCCAACCAGGCCGAATTCGGAGAGGCGGGACAGCAGGTCGAAGTAGCCTTCCTCGCCGCCGGGGATGTTGCCCGGGTTGACGCGGGAGATGTAGCCGTCGAAGTTCTCGGAGACGTACTCGAAAAGGGCGTCAGCCCACTCGGGGCGGTAGAAGACGACCTCGGACTTCCATCCGGCGTCCTGGATGGCGTTGACGATCGGCATGGTGTCCTTGCGGTGACCGTCGATGAACTTGTCAGATCCGCCCTCGACCTCGAAGACGACGATTGCCTTGTGCACTGCAGCACCCCTTTCAGGGAGTAAAAGTGTTCCGACGCCTGCAAACAACGCCGTTAACATGCAATTTTAGTGTGTCCAGACACCTGCCGCCCGGCGAGAGAACAGGTAGTAATTAAGGACACACCCACTGCCCCCGCGTGACCGGGTGCACGCGTAGTGAACTACTGTTGTCACTGACCCTGAAACCGTTTCATCACACCATACTCTGCGGATTTTCAGCCCCGGGCTGTCGCCCAGAAAGGCGGGACCAACGTGGCCACTCCCCTCGACCCCCATCCCCCATTCCAGGAGTACGCGCACCCCGAGCGTCTCGTGTCCGCATCGTGGCTTTCGGCCCGGCTGGGCACTCCGGGCCTGCGTGTCATCGAATCTGATGAGGACCCGGTGCTCTACGACATCGGCCACCTGCCCGGCGCGGTGCGCATCGACTGGCAGAAGGATCTCAATGATCCCGTCACCCGCGACATCATCGACGCGGAAGGCTTCGCGGCGCTCATGCGCGCCAAGGGCATCAACCGCGATGACACGGTGGTCATCTACGGTGATCAGTCGAACTGGTGGGCTGCGTTCACCCTGTGGGTTTTCGAGCTTTTCGGGCATGAGGATGTCCGACTTCTCGACGGCGGGCGTGACGCCTGGATGGCCGAGGAGCGCGACACCTCCTTCGTGGTGCCCGAGTTCCCGGAGTCCGATTACCCGGTGGTCGAGCGCCGGGATGCTAACTACCGCGTCTTCGTCGATGAGATGTTGAACAAGATCGACAACTCCACCATCGTCGATGTGCGTTCCCCCGAGGAGTTCAACGGCCTCGTCGGCGCCGATGACGCCCCCGCCCTGGCCCCCACCCTGCGCCGCGGTCACATCCCCTCGGCCGTCAATGTGCCGTGGCAGGACAATGTCCACCCGAATTCCCTGTTCCGTTCCCGCGCGGAGTTGGAGAAGCTGTACTCCTCCCTGGACCCGCAGGCGGAGACCACCATCTACTGCCATGTCGGCGACCGCACCGCGCACACGTGGTTCGTGTTGAAGTATCTGTTGGGTTTCCGCCAGGTCCGCAACTATGACGGTTCGTGGGTGGAGTGGGGCAACATGGTCCGTATGCCCATCGCCCGGGGCGAGGCCCCGCCCGCTTAACACGATGCTTATCGACGCCCCCGGTACCCACCGTGGGCGTCATTTTTTGCCCCTGTCCGGGGCGGCACGCCGAAGATAACGAAATGATTTCGGGGCGGTTCTGCTGGCATTTCTCGGAAGTTTGGGGCAAAATCACGAACCTGACGGAATGCTCACGTTTTTGTGTGCAAGAATAGTCGCATGCGTCGCGTGGCCGCCTGAAGCGGGCGGGCCGACGCGAACCACCAACGCAGCACATGAAAGGGACCCCCAAGTGGCAGTAGAGACCAAGAAGATCACCAAGGTCCTCGTGGCCAACCGCGGCGAGATTGCGGTCCGTGTGATCCGAGCCGCCAAGGATGCCGGTATCGCCAGCGTCGCCGTGTACGCCGAGCCGGACGCGGATGCGCCGTTCGTCGGCATGGCAGACGAGGCCTTCGCTCTGGGCGGCCAGTCCTCCGCCGAGTCCTACCTGGTGATCGAGAAGATCATCGACGCCGCCACCAAGGCCGGCGCCGATGCCATCCACCCCGGTTACGGCTTCCTCGCCGAAAACGCCGACTTCGCCCAGGCTGTCATCGACGCCGGCATCACCTGGATCGGCCCCCCGCCGTCCGCCATCGCCGACCTCGGCGATAAGGTGACCGCCCGCCACATCGCGCAGCGTGCGAACGCCCCGATGGTGCCGGGCACCAAGGACCCGGTCTCCGGTGCCGACGAGGTTGTCGCCTTCGCTGAGGAGCACGGCCTGCCGATCGCCATCAAGGCCGCCTTCGGTGGCGGTGGACGCGGCATGAAGGTCGCCTACCAGATGGACGAGGTCGCCGAGCTCTATGAGTCCGCCACCCGTGAGGCCGTCGCCGCCTTCGGCCGCGGCGAGTGCTTCGTCGAGCGTTACCTGGACAAGGCCCGCCACGTCGAGGCGCAGGTCCTGGCCGACATGCACGGCAACGTCATTGTCTCCGGTACCCGTGACTGCTCCCTGCAGCGCCGCTTCCAGAAGCTGGTGGAGGAGGCCCCGGCCCCCTTCCTCACCGATGAGCAGCGCGCCAAGATCCACGAGTCCGCCAAGCAGATTTGCCGCGAGGCAGGCTACTACGGCGCCGGCACTGTTGAGTACCTCGTTGGATCCGATGGCCTGATCTCCTTCCTCGAGGTCAACACCCGCCTCCAGGTTGAGCACCCGGTCACTGAGGAGACCACCGGCATCGACCTGGTCCGCGAGCAGTTCCGCATCGCCGAGGGTCAGGAGCTGCGCTTCAAGGAGGATCCCACCCCGCGCGGCCATTCCTTCGAGTTCCGCATCAACGGCGAGGACGCCGGCATGAACTTCATGCCTGCCCCGGGCACCGTGACCCGCTACCACCAGCCGGACGGCCCGGGTGTCCGCGTGGACTCCGGTGTCCGCGAGGGCTCCGTCATCGGCGGCCAGTTCGACTCCATGCTGGCCAAGCTCATCGTCACCGGCGCCACCCGCCAGGAGGCCCTGCAGCGGGCTGCCCGCGCACTCGATGAGTTCATCGTCGAGGGCATGCCGACGGTGATCCCCTTCCACCGCCACATCGTGGAGAACCCGGCGTTTGTCGGCGACGAGAACGGCTTCGAGGTCTACACCAAGTGGATCGAGGAGGTCTGGGACAACCCGATCGAGCCTTTCGTCGATCCGGCGGATCTGCCCGAGGATGAGTCCACCCCGGCCCACAAGGTCGTCGTCGAGGTCGATGGCCGCCGCGTCGAGATCTCCCTGCCGGGCGATCTGGCTCTCGGTGGCGGCGCCGCCCCGAAGAAGAAGGCCAAGAAGCGTCGCGCCGCAGGTGGCGCCGCCGGCGCCTCCGGCGACTCAGTGGCTGCCCCGATGCAGGGCACCGTCATCAAGGTCAACGTCACCGACGGCCAGGAGGTCACCGAGGGCGAGGTCATCGTGGTCCTGGAGGCCATGAAGATGGAGAACCCCGTCAAGGCCCACAAGTCCGGTGTCGTCGAGGGCCTGGCCGTCGAGGCTGGTGCTGGCGTGACCAAGGGTCAGGTCCTGCTCGAGATCAAGTAGGTTTCCCCTCCCCCCGCAGGCCCCGTCACCGTCATGGTGGCGGGGCCTGCGGCACGTCGGTTTAGGCGATGACGACGATGAGGTCGCCGCCCTCCACCTTCGTGGCCTGAGCCAGGGCGACGCGCTCGATGACGCCGTCCTTGGTGGCCGTGATGGTGGCCTCCATCTTCATGGCCTCGATGACGGCCACCGGATCGCCGGCCTTGACCTCGTCGCCGACCTTGGCGTGGACCATGACCACACCGGCAAACGGTGCTGCCACGTGCCCCTGGTTGCCCGCATCAGCCTTCTCCGCGGAGGCGGTGACAGATTCGACGTTGCGGTCGCGGACCTTCATCGGGCGGATCTGCCCGTTGACGTTGGCCACCACCTGACGCATGCCCTTGTCGTCGGGCTCGCCGACGGCGTCGAGACGCACCACCATCGGCGGCTGATCATGATCGCCGATGAGGCGGATGACGTTCTCCTCGCCCTCCTTGAGCCCGTAGAAGAACACGCGGTCCTCCAGGGCGGCGGTGTTGCCGTACTGACGGCGGTGCTCCGCGAACTCCTCGGCCTGCTTCGGGAACAGCAGCTTGTCCAGGGTGTTGCGGCGGGTCTGACGATCCTCGCTGCGCAGTGCGTCCTCGTCGGCGGACGAGACGTCGACAAGCTTGGACTGGGTGGTGGAACGACCGGCGAGGGCCTTTTCGCGCAGCAACGGCCAGCCACCGGGCGGGTTGCCCAGATCCCCGCGGAGGAAGTCAATCACGGAATCCGGGATGTCGTATTTCTGCGGGTCGTAGGCGAAATCGTGCGGATCCACGCCCGCGCCGACCAGGTGCAGGGCCAGATCGCCGACGACCTTGGAGGACGGGGTGACCTTGGTGGGTCGGCCGAGCATCTCGTTGACGGAGGCGTAGTAGTCCTCGATGAGCTCGAAACGGTCCTCCAGCCCCAGGGCCTTGGCCTGGGTGCGCAGGTTGGACAGCTGGCCGCCGGGGATCTCGTGCTTGTACACGCGTCCCGTCGGGCCGGGCACGCCTGCCTCGAAGGGGGCGTAGAGCTGGCGGACGGCCTCCCAGTAGGGCTCGAGATCAGACACCGCCTGCAGGGACAGCCCGGTGTCGCGGTGAGTGTCAGCGAAAGCGGCGACAATCGCGGACAACGAGGGCTGGGAGGTGGTGCCGGCGAGCGGGGCGGAGGCGCCGTCGACAGCATCGGCGCCCGCCTGCGCGGCGGCCAGGTAGGTGGCCAGCTGACCACCCGCGGTGTCATGGGTGTGCACGTGGACCGGCAGATCGAAGTTCTGCCGCAGCGCCTTGACCAGGCGGGATGCGGCAGTCGGGCGGAGCAGGCCGGCCATGTCCTTGATTGCCAGCACATGCGCACCGGCCTCCACGATCTCCTCAGCCAGGTGGAGGTAGTAGTCGAGGGTGTAGAGGTTCTCGTTCGGATCCAGCAGGTTACCGGAGTACGCCATGGCCACCTCGGCGACCGTGGTGCCCGTCTCCAGGACGGCCTCGATGGCCGGGCGCATCTGGGAGACATCGTTCAGGGCGTCGAAAATGCGGAAGATGTCCACACCAGAGTCCGCGGCCTCGGTGACGAAGGCGCGGCAGACGCTGTCCGGGTAGGGGGTGTAACCGACGGTGTTGCGGCCGCGCAGCAACATCTGGATGTTGACGTTGGGCATGGCGCGGCGCAGGGCGTCGAGACGCTCCCACGGGTCCTCGTGGAGGAACCGCATGGCGACGTCATAGGTGGCGCCACCCCACGCCTCGACGGAGAACAACTCCGGGGTCATGCGGCCCACATGATGGGCGGCGGCGACCAGTGCGGAGGAGCGGATGCGGGTGGCCAGCAGCGACTGGTGGGCATCACGGAAGGTGGTGTCTGTGACAGCCAGGGCTTCCTGGTTACGCAGCTGCTCGGCGAACTTCTCAGGTCCGAGGTCGCGCAGCACGTCGCGGGAGCCGCGCGGCAGCGGACTGTCGTCGCGGGGCGGGAGCTTGGTCACCGGGCGGATCTCGGTGGGGCGCTTGCCGTGCGGGCGGTTGACCGTGACATCGGCGAGGTAGTTGAGGATCCGACCGGCCTCATCATCCGCGGGCGGAGCGGAGAGGAGGTGGATGTGGTCGTTGATGAAGTTGGTGGAGATGCGGCGGGACTGAAAGTCCTCCTCCCGCAGCAGGGCGCGGAGGAAGCCGATGTTGGTGGCCACCCCGGAGATGGTGAACTCGTTGAGCGCACGCTGGGCGCGGGCCACGGCGGTGGCGAAATCAGCGCCACGACAGGTCATCTTCACCAGCATGGAGTCGAAGTTCGGGGAGATCTCACCGCCGAGGGAGGCGGCGCCGTCGAGACGCACGCCCGCGCCACCCGGGGAGCGGTAGGCGGTGATGGTGCCCGTGTCCGGGCGGAAGTTATTCGCCGGGTCCTCGGTGGTGATGCGGCACTGCAGGGCCGCGCCGTGCAGCTGGATGGAATCCTGGGTCAGGCCCAGGTCCTTGAGTGTCGCACCCGCCGCGATGTGCAGCTGCGCCTTGACCAGGTCAACGGAGGTGACTTCCTCGGTGACAGTGTGCTCGACCTGAATACGCGGGTTCATCTCGATGAAGACATGGTTGCCGTTCTCATCGACCAGGAACTCCACGGTGCCGGCGCAGACATAACCGATGGACTGACAGAACTTCACCGCATCAGCACAGATCTGATCACGCAGGGCCGGTTCCAGGTGCTGGGCCGGGGCGATCTCTACGACCTTCTGGTGGCGGCGCTGCAAGGAGCAGTCACGCTCAAAGAGGTGGATGACATCCCCGGTGTGGTCGGCGAGGATCTGCACCTCGATGTGCTGCGGGTTGAGCACCGCCCGCTCCAGGTAGACATGGCCGTCACCGAAGGCGGCCTCCGCCTCGCGGGAAGCCTCGGCGGCGAGCTGCGCGACGTCCTCCGGCTTCTCGATAAAGCGCATGCCACGCCCGCCACCACCCGCGACGGCCTTGACGAAGATCGGGAACGTGAAATCCTCCGCCATCTCGACTAGCTTGTCGATGTCGGTGGACGGTTCGGAATCCTGCAGCACCGGCAGCCCGGCCTTCTGCGCCGCCTCCACGGCCGCGGACTTGTCACCGGTGAGGTCGAGGACCTCCGGCGGCGGGCCGATGAAAGTGATGCCGTTCTCGGCGCACTCGCGGGCGAGCTGGGCGTTTTCGGAAAGAAAGCCGTAACCGGGGTACACGGCATCCGCGTGGGTCTTTTTCGCGGCGCGGATGATCTCATCGATATCCAGGTAGGCCTTGACCGGGGATCCCTCCGTACCGATACGCACGGCCTCAGAAGCGAAGGAACGGTGGTGGGAGTTGCGGTCCTCCTTGGGGTAGACCGCCACGGTGGCGGCTCCGGTTTCGAAGGCGGCGCGGAAGGCGCGGACGGCGATCTCGCCTCGGTTGGCGACGAGTACCTTTTTGAAGGCGGGCAATGTGGGTGTGGCCACGGTGGGGGTCCTTTCCGAACGTCATGTCGGGGGTGCGCGAGAAGGCGGGTGAGCCATCTTCAGGCACCTGCTTAGGTGCAATATATGAGATTGTCAAACTACAACTGTGCTGGTGGATGCTGTACTTTACCGCAACGATCACCGGATCGTCGATAAGCAAATATATTATCGGCGGGGAAGGTTTCGCGCCAGTGTTTTCTCTCGCGGAAAAACCCACGCCACTGACCCCATCATATGGGCAGTACCGTGGGTTCCGTCACCTGCGAACAGCTACTTGCGGGCAGCCAGCGGGGTGACCTGACGCTGCTCCGGGCCGTTGTAGGCGGACAGCGGACGGATGAGGGAGTTGTCGTTGTACTGCTCCACGATGTGCGCGGTCCAGCCAGCGATGCGGGCCACGACGAACAGCGGGGTGAAGAAGTCCACCGGGAAACCGAGCAGGTGATACGCCGGGCCAGCCGGGAAGTCGAGGTTCGGCTTGATGCCGGTGCGCTCGTCCATGGCGGCGGCCATCTTCTCGTACATCTCGACCCACTTGGCGCCGTCGTGACGCTCGGCGAGATCGCGGAAGGACTTCTCCATCGAGGGCACGCGCGAGTCACCCTTCTTGTACACGCGGTGACCGAAGCCCATGATGAGATCCTTGTTATCCAGGGCGTTGTTGACCCAGTCGGTGGCCTTGGCGGGATCGTCGATAGCCAGCATGGTGTGCATGACGAACTCGTTGGCACCACCGTGCAGCGGGCCCTTGAGTGCACCGATGGCGCCGGTGATCGCGGAGTACACGTCCGAGCGGGTGGAGGTGATGACGCGACCGGTGAAGGTGGAGGCGTTGAAGGAGTGCTCGGCGTAGAGGATGAGGGACTTCTCGAAGTCGCGCACGTCATCCGGGTTGGAGGCCGGGGAGTCCTCGCCGTTGCCGAAGACCATGGACAGCAGGTTGTGGGCGACCGACTTGTCCGGGTCCGGGGCGACGATGTCCTTGCCCTCACGGCGGCGGATGTCCATGGCCAGCACCATCGGCAGCTGGGCGAGCAGGTTGTGGCCGACGTGGGTGATGTGATCGGCGTCCGGGGTGAAGTGCTCCGGATCCTTGGTGCCCATGTAGGACACCGCGGTGCGCATGACATCCATCGGGTGGCAGTCGGTCGGCAAGGAATGGATGAGCGCGATGAGGCCTGCATCGAGCTTGCGGTAGGAACGGCCGCGCTGGTTGAACTCCGCGAGCTGCTCCTCGGTCGGCAGCTCACCGTTCCACAGGAGGTAGAAGACCTCCTCGAAGGAGCAATCGGCGACCAGATCCTGGACGGCGTAACCGCGATAGGTCAGGGAGTTGGTCTCCGGCATGACCTTGGACACGGCGGTGTAGTCGGCGATGACTCCGTAGAGCCCCTTGCGGACCTCGGGGTTGTTGTTCTCGGACATGGTGATCATCCCTTTCGAAAGTGTTATTGCTGGAAGGTGGGCTGGTAGGTGTCGGCGGAGTAGGTGAACACTTCCTGGTCGAAAGCGTTGTACTCGTTGTAGCGGAGCAGTTCGTAGAGGCGGGAGCGGTGCTGCATGCGGTCGACCCACCCGGTCTGGGTACCGGTTGCGGCGATGTCACGCAGCGCGTCCTCGACCTGTCCCATGGCGATGCGCAGGGTGGTCACCGGGTAGATGACGGCGTTGAAGCCGAGATCCTCCAGTTGCTGCGCCGAGAGCAGTTCGGACTTGCCGAACTCCGTCATGTTCGCCAGGAGCGGCACGTCGACGGCCTGGCGGAACTTCTCGAAGTCCTCCGGGGTGTGCAGCGCCTCGGTGAAGATGAGGTCGGCGCCGGCGTCGGCGTAGGCCTTGGCGCGTTCGATGGCAGAGTCGATGCCTTCCACTCCGGCGGCGTCGGTGCGGGCGCAGATGATGAACTGATCATCGCGACGCTCATTGACTGCTGCCGTGATGCGCCGCAGCATGAGCTCGGTGGGCACGACCTCCTTGCCGTCGAGGTGGCCGCAGCGCTTCGGGTTGACCTGATCCTCGAGGTGGCAGCCGGCGACCCCGGCGTCCTCGAACTCGGAGATGGTGCGGGCTGCGGACATGGGCTCGCCGAAGCCGGTGTCGGCGTCGACCAGCACGGGCAGGTCGGTGACGCGCGCGATCTGGCGGGAGCGGTGGGCGACCTCCGTGAGGGTGGTCAGTCCGATGTCCGGCAGCGCCAGGTCGGCGGCGACGACGGCGCCGGAGACGTACACGC
Source organism: Corynebacterium sp. (assembly GCF_030538285.1). GTDB lineage: Bacteria > Actinomycetota > Actinomycetes > Mycobacteriales > Mycobacteriaceae > Corynebacterium. The sequence goes on from NZ_JAUNUG010000018.1 coordinate 9,313, forward strand.
CCTCGAAGCCGGCTTCCTGGATGGCGCGGGCCACCAGCGGTGAGAATGCGCCCGGGAGTTTCTGGATTTTTCCGCTTGTCAGTCCGTCGCGGAATGCTTTGCGACGCTCCGTCGGCGTCACCGTGGAAGAAAACAGGCCGGGCATCAGAACAGCCCCTCGCCCACGGTGGGAGCCTGCGCGAGGACGTCATCGGCCAGCTCGATGTTGAGCTCCGCGAGGTCGGTGAGGTTCTCCAGGTTCTCAGCGGCCGCGATGAAGCGGTCCTGCTCCTCCTGCGAGACTACGCCCTCGGCGAGGGTACGGAACTTCTCGATGTACTGCTCGCGGGCAAAGGGGCGGGCGCCGAGCGGGTGGGCGTCGGCAACCGCCAGCTCATCCTCGACAACCGTGCCGTCAGCGAAGGTGATGACGGCCTTGGCGCCGAAGGCCTTCTCGTTGGGATCGGTGGAGTGGTAGCGGCGGGTCCACTCCGGGTCCTCGACGGTGGAGATCTTGTGCCACAGCTCGATGGTCTCCGGGCGGTTGGCACGCTCCGGGGCGTAGGAACGCTCGTGGTGCCAGTCGCGGTCCTCCAGTGCCACGGCGAAGATGTACATGATCGAGTGGTCGAGGGTCTCGCGGGAAGCCTGCGGGTCGAACTTCTGCGGGTCATTCGAGCCGGTGCCGATGACGTAGTGGGTGTGGTGCGAGGTGTGCAGGACAATCGACTCGACATCCTCCAGGTTCTTGCCCTCGGCGGCCCGCTTCTCGCCCATGCGGCGGGCCAGGTCGATCGGGGCCTGGGACTGGTACTCGGCGGAGTGCTCCTTGGTGTAGGTGTCCAGGATGCCGCGCTTTTCCTCGCCCTCACCCGGCAGCGGGACGGTGTACTCGTGGCCCGGGCCGGACAGCAGCCAGGCGATGACGCCGTCCTCGCCTTCCCAGATCGGGGACGGGGCACCTTCGCCGCGCATGGCGCGGTCGACGGCCTCGATGGCCATCTTGCCGGCGAACGCCGGGGCGAAGGCCTTCCAGGAGGAGATCTCGCCCTTGCGGGACTGGCGGGTGGCGGTGGTGGTGTGCAGGGCCTGGCCGATGGCCTGGTAGATCGTCTCGACATCCAGGTCGAGCAAAGTACCGATACCGGCCGCCGCGGAGGGGCCGAGGTGGGCGACGTGGTCGATCTTGTGCTCGTGGAGGCAGATGCCGCGGACCAGGTCGACCTGGATCTCGTAGCCGGTGGCCAGGCCGCGGATGAGCTCGCGGCCGCCCTTGCCGGCCTGCTGGGCGGCGGCGAGGATTGGCGGGATGTTGTCGCCGGGGTGCGAGTAGTCAGCGGCGAGGAAGGTGTCGTGGAAGTCGAGCTCACGGACGGCGGTGCCGTTGGCCAGGGCGGCCCACTCGGCGGCGTACTTGCCCTTGAGGCCGAAGACGGAGGCGCCGCGGCCGTCGGTGACGGGGCGGGCGGCGGCCATGGCACGGGCGGAGGTGACCGGGCGGCGCAGGACGGAGGCGGCCTGGACAGCGGCGTTGTCGATGATGCGGTTGATGATCATCTCCTTCGTCTCTTCCGGAACCTCGACGGGGTCGGCGGCGACGCGGGCGATCTTGTAGGCCAGGTGCTCCTCATGGGGGAAGTCCTCGGCGGAGCGGTAGGTACGCACGGTGTGGTTGATCATGGCTTCGGGGCTACTCCTTATCGGCGGTGACTGCGTTGGACCTCACAGTACTGCGAATTCTGTGTTGGGAGTCACAGTGAAGTGTGTATAAAGTTGTGGCATAGCTCTAACTTTTCTGCAAAACTTGCGGAATCAGCAGCTCACGCCGCCAAACACCCGAAAGGCCACCCCATGAGCAAGCACTTCGCGGGGGCACGGATCCGCACATTGCGACGCAGCCGCAACCTCACCCAGCAGGAGATGGCCCGCCGCCTCGGCCTGTCGACGAGTTACCTCAACCAGCTGGAAAACGACCAACGCCCCCTCACCGTCACCGTGCTCATGGCCCTGTCCCAGCACTTCGACGTCGACCCCGCCTTTTTCTCCCCCGACCACGACGCCCGCACCATCAGCGAACTGCGCGACGCCTTCCCTACCGTCCCCGACGATCAACTCGCCGACCTCGCCGCCCGCTACCCGGAGCTGGTCACCGAGGTGCTCAATTTGGCCGACCGTGCGCCGACGCTTATCGACGACTCCCCCTACCGCCTCGTCCGCGACTTCTTCTATGAAGCCCACAACTACATCCACGAACTTGACCTCCTGGGCGAGGAGCTGGCCCGTCGCCTCGGGGAACCACAGCTGCGCCTCACCCGCTTATCCACCTCCCTCGACCGCGACCTGGGCATCATCGTCCGCTTCCGCAAGCTGACCTCCGGGCCCCGCCGCGTCTATCACCCCGAGACCCGCGAACTGCACCTGCGCACCGGCCTGTCTGAAGCACAGCTGTGTTTCGAGTTGGCCCTGCAATACGGGTTGAGCGGACACGGCGATCTGCTGCGCGAACTGGCTGCCGAGCTGCCCTCCGAACAGGCCCGCGAGATCGCCGTCCTGGCACTCGCCCAGTACTTCGCGGCCGCCGTCGTCATGCCCTATGAGCAGATGCTCAGTACCGCCGAGGACGTCCGCTACGACATCGATCGCCTCGCCGTCCACTTCGGCACCGGCTTTGAGACAACCTGCCACCGCTTATCGACGCTCAACCGCCCCGGTCACCGCGGCGTCCCCTTCTTCTTCGTCCGCACCGACCGCGCGGGCAACATCTCCAAGCGCCAGTCCGCGACCGGTTTCCACTTCTCCCGCTCCGGCGGCTCCTGCCCGCTGTGGGTGATCCACCGCGCCTTCGAGACCCCGGGACGAGTCACCCGCCAGGTGGCAGGCATGCCCGATGGGCGGCACTACCTGTGGATCGCCCGCACCGTCGCCGGCCAAATGCACGGCTTCGGACAGCCCCGCAAGGAATTCGCCGTGGGTCTCGGTTGCGATCTCGAGCAGGCCGAACGCCTCATCTACGCCAACGGCCTCGACCTCTCCCCCGCCTCAGCCACCCCCATCGGGCCGGGCTGCACGAGCTGCCCGCGCGAACGCTGCCCCCAGCGCGCCTTCCCCCACGCGGGCCGGCAGGTGGTCGTCGACCTCGACGCCACCCTCGATTTCTCCTACACCACGTACTAGCCCCCGCCCCCGCCCCCGCGGCCGCGCACTCGGGGCTCGGGGCTCGGGTTCATGGGCTCGGGAACAACCCGATCCCGACCCCAACGGGCCTGTTTTGCCTCGATGCCGAGGGGACGATACCGAGCCCCGAGCCCCGAGCCTAACTACGCCAGGTCGTCGGTGGCGACCAGGCGGCGGGCCGCCTCAGTAATAGAGCCCGACAGCGAGGGGTACACCGCGAACACCTCGGACAGTTGCTTGACCGTCAGGTTGTTGGACACGGCGATGGCGATCGGCAAGATGAGCTCGGATGCGGTCGGTGCAACGACCACACCGCCAATGACCAGGCCGGAGTTGCGGCGGCAGAAGAGTTTGACGAAGCCGTGCTTGAGCGAGCGCATCTTCGCGCGCGGATTGGACTGCAGTGGTAGGACAACAGCGCGGGCCGAGACGTCCCCGCTTTCGACCTGGGCGTGGGTGACACCGACGGCGGCGATCTCCGGGCGGGTGAACACAGCCGTGGCCACGGTCTTCAGGCGAATCGGGGTGACACCTTCGCCGAGCGCGTGGTACATGGCCATACGTCCCTGCATGGCGGCGACCGAAGCTAGCGGGAACAAGTCAGTGCAGTCACCGGCGGCGTAGATGCCGGCGACGTTGGTGCGGGAGACACGGTCGACCTTGATGTGGCCGGAGCCGGTGGTCTTCACACCGACGTTCTCCAGACATAGGCCTTCGGTGGCGGGGATGGAACCGATGGACATGATCGCGTGGGAGCCGAAGATCTCCCGGCCGTCGGTGGTGCGGACGCAGACCCCGCCGCCGTCGGTACGTGTGACGGAGTCCACGCGGGCGTGCTTTTCCAGGGAGACACCGCGCTGGGACAGGACATGCTCGAGGACGTCCGCCGCATCGGCGTCATCGTGCGGGAGGATGCGGTCACGGGAGGCGACCATCGTGACCTTGACGCCCAGCTCGGCGAAAGCGGAGACGAACTCCGCGCCGGTGACACCAGAACCGACGACGATGAGGTGTTCGGGGGTCTCCTCCAGGTCATAGACCTGCTGCCAGGTGAGGATGCGCTCACCATCGGGCTGGGCGTTGGGCAGGATGCGTGGGGTGGCGCCGGTGGCGATGAGTACGAGGTCGGCCTCGTAGACCTCCTCGGTGCCGTCTTCCAGGGTGGCGGTGATCTCGTGGTGGACCTGATCGATCTGGGACTCGGCGAAGCGACCGCGGCCGTTGACGAACTTCACGCCGGCGCGCTCGAGTTGCACGGCGATGTCGTCGGACTGCTCCTCCGCCAGGTTCTTCACGCGCTGGTTGAGGGCCGGCAGGTGGATGCGGGCGCGGCCGAGCAGGGAGTTAAGCCCCATATCATCGGCGCGCCGCAGGTCAGTCTTGATGCCGGTACCAGCGATGAAAGACTTCGAGGGGACACAGTCGAGGAGGACGGAGGAACCGCCGATCCCGCGTTCCTCGATGATCGTCACATCCGCTCCGTACTTGGCTCCGGCCAGGGCTGCCTCGTAGCCGGCGGGGCCGCCGCCGATGATGACGATGCGATTCTTCAAGGGGTCTCCTCCACGCGCGTTCGGTCCGTTCACAGGGTTCGTGAACTATTGCAGCCCGAGTTTAGTCGTTAGGAGAGGAACCCGCCGCCGCTTGCACCCTTTCCGGTACTCTCCCCGTACTGCTCGGCGACGGAGGCAAACAGGCGGACGCCGACGCTGATGGAGCGTTCGTCGACAAGCAGGTCCCCCTGGTGCAGATCTCCCATCCGGCCCTCACCGGACCAGCAGCCCAGGCGGGCCATAGAACCGGGCACGCGCTCCAGGTACCAGGAGAAGTCCTCGCCGCCGGAGGACTGCGGAGCCTGGACGACGGCCTGGGGGTCGATGACGCGGGCGGCGTCGGCAAGCAGGGCGGTGGCCACATCGTCGTTGAGCACCGGCGGGACACCGCGCTGGTAGCCGAGCTCGTGGGCGCATCCGGTGGGGGCGAGCACCTGGGCGATGAGCTCTTCGAGGAGTTCCTCCAGGATGCGCCAGGTGGTGATGTCCGCGGTGCGGATCGTGCCGGTGAGCTGCCCGGACTCCGGGATCGCGTTGGGGGCGTAACCGGCGTTGAGGGAACCGAAGACCAAAACGGTGGCAGTCCGCGGGTCGATGCGCCGCGACAGCAGAGCCGGCAGTTGCGTGACCAGGGAGGACAGGGCGAAGACGACGTCGTTGGTCAGGTGCGGGCGGGAGGAGTGCCCGCCGGGGCCGGAGACCTTGATACGCAACACGTCAGCGGCGGAGGTGATCGCGCCGGTACGCAGGCCGATCTTGCCTACCTTGAGTTTTGGTTCGACGTGCACCGCAAAGATCGAGCCGACCCGGTCGAGCCCGCCCCAGGCGATGACATCGGTGGCGCCGCCGTCCATGACCTCCTCCGCGGGTTGGAAGAGCACCCGGATTCCGTGGGTGAGCCCGTCGGCGTTGTCTGCCAACGAGCAGGCGAGCGCCAGGGCGATGGTGGTGTGGACATCGTGGCCGCAGGAGTGCGAGACCCCCGGAACCGCGGAGGCGAAGGGGAGTTTCGTCAGTTCGGTGACGGCCAGGGCATCGATATCCGCGCGGAAGGCCAGCTTGTCATCGGTGTCGGGCCCGACGTCCACCATGAGACCGGTGCCGGGGAAGCGGTGCGGGTTCAGTCCCCGCGCCCTGAGGGTCTCCTCCAGGAACTCGGTGGTCTCGTACTCCATGTGGGACAGCTCGGGGTGGGAGTGCAGGTGGCGGCGCCAACCGAGCACCTCCTCATGGTGCTCACGGAGCCACTCATCGACGCGTGCGGCGATACCCTTCACGAACTGTCCTTTCCGCGGACCTCAACCAGGGGTCAACGCCTTAAGATCCTACTCCTTCGCGTCTTCCCCACCCTCGATGGCGGGGCGTCGCGTGGGCTCGCCGACGATTTCGCGGGCCACCTGCCCGTCGATGTGCTCCACATCCGACCGGTAACGTGGGAGGCCCTGGTGGTCGGCGTAGCCGGGGAGGAAACGCTCCAGCGCAGTCTCGGGTGGCCAGTGCAGGGTGATGCCGTAACCCTCGGGCGGGCAGATCTCGGTGACGGGTTCCCCACCGGCGGGCAGGAGCACGGCAGGCGGGACGTCCAAGGCGCGGGCCAGCCGGTAGATGTTCGACAGTTTGGGGTCGGCCGGCTTATTGGCATTGCCGATGTTGCGCTCGATGTTGGAGATTGAATTGCGGGAAATCCCCGACAGCGACGCCAGACCTTCCTGCGTCAGGCCGCGCGCCTTCCGCAGGCGGCGGAGGTTGCGGCCGAAGGTGAGCCCGAAGCTCGCCCAACCCGCCCATTCTGGTTCCTGCGCCATTCCTCCACGGTGCACACCGCACTAGGAAAACTCCGCCCACTGCAGTGGGCAAAGCGGCGTCGATAAGCTCTAGAGGTCGATGTTGCGCGGCCCGTAGAGACGATCGCCGGCGTCGCCCAAGCCCGGGACGATGTAGGCGTCCTCGTTGAGGGAGGGGTCCACGCAGGCGGTCACCAGACGCACCGGCAGCCCCGAGTTCGCCAACGCATCCACGCCCGGCTGCGCCGACACCATGCAGATCGCGGTGATGTCGGTGGCGCCGCGGTCAGCCAGCAGGCGGATGGCATGCAGTAGGGACCCGCCGGTGGCCAGCATCGGGTCCACGACGAACACCGTGCGCCCCGTCAGGTCATGCGGCAGGGCCTCCAGGTACGGCACCGGCTCGTGGGTCTCTTCGTTACGGGCCAGGCCGATGAACCCGACCTGCGCATCCGGGATCATCGACAGCGCCGGGTCGATCATCCCCAGCCCGGCGCGGATCACCGGCACCACAATCGGTGGGTCCTGCAGCCGGGTGCCATCGGCCATGGCGACGGGGGTCTGGCACTCGAAGTGCTCCACGGGCAGGTCACGGGAGGCCTCGTAGACGAGCATGGTGCCCAGGTCCGCGAGGGCGGCGCGGAAGGCCGCGTTGTCGCTGCGCGCATCGCGCATGATGGTCAGTCGGGAGGCGGCGAGCGGATGGTCGACGATGGTGATGTCCATGCGATCCAGAATAGACGGGAACCTTTGGGCCGTTTTCGAAGTCCAATTAAGGCATGAGCACACTTCACATTGATCCTGTCCGTGCCCGCCTCTTTGTCACCGAGCTTCTCGACGCCGCGTCCCATCCACCCCACACCCCCGTCACCGTTTCCGGTCCCCGCCGCTTCGCGGCGTCGCTTGTCGACGCTCTCCTCCACCTCGATTCCCAGACCCGGCGCGTGCATGACCGGGCCCGGGTGCTGGGTGAGCGCTCCGACCGGGTCGTCGACTCCGCGCAGGCCCATGATCTCGCCTTCGCCGCTGAGCTGGGGAGACTGTCGTGAAAGATATTGTCCGCGCCCTCGAGCACATCGTGGACCTCTCGCCCGCTGCGGTCTCGCGCGTGCAGCTTTCGCCGCTGCCGGACTTCGCCACGGCGATTCCGCTGGCGGAGATGATCGCCCAGGGCTCCCCCGGTGGCCGCACCCTGGTGGACGTGGCCACGCAGGTCAACGCCGACCGCGACCTGGTCACCCGTATCACCGACCTGGCCGCCGCCCACGTCGAGACCACCACCGCCGAACTGACCCACCTGGGCCACGGCCTGCTGCAGGAAGCAGCGGGCGTACTCCCCCGCTTCTTCTCTCCTGTACCCGGCGCGCAACTCGCCGCCTTCGCGGAGCTGCAACGCCTGGCGCTGGTGTTCGTCCACGAGGCCGTCGGGCGGATCACCGACCTCGACGCCCTCCTCGAGCCGCTGACCGCCGATCTTGACCGGGTCACCGCCACCAACCACTCCGCCCCGCTTCCCGACGCCGCGCCGGAGGTGGAAGCAACGCTGGCGGCGGGGAACGGGGACGTCGATAAGCAGGGTGCCGGGGACGCGGCAGTAGCTGCCGCGATGAGCGCCCTGGGCACCCCCTACCTCTGGGGCGGGACGACGCTGAACGGTTTCGACTGCTCCGGGCTCACGCAATGGGCGTACCGGCAGGCCGGGGTGGAGTTGCCGCGGTTGGCGCAGGAACAGAATGTCGGCACCCAGGTGTCCCAGGATCAGCTGCAGCCGGGGGATCTGGCGGTGTGGGACGGCCACGTCGCGATGTACGCCGGCAACGGCCAGCTCATCGAGGCCGGTGACCCCGTCTCCCTCAACCCCGTCCGCACCACCAACATGGGCATGGCGTTCAAGGGCTTCTGGCGGCCGACCAGCTAGCTGTCCGGTAGAATCCCGCCCCATGAGCTCCCGTGCGATCATTCCTGTGACACTGTCCCTCACCGAGGGTGACTTCCACACCCTCTGGGCACCGACCTGGAAGGAGCACGGCGCCGAATGGCAGGCCTTCCTCGGCGATGACGCCGGACTCTTCCTGTTCACCTCCCCCGCGAAGCTCTACGCCTTCCTCCAGTCCGGGAAACGCCACGACCTCACCTCCCATCCGAAGTGGGGCGCTTTCACTACCCAGCCCGCGGATGCGATCGTGCCGGACAAGAAGGAGACTTTCGACATCATCGGCGCCCCCGCGCTGCTCGCCGGGCGTCCCTCCTACGAGAATGTCGCAGCGCTCGCCCGCATTTTCCAGGTGACCAAGTCCCTCGCCGAGGTCACGGGCGCGGATGACGCGATCCTCTTCTTCGCCTCCCACTCCGTTCTGGGCAACGTCCAGCGCGGCGCCGACCACTACTCCGGCGAGCACGGCCTCGGCGAGTGGTCCGCCGTCGGCCGCGCCGTCCTGAGCAATTGGGAGAAGGTCGTTACTTCCCTGGATGAGCAGGTGCGCGTCATCAACGTCGATGACGACGCCACCACCGAGGCCCAGAAGCTTATCGACGACGCCCGCGTCCGCACCGCCGAAGCCCGCGCCGCCGCCGAAGCCGCTGCGAAGGAAGCCGAGGAGAAGGCCGATCCTTATGACGCCTCCGTGTGGGGCGTCGCCGGCATCGACCCCGTGAAAATCACCGTCGACGGCAAGTCCGTCTACACCCTGCGCACCTACCTCGACGGCGCGCCGGTGTTCCTCGGCCGCTACGGCGAGATCTTCACCTTCCCCACCACCCGTCAGCTGGCCCGTTGGCTGGTGGAAAACGATGAGCACGACATGGCGACGCTGGCCACCTGGGAAACTGTCATGACCCACGCCAACGCCGGCGAGCTCGACGTCATGGTCCACCCCGACAACCAGTACTCCTACCAGGGGCTGGCCGCCGACATCGGGAAGGGCCCGGACGCCGTCGACACCGCCCAGATGGGCCGTGGCTACGAGTTGTTCGCCGACGCCGCCGACTGGGCCGCCGACGATTCCCTCAACTCCTACCTGCTGGCCAACCCGCGTATCCAGGACTACCTGTCCTACATGCTCGGCTCCACCGAGACCGCCGGCTACGTTCCGTCCAAGCCCTACTCCGATCACGCCGGCGCGTGGAAGGAGCTGGAGCAGATGCTGGTCAAGCGCTTCTCGAAGTTCTGACACCGCTCGGCAAAATGTAACAAGATACGAGTGCACGTATTCTTATAGGCCCAGTTCGCTGTCGTTTATAACAATTACGCCTGTTGGCAAAAGCCAGCAGGCGTCAAATGTGACGGCGCTGGCGGCGCTGGCGGGCCCCTACTCCTGGTCACCGAACTCCTCCAACCCGGCCTGCAGGTCCTGGGACTCATACGCCGGGAGGATGACGCGCTCGAGCAGGTCCTGGCGCTCCACCTCGGTGAGGAAAGCCCCGCGCACGGCGTTGAGTGTCAGGTCGAAGAACTCCTCGGCCCCGTAGCCGAAGACCTGCTCGAGGCGCTCAAAGTCGTCTGCGTGAACCGTGCAGGTGAAGCCGAGCTGCTGCAGCAGAGTCAGGGGATGCTCGGAGTACTCGTCGACAGTACCGGCGGCGACTTCGGCGGACGGAAAGAAGTCGCAGCTCAGGTGGCGGTCGCGGACCCAGCCGGAGACCCGCCCGGGCAGGATGCCGTCGAAACCTGTGGTGTCGATGGAGAAGTCGTCGATGAGCGCCAGCGGGTGCCCGAGGCGCACCGCCCCGGCCTGCAGCGCGGCGTCTGTTTCCACCAGGCCGGTGACGGCGACGGTGAAAGGCACGTAGTTGGCGCGTAGCTGGGCCAGCGCCGCGAGATGCGGGCGGGCATCACCCACCAGCCCGAAACCGACGACCTGGCGGCCGTGGTTACTCACCACCAGCGAAGCGACCGCGGCGACATCCCCGGAGGTGTGGGTGGTGGGGATGAGGCGGGCGTCGATAAGCGGGACATCAAGGCCTGCCACGACGCAGTCGATGACCTCCTGCAAGGTGAGCCCACCGGCGATATGTGCGGCCAACTCAACGTGGAGTTCGAGGTAGACGACACCCTGCGCCTGGCGCGCCTTGAGGTGCTCCCGGACCTGGGTGCTGAGCTCAGCGGGCGTCTGGGCGGGTTCGCCGCCGAGTGCGTCGTGGAGAAGGACGGTGGGCAGCGCGGAAATGTCGTTCATGGGAACCATCCTATCGACGGCCTACGATGAACTTCGTCATGAAGATGCTCGCCTCCCTCACCCTCGCGGCGGCGCTGGTCACCACCACCCCGGAGACCACCACCCGCGAGCACGCGCCAGTCACCGACGACTGCCCGCACTCACTCATCCCACCGGAGCCGCGGACCACCTCGGAGGTGGCGGCGCCGGGAGCACAGCCCACTCCCCTGCCGGTGGTCGTCGACGGACCGTGCGGGGTGTCAGCACCGCGGGGTTTCGACGTGCCGGAGGAGGTCCACGCCAGCGCCTGGTTGGTGGCCGACATCGATTCGGGGGAGGTCATTGCGGCGAAGGATCCGCACGGACGCTACCGGCCGGCGAGCATCGTGAAGATGTTGCTGGCGATGCTAGTCATCGAGGAGCTCGACCCCGCCAAGGAAGTGACCGCGAGCCGGGAGTCGGCCGAGCAGATCGGCTCGGCCGTGGGCATCGGGGAAGGCGGGACCTATACCGTCGATCAGCTGCTGCACGGCCTGCTGTTGTCTTCCGGCAACGACGCCGCCCACGCACTGGCGCAGGAGCTCGGCGGGGATGCGATGACACTGCGGCGCATCAACGATCTGGCGCGCGAGTTGGGCACCACCGACACCGTTGCCGCCAGTTACTCCGGCCTTGACGCGCCCGGCATGTCCACCTCCGCCTTCGACATGGGGTTGATTTACCGGCAGGCTTATCGCACCCCGCGCCTGGCGGAGATCATGGCGACCGATTACATCGACTTCCCCGGTTTCGATGAGCTGCCCGGCTACCAGGTGTGGAATGACAATGGCATCCTCATGAACGATGAGGCCGGGCTGGGCGGCAAGACCGGCTACACCGACGACGCCAACCACACTTTCGTGGGCGCCGCCGAGCGCGAGGGGCGACGCCTGTTCGCCGTCGTGCTGGACACGACAGTGGAAAAGGCCCGGGCTTGGCAGCAGGCACAGCTGCTTATCGACGCCGCCGCCGACACCGACCCAGGTCACGGCGTCGGCTTGCTGGAGCCCGTCACCGTGGAGCAGCCGCTGGAGGAGCCGGTGGAGCCGGTGGAGGTACCGGGGGTGCATGAGGCGGATGATCCCCGCCTCGGGGTCGAGGCGGGGATCATCGCGGTACTCATCGTGGGTGCCCTGGCGCTGGTGGGCGTGGTGTTCACCGTCCGGGCTTACGCACGACCTCGGCGCCGGCCCAGCGGTCGTGGGAGCCGATGAAACCGTTCGACTCCTTAATGGACATGCCGATGGCGATCATGCCGAAGAACGTGATCACCTGGCCGATGCCCGGGATGATGTTGACCAGACGCCACCACTGGCGCTTCGCGGACTGCTCCCAGCTGAGCTTCTCCCCCGTGGTGGAATCCCGCACCTGGTAACCGAACAGGTGCTTGACCGGGGAGGCGCCCGTGAGCACCTCAAAGCCGATACCCCAGGCGGCGCCGATCATGGCGCTGAGGATGGCCATGCCCGAATCCGAGGAACCCGCAATGCCCGTGGTGAGCACGACACCGGCGATCAGGGTGACCAGGAGGCCGTCGAGAAGCATCATTCCCAGGCGCGTCATCCCCGGCGGACGATCGGCGCTGGCCCCGGCCGGGCTGGCCGAGTAGCTCGGCTGCGGCTGGTAGGCGGGCATCGGCGCGGGGCTGGGGGCCTGCGCCGGCAGCTCAAAGGGGTTGACCAGGCCGGAATTGGACTGCGACGGCGGTGTGGCCGTGTGCGTCGGGTAGCCGTAATCCGCCGCACTACGGCGCTGCTGCGGGGGCATGATGCTCGGGTCCGGGAAGCTCCCGAAAGTTCCTAGATGTTCCAGATCAGACCACGACACATTCAGCGAGGCACGCAGGGCATCGTCGTAGGTGGAGCGGCGGCGCTCGTCGGAAAGCACGGCGAAGGCGGTGTGCACCTGTCGGCGCCGTGGATCGTGCTCCGGGACCATCTGCCGCTCCAGCTCCTGGTCGCGGTTCGCCAGGCTCCGGCCGAGGTCGTTCGCAGAATCGCTGCGGTCGAGCTGGAACATGGCGTACAGATCAGGAATCGAATTCATGGTGGTCACCTTAATCTCTGGCCGCTACTTCCGGCGCAGCAGCGCGATGGCTCCGGCACCGATGGCGGCGGCGGCCGCACCCAGGCCAGCGGCCGTGCCGGCACCCGGGCCGCGGTTGACTTCCTGGCGCACGCGGATGACGGCGGGTTCCGGGGCCGGCATCTGTGCCAGGGCCATGGACTCCTCAGAGGTCGCCGCCCACGCGGAGACGTAGAGCACCAGGCGCCACACCAGGTAGAGCAGGACCATGAGACCGATGATCGGGCCGAAGGTGGCACCCGCCGGGTTGGACAGCGCGTTGGAGGCGAACAGCGAACCGAGCTGCTTGATCACCTCGAAGGCGATGGCTCCGATGAGGGCGGCCTGGAAGCCGGAGCGCTTGGGCACCTTCGTGCGCGGGAGGTAGAAGATGAACCACGCCATGACCAAGAAGTTGGCCAGGACACCTACGACAATGGACACGAGGAAGGTGATGAAGCGGATGCCCGGCACATCACCGAGTCCGAAAAACTCCAGCACATACATCGTCAGCCCGGAGTTGAAGATCGCGGTGATCGCGAAGGCCAGCACCAGGGCCAGCAGCAGGCCGATCAGGCCCAGCAGGTCGGAGGCCTTGTTCTTGATGAAGTTGCCCACCGCGGTGGGGTCGACCTTCCACATCTTGGACACGCCGTAACGCAGGTTATTCATCCACCCCAGGCCGGACCACAGGGCGGTCAGGGCACCGATGCCGGCGACCGCCCCGCGCTGCTCGATGGCGGTTTCGAGGATGTCGTTGAGCAGGCCGCCGACCTCGCCGTCAACGGAACCGGCGATCTGTTCTTGGAGTTCCGCCAGCGCTTCCGGGCGGTTGGCCAGGAAGGTGGCGATGCCCGCGACCACCAGCATGAGGATGGGGAAGATCGCCAGCACCGAGAAGTAGGTGATGCCCGCGGAGTACTGGTTGCCGCCCATAGAGGAGTAGCGGTCCTGCATGCGCATGAGGTGGTCGACGGTCTCGGAGGTGTCGCGTACCTTATCGACGGCCCCCGGTTCGTCATCACGGACCCGCTCAATACCGAACTCGTCGGCGTATTTCTCATCGGGGTGGGTGCTCGTGGCCACGAAATCTCCTTGAAAACGTCAGTTCCATGATGTTGATATCACTTCAACGGTAGGGAAATTTGTGGCGACGTGCACCCGCAGGGCCCCGGCTGGGGCCGAACCGTTACCTATCTAGCGCAGCGGGCGCAGGAACCCGACCTTGTCGTAGACCTCCTGGAGCAGGGGCTCGGAGACCTCGCGGGCCCGCTCGGCGCCGGCGGCGAGGATGCGCTCGAGCTCCCCGCGGTCGGACATAAGCTCGTCATAACGCGCGCGCAGCGGGGTGGTGAACGCCTCGAGGGCATCCGCGGTGTCGACCTTGAGTGCGCCGTATCCGGTGCCCTCGTATCCGGCGACCAGATCGTCGACCGGGGTGCCGGTCAGCGCCGACTGGATGACCAGCAGGTTGGACACGCCCGGCTTGTTCTCCTTGTCGTAGGCGATGACACCGTCGTTGTCAGTGACGGCGGAGCGGATACGCTTCGAGGAGGTCTTCGGGTCGTCGAGAAGGTTGATGCAGCCCTTGGGGTTCTCGGCGGACTTGGACATTTTCGCAGTCGGGTTCTGCAGGTCCTGGATCTTGGCGGAGCCCTCCGGGATGAAGCCCTCCGGCACAACGAAGGTCTCGCCGTAGCGGGAGTTGAAACGCTCGGCGAGCGTGCGGGTGAGCTCGAGGTGCTGGCGCTGGTCCTCGCCGACGGGTACGAGCTGCGGTTTGTACAGCAGGATGTCGGCGGCCATGAGTACCGGGTAGGTGAACAAGCCGACGGTGGCGCGATCGGTGCCCTGCTTGGCGGATTTGTCCTTGAACTGCGTCATGCGCGAGGCTTCGCCGAAGCCGGTGAGGCAGTTGAACACCCAGGTCAGCTCGGCGTGCTGCGGCACGTGGGACTGGACGAAGAGGGTGGACTTAGCCGGGTCGATGCCCAGGGCGATGAGCTGGGCGGCCCCGGCGATGGTGCGCTGGCGCAGTTCAGCGGGGTCCTGGTCGACGGTGATGGCGTGTAGGTCCGGGATGAAGTAGAACGCGTCGTAGCTATCCTGCAGGTCGATCCACTGCTTGAGGGCGCCGAGGTAGTTGCCCAGGTGGTAGGAGTCCGCTGTCGGCTGGATGCCGGAGAGGACGCGCTGGCGGGTATCGGTCGACGGGTTCTGCTCGTTCATGGTGGTTGAGTCTAGCCCGCGACGCCGAAGGCGGCGTCGATCACCTGCTTATCGACGCCGCCTTGTTCCGCGTGAGCTTTAAAGCTTGCGGGAGGTGGGGCTGTACTTGTCCAGGCCGATGGCGATGGCCACGATGATCAGGGCGCCGCCAGCACCCATGACCAGGGCGGCGACGATGGCCATCACGGCGTGGCCGAGGGCTGCGGCCCAGAACCAGCCGGCGATGAGGAGGGCGGCACCAAGGACCAGGTAGATGAGAGCGCGCATGAAAGTTCCACTTCTCTTGAAGGTTCGATAGTCGTGGAACACTTTAGCACCAGGGGGATCTAGTGGGGGCCGTCATCCGGATCATCTTCCGGCAAGGCCCAGCGTTGCTTCTTCACCTTCCGCCCCTTCTTCTTCCCCAGGAGGGAGTAGCGGGAGGTGTCGAAGCTCATGGTGTTGCGGGAGCGACGCAGGCTGCGTCGGGTGGACTGGTAGTGCACGGAGGAGCGCGGGTTCTTCGATGCGCCGTCGGTCTGATACTCGAAGACGGGCAGGGACAGGCCGAAGTACATGGCGATGACGCGGATGACGAAGGCGGCCACCAGGGTGATGACGATGGTCCAGTTCTCCCCGACCCCCATGGCCTGCAGGCTCATGTAGATGCAGGTGACGAAGATGGAGATCGTCGCGTAGAGCTCCTTGGAGAATACCAGCGGCACCCGGTCGCTCATGAGGTCACGCAGGATACCGCCGGACACGCCGTTGACCACCGAGGCCACACACGCGATGACGAAGCCGTGCCCGAGCCCCAGGGCCATCTGGGTGCCGATGACGGAAAAGGTGGCCAGGCCGACGGCGTCTGCCAGCAGGAACACCTTCCGGAAGTAGTGCATGAGGAAGGACAGCGACACGGTCACCAGGGCGGTGACCACCACGATGATGAGGTAGATCGGCTGTTCCACCCACGTCAGGGGGTAGGTGTCCAACACCATGTCGCGGATCGTGCCGCCGCCCAGGGCCGTCAACGCAGCGAGCGCGACAACGCCGAAGAGGTCCATCTTCTGTTTGCCGGCGGCCAGCGCGGCGGTGATGGCCTCGGCGGTGATACCGATGACGAAGGTGACGACAAGCAGTTGCGCGGTGTCGACGGCGTCCATGGCTTCCTATGAGTCGGAGGAATAAGTCACATTCAGCGGGGAATGATCAGACCAGCGGGTTTCCACGGTGGGTGCGCGATCAACCCAGCTGCGTTCGGCACGCTCCAGCATGCTGGCCGTGGCCGCCTGGTAGTCGATGCGCCAGCCGGCGTTGTTGTTGAATGCCTGCCCGCGGTAAGTCCACCAGGTGTACGGTCCATCCCCCTCCGGCTGGAGGTGACGGGCCACGTCGAACCACCGAGGTGCAGTGGCCGCACCTCGGATGGTACGCCCGGGGTAGTCCACCACCCCGAAGTACTCCCCCAAGCCCGGCTTGTCCTGCGGGGCGTCGTCCGGGAAAGCACCGAACACCGAATCCATGAAAGCGCGCTCATCAGCCAGGAAGCCGGACTTCTTCATGTTTGACTTCCAGTTCTTCAGGTCCTCGCGGCGGTGGCAGATGTTCCAGTCCCCACCGATGACCATGTCCGGGTACTCCTGGGCCAACTGTTCGAGGTAGGGCCCGAACTCGTCGAGGAAGGCGTATTTCTCATCCTGCTTCGCTGACCCCGCAGAGCCCGAGGGCAGGTAGAGCGATGCCACCCGCACACCCTCATAAGTGCCCTCAATCCACCGCCCGGAATCGAGGAAGGAACCGAGACCGACGCGGACGTCGATAAGCGGGGAGCGGGACAAAATGCCCACCCCCGCCCGACCCCGGGCCGCCGCCGGGGCGCCGACATAATGCCAGCCGGCGTCCAGCGCCGGCTGCAGGGCCTTGATGGATTCGTCGACGGTGGCGCGTACCTCCTGGAGCAGCACCACATCAGCGGCGGACTGATCCAACCAGGCGAGCATGCCCAGATTGTCCTCATTGCGCTGCTTCACGGCGGCGCGAATTCCATTGACGTTGACGGAGGTGATGGTCAGACTCATAGAGACCACCATATCCCCGACGGTGGCAGTGGTTAGGTACAGGCAGGTATCCTTAGCCGTTGACACTGCCGAGAATGAAGAAAGCGTTAGGGAGTTACATGGCAAAGATCATCTGGACCCGCACCGACGAGGCCCCGCTGCTCGCGACCTACTCGTTCAAGCCTGTGGTGGAGGCCTTCGCTGGCACCGCTGGTATCGATGTGGAGACCCGCGACATCTCCCTGGCCGGACGCATCCTGGCCCAGTTCCCGGATCGCCTCACCGAGGAGCAGCGCATCGACGACGCTCTCACCGAGCTCGGTGAGCTGGCGAAGACCCCGGAAGCGAACATCATCAAGCTCCCGAACATCTCGGCTTCCGTCCCGCAGCTCAAGGCCGCGATCAAGGAGCTGCAGGAGCAGGGTTATGACCTGCCCGATTACCCGGACTCCCCCGCCACCGACGAGGAGAAGGACGTACGTCAGCGCTACGACGCGGTAAAGGGCTCCGCCGTGAACCCGGTTCTGCGCGAGGGCAACTCTGATCGCCGTGCGCCGGAGGCCGTGAAGAACTTCGTCAAGAAGAACCCGCACCGCATGGGCGAGTGGTCCGCCGACTCCAAGACCAACGTCGCCACCATGGACGCCGATGACTTCCGCCACAACGAGCAGTCCGTCATCCTCCCGGCCGAGGACAGCCTGTCGTTTGTCCACGTCGCCGCCGACGGCACCGAGACCAAGCTGCGCGATGACCTCAAGGTCCAGGCTGGCGAGGTCGTCGACGGCACCGTCATGCGTGCCGCCGCCCTGCAGTCCTTCCTCGACGAGCAGGTCAAGCGCGCCCAGGATGAGGGCATCCTGTTCTCGGTGCACCTCAAGGCGACCATGATGAAGGTCTCCGACCCGATCATCTTTGGCTACGTTGTGCGCACCTTCTTCGCCGACGTCTTCGCCAAGTACGGCGAGGAGCTGGAGGCCGCCGGCCTCAACGGTGAGAACGGTCTCGGCGCCATCTACTCCGGCCTCGAGGACCTGGACAACGGCGAGGAGATCCGCGCCGCCTTCGATCAGGCCCTGTCAGATGGCCCGGACCTGGCGATGGTCAACTCGGATAAGGGCATCACCAACCTGCACGTGCCCTCTGATGTCATCGTCGACGCCTCCATGCCGGCCATGATCCGTACCTCCGGCCAGATGTGGAACAAGAACGACAAGACCCAGGACACCCTGGCTGTCATCCCGGACTCCTCCTACGCCGGCGTCTACCAGGCCGTCATCGAGGACTGCAAGGCCAACGGCGCCTTCGACCCGACCACCATGGGCACCGTCCCCAACGTCGGCCTCATGGCGCAGAAGGCCGAGGAGTACGGCTCCCACGACAAGACCTTCAAGATCGAGTCTGACGGCAAGGTCGAGGTCCGCAACTCCGCCGGCGAGGCACTGCTGGAGCATGAGGTTTCTGAGGGTGACATCTGGCGCGCCTGCCAGACCAAGGACGCCCCGATCCAGGACTGGGTCAAGCTCGCCGTCGACCGCGCCCGCATCTCGAGCATGCCGGCCGTGTTCTGGCTCGACCCGGAGCGCGCCCACGACCGCAACCTCATCTCCCTCGTGGAGAAGTACCTGGCGGACCACGACACCGAGGGCCTGGACATCCGCATCCTCTCCCCCGTCGAGGCCACCAAGTTCTCCGTCGAGCGCATCCGTCGTGGCGAGGACACCATCTCCGTGACCGGTAACGTCCTGCGTGACTACAACACCGACCTCTTCCCGATCCTGGAGCTGGGCACCTCCGCGAAGATGCTCTCGGTCGTGCCGCTCATGGCCGGTGGCGGTCTTTTCGAGACCGGTGCCGGCGGCTCCGCCCCGAAGCATGTCCAGCAGGTCCAGGAGGAAAACCACCTCCGCTGGGATTCCCTCGGCGAGTTCCTCGCCCTGGCCGAGTCCCTGCGCCACGTGGCACGCACCCAGGACAACGCGAAGGCTGGCGTGCTGGCTGACGCCCTGGATAAGGCCACCGAGAAGGTCCTGTCCGAGGGTAAGTCCCCGTCCCGCAAGGTCGGCGAGATCGACAACCGTGGTTCCCACTTCTACCTCGCCGCCTACTGGGCCGAGGCGCTGGCCGCGCAGTCCGAGGACGCCGAGCTGGCGGAGAAGTTCTCCGCCGTCGCTGCTGAGCTGTCCGAGCAGGCTGAGACCATCAACCAGGAGCTCATCGACAACCAGGGTTCCGCCGTGGACCTGGGTGGCTACTACAACCCGTCCGATGACAAGACCTCCGACGTGATGCGTCCGTCGACGAAGTTCAACGAGATCATCGACTCGCTGTAGTTCCCCGCTTATCGACGCCGCCTTCGCCCGGATTTCCGGGCGGGGGCGGTGTTGTGCTTTCCGTGGGGTCTACCGTGTGGAACAGCTGTTTTGCGGGCAGTGGCAGAAGAAGGGCAGAATTATCATATTGCACACATGCTTGTAATATATAACTCTTAATCTGCCCCATTTCGCCAGTTCAGAGCTTGCAAATTTCCTTATTTTCCTCAGTTTCTGGCGCGAGGAACCGGGATTTCCACGCCCCTTATGGATAGCGTGACTCTCGCACGGGCATTTGCCTGGGCACCGCACCATGGCCCACCACGGGCCCAGTCGAGAGGAACACCATGCCACACGCACAACGCCTTCGAAGCGTCCGTTGGACACGGGTCGCGCTGACCGCAGTGGTCGGAACCCTGGCCGCGAGCACCCTGTCCAGCCCCTCCACCGCCCAGGAGGCGCAACCTCCAGGGGAGGACATCATTGCCACCGACGATCTGGTGGACCGCGAACAGACCACGGACCTCACCCCGACGAACCGCTTCCTCGTCTCCTACCACCCCGGGACCATGAACACTTCCGAGGACAGGGAAGGCGTGGTGACCCAGGCGCTGGAAGATATCGGGGCGGAGGAATCTTCCGCCACCGAACTCCGCGAGACCGCCACCGGCGCCGCCGTCATCGAAAGCGCCCAGGAGCTCACCCCTGAGCAGTCGGATGAGGTGCTCGATCGGCTCAACGCCGATCCGGCTGTGGAGTACGCGGAAATCGACGCCATCCTCAGCATCCTCGACCGCCCCAACGATCCCCACTTTCCCCGCCAATGGCCGTTGACCGGAACAGCCGGGATCGACATTCTCCCCGCCTGGGATATCTCGCGGGGTGAGGGGCAGACGGTGGCCGTCATCGACACCGGCATCACGGCCCACCCGGACCTCAACGACAACTTACTGCCCGGATACGACTTCATCTCCGACAGTTCCCGGGCCCGCGATGGCGATGGCCGCGACAATGACCCCCGGGATGAAGGCGACTGGCACACCGCCGGCGAGTGTGGAACCAACCGGGCGGCGAACTCGTCCTGGCACGGCACCCATGTCGCGGGCACCATCGCTGCTGTCACCGGCAACGGCGAAGGCATCGCCGGCGTCGCGCCCAGGGCAGGGATCGTCCCCATCCGGGCCCTGGGAATGTGCGGTGGATACCTCTCCGACATCACTGACTCGGTCATCTGGGCGGCCGGCGGCTCCGTGCCTCAGGCCCCCGCCAACGCCCACCCGGCAGACGTCATCAACATGTCCCTCGGTGGCTCCGGACAATGCTCCCCCACCTACCAGCGAGCCATCGACCTGGCAGTCAGCCGCAATGCCACTGTGGTCGTCGCGGCTGGCAACGAGAATCGGGATGCCTCCCAGGTCCAGCCCGCCAACTGCAACAACACCATCACCGTGGGAGCTGTCGGGGATTCGGGACAGCGTGCCTCCTACTCCAACTACGGTTCCACCGTCGATGTCTGGGCACCGGGTGGCGATCAGTCACGCGGCGCTGGCGTGCTGTCCACCATCAACACCGGACGCACCACCCCCAGCCAGCCTTCCTATGGTGAATACCAGGGAACGTCCATGGCCGCCCCGCACGTGGCTGGTGTCGCCGCCCTCATCGGTGCCGCCGTCCCCGGGGCTAACACCAGTGAGGTCAGCCAGCGAATCATGGACAGTACGGGCAACGGGACGATCGTCAAGGCCCCGCGGGCCCTGCAGGGGGCGACCCCGCCGAACCCGGAGCCGGAGCCGGAGAACCCTGGAGCACCTGAAGCCCCCGAGGACCCCGCCGAGATCAATGCGGCCCTTCTGCAGGCCACCAACCAGGCTCGCTCCCGTGCGGGTGTCCCACCCCTTCAGGCCCGCCCCGAGCTGGGTAGCCTGGCGCAGGACTGGGCAGAGACCATGAGCCGGGACAATCGCCTGTACCACCGCCCGGACCTGCGTCGACACTCAAACAATGAGTACACGGTCTCCGAGAACATCCTGTACATGCGCGGTGGCACCATCACCGCAGAGAGCATTGTGCAGGTGTGGATGAACTCGCCTCAGCACCGCGCTAACCTGCTCAATCCACGCCACCGTTGGCTGGGAGTGGGAGTGGCGGAATCCGCTGACGGCACCACCTATGCGGTGCAGAATTTCGGCACCCCGCGCATCTCACGCTAGCTTTCCGCAGAGCACCGCCCCTTAGGCGTCGGCGGCCCCCCTGGCCCCCCCCCCCCCGAGCCCGTCCAATCGGCGGCAGGTGGTGTACCTCCGGCGGGTGTGCCGAAA
>NZ_JAUNUG010000018.1:30961-56347 GCF_030538285.1 Corynebacterium sp.
ATTATTTTGCCCCCCCGGCCAAACCCCGGCTGGGTTCCCGCACCCCCCCCCCCATGCGGGGGGGGGGCCCCCGTGGCCCCCCCACGCCCTGATCGCTTCATAGCGTCGCATGATGATGAACTTCGGCAGGTTGAGCAGAAACTCCCAGGGGGCGGCATTCCTCTCGTCCAGGATGCGCGCCCCGCGGTGATAGAGAACCGCCCACCATCCGGCATAGACGGCGACCACCAACCCGAGTGCGACCGCTCAGCTGATCCCTTCCGCCCCGATGATGTAGAGCACCGCAGCCATCGTGAGCACCAGGGAGGCCACCAGCACGACATTATTGCGGGAGTGCAGGTGCTGGATGCGGAGCATGACGGCGGCCACTACCGTGGACACCATCACCGCCAGCAGGGCGAAAAGCGCCAGGGTCTCCCAGCGTTCCGCGGTGAGCAGACTGTCGAAGCCAGCCCGACCCGCGATCAGGGTCAGGGAGTAATTGAGCCCCAGCACAAAGTGCACCCCCCAGGGGGCGGGTGATCGGGTGGACGTTCTCCAGATCGTGCTCCCGTGCGATGAGCGCCAGACGTTCGCGGGCCTCCCACGCGTTGTCCTCCACCTGCCGACGGAAAAGACCGGTGCCCTCCACCCGGCGGTAGGCGTAGCCGATGGAAATGACCACGGCCCACAGTGTCAGCACCAGGAAGAGCGCCACCACCCGCACCATCGCCGAGGCGATGGAGTGAGGTTGGTGCCTGTGGGTCCACAGGGTGTCCATGCCACTGACCACACAGTGAACCACTTAGTCTAGCTTCCCGAGATTTTTATTCACATGCTCTCACCAGCGCTTTCTACCTCTTCGCAGACCGCTCAGTTTACGCCAGAGCCCGGCCGGAATTAGTCTTTCCCGCATGACTAAATACGACAATTCCGCAGCCACCGAGTGGGACTTTGCCACCCGCTCCATCCATGCAGGTGCCTCCCTGGACTCGGACAACAACTCCCGTAACCAGCCGATCCACCTCACCACCTCTTATGTGTTCAACTCCGCCGAGCACGCGAAACAGCGTTTCGCCCTCGAGGATCTCGGCCCGGTGTACACGCGGCTGACCAACCCCACGGTGGAAGCCCTGGAAAACCGCATCGCCTCTTTGGAGGGTGGCGTCCACGCCGTCGCTTTTGCCTCCGGCCAGGCCGCGGAGACGGCCGCGATCCTCAACCTCGCCGGCGCCGGCGATCACATCGTCTCCTCCCCGCACCTTTACGGCGGCACGGAGACCCTTTTCCAGGTGACGCTCAAGCGGCTGGGCATCGAGGTCAGCTTCGTGGAGGACCCGGCCGACCCGGAGTCCTGGCAGGCCGCCGTGCAGCCGAACACGAAGGCCTTTTACGGTGAAACCTTCGGCAACCCGGCCGCCGACATCCTCGATATCCCGGCTGTCGCGGAGGTCGCGCACCGCAACCAGGTGCCACTTATCGTGGACAACACCATCGCCACCGCCGCGCTGGTCCGCCCGCTGGAGCTGGGTGCCGACGTTGTCGTCGCATCGCTGACCAAGTTTTACACCGGCAACGGTTCTGCCCTGGGCGGCATCCTCGTCGACGGTGGCACCTTTGACTGGACCGTCGAGCGCGACGGGAAGCCCGTGCACGAGCAATTCACCACCCCGGATCCGGCCTACCACGGCCTGAAATACGCCGACCTGGGCGCCGCTGCCTACGGTCTCAAGGCACGGGTGGGCCTGTTGCGGGATACGGGGGCGTCGATAAGCCCGTTTAACGCCTGGGTGACGCTGCAGGGCCTGGATACCTTGCCGCTGCGCATCGAGCGCCACAACGACAACGCCGCGCAGGTGGTGGAGTTCCTGCAGAATCATCCGAAGGTGGCGAAGGTGAACTTCGCCGGTGCGGCCGACTCCCCGTACCGTGCGGTGAAGGAAAAGCTCGGCCTGCGCCATACCGGTTCCGTGCTCACCTTCGAATTGGACGCCCCGGGCGATGACCGCGAGAACGCCTGGCGCTTCATCGATGCCCTGCAGCTGCATTCCAACCTGGCGAACGTCGGGGATGTGCGCTCGCTGGTGGTCCACCCGGCCTCCACTACCCACTCGCAGTCCGATGAGGCGGGCCTGGCGCGTGCGCAGGTGACGCAGAAGACGATCCGCCTGTCGGTGGGCATCGAGGCGATCGGCGATATCATCGCCGACCTCAAGCGCGGTCTCGACGCCGTCTAAGAGACAGCTTGGTCCATATAAATCCACGTCCCTGAACTGCAGGGACGTGGATTTTGGCATCCCTGCTGTTTGCGCGGGCGGGTGGGGAAACCTACGCTTTCTACAGACACGTTGACAGCTGGAAGGTGACCTGACATCGCTAACCTCAACCTTGCCCCGCAGGGCGAACTCGCGCAGGTAGCCATCGGCGACCTCCCCACGGAGGCCGGCGGCAATGTTCGTGACGCCACCATCGCCTACCGTCGCTGGGGCGAGTTCCGGGGCGACCCGCACGGCGCCAACAACCTCGTTCTCATCGAGCACGCCCTGACCGGCGACACGAACGTCGCCGACTGGTGGGGCGACCTACTCGGCCCCGGGAAGGCACTGGACACCGACGCCTGGTGCATCGTGTGCACCAACGTCATCGGTGGTTGTCAGGGTTCCACCGGCCCAGCCTCCGAGCACCCGGACGGCGGGCGCTGGGGTTCGCGTTTCCCGGCGATCTCCATCCGCGACCAGGTTACCGCGGAAAAGATGCTTCTCGACGCCCTCGGCATCACCCACATCCACGCCGTCCTCGGCGGCTCCATGGGTGGAGCCCGCGCCCTGGAGTGGCCGCTGATGTACCCGGAGAAGCTCAACGCCTCGTGCGTCATCGCGGTCTCCGCACGCGCCAGTGCCTGGCAGATCGGTATCCAGACGGCCCAGATTTCCGCCATCGAACGCGATCCGGCCTGGCAGGGCGGCGACTACTACGACACCGGCCAATCTCCCGATGCCGGGCTGGCCGCTGCCCGCCGCATCGCGCATCTCACCTATCGCGGCGAACAGGAACTCGATGAGCGGTTCGGCGCCGGCCGCCAGGACGGGGAGAACCCGCACGGCGAGTTCCGCTCACCGGATCAGCGCTTCGCCGTGGAAAGTTACCTGCAGTACCACGGCCAGAAACTCGTGGAGCGTTTCGACGCCGGCAGCTACGTCGTGCTCACCGAAGCCCTCAACCGCCACAACATCGGCCGCGGCCGCGGCGGACTCAACAAGGCTTTGGGTGCCTGCCGGGTCCCCACCATGATCGTCGGCGTGGACACCGACATCCTCTACCCGTACCACCAGCAGGAGCACCTCTCCCGCAACATCCCGGAGCTCATGGGCATCGCCCGGATCTCCTCCCCCGTCGGCCACGATGCTTTCCTCGCCGAGTTCCGGCAGATGGACCGCATCATCCGCCGCTTCTTCGTGCTGAGCGTGCTCGGCGACGACGAGCACGAGGACGACGGGTACCTGATCTAGGCGGCATTTCATACCTCGAAGGAGGGTCCGGAGGCACTCGGAGCCCCCCCCCTTTGAGGTATCTTCCGCCCGGGCGTGCGCCGTCTAAGACCCCAGCGCGTCCACCGATGCTGCCAAAAACGCCATCGCCCCTCCGATGACGGTGCTGAAGGCGGCGTCGAAACGCCGGGAGCGCACGGCGAAGACGCCGACGATGCGGGAATCGCACGTCAGGCGCACCACGGCCAGCCACAGCAGGGAGACGCCGAGGACGAAGGTGGCGCGTCGCCAGTGCTCGGTGAGGGCGAAGACGCTCGCCATGACCACCCCGAGGACGAACCACAGAAGGAATCCCCACTGCACCCAGCGGGGCAGCCGCGAGGGCGCCACCGACAGGTCGTGGGGATTGTCCAGCGGGCTATTCACCTGCGAGTAGTTCCGCCCTCTCGACGACGTTGGCCACCAGGAAGGCACGGGTCAGCGGGCCGACACCACCCGGGTTGGGGGAGACGTGCCCTGCGACCTCCCACACATCCGGGTGGACGTCGCCGGCGAGCTTGCCGTCGAGACGAGAGACTCCGACGTCGAGCACCGCGGCACCCGGCTTGATCATGTCGGCGGTGAGCATGTGGGGCACCCCGGCGGCGGCGATGATGACGTCGGCGTTCTTGGTCTCCGCCACCAGATCCTTGGTGCCGGTGTGGCACAGGGTGACGGTGGAGTTCTCGGAACGACGGGTGAGTATGAGTCCGATTGGGCGACCGACCGTGACACCACGGCCGATGACGACGACCTTCGCACCATCGAGCTCCACGCCGAAGCGACGCAGCAGGTGGATAGAGCCGTTCGGGGTGCACGGCAGCGGGGCGGGCTCATTGAGCACGAGCTTGCCCAGGTTGACCGGGTGCAGGCCGTCGGCATCCTTGTCCGGGTCGATGGCGGCGAGCACCGCGTTCTCGTCGAGGTGCTTCGGCAGCGGCAGCTGGACGATGTAGCCGGTGCAGGCCTCGTCGTTGTTGAGCTCCTCGATGACGGCCAGCAGCTCCTCCTGAGAGATATCCGCCGGCAGATCCTTGCGGATGGAGTTGATGCCGATCTGCTCGCAGTCGCGGTGCTTCATCTTCACATAGGAGTGGGAGGCCGGGTCATCACCGACCAGCACCGTCGCCAGGCCGGGCACGATGCCCTTGTCCTTCAGCGCGGCGGTGCGCTTTGCCAGATCCTCGAAGATCTCGTTCCGATACAGCTGTCCGTCAAGTTTGATCGCAGTCACGCCCCTCATCCTAGACTCTTGGGATATGGCCCGACTGCACGTCATCTTCGATAACCCCGTCATTCCCCCGAACACGGGTAACGCCATCCGTATGTGCGCGGGTACCGGCGCACACCTCCACCTCGTCGAACCCTTGGGTTTTGATCTGTCGGAGAAACATCTGCGCCGGGCAGGTCTGGACTATCACGATCTCGCCCAGGTCACCGTCCACGCCACTTTCGAGGAGTGCTTATCGACGCTCACCTCCTCCCGCATCTTCCCCTTCACCACCCGCGCCACGGTGTGGCACACGGACGTGGCCTGGCGCGAGGGCGATGCCCTGCTCTTCGGCACCGAGCCGACCGGGCTGCCGGAAGCCCACCTGGCGCATCCGCGCCTGGAGCACGAGGTGCGCATCCCCATGGTGCCAGGACGCCGGTCGATGAACCTGTCGAACTCCGCGGCCGTGGCCACCTATGAGGCCTGGCGTCAGCTGGGGTTTGAGGGCGGGGTGTAGGCCGGTAGCCTGCGCTGGCGCAGCTGGTTGAGCAAAGCGTTGCCGTCCTCCGGGGTGAGATCTTCACCGGCCATGCGCACCGGACCCGGCACCAGGTCAAAACGCACCGTACACAGGCCAAAGAGCTGCTGGAGCGGCCCGCGGCTCAGCGAGAGCTCCTGGATGTGGCTGGGGTGGATGATGCTGATACGACGGCTCAGCCGCCCCTGGCGGGTGATCACCGCGTCCTCGCGCACGGTCACCGATTGCTGGCGCAGGTCGACGGGTGAGACCCACCGGGCGCGGTCGGGGGAGGTGAAGGTGGGGGCGTCGATAAGCGGGGCCGGGGCGATGACCGCCAGGAGGGCATCTGCCTGCTCGCGGGAGCCGACTGGCAGGATCGTCGTGGTCGCGGCGTTGCGGCCGGCGCTCATCCCATAGCCCGCAACGGAAACAGACACGAACCACCAGCCGGTGGCCCGCCACAGGAAGGGCTGGGTCAGCCGCACCCCATGGATGCGCTCCACCGGGATCGACTGCTTGCGACGATCGGCCAGACCGTAGGAGAGGTGGAGGGTGTCGTCATCAAGGCGGGCGGTGAAACGCCAGGCGCGGTCGATCTGATTCCAGATGACGGGCACGAAACCGAACAGGATGGGCACGAGCGCGGCCCAGCCCAGGGGTGAAATGAGCACAGCCACCACCGCGATGACACCGCCGATGCTGCTGCCCTGCAGCACCGCGGCTGCCAGGGAGCGGGCGATGGGGATCTCCGGGATGATGGCGCGCCCGGGTTCCGGGGGTGCGGGAATATCGTCCGGCACGGCATCCGGGGTGCGGCGGGCGCGGGCCAGCACTTCCCGGCGCACCGCCTCGGCCTCAGCTTTCGGCAGGTAGGCGATCTCGATGACGGAATTGCCACTGCCGGCGGTTTCCACCCGGACCGTCGCCAGGCCGAAGATCCGCGCGATGACCGACTCCACGACATCCACCGCCTGAATCCGGTCGTAGCGGGCGGTGCGCAGATTCTTGCTCAGTACGCCGTGACGCAGCGAGACCTCCTCCGCGTCCAACCGAAAACCCATCGCCTGCCACCACACCTGGGAGGCCAGCCACACCAGGGCACACGCCAATCCGAAGGCACCCACCGCGCCGAGCAACAGCAGGAACTGTCCCTCCTCCAGCCAAGTCCACGCGCGGGTGAGCACCGTGAGGTTGACGTTGACCGCCACCACGGCCAGCAGGGCGAGAATGACCGTCCAGAACTTCAACAGGGGTGTTAGGCGGTGGACGCGCCGGAACTCCTGCCCGCTCACAGCCCGCTCATCCTCTCCCGGGCCTGGACGGCCAGACGCTCGCGCAGGGCATCTGCCGTTTCGGCAGGCAAGCCCTCCACGGTGGCATCAGAAGACGCCGAGGCGGTGTGCAGCTTGAGGGTTTTCATCCCCAGGGCCCGTTCAATGGGCCCGGCGCTGACATCGACGAACTGGATACGGCCATAAGGCACCACGGTGAAGGTGTGCCACAGCTTGCCCTTGGTGATTAGCAGCTCATCCTCGGTTTCCTGCCACCCCAGCAGCTTCACCTGGGCCGGAATAAGCCAGACCTGCCAGGCCAGCAGCGCGCCGAAAACAACCGCCCCGGTCCCCCACCACGGGCTCAGCCACCACGCCAGCACCGCGAACACGATGAGGGGGATGATGAGCCAGGGCAGACGGCCCAGGTAGCGGGCGGTGGTCAGTTTCGGGGAGACGGGATTCACGGCACCTACCTTAAGTGACTACGCTGACCGGTGTGATCGCCCTCGAATACCTGCAGTCCAAGGTCCCCACCGGCGCGACCATCGCCGTCATCATCGCGTTCGTCTCCACGCTACTGACCCGCGAGATGCCGCTGGACATCTTCGACATCCTCTTTTTCCTGGGCGTGTGGCTGGCCGGCACCATCGCCGCCGCCGTGCTGCTTGCCGCCTTCGAGATGATCCGGGATCGCTGGCTCTAGCTAGCGCACGCGGATGTCCCCCAGGCTGGCCTCGGCCAGGGGCACGGGGCGGCCGTCCACGTGGACGGTGAGCAGGCCGGCGGCGGAGGGGCTATCGATACGCAGGCGCACGCCGGGGCCGATGCCGTGCTCGGCGAGATAGCGCAGCAGCTGCGGATCGCGGTCGTTGATCTGCTCGACGATGACCTCCGAGCGGGGCGGGACAGCCGCGAGGCTGCGGGAGGTCAGCAGCTCAATCGAGCCGTCGGCGGCGGGGATGGGGTCCCCGTGGGGGTCGCGGGTGGGGTGGGCGAGGTAGGCGTCGATGCGCGCGAGGAGTCGGTCGGAGACGGCGTGTTCCAGCAGGTCCGCGTCGTCATGCACCTCGTCCCACGTGTAGCCGAGGACGGTGACCAGAAACGTCTCCAGCAGGCGGTGGCGGCGCACCATCGCGAGGGCGAGCGTGAGGCCCTGGGGGGTCAGCGTCACCCCGGCGTAGGGCTCGTGGTGGACCAGGTCTTGGCGGGCGAGGCGTTTGATGGCCTCGGAGGCGGTGGACAGTTTCTGGCCGGTGGCGCGTGCCAGTTCGCCGAGGGGGACGGGGGCCTCAACGCCTGAGTGTTCGGCGTTGTCCCAGATCGCCTTGAGGTAGTCCTGCGAGCGATCTGGCAGTTCAGTGACGTGGGGGCCAGACATGGGTCCATCCTAACGGGGGCAAGGGGTTGTCGAAACTCTCCGCGTCACGCTAACGTACATGAGTGTTCAATCCATTGAACTTTTCTATTCACTCTTACAGAAAGATGGCTTCAATGCGTCGCGTCAGCCTGGGCCTCGCCGCCCTTCTCCTTCCCCTCACCGCCTGCTCCCCCGGCCCAGACGCCGCGGACCCCGACATGAACATCTACGCCACGACCGGATACCTCGCCGACGCCGTCGCCAACATCGCCCCCGACGCCGAGGTGACCACCATGGTCGGTCCCGACGGCGACCCGCACACCTACCAGCCGACGACGCGCGACGTGGATAAGCTGCGCTCCGCCGACCTCGTGTTCTCCAACGGCCTCCACCTGGAGGCCCAGATGGAGACCCAGCTCGAAGCCCTCGGCGACAAGCACCGCGCCGTCGCCGAGCAGCTGCCCTCCCAGATGCTGCTGCCCTGGGAGGACACCGACGCCGAGGGCAACGCCCTCCACGACCCGCACGTGTGGAACAGCCCCGACGCCTGGATGCTGGTCATCGACGACATCACCGCCACCCTCGCCGCTCACGACCCCGACAACGCCGAGACCTACCGCTCCCACGCGGCCAGCTACCAGGAGGAGATCTCCGCCGCCGTCGAACGCGCCCACGCCACCATGGCGGAGGTGACCACGCCGCGCATCCTCATCACCGGCCACGACGCCTTCGCCTACTTCGGGCAGACCTTCAACCTGGAGGTCCTGGCCACCGACTACATCTCCACGGAAGCCGCCCTATCCCCCACCGAGCTCAGCGCCCTGGCCGACTACATCGCCGAGAACAAGGTGCCCGTCATCTTCCGCGACAACCAGGCCAACCCGCAGGCAATCACCTCCCTCCGGGAGGCCGTCACCGCCCGCGGCTGGGACGTCGCCGTCTCCGACGCCGAGCTCTTCGCCGATTCCCTCGGCCCGGAGGCACCGCAGAACACCTACCTGGGCGCCTTCGAGCACAACGTCGCCACGGTCGCGGCGGCATTGTCGTGACCCCCGCCGCGCAGGCGTTGGGGCTCAACGTCGCCTACCAGGGCACCCGGGTGCTTATCGACGCCACCGTCACCGTCCCACCCGGCATCGTCATGGGGATCGTCGGCCCGAATGGCTCCGGCAAGTCCACCCTGCTCAAGGCGATGCTCGGCCTCCTCACCCCGCAGTCCGGGCAGGCCCGATTCTTCGGCCAACCGCTCGCCAGGGTGCGCCAGCGCGTCGGATATATGCCCCAGCGCACCGCCGTGGACTGGGATTTCCCCACCACCGTCGGCGACGTCGTCCTCATGGGCACCTACGGTCGCCTCGGCTGGCTGCGCCACCCGGGACGCGCAGAACGTGCCGCCGCCGCCCGGGCCATGGCCGCCACCGGCATCGCCGATCTCGCCGGACGCCAGATCGGGCAACTGTCCGGCGGGCAACGCCAGCGCGTCTTCCTCGCCCGCACCCTCGCCCAGGACCCTGACCTCTATGTCATGGACGAGCCCTTCCAGGGGGTCGACGCCGTGTCCCAGCAGGCCATCGTCGATGTCATGCACGATCTGCGCCGCCAGGGCCGGACCGTCATCCTCGTCCACCACGACCTGGGCACTGTCACCACCTACTGCGATCACGTCACCCTGCTGCGCCAGGGGGAGGTACTCAGCAGCGGGCCGGTGACCGAGCACTTCACCCCCGCCCACATCGCGGCCGCCTACGGACTGACCCCATGAGCCCCACCGACTTCTTCGCCGATCACACCTTCACCATGGTCACCGCAGGCACAACCGTGATCGGCACGGTGGCCGGCGCGCTGGGCTCTTTCGCCTACCTGCGCCGCCAATCCCTGATCAGTGACGTCATCTCCCACGCCGCGCTCCCCGGCACCCTGCTCGCCTTCCTGCTGCTCACCGCCGCAGGTGGCGACGGGCGCTCCATGCTCGGGCTCATCATCGGGGCCACCGTGGTGGGCACACTCGCGGTGGTCGCCTCCAACGCGATCACCCGACACACCCGGATCGCCATCGACACCGCCATGGCCGTCGTCCTCTCCAGCCTGTTCGGCCTGGGCATGCTGCTCATGCAGTACATCCAGCGCCACCCCCTGCCCGGCAAGGGCGGCATCCAGGATTACCTCTTCGGCAACGCCTCCACCATCACCCGCGCTGATCTGGCGGTCTCCCTCGGCGTGGGCCTCCTGACGTGCGCCGTGGTGGTGGTGTTCTTCAAGGAATTCGCTCTGGTCACCTTCGACCGGGATCTGGCGGGACTACTCGGTTTCCACCACCGGATCCTCGACCCGCTCATCTTCGCCGCCATCGCGGTGGCCACCGTCATCGGTGTCAAAGCGGCAGGCCTGGTCCTCATGGTGGCATTCGTGGTTACCCCACCCGCCGCCGCCCGCCAATGGACCCGCACCCTCCCCGGCATGGTCACCCTCTCCGGGATTATCGGCGGGGTCGGCTCAGCCCTCGGCGCCTACCTGTCCATCGTCTTCGGCCCGCTGCCCACCGGGCCTGTCATCGTGCTCGTCCTCGCCGGCCTTTTCCTCTTCTCCCTGCTGTTCTCCCCGCGCGGCATCCTCGTCTCCACCCCCGCTTCCTCATGACGTTTATTTTCGGTACCTTCCTCCTCGCCCTGGTCACCGCGGTGGCCTGCGCCTTACCCGGCGTCTTCGTCGTGCTGCGCAAATCGTCCATGCTTGTCGACGGCATCTCCCACGCCGTCTTCCCCGGCATCGTCATCGGCTACCTGCTCACCCACGACCTGCGCTCCCCCTGGCTCCTGCTCGGCGCAGCACTCGCCGGGCTGTTGGTCGTGGCCGGGGCGGAATGGCTCACCACCACCGGCTTGTTTAGCGGCGACGCCCCCCAGGGGCTGGTGTTCCCGGCCCTGTTCGCCCTCGGCATCATCCTGGTCAGCTCCCACCTGAGCAACATCCACCTGGACACCCACACCGTGCTCGTCGGCGACCTCAACCTCGCCTCCTTCGACCGGCTCATCGTGGGCGGTACCGACATCGGGCCGTCCTACCTCTACATCATGCTGGGGGTCGCGGCCCTCAACACCCTCTTCCTCACCGCCGTGTTCCCCCAGCTCAGCGCGGCCACCTTCGACCCCGAACACGCCCGGGTCAGCGGAGTGCCGGTCCGGGCTCTCGGCCTGGCGTTCATGTTCTTAGTCTCCGTGACCATCACCGCCGCCTTCCACGCCGCCGGCGCACTGCTGGTCATCGCACTGGTGGTCGCCCCCGCCGCCACCGCGCACCTTTTCGCCAACCGCCTATCCGCCCTCATCGCATGGACGATCATCATCGCCCTCCTCGGCGCAGGGGCCGGATTCTGGGTGGCCTTTGCCACCGACACCGCCACCTCCGCTGCAATGGCCGTCTTCTACGGCTTGCTGTTCACGATGACGGCGCTGGTGGTGAACCGCTACAAACCCTCATCGTCGCGGTGCACCTCATAGGTGCCCACCCGCGACCACCCCGGTGAGGTGAAGGACTGGCTGTGCCACTGCGCCCCATACTGGCTGAGATGTGCCAGCCCGTCGCGGCAGAAATAACCGACCGGCACCGAGGATACGTCCTGCGCCACCCGCTTCTTCGCCCCCAGGAAGATAGCGGCGTTGAATTCCGCGGTGGGCTCATCGCCGCGGCCGAAAACGACCTTCAGGAAACCCGCCACATCCTCGGAGACCTTCTCCACCGCGGCCGCGAAGGTGGTGCGCAGCTCACGGGTCAACCAGTTTTCATAACGCTGCTGGTCATAGACCTCGCCGGTGGGCAACGCCCCGGCGGGAAACAGTTCGGTCGACAGGTGATCGGCCTGCACGCCCACCAGACGGTGGGCCTCGGCCGGGGAGAGATCACACTCCCTGATCAGTGCCGCGATCACGTCGTCGACGGTTCCGGCGCGGGCGATGTCCTCGGCGATCTGGTCCAGTCTCCCCTGCGAAGTGCTCATGGTGTCAATTGTAGGTCAGTGGAAGTCCCGCGAACCCCGGCTCAACCACTCCCCCATCACCAGCGGCTCCAGATGATCGGCCACCACCGTCACCGCCCCGGAGGCGTTCTGCACTATTCCCCGCACCACCAAGGCTTTCGACGTCCGCGCCACCACCGCCTGCCGCTTCCACAACCCCACGGACACCATAACGTTGAGCAGGCCCGTCTCATCCTCCATGCCCAGAAACGTCAACCCGGAGGCGGTGCCCGGGCGCTGCCGGTGGGTGACCACCCCGGCCACGCGCACGCGGGTGCCGTCAGGGACGGTGCGGAGGTCGACGGCGGGGACCACGCCGGCGTCGATAAGCATGGAACGCAGCATCTCAACCGGTTGCCGATCATGGGTCACCCCCGTGGCAGTGATATCCGCGGCCATCAGCTCGAAGGCGTTCATGCCGGGCAAAGCCGGGGCGTCGATCGCCGACAGGCCCGGCAACATGCCCGCCCGCTCGGTGGCGGCGACACCCGCCTGCCACAGAGCTTGCCGACGATCCACCCCGAAGCTCTCCACCGCCCCCGCCCGGGCCAGGGCCTCGACGTGCGCGACCGTGAGATCCGCCCGGCGCGCCAGATCCGGGATATCCGTGAACGGGGCGGCGGCCTCGATGCGCGCGGCGGCCTCCGCCCCCAGGCCCTTGATCAGATTCAGCCCGACGCGGATACAGCCGTCGACGACGCGGGCCTGCTCACCGGAGGCCTGGACGTCGACGGGCAGGATCTCCACCCCGTGGCGGCGCGCGTCCTGAATGAGTGACTGCGGGGAGTAGAAGCCCATCGGCTGGGCGCGCAGCAGGCCGACGCAGAACTCCGCCGGGTAGTGGTGCTTGAACCACGCGGAGAAATACACCAGGGAGGCAAAAGACTGCGAGTGGGACTCGGGGAAACCGTAGGCGGCGAAAGCGACGATCTTGTTCCACAGCTTCTCGGCCGTGGCCTCCGGGATGCCGTTGGTTTCCCACACCCCGCGGTAGAAGCGCTCCTTGAGCGCCGCCATCTTCGCCGGGGAACGTTTGGAGCCCATGGCGCGGCGCAGGGAATCGGCCTCCGCACCACTGAACCCGGCGGCGTCGACGGCGATCTGCATGAGCTGTTCCTGGAACAGCGGGATCCCCAGCGTCTTGCCCAGGGACTTCTCCAGGACGGGGTGGTCATAGGTGATCTCCTCCTCCCCGGCGCGGCGACGCAGATAAGGGTGCACGGAACCGCCCTGGATGGGGCCGGGGCGGATGAGCGCCACCTCCACGACCAGGTCGAAAAAGCACCGCGGGCGCAGGCGCGGCAGGGTCGACAGCTGGGCGCGGGACTCCACCTGGAAGACACCGACGGCATCGGCGCGGCACAACATGTCGTAGACACCGGGGTCGGCGAGGTCGAGCTCCCACAGGTTGATGCGCTGCCCGTGTTGCTCCTCGACGAGGTCGATCATGTGGTGCAGCGCCTCGAGCATGCCCAGGCCCAGCAGGTCGAATTTCACCAGCCCGGCGGAGGCGCAGTCGTCCTTGTCCCACTGCACCACGGAGCGGCCCTCCATCCGCGCCCACTCCACGGGCACGACATCAGCGATGGGCCGGTCACAGATGACCATGCCGCCGGAGTGGATGCCCAGGTGCCGCGGCTGGCCCTTGAACTGCGCGGCCAACTCCACCACTGCCGCGGGCGGTTGCGCGGTGCCCTTGGACCAGGCGTCGGCCGCGCCCTGCGGGTGGCCGAGCGCCCGGGCGGCATCCCGCAGTGCGCCCTTCGT
The DNA here is from genome assembly GCF_030538285.1 of Corynebacterium sp. Taxonomy (GTDB): domain Bacteria; phylum Actinomycetota; class Actinomycetes; order Mycobacteriales; family Mycobacteriaceae; genus Corynebacterium. Next base: position 44,611 of record NZ_JAUNUG010000018.1, read on the forward strand.
GCGGTAGGTGATGACGTTGGCCACCTGCGCTGCCTTGTCCCGACCATGCCGGTCGAAGACATACTGGATGACCTCCTCGCGGCGCCCGGACTCGATGTCGATGTCGATGTCCGGCGGGCCGTCGCGGTCGGATGAGAGGAAACGCTCGAACAACAACCCCGCAGAGATCGGCTCCGCGTTGGTGATGCCGAGTGCGAAGCACACCGCCGAGTTCGCCGCCGAGCCGCGACCCTGGCACAGAATGTTGTGGGCCCGGCAGAAATCCACCAGATCCATGACAATGAGGAAGTAGCCGGGGAAGTTGAGGCCCTCGATGACGGCCAGCTCATGCTCGATCTGGGCCTCCGCCCGGGCGCGGATGTCATCGGGCCGGCTCGCGTACCTGTGGCGCGCCCGCTCCCGCGTCACCTCCGCCAGGAAGGTCATCTCCGTATGGCCGTCCGGGGTGGGGAAATCCGGTAGGTCCGGGGCCACCAGGTCGAGGGTGAAAGCACATTCGCGGGCCAGCTCATTCGTGGCGGCGATCAGCTCCGGGCGCTCTGGCAGCAGGGCAACCATCTGCTCACCGGAACGCAACCACGGCGCACCCATGGGGTGCAGGTCGGCTTCCGCGTCCCCCAGTGACAGTCGGCGGGCTAGGGCGCGTTTCGCCCCGGCGAGACGCGCGTGTTCCCGGGTGGCCGCCGCTGGCAGGCCCGTGGCAATGCGGCGTAGACCATGCCGTCTAACTCCATCGAGTTTTTCATGATGATCCGCGTCCTCCGGTGTCATCGTCACCGCATATTCCAGCACGATGTCACGGGGCACGAACACCTCGAGCAACTGATCGATATCCCCCACCCACTCATGCCCCGCCAGGACCACGCAGTGCCCGCCCAACGCTTCCGCGACGCCGGGCAACGGCGGGTAGGACACCTCCCCTTTGATCCCGGCCGCCATGTGAGCGTCCGCCACCAGGTGCGACAGACGGCGATAACCTTCAGGACCACGTGCCAGCACCGGCAGTACCTTCTTCCCCAGGCTCAGCTCCGCCCCGAACACTGTCGGCAACCCCGCCTCCGCCGCAGCCTCCGCAAACTTCACCGCCCCATAGAAACCATCCCGGTCCACCAGCGCCAATGCACTCAACCCCAGCTCGACAGCACGCTCCACCAGTGACTCCGGCTCACTCGCCCCACCAAGGAAGCTATAGGAACTAACGGCATGGAGTTCCGCGAACTTCACGGCCGACGGGGCGGACGGGGGACGTCGATAAGCATCCCCGCCCAGGTGATCAACGGGGACGGGCGCGGGACCGGGGCGGCCGGAGAGGATACGCTCCAGCCGCGACCAGTTCAGGGGCGCGCCGCCATTAAATCGCATACCCCACAACATACCCAGTATCGAACGTGCGTGCCAAACGGGCAACATGGGCGGCTAGACAGAGCGGTTCGCCTGGTGCTAGGTTGTGCAACCAGCAGATCAACAAGTAAGGACTTCTCACATGACTCTTCGTCGCATCCTCGCCGCCACCGCGGCCGCCGCCCTCGTCACCACCGGCCTCGTCGCCTGCGGCAATGACTCCGACTCCAGCTCCAACGCCGACACCGCCACCGCCACCGGCGAGCCCATCAAGATCGGCACCACCGACGCCAACCTCAAGGAATGGGACGTCTTCGCCGACCTCGTCGAGGAAGAGGGCATCGCCATCGAGATCGTCCCGTTCTCCGACTACAACACCCCCAACGACGCAGTCGCGCAGGGCCAGATCGACGTCAACAAGTTCCAGCACCTGAAGTTCCTCGCCTCCTACAACGAAGGCGCTGGCGAAGAGCTCGTGCCGTTCGCCTCCACCGAGATCTACCCGCTGGCACTGTTCTGGCAGGGCCACGACAGCCTCGACGGCCTCGAAGGCGAAGAAGTCGCCATCCCCAACGACGCCACCAACCAGGGCCGCGCCATCAACGTCCTCGTCCAGGCTGGCCTGGTCACCCTCAAGGAAGAGGGCCTGCTCGACCCGGCACCGGCCGACATCGACACCGAGGCCTCGCAGGTGCAGGTCATCGCCGTTGACGCCGCCCAGACCACCACCGTCTTCCACGAGGGCCGCCCTGCCGTTATCAACAACTCCTTCCTCGAGCGCGCCGGCATCGACCCGCTCGACGCCATCTTCCAGGATGATCCGGACAACGAGCAGGCCGAGCCCTACATCAACGTCTGGGTGACCACCGCCGACAAGGCCGACGACGAGACCCTCAACCGTCTCGCCGAGCTGTGGAAGGACCAGGCCGTCACCGACGCCATCATGGAGACCTCCGGCAACACCGCCGTCACCGTCGAGCGCCCGCGCGAGGATCTCACCGAGATCATGGAGCGCCTCGCAGCCGACGAGAAGTAAACACCGAGCAACATCATGCCCCACCCCGTCGCCTGCCCGCGGCGGGGTTGAGCATTTCCACCCACCTCCTCCCAGAACGGCCCCGCACCCGTGTCCGACACCGCATCCCCCACCCGGCCGCGTACCGGAACCCGCATCGAATTCCGTGATGTGACCAAGGTCTTCACCAACCAGAAGAAGACCGAGACCCGCGCCGTCGACGGCGTCACCCTCACCGTCGAACCCGGCGAGATCCTCGGCGTCATCGGCTACTCCGGCGCCGGTAAATCCACCCTCGTCCGCCTCATCAACGGACTGGATACCACCAGCTCCGGCCAGCTGCTTCTCGACGGCACCGACGTCGTCGGCCTCCCCGAGTCCAAGTTGCGCTCCATCCGCCGCGGCATCGGCATGATCTTCCAGCAGTTCAACCTCTTCCACTCCCGCACCGCCGCCGGCAACATCGCCTACCCCCTGGAGCTGGCCGGCATGGGCAAGGCGGAGCGGAAGAAGCGCGTCGCTGAACTCCTCGACTTCGTCGGCCTGTCCGACAAGGGATCCAACTACCCCGAGCAGCTGTCGGGCGGCCAGAAACAACGCGTCGGCATCGCTCGCGCCCTGGCCACCAACCCGCGCCTGTTGCTCGCCGATGAGGCCACCTCCGCGCTCGACCCGGAAACCACCCACGACGTGCTCAACCTGCTGCGCGAGATCAACCAGGAGTTGGGCATCACCATCGTCGTCATCACCCATGAGATGGACGTCGTGCGTTCCATCGCCGACAAGGTCGCCGTCATGGAGGCCGGCAAGGTCGTCGAGTACGGCAGCGTCTACGAGGTGTTCTCCCACCCGCAGACCGCCGTGGCCCAGCGCTTTGTCTCCACCTCGCTGCGCAACACCCCCGACCAGGTCGAGGCCGCAGATCTGCTCGCCCACGACGGACGACTGTTCACTATCAACCTGACCGAAGACTCCGGTTTCTTCGCCGCGGCCGCCGCCGCCCGCGAAGACGGCCTGGGCATCAACATCGTCCACGGCGGCGTGACCACCCTGCAACGCCAGTCCTTCGGCAAGATGACCGTCCGGCTCACCGGCCCGGAACAGGCCATCGAGAAGTTCCGCACTACCCTGTCCCGCACCACCGACATCCAGGAGATCACGCGATGACCACCACATATCTCGCAGCCGACTGGAACCGCCTCGGCGGCACATTCGTCGACGCCATCGGCGACACACTTGTCATGGTGTCTTTGACGATGGTCTTCGGCGGCATCGGCGGCCTGCTCATCGGCCTGCTGCTCTACACCTCCCGGGCCGGCGGCATCCTGCAGTCGAAGCCGATCTACTGGGTGCTCAATATCCTCGTCAACTTTGTCCGCCCCATCCCTTTCATCGTGCTCATCGCCATGCTCGCGCCGGTGACGCTGCAGTTCGTTGGCACCACCATCGGGCGCTCCGCGGCGATCTTCGTCATGTGCATCGCCGCCGCCTTTGCGGTGGCGCGCATCGTGGAGCAGAACCTCGTGGCCATTGATCCCGGGGTGATCGAGGCCGCCCGCGCCATGGGGGCCAGCCCCTGGCGGATCATCCGCACGGTGATCATCCCGGAGGCCCTCGGCCCGCTGGTCCTCGGCTACACCTTCATCTTCATCGCCGTCGTCGACATGTCCGCCATGGCCGGCTACATCGGCGGTGGTGGCCTGGGTGACTTCGCCATCGTCTACGGCTACCGCGCCTACGACCTGGAGGTCACCTACGCGGCGGTCATCGTCATCGTCATCATCGTCCAGATCGCCCAGCTCTTCGGAAACTGGCTGTCCCGGAGGATCATGCGCCGCTAGCTAGCGCTGTGTCCCCTGCCTCCACGGCCCCGACGCCCCTGGGCGTGGGGGCCTTTTCTGTGCCTTTTCCAGGCCCGCGTTGTGGCGTACCCCGATGTCTCCGGGCACTCGATGTTTTCCCAGTTCGCGGGAGGGTCGAAGAAGGAATCGGGGCACGCCACAACGCGGCTACCCTCGACAGCATGAAGATCGCCGCCTTCGACATCGACGGAACCCTGCTTTTCCCCGCCGGCATCGCCGACGCGGACATCGCCGCCATCCGGGACTGGCAGAGATCCGGCCACCTGGCGGTAGCAGCGACAGGAAAATCACTCCACGGCCTGCACCGCGATCTCGCCCCCTATGACCTGTCCTTCGACTACTCGGTGGTCTCCACCGGCGCCGGGGTGAGCGACCGTGCCGGGAACTACCTGTTCTCACGCACCGTGCCCACCGATAGCCTGCGGGATATCCTCACCCCGTTACTTACTGATCCCACCCTCGCCGTCTACGCCACCACCCTCCACGGCCCGGACCGGCTGCTCTCGGAGCAGCCCGCCCGTCTGAGCGGCACGATCCTGCGTCAGTGGGAGCGCCTTGCCATCTCGGAGCTCGGTGACCACGAGGTTTCGTGCGTGCCCGTGTGGGTGCCGGATAATCCGGCCCGCCAACAGCAGCTGCGGGAGAAGATCCTCGCCACCTGCCCGGGCGTGGCGGTGCACACCAACCGCAACTTCCTCGACATCGTGCCCGCCGGGGTGGACAAGGCCACGGGGCTGCGGGAGATCACGGCGCATCTTGGGGTGCAGGCGGAGATGATTTCCTTCGGCGACTCTTTCAATGACCTGGCCATGCATGCCTTCGCGGATCATGCGGTGGCCTTCCCCTGGTCTCCGCCCGAGGTCGTTGATGCCGCCGATGAGGTGGCGCACGCGGTTGCCCCGGTCCTGCGGCGTCTTATCTGAGCTGCTCCCCCGCCTCTTCGAGGGCTTCGCGCCCGCCGGCGGTGTAGGCCTCCCAGTCGCGGCCGGGGCCGACGGGGGTCCGCGTCTCCGCGGCGCAGGGCGCGGGCTAATTCCCCCCAGTGCTGCGGTCGCACCCTCGTGGTATTTGAAGGGGGGAAAACTCCGCCCCGTCGCGCCCCATCGCGCAGGCGGAGGTGTTGCCGGATAGCTCGGCCATGGCGGTAGCGGCCTGCTGGCGGCGCTGAGCTACCCAGCTGTGGAAGTCGCTCATGAGCCCAGTTTCCCGGACAGCCGGTCAAGGCGGTATTTGCTCTGCCCGTCGAGGCCGATGATGTCGACGACCTTGCCGCGGGCCTGGAACTTCTGCTGGATGGCGTCGAGGGTGGCTACGGTCGAAGCATCCCACACCTCCGCCTGCGAAAGATCGATGATGATGTGGCGGGCGTCATCGTTGTAGTCGAAGCGGTAGACGAGGTCGTTGGAGGAGGCCCAGAACAGCTGGCCGGTGACGCGGTAGGTACGCACGTCAACGTGGCCGTCGTCGTCGAGATCCACCTCCCGGACCTTCTCGATGTCCACCATGTGGGCAACGCGGCGGGCGAACATGATCATGGCGGTGAGCACGCCGCCGATGACACCGACGGCGAGGTTGTGGGTGGTCAGGGTGGCTACCACGGTGACCAGCATGACGAGGGTCTCGCTGCGCGGCATGAGCTGGAGCGTGCGGGGGTGGATGGAGTGCCAGTCGATGGTGCCCAGGGACACCACCACCATGATCGCCACGAGTGCGGCCATGGGGATCAGGCCGACGATGTCGCCGAGGGCGACGACGAACACCAGCAGGAAGACGCCGGAGAGGAGCGTGGAGAGGCGGGTGCGGGCGCCGGCTTCGCGGACGTTGATCATGGTCTGGCCGATCATGGCGCAGCCGCCCATGCCGCCGAAGGCGCCGGTGACGAGGTTGGCCACGCCCTGCCCCCAGCTCTCGCGGGTTTTGTCGGAGTGGGCGTCGGTGATGTCGTCGACGAGTTTGGCGGTCATCAGAGATTCCATGAGCCCGACGAGTGCCATACCGAAGGCGTAGGGGGCGATGATCTGCAGGGTCTCCAGCGTGAGGGGCACGTCCGGGAGGAACAGTTCCGGCAGGGAACTGGGCAGTTCGCCCTGGTCGGCGACGTCGGGGACGTTCCATCCGGTGAGGACCACGATGCCGGTGAGCACGACGATGGTGATAATCGGGGCGGGCACCGCTGTGGTGATCCTGGGGAAACCCACGACGATGAGAATGCCGAGGGCAAACAAGGGGTACACCAGCCAGGGCACGTCCCACAGGTGGGTCAGCTGCGCCATGAATACGAGGATGCCGAGGGCGTTGACGAAGCCGGTCATCACCGAGCGCGGGATGAAGCGCATGAGCTTCGCGACGCCGAGCACCGCCATCGCGATCTGGATAACCCCGGCGAGGAGGACGGTGGCGATGAAGTAGTCATAGCCGTAGTCGCGCATGACAGGCGCGATGACCAGGGCCACGGCACCGGTGGCGGCGGAGATCATCGCGGGGCGCCCGCCGGTGAAGGCGATGGTGACGGCCATGGTCACGGAGGCGAAGAGCCCGACGCGGGGGTCCACCCCGGCAAGGATGGAGAACGCGATCGCCTCGGGGATGAGCGCGAGGGCGACGACGAGCCCGCCGAGCACTTCGGTGCGCAGGCGGGCCGGGGAGGAGAAGGCGTGGCGGAAGGATGCGATGACGCCGGTGGGCGCCGCTTCCGTGATGGGCTGAGACACGAAAGCTACCGTAACGGTAGGGTTGGCGGGGAACAACTCGACGAAGGGGTAGGCGCGCATGGGAATGAAGATCGGCGAGGTCGCCGAACGCACGGGACTGTCTATCCGTTCCTTGCGCCACTACGACGAGGTCGGCGTGGTCTCCCCTTCCGGCAAGACCCCGGGCGGTTTCCGCCTCTACTCCGAGCGCGACGTCGAACGCATCCTGCTGGTACGCCGCATGAAGCCGCTGCAGTTCACGTTGGAGGAGATGAAGGGGTTCCTCGACGCCGCCGAGCACCCCGGCTCCCCCGCCGCGCGCGCCACCATCGAGCGCGTCCACGATGATGCCCGCACCCGCCTGGCCAAGCTACGCCAGCGGGTGTCCTACGCGGAGGAGTTCCTCGACATCATCGAAGGCCTGTAGCCACCCACACCCGACCGGTCTTCGGGGCGTCACCACAGGAGGAGATCACCCCGTCGACGTCGCGTTGTTCCAGCTCCACGGTCCAGGTGCGGCCGTCCGTGTGCGTGACGGTCACGCCCTCTCCCTCGTTCACCGTCAGATCACCGAAGCGCAGGGGTTCGCCGTCCGTGAGCAGCTGCTTGGCGACGGCCACCTCCGCCACCTGCCCTCGCGGCCCGTGCAGGCCGCGCCCCCGGTTGCCGGGGTAAAAGTATTCTCCCGCCAGCGCAGCGCGGACCAGCGCGTCACCGGCCTGTTCGTTGAGGCGGCCGTAGCTGTAGCCCCACGGCATGAGCAGGATCGACGGAGCGAAGCGGTGCCCCTTGGTGTGGGAGGTCTCCCACACGATCTGCCCGGGGTGACGCTCCGACAGCGCCGCCGCCAGCGGGCGGCCCTTCAGGGCGCAGCACACGTCTCGTTTGCCGTGGGTGCAGACGAGGACGAGGGGGGCGTGGATAAGCTCGGCGTTGTTGCGACCCGGGCCGGAAAGATCCAGGTCGAGGATGGCCTCGGGGCCGTCGACAAGCAGCTTCTCCACCCGGGCCTCCTCCGCGAACACCAGGAAAAGGTGGTGGGCGGTGATGCGGCGGCCGTCGCGGCCGGGGTGGCGGATGAGCTGCAGCCCGGCGTCTTTGCCCAGCTTGTTCTTGAGCCGGGCGGTGAGCTCCTCGCCGAAGACGCCACCGTCGAGAACATCGCGGCTCCAGCCGTGGGGCCACTCGAAGATGACGTAGACGCGTTCCTGTTTGGCGGAACCGGGCAGGGGTTCACCGGCCACGTCGGAGCAGCGGAGGGCATCAGTCATAAACCCAGCCTAGCGATGTGTACCACACCACCGGCCAGTCACCCGGTGACACTTAGGGTCGCTTTACAACGATTTGTTCACGATCACCCCCTCCCCCGCTTTCTGAGTTCACTAATAGCGCTCCCTGTGGTTACGGTGAATGGCATGAACGAATCCCTGGCGCCCACTCGCAGGACCTCCCCCCGTCGTACCTCCCTCGCTGCCGTACTGGCCGCGGGGTCTTTGGGGTTGGCCGCCTGCGGGACCGGGGTGGGGCAGGAATCCACGGGCGCCCGGAACGGCGACCGCTCCCTGATGGAAACGCTCACCGCCGCCACCCTCGGCGGGGACACCACCGCTGTCGGCGAAGCCAATGTGGCGCAGAAGACCTCCCGCCCGGATGCCCCGGCGATGCTCATGGTCGAGTCGGTGCGTATTGCCAGCCATGACGGTTTTGACCGCATCGTCTTCGATCTCATCGGCGACGGTGCCCCCGGCTGGTTCATCGACTACACCACCGCCCCGAAGCAGCAGGGTTCCGGCAACCCGGTGGAGTATGAGGGGTCGGTGGCTCTCGATGTCAACATCGACGGCACGACCTATCCCTTCGAGTTGGGTCGGGAGGATGCCAACATCGGCACGGTCGCCGGTTCCGGCAATGTCACCCAGATCGTCTCCGCCGGCACTTTCGAGGGTCGTTCCCAGTTCGTCGTGGGTTTGCAGGAGAAGCTGCCTTATTCGGTGGAGGTTCTCCACGATCCGCACCGTCTGGTCATTGACGTGCGCCACCGTTAGTAGCTGGCCTCGATCCGCCATCCACCCCCGCTCAGCCACAGCAGCAGCCAGGCGCGGGGGTGTTGTTCATTCTCGGCCTGGCCGACGACCTGCAGCCTGGCCACCTTCTGTGATTCCGGCCCCCACCACCCGGTGTCCACGGGCCAGGGTCCGGCCCACGCCGCCACCCGGTAGCGGTGTTTACCCCAACCGAGCGCGACGGGGGTGTCACTGAGCAGGGCTTCCGCGGTGACGACCACGTCGCGGGCCTGCGCGTTGAGCATCCGGATCCGCGCGGCCGGGTGCGTCAGGCGAGCAGGTAAGGGCCCGGGAATTCTTCCCGGCCAGCTTCCTTGCTTATCGACGCCCCGTTCCTCCCCGTAGGGCACGAAATCGATCCGCTCCGCCACGCCCCGCCCGCCGACCAGCCGCGGGGTAAGGACTTTATCGATGCCGAGAGTGGACTGCACGCGGTTGGCAGCGCGCCGCACGGCGGTGGTGTCGTGGCGTTCCCCCCACAGGGCACCGACGATATCCGGTGGGGCGGATTCCAGTGGCTCGAGGATGAGGGTGGCGATGGCGCCGGCCCCGCCGGAGGTGAGCCAGCCGTCGAGCTGCCAGCGCACGCGGTCCGCCGTGGCGGACTCGGTGAGCGGTTCGCGGGTGCGCCAGATCCGTTCCAGGCGGGTGCCGTCAGCCAGTTCCGCCAGCACGCGCAGCCGCAGGCAGGATAGGCCAGCGGTACGCAGCCGCTCGTGGAGGATGTTCGCCAGCTGGCGGGCGGCGAAGGCGGCCGCGTCGACCCGGTCGATGGGCTCCTCCGGGGTGACCGCCACCGACAGGTCCGCGGCAGGCATCTCGGGGGCGACGCGGCGGTCAGCGGCGGCACGCGCGATGCGGTGGCAGCGCTGCCCCGCCACCCCGAAGCGGGTGCTCACCGCCGTGGCGGGCAGGGCAGCGAGCTCACCCAGGGTGCGGATACCGAGGTCCCCGAGTGATTCGACCAGAGCGTGGTCGCAGTGCAGCGAGGCCTCGGCGGCAAGCAGGGTGACGGGTTGGACGTCGAGGAAGGGGCGCGACCCGCCCTCCGGGACGATGTGCCCGGCACCGACGCGGGCGGCGATGAGTGCGGTGGCGATCTCGTCGGCGACCCCGACCTGAGCGTCGATGCCGCGGCGGGCGGCGGCATCGATAAGCATCTCCACCGCACGGCCCTCGGAGCCGTGGAAGCGACCCGCGGCCCCGGCATCGACGACGACCAGGCCGGGGCGCAGGACCTCGATGGAGGAGGCGACATCATCCAGGCCGGCGGCGATGGACTCGAACATCCGGCCATCCCGGTCGAGATCCTCGTCGAGAATGACCAGGCCGGGGCACACGGCCTGTGCCTGACGTACCCGCATGTCACGGCGCACCCCGGCACGGCGGGCGGCGGCCGAGCACACGCGGATGCGGTGCTGGCGGGCGATGGCGAGGGTGGCGGGCAGGCCTTCGTTGTCGATCCGGGCCGCCTGCACCGGCCAGTCCGGGAACCACAGGGCGGCGACGCGCATCTCACACCACCTTCAGTTCGGCCCGCCTGCCCACCGTCACGGTCGTCGAGGCCGAGGGCTGCCCCTTGGCCTCCACGCGCACGGCAATGTCGACGCCCCGGATACGGCCCGACCCTTGCCCGATGCCGCGAAAGGTGGTGACCGTGGCGTCGATCCGCGCGTGCGGGGAGGGCACACTCGCCCCGACCAGCACCAGCGCCGCCGACCCGCCGCGCAGCTTGCCCAGCAACGGGCGGGCACGCACCGGGGAGAGTTCCAGCGGCACGGCCCAGCGGGCGATCACCAGGTCGAGCCCCTCGACGAGCACCCCGATGATCCCGAGGGGATCGATGCCCGGATCGGGCACGGCGATGACGTGGTCCAGGTTGCCGGCATCGACCACACCGGCGAGCGAGAGTTCCGGCCACCCGATGAGGCCGACATGTCCACCCCCTGCGGTAGCCTGGGCGATGAGTTCAACAATGAGAGCCGGACAGTCCGCCACCTGCGTCACCGCGCGACGCGCCAGCCCCCCGCCCGGCAGCGTCCGGGCCAGGTCGGAAGGGGTGGCGATGACCTCGGGCTTATCGACGACAGGCTGCTCGACCACCCCGCCAAGGGCCGCCATCCGGGAACGCAGAAGCTCGACCTGCTCGGCCCGATCAAGGCCCGAGAGGTCGTCCACCTCCCGCAATTTCCGAACGCCTGTTTGATTCACGGGTCCAGTATGCGCCGCGAGAACGGTGCCCGTCAACTGGTAGCGTTGACCTCCATGTACTCCGATATCCGCGCCCGCCAGACCCCGATTCCGACACCGCTGCTCGTCCGAGTAGGAAGCTCACTGCTCATCGCCGTCGGAGTGGCGGTGCTGTCCACGGGGTTGGCGCGCGGCATCCAGGTCGGCGTCATGGTCGCGGCCATCGCCGCCGGCCTGCTGCTCATGTTCAGCCACCCCTACCGGCGCGAGATCAAGGAGTTCCTCGAGCGCCACAACGCCGTGCACAAGCCGCAGATCGGCCAGCTACTGCCACTATTCCTTGTGTGGCTGGCCCTCATGATCGTGCCCGTGTTCGCACCTATGCCCGTGTGGGGCACCGTGCTCGTGGGCGCGGCAGTGTTCGGGTGGATGTACTTGGTATTCCCGCACATCGACGGCACCCGGGCGCTGGCCTACGCCTAGCAAACACCCCCGGCTAGCACCCTCATATATAGATTCCCCTGCACGCTTACCGCCGCACATTTAAGGTCACCAGTGTCACCAACACCCCACAAG
>NZ_JAUNUG010000019.1 GCF_030538285.1 Corynebacterium sp.
CCCACAGCATCATCTTGTTCATCATGCCCATCTGCATGGCCATCATGTCGGCGTTATCGCCAGTCGGGGCTGACTGCTTGCCGGAGGCGATACGGGCCTTCTGGCGGTCGATGGACATACGCGCGTTGAAGTGGGTCGCGACGGCAATGATGATGGCCAGCGGCGCGGCCACCAGGATGATGTCGGTGCGCGTGAAGTCGACCGGCTCAAACGCCTTGTACATGTCCTGCGGCATCGAGATGTAGGAGGACAGCGGCACGCCGAAGAAACGGGCGTCGATGAAGGACTGGACCTCGTCGACACCGAAGATGTAGTTCGGGGTGTTGCGGTTTTCCTCGATGCCCATGCCCAGCTGGCCCACGCCCTCACCGGTGCGGTTGAAGGAACGCAGCACGTGGAACAGGCCGATGAAGACGGGGATCTGGATGAGCATCGGCAGGCAGCCGAGCAGCGGGTTGACGCCGTGCTCCTTCTGGAGCTTGCGCGTCTCCTCCATCATCTTTTGCTGGTCGTTTTTGTACTTGGCTCGGATCTCCGCCATCTTGGGCTGCATTTCCTGCATCTTGCGGCCCGAGCGCAGCTGATTCTGGGTGGGCTTGAACATGATCGCCTTCACCGTGAAGGTGAGGAAGACGATCGATAGCACCCAGGTGATGCCGAGGTCCGGGTCCAGCACAAAGCTGAACGCCTTGTGCCAGAACCACAGGATGGCCGAGATCGGCCAGTAGATGAAGTTGAGCACTGTGAGTCAGGACTCCTTGCTATCGGTTTTTTCAGGGACGGGATCATACCCGCCCGGATGCCATGGACCGCACTTGCTCAGTCGGGCCAGCGACAGGATAGTTCCGCGCACCGCCCCGTGACCGCGGACGGCGTCTAAGGCGTAGGCACTGCACGTCGGTTCAAAACGGCAGGACGATCCCATCTTAAGGGGCGAGATGTTCTTTTGGTAGAACAGCACCGCCGCCTCCAGGGCGCGCGCCACCGGCGACAGCCTAGTCATGCAGGGCCCCCAGGCGGGTGAGCGCCTTGCGGATGTCACGCTCCAGATCGCTTGACGACGCCCCACCGGAAGCCGGCAACGCCCGGATAACGAGGTCAGCGGTGGGGGAGAGGGCGTCGAAAAGCGCTGCCATGACATGGCGTAGCCGCCGGGAGGTGCGGTGACGGATGACCGCGTTTCCGACGGCTTTGGAAACGATGAGCCCGACGCGGGGGCCGCCCTGGTGGGCGACCGGTGCGTCGGGCTCATAGAAATGGACCACTACGGTGCGGGTACCGGCGCGGCGTCCACGTTTAATTGTCCGGCTGAATTCAGTCGGAGACGTGAACTTGTGCTGCTTCGGAAGCACCTCGGGTGCGCGTCTTTTAAGCGGTGAGCTTGGCGCGGCCCTTACGGCGACGCGCCGAGACGATGGCGCGACCGGCACGGGTGCGCATACGGGTACGGAAGCCGTGCACGCGTGCACGACGACGGTTATTCGGCTGGAACGTCCGCTTGCCCTTTGCCACGGTTGTTCTCCTTTGAGTTTCTGACGCGGTCGGCCGTACGGGACCGGCAGACCGCTGAAGTTTTCATTAACTTGATGAGATGTGCTGCGTCCGCACTGACGCGCGGCGGGTGCCGCGGCCCGGTGATCCGGTGCCGACGCTGCTCTCACACACATCCGCCGGCGCCTCCCCGTGACGGGGCGCATCCGGCGGTGTGACAGACCCTCACAGACTACGCGAGGAACCACGTCTCGAACAAATTGCCTTTTCCGGCGTGTCGCCGGGGCGGGGTCGGGGGCCCCTGAAATGACATTCTTGTGATTAGTGCCAGCTCACCGGGGATGTTTGGGCATTTTCCCAGCGGCCCTCGGGGCGGGCGGAGAAATGGCCGGGCCGTTCGATGGACACCCACGGGATTCGGTGGGTAACAATGTAGGGACTCACAGAAAACCACAGAGGACCACCAACACCCCTGTGGATAACCGTCAATCTGAGGTTGAGGGTTTTTCACAGCGGTCGTGTTTCCGCAGGTAGGGAAGTAATCCCACCGAAATCGTTTTATCCACAGCCCATCGACTAGGCTGTGGAAAGATTTCGGCCCCGGATACTCCACACCTGTGGATAACTCTGTGGATGGCGAGGTTGAGGCCACAATCCCCCTGGGGGCAGGCCTGTGAACAGATGCGGCGTGAACACCTCGTGAATTAGCCCCGGCCGCAACACCCGACGATGGAATTTTTCAAAGGAGCAGCCCCGACGTGGCGGATCAGCAACAGTCACTCGCCGACACCTGGCAGGCGATCAAGGCGGAACTCCTTGACCAATCCGAGCGGGCGGACTCCTCCATCCCGACGTTCACCCACCAGCAGCGCGCCTTCCTCGGCCTGGTGCAGCCCATCGTCCTAGTCGACGGTTACGCCGTGCTGGCCACCCCGCACGCCATGGCCAAGCAGGTCATCGAGGATGATTTCGGCCCCCACATCGTCAAGGTGCTCACCGAACGCACCGGCCGCCCCTGCAGCCTCGCCGTGTCGATCGAGCCCGAGGCCATCCCCGAACCGCCTGCACCCGAGCCCGTGACGGCGCCTGTCCAGCAGCAGATCACGGACCACCAGCTGGGCTGGAGCACCACCACCGCGCCGACCCCGGCGCCTCAGCGCCTGCACCGCGAGACCCCGGCACATGACCCGAACCGAGAGAAGTCCCTCAACCCGAAGTACACCTTCGAGAACTTCGTCATCGGGTCCTCCAACCGCTTCGCCAACGGCGCCGCGGTGGCGGTGGCCGAAAACCCCGCGCGGGCCTACAACCCGCTGTTCATCTGGGGTGGTTCCGGCCTCGGCAAGACGCACCTGCTGCACGCCGCAGGTAATTATGCCCAGGTTCTCCAGCCGGGTCTGCGTGTGAAGTACGTCTCCAGTGAGGAATTCACCAACGACTACATCAACTCGGTGCGCGATGACCGGCAGGAATCCTTCAAGCGCCGTTACCGCAATCTGGACATCCTCATGGTCGATGACATCCAGTTCCTCGAGGGCAAGGAGGGTACGCAGGAGGAGTTCTTCCACACCTTCAACGCTCTCCACCAGGCAGATAAGCAGATCATCTTGTCCTCGGACCGCCCGCCGAAGCAGCTAACCACGCTGGAGGACCGGCTGCGCACCCGCTTCGAGGGCGGGCTCATCACCGATATTCAGCCGCCGGACCTGGAGACCCGCATCGCGATTCTGGAGAAGAAGGCCCTGGCCGACGGCACCCACGTCGACCGGACGGTGCTGGAGCTCATTGCCTCGCGTTTCGAGTCCTCCATCCGCGAGCTGGAGGGCGCACTCATCCGTGTATCCGCCTACTCCTCACTCATCAACGAGCCGATCAACCAGGAAATGGCGGAGATCGCGCTGCGCGACATCCTGCCCGACGCCGCCGATGTGGAAATCACCGCGTCGACCATCATGGAGGTCACCGCCGACTATTTCGGCGTTACCATGGACACTCTCACCGGCGCCGGCAAGACCCGCGCGGTGGCGCATGCCCGCCAGCTGGCGATGTACCTGTGCCGCGAGCTCACCGACCTCTCCCTGCCCAAGATTGGCCAGGAGTTCGGGGGTAAGGATCACACGACCGTCATGTACGCCGACCGGAAGATCCGTAAGGAGATGACCGAGAAGCGCGACACCTACGACGAGATCCAGGCGCTCACGCAGTTGGTCAAAAACCGCGGTCGCGGCTAGTTTCAGCGCTTGATCACGCCCCGTTCACCCTCTGGTGGACGGGGTTTTCGTAGTTTTCCACAGCGTTATCCACACCTGTGTAATTACAGCAGTGTAATTCCGAGAAGTTTCTCACATAGTGGTGCGGGTTACTCCGCCTTGCAGCCCTGTGGATAACCCTGTTTTCCCTGTTGAGAACCGGTGAATGGATGCGGCCCCTTCTGTGGATGGATCGCACAGGCCGGAAGTTATCCACAATCGCCCAAAGTTATCCACAGTTAGTCCACACGCCGAATCACATCCCGGATCCGATCGGCTACCTTGTCGTTTAGGCCCCCATCCACAGGTTGCACAGGACTTACTGTTACTCCCATCTTTTAAACTTGTAATTTCTATAGAAGAAAGAGGATGTGGGGAGAACGCGGCCTAGTGCCTGGCGCAGAGCGAATGACAACAATCGTTGTGGGGGCGAGGCGTCGGGTACGTTGGAGTTTGTTGTTTTGAAGGGGGTCCGCGACGGCGGATCACAAATTTTCAAGGAGCCCGCAAGCATGGAGTCTCAAGCAGTGTCATTCCGGGTGGCCAGGGAGGATCTGGCCCACGCCGTCGGATGGGTGGCCCGGAGCCTGCCCACCAAGGTGACGCAGCCGGTCCTGCGCGCCATGTTGATCACAGCTGATGACAATGGTCTGGAGTTCGCGGGCTTCGACTATGAGGTTTCCACGAAGGTCAAGATCGCGGCCGAGATCGGTGACCAGGGGCGTATCGCCGTCGCCGGCAAGCTCATCGCGGAGATTGTCTCCAACCTGCCGAATAAGCCGGTCGAGCTACGGGTCGACGGATCCAAGGCACTGCTGTCTTGTGGTTCCTCCCGCTTTGAGCTGCCGTTGATC
This sequence comes from Corynebacterium sp., assembly GCF_030538285.1. Lineage (GTDB taxonomy): Bacteria > Actinomycetota > Actinomycetes > Mycobacteriales > Mycobacteriaceae > Corynebacterium. The sequence goes on from NZ_JAUNUG010000019.1 coordinate 4,595, forward strand.
CCGCTCGATGATTACCCGCAGATCCCTTCTCTGCCGGAAGTCACGGGCTCGATCGATCCAGTCCTGTTCAACGAGGCTGTCACCCAGGTGGCCACCGCCGCAGGTAAGGATGACACCTTGCCGATGCTTACCGGTGTGCACATGGAAATTTCCGGTTCTCAGGTCAAGCTGGCTGCCACTGACCGTTTCCGGTTGGCGCTGCGCACCTTTGAGTGGGATCCGGAATCCCCGGAAGTGCAGGCCAAGCTTCTGGTTCCAGCGAAAACTCTGCTGGACAACGCCCGCAGCCTGGACACCACGAACCCGGTGGAGATCGCCGTGGGTACCGGCGAGCAGATCGGCGCGGCGGGCCTGTTCGGTATCCACACCGATTCCCGGGAGACCACGGCCCGCATGCTGGATGCGGATTTCCCGAACATCCAGCCGCTGCTGCCCAAGACACACACCTCGATCGCCAGCGTGGAGATCGCTCCGCTGCAGGAGGCGATCCGCCGCGTCAGCCTGGTCACCGAACGTAACGCGCAGATCCGCATGCAGTTCATGGAGGGTGAGCTCATCCTCTCGGCCGGTGGTATGGATTCCGGTCATGCGGAGGAGCGCCTGCCCTGCGCGTTCACCGGCAAGGAAGAGCTGGTCATCGCGTTTAACCCCGGCTACCTGCGCGATGGTCTGGGTGTCATCCACACCAACCGGGTGGTTTTCGGATTCACTGAGCCCTCCCGCCCGGCGATCCTCGTGCCGGAGCCGGAGGAGCTCCCGGAGGCAGACGCCGACGGAACGTTCCCCACCCCGGAGACGGAGTTCACTTACCTGCTCATGCCGGTGCGTTTGCCCGGATAGGTGGATGCGCCATCTACATCAGGACGCTGGATCTGCGGGATTTCCGCAGTTGGCCGGAGCTGACGCTCGAGCTGGAACCGGGAATCACCCTGTTCGTCGGCCGCAACGGCTTCGGTAAAACCAACATCATCGAGGCCGTCGGGTATGTCGCCCACCTCTCCTCGCACCGGGTGGCACAGGATGCGCCGCTGGTGCGACAGGGGGCGGACAATGCCCGCGTCTCCGCGACGGCCGTCAACCAGGGCCGCGAGCTGACCACCCACCTGTTGATCAAACCGCACGCTGCGAACCAGGCGCAGATCAACCGCACCCGACTGGGTTCCCCACGGGAATTGCTAGGGGTGGTGCGCACGGTATTATTCGCACCGGAGGATCTGGCGCTGATCAAGGGAGAGCCGGCAGAGCGTCGTCGCTACCTCGATGACATCATCGCCACCCGCACCCCCCGCTTAGCCGGGGTGAAAGCGGATTATGACAAGGTGCTGCGCCAGCGCAATGCCCTGCTGAAATCGGCGAACTCCGCTTTGCGACGCGGCTACCGCGACGATGACGGCGCCAGTGCCCTGGCCACCCTCGATGTGTGGGATGGCCAGCTGGCTTCCCTCGGCGCGCAGGTCATCGCCGCGCGCCTGGCCCTGGTCGCAGAACTCACCGAGCTCATCGCCGAGTCCTATGCTGGCATCGCACCGGAATCACGTCCGGTGCGGGTGGAGTATCGGGGGACGGTGGCGTCGATAAGCAATGAACCAGCAGTGCTCGAGGCGGAGATGCTCGCCGAGTTGGGCCGGGGACGCAACCGCGAAATTGAACGCGGCATGTCGCTGGTGGGCCCGCACCGCGATGACCTGGTGCTTCATCTGGGGGATGCGCCGGCCAAGGGTTTCGCCTCCCACGGGGAGACATGGAGTTACGCGATTGCGTTGCGGCTGGCGGAATTCACCCTGCTACGTCGCGACGGCAGCGACCCCGTTCTCATCCTCGACGATGTTTTCGCCGAGCTGGATGCCCGGCGGCGCGAAAAGCTCGTTGATCTGGCGGCAGATGCGGAACAAGTGCTCATCACTGCTGCCGTCGATGGCGATCTTCCGGCCAATATCACCGATACCGCGCGGAAATACGTGGTCACGGTGCGGGATACCGAACAGGGCAGGATCAGTGAGATCCAATGAGTGAGCAGGATCCGGTCCAGGCGGCCTTCGAGGCCATGCAGAAAGTGGCGCGCACCCCGCAGGCGCCGCACAAGCCCCGCCGCAACACCACCCCGCCACAGTTGGGGCGGCCCACCGGCAAGGATGGGCGCCGGCGGCGTCGGCCGCTGGATGTTGATAATTTGGGTTCCTTGCTCGGTAGGGAAATTGACCGGCGTGGCTGGGAGAAGGAGATAGCCGGCGGCTGGGTGTACGGCAACTGGCAGGAGTTGGTGGGGGAGAAGATCGCCCAACACACCAAAGTCGAGATGGTGAAGGACAAGAAACTGTTCATCACCTGCGATTCCACCGCCTGGGCGACGAACCTGCGGATGATGCAGAGACAGATCCTGCAGGTCATCGCCGAAAAGATCGGGCCCAACATCATCGTCGAGTTAAGGATCTTCGGACCGAAGGCACCGAGCTGGCGCAAGGGTCCGCTGCATGTGAAAGGGCGCGGGCCGCGCGACACATACGGGTGATGCGGCCATAAACGCACGAGAATGGCCCTGCGGCTCGCGTGACCCCTTCCCTGGTAGAGGCCCCCGCGGTGTAGACTGGTGAGGTCTGAATTACCTTCTAGCGAGGAGATCTCGTTTCACGTGGCTAACGCTGAACACAATTACGACGCGTCATCGATCACGATTCTCGAGGGCCTCGAAGCCGTCCGTAAGCGCCCCGGCATGTACATCGGTTCCACCGGGCCGCGCGGTCTCCACCACCTGGTGTGGGAGGTCGTCGACAACTCCGTCGACGAGGCTATGGCCGGTTACGCCTCTAAGGTCGAGGTGACCCTCTTGGCCGACGGTGGTGTGCAGGTCGTCGATGACGGTCGTGGTATTCCCGTCGAGATGCACCCCTCGGGGGCGCCGACCGTCCAGGTTGTCATGACCCAGCTGCACGCCGGTGGCAAGTTCGACTCCGAGTCTTACGCGGTGTCCGGCGGCCTCCACGGCGTCGGTATTTCCGTGGTCAACGCCCTGTCGACGCATGTCGAGGCGGATATTAAGCGTGACGGCAAGCACTGGATCCAGAATTTCAACAACTCGATCCCGGATGATCTCATTGAGGGTGGCAACGCCCGCGGTACCGGCACCACCATTCGTTTCTGGCCGGACGCCGACATCTTCGAGACGACCGAGTTCGACTACGACACGATCTCGCGTCGTCTGCAGGAGATGGCCTTCCTCAACAAGGGCCTGACCATCAGCCTCAAGGACGAGCGCGTCAGCGAGGAAGAGCTCGAGCTCGAGGCGATCGCCGAGGAGGGAGATACCGCCCAGCTTCTCGATGGCCCCTCCTTCGACGACACCGAGGTCGAGGAAGCTGCCGCTGGCGAGGCCCCGAAGACCCCGAAGAAGCGCGAGAAGAAGGTCACGTACCACTACCCGGAGGGCCTGGTCGACTACGTCAACCACCTCAACAAGGGCAAGAACGTTATCCACCCCTCCATCGTCGGTTTCGACGCCAAGGGCGAGGGCCACGAGGTGGAGATCGCGATGCAGTGGAACTCCGGCTACAAGGAGTCCGTCCACACCTTCGCCAACACCATCAACACCCACGAGGGTGGCACCCACGAGGAGGGCTTCCGCTCTGCTCTGACCTCCCTGATGAACAAGTACGCGCGTGAGCACAAGCTCATCAAGGACAAGGATCCCAACCTCACCGGTGAGGACTGCCGTGAGGGCCTGGCCGCCGTGGTGTCCGTGCGTGTCGCCGACCCACAGTTCGAGGGTCAGACCAAGACCAAGCTGGGCAACACAGAGGTGCGTTCCTTCGTCCAGCGCATGGCCAATGAGCACGTGGCCATGTGGTTGGATGCCAACCCGGCGGAGGCCAAGGCCATCGTCAACAAGGCGGTCGCTTCCTCCCAGGCACGTATCGCCGCACGTAAGGCCCGTGAGCTGGTGCGACGCAAGTCCGCCACCGACCTTGGTGGACTGCCCGGCAAGCTGGCCGACTGCCGCTCCAAGGACCCCTCCGTCTCCGAGCTCTACATCGTGGAGGGCGACTCGGCCGGTGGTTCCGCCAAGGCCGGCCGTGACTCTCTCTACCAGGCGATCTTGCCCCTGCGCGGCAAGATCCTCAACGTGGAGAAGGCCCGCCTCGACCGGGTGCTGAAGAACGCCGAGGTCCAGGCCATCATCACCGCGCTGGGCACCGGCATCAACGAGGAGTTCGACATCTCGAAGCTCCGCTACCACAAGATCGTGCTCATGGCCGATGCTGATGTCGACGGCCAGCACATCGCCACCCTGCTGCTCACCCTGCTCTTCCGCTTCATGCCGGACCTCATCGCCGAGGGGCACGTCTACCTGGCGAACCCGCCGCTGTACAAGCTCAAGTGGCAGGGCAAGGGCGAGCCCGGTTTCGCGTACTCCGATGATGAGCGCGACGAACAGCTCAAGGAGGGCCTGGCCGCCGGCCGCAAGATCAACAAGGACGACGGTATCCAGCGCTACAAGGGTCTCGGCGAGATGAACCCGAACGAGCTGTGGGAGACCACCCTCGACCCGAGCATGCGCATCCTGCGTCGCGTCGACCTAGAGGATGCCCAGCGCGCCGACGAGCTCTTCTCCATCCTCATGGGCGATGACGTCGCGGCCCGCCGCTCCTTCATCACTCGCAAGGCGAAGGACGTCCGCTTCCTCGACGTTTAAGGCAGGGCCGGGACCTCCAGTTCCAGCATCTGCCCCATGCCGATCCACCCGGTCCACGGCTCCTCCTGGAGCACGACCGGGGAATGGACATGACCCATCAGGCAGGCGGAGTAACCGCGGCTAAGCAGGAAGTCCGCGGTGATCGGCAGGCACGGATTCTTCGTGTACTGCCCCTCGACCTCGGTGTGCAGCACCGCTATGTGCCCGGGGCCGTCGACTTTCCCCAGCTGTTTGAGCGTGGTCCGGGGATCCGGATCCTCGATGACGTTGACGGCATGGAATACCAGCGGGATCCCCGGGACCTGCAGCTGCTCAATATCCCCGCCCTCCGGGCGATACACCCCCTCAATCGCGGGGAATTCATCGATGAAACCCGAGCCCACGTCGTGGTTGCCCCACACGTGGACCAAAGGTTTGCCCAGGTCCTGGGTGATGAAGCGGAAGAGGTCGATGGAATCCTCCAAGTCCGCTCGGGTGGCCTTTTTCTTGTCCAGCAGATCCCCGGTGAAGATGATGATGTCGGCGTCCGGGGCGGCGTCGACAAGCGCCTGGCGGGCCCACTGCAGGCCAGGCGCCTTCTTTCTACCCAGATGCAGGTCGGCGAAAACGGCCAGTCGGACCGACATCTACTTCATGTGCTTCTGCAGGATGCGGCCGAGCTCCGGGATCTCGGGCTCGATGAGCTTCGCAGCCTTGTTGCGCAATCCGTTGTAGGCCTTGGCCAGCGGGGCCACGGTGATGGATTCGGCGTTGCGGTCCGCGATGGCCATGAGCGAATCGCCGACCTGGGAGGAACGGGAAGCCAGGAAATCCCCGAAGTCAGTGGCATTGTCGTCGGCGTTGAAGGCCTGCCAATGGGGCTGGAGATCGCCGAGCACGTCGGGGAGCATGCGGTTGATGCCCTTCGGCACGATGTCACCGTCGACCTTCTTGGCGGCGGCGACGGCGGCCTTGATCGCGGTGCCCGTGAGCCCGGATTGCTTGGCGACGGTCGCCTCAGCGAAACCGGCCAAGTCATCGACGAGGGGAGCGCGCTTGTCGGCGCTCAGGAGCTGGGAGAGATCAGTCATGAGCCTAGGATATAAGGAAAAAGCGATCACCATGGTTGAACTCATCCGGTTGTCGGGGCCGGGTGGGGACAACGACGGAGATCGCCATCGTGTTGCAGCTCTTCCGCCACAGTTTCACGTTCGTCACATCAGCAACTCTGATTCACTGCAACCACAACGGTTACAGACCTTACACACCTCCTGCGCCTCCCGCCAATGATTGGACTTGCAAACATCTTCGCTGTGAATTTCGCTGCGCTGCGATGGGAGAAAGTAGCCCGGTGGCCTGCGAGGACGAGTATTTTCCCCCGCCGGGGGATCTTAAGCGGACAGGCGTACGTACACAGCACGGCAGGCGGCGGCGAAGAGCTCGTTGCGGGCCGTCAGAGGCCGTAGGGCGCTGACGGCCGCGGCCAGGGAATCGGCCGCGGCGGAGGAGTTGTCGTGCACCGGAATGCCAGCGATTCGCGCCCCGGGCACGGCTGCAGCGGCGACCAGCGCCCCGAAATCCTGCACCTGGGTGCCGTGGGTGGTACAAAACTCATCGGCGATGAGCAGTAACTGCTCGGGACTCAGACGAGGGATCATCCCCGCGCCCGCCTGATCCGCGACTCTAAAGCCGCCTGCCCAGGGATGACCTCACGGGCGAGTTCGGCGACGGCCGCGTCGTGAAGCAGGCGCGAGGCGGCGGTGACAATAGCCCGCACTGCAGCCTCATGCTTACTGGAGCCCTGCGCCTCGGCGAGAAGGCTCAGGGCGCGATCCTGCTCGGGGGTGAGTCGAAGTGTCATGGCCATACCCAGTTGATACCACAGCGGCGGCGAAGTTGGTATCAAAGTGATACCAACGGGACGTCGATAAGCACCGTAGAAGGCCGTACAGGTAACATTGAGGGGTATTTCAACCCCGAAAAAGATAGGTGATCATGAGCGACGACACCACGCAGGGTGGCGGCGACCTCTTCGACCGCATCCTCCCCATTGACATCAATGAGGAGATGCAGACCAGCTACATCGACTACGCGATGTCCGTCATCGTGGGCCGAGCGCTGCCCGAGGTCCGCGACGGCATGAAGCCCGTCCACCGCCGCATCATGTACGCGATGTTCGACTCCGGCTACCGCCCGGAACGCGGTTATGTGAAGTCCGCCCGCCCCGTCTCCGACACGATGGGCCAGTTCCACCCCCACGGCGACGTGGCCATCTACGACACCCTGGTGCGCCTCGCCCAGCCGTGGAACATGCGTTATCCGCTGGTCGACGGCCAGGGCAACTTCGGCTCCCGCGGTAACGACGGCCCCGCCGCCATGCGTTACACCGAGTGCAAGATGACCCCGCTGGCCATGGAGATGGTCCGCGACATCCGCGAGAACACCGTCAACTTCTCCCCGAACTACGACGGCAAGACCCGCGAACCGGATGTCCTGCCCGCGCGCGTGCCCAACCTGCTCATGAACGGGTCCGGCGGCATTGCGGTCGGCATGGCCACCAACATCCCCCCGCATAACCTGGGTGAGCTTGCCGACGCCATCTACTGGCTGCTCTCCAACCCGGAGGCGGATGAAAAGGAGGCCCTCGACGCGTGCATGAGCTACGTCAAGGGCCCGGATTTCCCCACCTCGGGGCTTATCGTCGGCGACCAGGGCATCAAGGATGCCTACACCACCGGTCGCGGCTCGATCCGCATGCGCGGTGTCACCTCCATCGAGGAGGCGGGCAACCGCCAGACCATCGTCATCACCGAGCTGCCGTACCAGGTCAACCCGGACAACATGGTGGCCAACATCGCCGAGCAGGTCGCCGCGGGCAAGCTCGCCGGCATCTCGCGTATCGACGATGAGTCCTCCGACCGCGTGGGCCTGCGCATTGTCATCACCCTCAAGCGTGATGCCGTGCCGCGCGTGGTGCTCAACAACCTGTACAAGCACTCCCAGCTGCAGACCAACTTCAGCGCGAACATGCTCTCCATCGTCGATGGCGTGCCGCGCACCTTGCGCCTGGATCAGATGCTGCGCTACTACGTCGCTCACCAGATCGACGTCATCGTGCGCCGCACCCAGTACCGCCTCGATGAGGCCGAGGAGCGTGCCCACATCCTGCGCGGCCTGGTCAAGGCCCTCGATATGCTCGATGAGGTCATCGCGCTCATCCGCCGCTCGCCCACCGTCGACGAGGCCCGCTCCGGCCTCATGTCGCTTCTCGACGTCGACGAAGTCCAGGCCGATGCCATCCTCGCGATGCAGCTGCGCCGCCTCGCCGCCCTTGAGCGCCAGAAGATTGTCGATGAGCTCGCCGAGATCGAGCTGGAGATCGCGGATCTCAAGGACATCCTCGCCAAGCCCGAGCGCCAGCGTGCGATCGTGCGCGAGGAACTCGAGGAGATCGTCCGCAAGTACGGCGATGACCGCCGCACCCAGATCATCGCCGCCACCGGCGATGTCTCCGAGGAAGACCTCATCGCCCGCGAGAACGTGGTGGTCACCATCACCTCCACCGGCTATGCCAAGCGCACCAAGGTCGACGCCTACAAGTCGCAGAAGCGCGGCGGCAAGGGCGTGCGCGGTGCGGAGCTCAAGCAGGATGACGTGGTCCGCCACTTCTTCGTCTCCTCCACCCACGACTGGATCCTCTTCTTCACCAACTTCGGCCGCGTCTACCGCCTCAAGGCCTACGAGCTGCCCGAGGCCTCCCGTACCGCCCGCGGCCAGCACGTGGCCAACCTGCTGGAGTTCCAGCCGGAGGAGCGCATCGCGCAGGTCATCCAGCTCCAGACCTACGAGGACGCCCCCTACCTGGTGCTCGCCACCGCCCAGGGCCGCGTGAAGAAGTCCCGCCTCACCGATTACGAGTCCGCCCGTTCCGCCGGCCTGATCGCCATCAACCTCAACGACGGTGACCGCCTCATCGGCGCAGCCCTGTGCTCGGACGACGACGACCTGCTGCTCGTCTCCCAGCTCGGCCAGTCCATCCGCTTCACCGCCGATGATGACCAGCTGCGCCCCATGGGTCGCGCCACCGCCGGCGTGAAGGGCATGCGCTTCCGCGGGGATGATCAGCTGCTCGCCATGTGCGTCGTCCGCGACGGCGACTACCTGCTCGTGGCCACCTCCGGCGGCTACGGCAAGCGCACCCCGATGGAGGACTACAACTCCCAGGGCCGCGGCGGCCTCGGCGTGGTCACCTTCAAGTACACCCCGAAGCGCGGCCACCTCATCGGTGCCCTCGCCGTCGACGAGGACGACGAGATTTTCGCCATCACCTCCGCCGGCGGTGTCATCCGCACCGAGGTCAACCAGATCCGCCCGTCGTCACGCGCCACCATGGGCGTGCGCCTGGTTAATCTGCCGGGTGACGTCGAGCTGCTGGCCATCGACAAGAACGTCGAGGAGGAGGGCGAGGAAGAGGCCGAGGCAGTTGCCAAGGGTGACGTCGCAGGCCCGACTGAGCGTGCTCAGCAGAAGATCGTTGTCGAGGGCATCCAGTCCGTCGACGAGCCTGCCGACTACGAGGACGAGGAGTAGGCCATGGCCAGCCGCGACATCGCCGTCACGCGCATCTCCCCGCTGTCCGCTTTCCGGGTCGGCCTGGCCATGTCCCTCGTGGGCCTGGTCGCCTGGCTCATCGCCTGCGCCCTGCTGTTCTTCGGCATGGACGCCGCCGGCATCTGGGACCAGGTCAACTCCCTGCTCGGTGACATCGGCGGCGAGCAGACCGTGACCTTCGGCCTCGTCATGTCCGTGGCGGCGCTACTCGGAGCGATCAGCGCCATCCTCACCTCGGTGCTGGCCCCCTTGGCGGCGTTGGTCTACAACGCCATTGTCGATCTCTTCGGCGGCCTGCAGCTAGGCACCCAGGAGGAAGCCTCCTAACTCGCTTATCGACGCTCGCCTGGCCCCCCATTTAACCCGGGTGACCAGGCGATTTGTCTTTAGGTGGGCGTACTGGTTAAAGTTATCAACGTTCCAAGGGCCTATAGCTCAGTCGGTTAGAGCGCATCGCTGATAACGATGAGGTCGCAAGTTCGATTCTTGCTAGGCCCACCAGGAACGCAAGGGGCATTAGCTCAATTGGTAGAGCATCTGCTTTGCAAGCAGAAGGTCAGGAGTTCGATTCTCCTATGCTCCACAGGTAGAACCCGCCACCGGATCTCGTCTGGGAGGCGGGTTCTCTGATTTCGGGTGTGTGCTCCCGGAATGGTCGAGAGGCGACGTTCGAGAGGGGACTGATCGCGAACTCTCGCGGACCCCGATGGACGGGCCCTGTCAAACGTCTCTCGAAGGTTTCGGTGGGTGTGGGGGTCGCGCATAAGCGATAGCCTGAGGTCATGGCACACGATCATGACCACGGGCACGCACCCCTGCGCGCGCTCGGCATCGCCGTCGGCATTACCGGCACCGTGTTCCTCGCCGAACTCATCGGCGGGCTCGTGTCCGGCTCCCTGGCGCTGCTCTCCGATGCGATGCACATGCTTTCCGACGCCGCCGGCCTCATCATCGCGCTGCTCGCGGCGGTGGTGGGGAAGAAGGCGGCGTCGGCAAGTGCGACCTTCAGCTACCGCCGTGTCGAAGTGCTTGCGGCGCTGCTCAACGCCATCGTGGTGAGCGGTGTGGTGATGTGGATCCTCGTGCAGGCGATCGGGCGCCTCGGCGGGGAGCACGACATCGACACCACACTCATGCTGGGAGTGGCCGTCATCGGCCTGGTGGCGAACGCGGCCTCGGCGTGGGTGCTGTCCCGGCATCGCGCGGACAACCTCAACATCCGCGGCGCGTTCCTGCATGTCATCGCGGACATGCTCGGCTCGGTGGCGGTCATCATTGCAGCCCTGGTCATCCGCTTCACCGGCTGGGCACACGCCGACACGGTGGCCTCTCTGGCGATCGTCGCGTTGGTCCTGCCCCGGGCACTCAGCCTGCTGTGGCAGACGCTGGGGGTGCTCATGGAGAAGGCGCCGCGGGGCGTCGATACGCAGGAAGTGGAACGCGTACTCTCCCGACTACCGGGCGTGATCGCCGTCCACGACCTGCACGTCTGGTCCACGGACGGACAGACCCCGCTGGCCACCGCCCACCTCGTCGTCGACGAGGCGTGCGTGCCAACGGGGGAGTGCGGGGTGCTCGGGGCGGCGCAGGAGGCGCCGCGGGAACTGCGTATCGAGCATGAGGTGGTTTGCCGGGGTTAGTGACCGCGGATGGCGGTGTCCTCCATCATCTCGACGTCGTACTGCGAGATCTCGGCGGCGGGGATGGCGCGCTGCTTCCCGTGGAGGTCCTCGCACTCGAAGGCGGCGTCCGGGTCCTCGGACTCCAGGACGGCGCGGAGGCGCTCGACGTTATCGACCTCCGGCAGGCCGTTCTCGTCCTTCTCCTTGGACTGGGCGCGGAAGTAGAGGGTCAGGTCGTCGATGGTTTTGACGGTCAGCACGTTCATTCGCATGACGCCGAGCGTACCTGTGCCACCGGTCACATGCAGAGCATGGAAAAGCGCCCTTCCCCGCGAGGGGAAAGGGCGCTGACGGGGGACTACTTCTTATCGCCGGACTCGGCATCCGGGTCGGTGACGTCGTCGACGGTCTCTTCGTTGATCGGATCCTCCTCGGTCACCTCAACCTCGTCTCCGTCCTCGGAGCGGTGCTTCTCCAGCTGCTCGTCGAGCGAGCCCAGAAGCTCCTCGTCGCGCTCGGTGGCACCCTCCTCCGGGGAGCCCGGGGTGGTGGTGGAGTAGACAAGCTTCGACTCGGTCTCCGGGGTATCTGCGGAGAAGTCCTCCACGCGCGGCGGGACATCGCCCGGGGCCTGCTGCTGGCGGGTGAACCAGTAGACGGCGCCACCGATGGCGGCGACCAGCAGGGCCGCCAGGCCGGCGAGGCTCCAGTTGCGGCGGCAGCGGGCCTTCTTCGCTCGCTTGCGGGCCGGGGTGTTGTCGGCCACCTTGGCCAGGCGCTTCTTGGCGTCATCCAGGCGCGCGTGGGCTGCCTGGGTGACTACGCCTGCTTCCTTGCGGCCTTCGTCGAGAAGCTCTTCACCGCGGGAACGCAACTCGTCGATGTCGACGTGATCGGACAGCAGATCGTAGGCCTCGCGGGCCTTCTTCTCGTTGTACTCCTTGACGCGGTCACGCACGGTGGAGAAACCGTCGATGAGCATCTTGATGGTGGCAGGGTTCATGTTCGTCTCCTTGCGGTCGGTTTGTCTGCCCTCCAGCGTAGCCAGGAACGGGGCAGTGGTGCCGGAAATTGCCGGTGCGGATCCTGGGAAAACAAAACTGAACAGCTTGGTTCATTTTTGGGCCGATTTCAGCACCGTCGGGCGAAATATATTCATCGCTGGGTGGAATGGTTGCAGCAGGTCAACGCCACAACCCTAAATAATACCTTTAGGAAAAATACCCGGAGCAAACCCTTGGCTTGCTACATTCACAGCCACTTGCCCACCGGGATGAAGAACAGGAGGAGAAACACCATGAACGCAGCCGCGCCGCACCACAGCGCCAAGCGTCGATTCTCCGCCTCTGCCCCGCTGGACACCTTCGACCCGGAGGAATACCGCCAGGCCCGCGTCCCGCAGCGCACCTCACTGTCTTTCGAGGTCATGCCCCCGCGCCACGACGCCGACGAAGCCGCCATCGAGGAACTGCTCACCACCCTCGAGTCCTACAACCCGGACTACATCTCCGTCACCAGCTCCAAAAACTCCGGCTGGCTGGAAGGCACCGCGCGCTTCATCGAGAAGATCAGCACCTCCACCCGCATCCCGACCCTGGCCCACCTGGCGTGTACCGCTGGTACCCGCGAGGAACTCATCGGCTGGATTAACCGCCTCATGGATTCCGGCGTCCGCGGTCTGCTGGCCCTGCGCGGCGACCTCGCCGAAGGCCAGACCGAGATGCCCGCCGGCTACCTGGCCCACGCCACCGACCTCATCAACCTCATCCAGTCCATCGAGGACGACCAGGTCGCCCGCTTCGGGGCCGGCCGCCTGGCCATCGGCGTCGCCGCCTACCCCAGCGGCCACGAAGAATCCGTCAACATGGATGAAGACATCGACGTGCTGCTGACCAAGCAGCGCCTCGGCGCCGACTTCGCCATCACCCAGCTGTTTTTCGACGCCGAGGACTACCTCCGCTTCAGCGAACGCGCCCGCCTCGCCGGGGTACGCATCCCGCTCATCCCCGGCATCATGCCCATGACATCGGTCGCGAGACTGCGCCGAATGGGCCAGCTCTCCGGACTCACCGTCCCCGACCGACTGCTTCGTCAGTTGGAGGCGGCCGGGCCGGAGAGCGAGTACCAGACGGGCCTCGACCTCACCGCCGAGCTCGCGCAGACCATCCTGGCCGCCGGTGCCGGGGGGATGCACGTGTACACGTTCAACCGGCCGGACACCACCACCGAACTGCTCGACCGCATCGGCATCGCTCGCCCGACCACCGGGTGAGCCCCCGCGGCACATAGCACCGATAAACCCTGAACTTATTGACGAAAGGTCCACCTCTCCATGTCTTCCTTCCCCACCTTCACCATCGAGGGCTACCCGCGCGTCGGCGCCAACCGCGAGCTCAAGAAGGCCCTCGAGTCCTTCTGGGCCGGCCGCATCGACGAGGAGACCTTCGTCTCCTCCGCGCACTCCATCCGCGTCGAGAACTACGCCCGCCTGCGTGACCTGGGTCTCGACCAGGACTACGCCATCCCGGCCGACGTCGCCCTCTATGACCAGGTGCTGGAAACGGCCGTCACCGTCGGCCTTATCGGTGGCGACGCCGCCGAAATCGACCTCACCGAGTACTTCGCCCTCGCCCGCGGTAACTCCGAGCGCTCCCCGCTCGAGATGACCAAGTGGTTCGACACCAACTACCACTACCTCGTCCCGGAGGTCTCCGCGGACACCGTCATCACCCCGCGCCCGCAGCGCATCCTCGACATCGTCACCGAGGCCAAGAACGCCGGCCACACCGTCCGCCCGTACCTCGTCGGCCCGGTCACCCTGCTGGCCAAGTCCAAGGCCACCGAGGACGCCGGCGAAGGCTTCAACCCGCTCACCCGCCTCGCCGACCTGACCGCCGCCTACAAGCAGGTCCTGGCCGCCCTCAAGGAGGCCGGCGTCGAGTGGATCCAGCTGGCCGAGCCCGCCCTGGTCGCCGACCTCACAATTGCATCTGACCAGGAGCTGGCCGACCACGCCGCCACCGTCTACGGTGAGATCCTCGGCGAGACCAACCGCCCGCAGGTACTCATCACCACCCCCTACGGCGCCCTGCGCGCCGGTCTCGACGCCCTCGTCGGCGCCAAGCCGGAGGCCCTGGCCGTCGACCTCGCCCCGGTCACCCTGGGTAACGAGGAGGGCTACGTCGAGCGTGTCGCCAAGGCTCTCGCCGGCACCGACATCACCCTCGCCGCCGGTGTCATCGACGGCCGTAACATCTGGGCCGCTGACCTGCGCGAGCGCCTGTCCGTGCTGGAGGAGTTGAAGAAGGGCGGCGTCGAGAAGCTCGCCGTCACCTCCTCTGTCTCTCTGCAGCACGTCCCGCACACCGTCGCCGTGGAGAAGAACCTCCCCGTCGACGTCGCCGGCTGGCTCTCCTTCGCCGACGAGAAGATCGGCGAGGCCAAGGCCCTGGCCGCCGCCCTCGAAGGTGGCTCCGTCGCCGCAGCCGACGCCTTCGCCCGCTCCGACCGCGCCGTGCGCACCCGCCGCGAGTCCGCACGCACCCACAACCAGGCAGTTCAGGACCGCGTCGCCGCGCTTCCCGACGGCCAGGTCGCCCGCCAGCCCGAGTTCACCGGCCGCGTTGAGGCCCAGAAGGCCCTCGGCCTGCCGCAGCTGCCGACCACCACCATCGGCTCCTTCCCGCAGACCACCGAGATCCGCAAGGCCCGGGCCGACCACCGCTCCGGCGAGCTCACCGACGAGCAGTACGTCGACGCCCTCAAGGACGAGGTCAAGTCCGTCATCGAGCTGCAGGAACGCCTCGGCATCGACGTGCTCGTCCACGGCGAGCCCGAGCGCAACGACATGGTTCAGTACTTCGCCGAGCTTCTCGACGGCTTCGTCACCACCGAGCACGGCTGGGTCCAGTCCTACGGCTCCCGCTGTACCCGCCCCTCCATCGTCGTCGGTGACGTCTCCCGCCCGGAGGCCATGACCGTCGAGTGGGCCAAGTACGCCCAGTCCCTGTCCGAGAAGCACGTCAAGGGCATGCTCACCGGCCCGGTCACCATCCTCGCCTGGTCCTTCACGCGTGACGACGTGCCGAAGTCCGTCTCCGCCGACCAGATCGGCGTGGCGCTGGCCGACGAGGTCGCCGACCTCGAGGCCGCCGGCATCGACATCATCCAGATCGACGAGCCCGCCCTGCGCGAGCTGCTGCCGCTGCGCGAGGAAGACCGCCCCGCGTACCTCGACTGGGCCGTGCGTTCCTTCCGCCTCGTCTCCCTCGACGCGCAGCCGACCACCCAGATCCACACCCACCTCTGCTACTCGGAGTTCGGCCAGATCATCGACGCCGTCGCCGCGCTTGACGCCGACGTCACCTCCATCGAGGCCGCCCGCTCCCGCATGGAGCTGCTCGCCGACCTCGACGACTCCTTCCACTCCGAGATCGGCCCCGGCATCTGGGACATCCACTCCCCGCGTGTCCCGGACGTCGCCGAGCTCACCGAGCTGATTAAGGCCGCCCTGGTCAACGTGCCCACCGAGCGTCTGTGGGTCAACCCGGACTGCGGCCTGAAGACCCGCGGTTACGAGGAGACCGAGGCCTCCCTGCGCAACATGGTCCTCGCCCGCGACCTCGTGGTCGAGTCCCTGTAGCACCTGCGTGATCGCTGCGGGCCCGGTTCCACCTCAGGTGGGGCCGGGCCCTTGTTGATTCCTGGGGGGCCTGCGTTGTGGCGTATCCCTTTGTGTCCGAAAGTGGCCAGAAAATCGGCTTGCCGGGGTGAATCGGGGTACGTGCGTACGCGGTGCCTGCTTTAGTGGGCACCATGAATATCGACCGGCTAGTGGCGTACTGCGAGGAGAACCTCGGGGATCCGGATCTGTGGCACACCCCGGACGGCTATCCGGGAAGCCTGGCGCTGTGCATCATCGACGCTCTTTACTCCACCGGTTCCCACTACACCTCCGTTGTCAACGTGATCAACCGCTACAGGAGGAAGTACCCGGAGGAGAACCACGGGCCGCAGGACCTGCTGGAGTCGATGCGGGTGGTAGGCGGTGCCAGGGCATGGGCTGAGGACGTGGTGGAAAACGTAAAACCGGCGCACACCGGTCGCAATGCCAGGCTCAAGGCGGAGGTTATCGAGCAGGCTGCTGAGCTCATGTGTGAGCGGAGCATCGCCACCGTCGCGGATTTTCGGGGGGCGGTCGCGCGTGACCTCTACGACAATGATGTTCGCACCGGTTGGCTCGGGTTGCCTAGCCAAAGCTCGGGCGTCACATACAACTACATGCTCCTTCTCGTGGGACTCCCGTCAATCAAACCGGACCGGATGGTCCTTCGTTTTCTTGCCGACGCGCTCGGCGAGGATGCGGACCTGAGCGAGAAGCAGGCGGTGGAGCTTCTGGAGCGCACCGCCGAGCGGATGAACGTCGACGCCGGGGCCCTGGACCACATCGTGTGGCGTGCTGCGTCGGGTCGTGAACTCACCGTCGAGGGTGAGCGTCGATCGTAGGGACTTCGCTAGACTGGCCGCCATGACCAACAAGACCGCAACTGCGACTCTGCACACCAACCAGGGTGACATCGTCATCGAGCTCTTCGGCAACCACGCCCCGGCCACCGTCGACAACTTCGTCGGCCTGGCTGATGGTTCCAAGGAGTACTCCACCGAGAACGCTTCCGGCGAGAAGTCCGGCCCGTTCTACAACGGTGCCGTGTTCCACCGCGTCATCGACGGCTTCATGATCCAGGGCGGCGACCCGACCGGCACCGGCCGCGGCGGCCCGGGCTACATGTTCGCCGACGAGTTCCACCCGGAGCTCCAGTTCGACCGTCCGTACCTGCTGGCCATGGCTAACGCCGGCCCGGGCACCAACGGTTCCCAGTTCTTCATCACCGTCGTCCCGACCCCGCACCTGAACAACCGCCACACTATTTTCGGTGAGGTTGTGGATGAGGAGTCCCGCAAGGTCGTCGATGCTATCGCCACCACCGCGACCGATCGCATGGACCGCCCGAACGACCCGATCTTCATCGAGTCCGTCACCATCGCTTAAGTTCCAGAAGCTGTGGCCCGCACGTCGCTTTTCGACGTCGCGGGCCTTTCCCTTTTCCTCATGGAGTCACCGTGATCACCCTGCGCCGTTTCTGGGCCGAGGCCCCGGCCACCGTCTTATTCACTGCTCTGGCGGTCATCGTGTACCTCATCACCGCCGCTGAGTCGTTGTCGCTGATGAACAATTTGCATGATTCGGCCCTGGGCCGGGCGTGGGTCCTTTATGGCCCGGAGGTGTCCTCGGGTGGGTGGGATCGCCTGCGTGCGCTGGGGGCGGTGTTCCTCCACATCGACTTAGGTCACGTGGCGATCAACAGTTTCCTGCTCATGTTGGTGGGCAGGGAGATCGAGAAGTTCGCGGGGACAGCGCTGTATGCGGCGGCGTTTCTGGCGGGCGGCATCGGGGCGAGCGCCACGGTGCTGTGGATGGACTGGGCGCAGCCGACGGCCGGGGCCTCGGGGGCACTGTTCGCGCTCATGATGTTACTCGTCGGAGTGGCGCGGGTGCGGGGTGGGGATCTGCGGGCCCCGCTGACACTCGTCGCGGTGAACGTGGCTTACACGTTTGTGGCGCCATCAGTGTCATTGTGGGGGCACCTGGGTGGGTTGTTCGCGGGGGCGGTGATGGTGTGGTTTTTCGTGCACCGGGAACACCGTGTGCGCTGGGCGGGGGTCCTTGCAGTGTTGGCTGCGTCCTGTGCGGCGGTGCTGGTCGTCTGACCTGTGAGTGGGAAGTTATCCACAGGCTGGGGATAAAACTGTGGAGAATGTGAAGAATCTCTCGATCCGGGCACACTCCACAGCCTGTGGATAACTGTGTGAACAGTTTTCCCCACCTGCGCAAATGTTCGAAACTCCTGCGGAAATACCAGGTACATTGTATGCTCTTGAGTTCTGCGGGCGTGTCATTCGAATAATGACATCCGTGTAACTATCCACAGTGTGGATAACTCCTGTGGATAGTTTCAAGGGGTGTGGATCGGTGGATAAACCGGTGGATTCCTCTACGAGGCTGGGGATAACTCACCCGGTTGTTCACAACTGTCACAACCGCCCCGATCCTCCCTGGCGAAGCACTTCACAACGTTGGCAGGTCGAACGCCGACACCAAAAAACCACCCCGCCCGCGATCATCGCGGACGGGGTGGTCAGCACCCGTGAAGTTGAGAGCTAGCGCCAGCCCATCGTCATGAGCAGGCCGATGATGAACAGGCCGAAGCCGATGCCGTAGTTCCACACACCGAGTTCCACCATGAAGGGGATCTGGTGGCCGGCGAGGTAGTTGACCACCAGCCAGGCCAGGCCGAGGAGCATGAGCCCGAACATGATGACCTTGTACCACAGCGGGGTGCCACCGGTGTTGATCTTCACCGGGGTGCGGTTGGCGCTCGAGGTGGAGGAGGTGGTGGGCAGTGCGCTGCGGGTGATCTTCGCCTTGGGCATCGTCAGGGGCCTTTCAACGTCGGGTGTCAGGTGGGTCTAAGAGTAGCAGCGGTTTAACCGCGTCGGCCGAGGAGCCCGTCGAGGGGGTTGGCCGGCCTGGGGTCGGGGTCGTCGTCGGGGATGAACACGCCGACGTCGAACTCCCACAGCCGCAGGGTGACCACCGCGTCCTTGCGGAACTCGGTGCCAGCGGTGGGGTTGTGGGCGGCGGTGAGGCCGGCGTCGACAAGCGCGCCAGTTTTGACCGGCTCGCCGATCCGCAGCTCGCCGGTCCAGCCGGCGGATTCCAGGGCCGCGCGGGCGTCGGCCTCGTTGCGGCGGGTGAGATCCGGCATGGTGATGATCATGCCGTTGGAGACCTCCAGTCGCACGGTGGTGCCCGGGCGGGCCTGGGCGCCTTCGTTTTCCACGGTGAGAACGCGGCCCTCCGGCTCGGCGGAGTCGACCATGTCGACCTGCGGGATGAAGCCCAGGCTGTCGAGGGTCGCCTCCGCCTGCTCGACCTGCATGCCGGACAGCGCCGGGATGCGGATGAGCGCAGGACCCGTGGAGACGGTGATGGTCACGCGGGAGCCCTTCGGCACCTGCGCGCCAATCGGCGGGCTCTGGTCCATGACGCGCCCAGCGGTGATGTCGTCGGAGGTATCCTCCTCGACCTGTTGCTCCAGCAGCAGGCCGACATCGGCGAGCGCGCGTTCGGCCTCGGCGGGAGTCATGTCGGTGACGTCCGGGACGTCGGTGATCTCCCGCCCGCTGGACACCGTCAGCGTGACCGAGGTCCCCGGTTGCAGCTGCGAACCGGCGGTCGGGTTGGTCCGGATGACCGTGCCGCGCGGGATGTCGGGGGAAGGCTCCTCGTTGATGTCGACGCGCAGCTCCAGCGCCTCCAGACGGGCGGTCGCATCCTGGCGGGACAATCCGGTGACATCCGGGACAGACACCATCTGCTGGGAGGACTGGTTCCGGTCGGCGACCATGTCCCACACGAAGCCACCACCAATGCCCAGGGCGATGATGGCCAGCAGCGCCGCCAGCCACACCATCCACCGGTTACGGGGTGGTTCCTCCTCGCGGACCACGGGGGTCAGCTCGGTCGGGGCTTCCGATATCGGCTCCGGTTCCGCGATGTAGTGGCGGGCGGCCTCGGTGACGGCGTTGCGGGACAGGCGCTGCAGATCCTCACCCATCGCGGCGACCGACTGGTAGCGGTCCGCGGGGTGCTTGGCCATGGCGGTGAGCACTACGGCGTCGATGTTGACGGCGGCGGTGGGGGAGAGGGCGTCGATAAGCGACGACGGTGCCTCCGGATCCTCCTGCACATGCTGGTAGGCGACGGCGAACGGTGTCTCACCGGAAAACGGTGGGCGGCCGGTGACAGTTTCGTAGAGGACGCAGCCGAGGGCGTAGACATCGGAACGCGCGTCGGCGGCCTTGCCGCGCGCCTGCTCCGGGGACAGGTACTGGGCGGTGCCGATGACCGCGGAGGTCTGCGTCATCGCCGAGGTCGAATCGTCGAGGGCGCGGGCGATGCCGAAATCCATCACCTTCACCTCACCGGTGTTGGTGATCATGATGTTCGCCGGCTTGACGTCGCGGTGGATGATGCCCGAATCGTGGCTGTGCTGCAGCGCATCCGCCACGGGCAGGAGTACACCGGCGGCGCGCGCCGGGGTCATCGGGCCGTCCTCGCGGACGATGTCGCGCAGGGTCCGGCCGTGGACGCGTTCCATGACGATGTAGGGGACGTCGATGCCGTCGATAACCGTCTCACCCGTGTCGAGCACCGCGACAATCGACGGGTGGTTCAGTTTGCCCGAGTTCTCTGCTTCTCGACGAAAGCGTTCCCGGAAACTGACATCGCGCGCCAACTCCAGGCGCAGCATTTTCACCGCCACGCCACGCCCCAGGAGGCTGTCCTGCGCGGCGAAGACCTCGGACATGCCGCCGGTGCCGATGATCTCGGCCAGCTCGTAGCGGTCCCCGACGACAGTCATCAGGTACCTCCGTTGGTGAGGTTCCCCAGATCATCGACGAGTTGATCCAGGCCGGGGATCTCCGGCGCGGCGGGTGGCTCCACCGGCGGCTCCGGTTCTGGTTCCGGAGTCGGCTCCGGGGTGGGGGTGACCCACTCGGTGACGGTCTCCGGGGCTTGTTCGGTGGTCGGCTCCGGGGTCGGCTCCGGTTCCGGGGTGGGCGTGACCCACTCGGTGATGATCTCCTGGCTGGTGGGCTGCTCGCTGGTGGTCGGCTCAGTGGAACCGCCCTCGAACAGGCCGGCCTGCCACGCCAGGTACATGCCGCCGCCGAGCAACCCCGCGATGAGCAGGGCCAGCAGCAGGCCGGTGCCGAAACCACTGTCATTGCGACGCGGCTGCACGGCTGGTTGCTGTGGCACCGGGGTGCGGGGTGCGGGGTGGATGGTCTGGGCAGGGCGGATCGTCGTGGGGTTGGTCACCGCGCCGAGCATGCGGGTCGACTCGGTCGGGGAAGGCTCCCGGGCGACCTGCGTCATCGCCGCCGATGCCGGCTGCGGGGGGCGCTTGCCCAGGCGGACGGCGGACACGGCCAGGGCCATCTCATTGCCGTCGGCGAAGCGTTGCTGCGGTTCCTTACGCAGGGCGATGCCGATGAGCTCGCGGGCCTCGGCGCTGACCTGCGTGGACAGGGCCGGCGGGGACTGCGAGATATGGGCCAGTGCTACCGACACCGAGGAGTCCCCGGTGAACGGGCGCTGCCCGGCGAGCATCTCGTAGCCGACGACACCGAGGGAATAGATGTCGGAGGCGGAGGTGACGTCCTTGCCCTGCGCCTGCTCGGGGGAAACGTACTGCGCGGTGCCCACGACCATGCCGGTGCGGGTCAGCGGCACGGCGGCCGCGGCCTTCGCGATACCGAAGTCCGTGATCTTGACCTGCCCGTTCTGGGTGATCATGAGGTTGCCCGGCTTGATGTCGCGGTGCACCAGGTCCATGCGGTGGATGATGGACAGACCATGGGCGGCCTGCTCGAGGACATCCAGGGCGAGCGACTCGTCGAGTGTCTTCTCCCGGGCCAGCAGGTCCGCCAGCGATTCGCCGCGGACATATTCCATGGCGATGAAGCAGAAGGTGTGGCCGGCGGGGTCGGGGATCTCCCGGTAGTCGTAGGTGCGTACGACGTTGTCGGAGTCGATGAGCTCGGCGGTTTCTGCTTCGTTGCGGAAACGGGTGAGGAACTCCCGGTTGTCGGAGAATTCGGGGCGCAGGATCTTCAGCGCCACCTCACGGTCGTGGACGAGGTCGTCGGCGAGCCAGACGGTGGACATGCCGCCGTGGCCGATGATCCACTGCAGCTGGTAGTCGCCGCCGATGAGTTCCTGGAGCCTGTCGCGGCCGTCGATGTCAGCCATCATGCACCTCCTGCGGCGTCGAGGACGGCACGCCCGATGGGGGAGGCCACCTGTCCACCGGTGGCGCCGGTGCCCAGGCCGCCACCATTCTTCACGACGACGCCCACCGCCACATCCGCATCCGGCAGGTACGCGACGTACCACGTGTGCGGGGCGGTGTTCTCGTCGCCGTGCTCGGCGGTACCGGTCTTGGAGGCGATGCCCGCGCGGCCGCCGGCGGTGTTGCGCTCGGAGGCCAACATCAGCTCCTCCAGCTGGGCGGCCACCTCCGGGGTGATGGCCTGGGTGACCTCGTGCGGGTCGGCCGAGCGCAGTTCCTTAAGGTCCGCACCCGTGATCTTATCGACGACATACGGTTCCATCCGGCGTCCCTCGTTGGCGACGGTCGCCGCCATCACCGCCGCCTGCAGCGCCGACATGGTGACGTCGCGCTGGCCGATGGCACTTTGGCCGAGGGCAGCATCATCGCTGATGTCGCCGAGCCCGCCGGGGGAGGTGGGCAGACCCAGGTCCGGTTCCTCGCCGATGCCGAAGGCCTCCGCGGTGGAACGCAGGGCATCCGCGCCGACGTCGACGGACATCTGCACGAAGGCGGTGTTGCAGGACAGGGAAAACGCGGTCTCCAGGGTGACCTCGCCGCCGCCGGCGCAGGCCTGACCGCCGTAGTTGGTCAGTGTCGTCGTGGTGCCCGGCAGGGTGATCTCCGGGGCGCCGGTGAGCATCGAGTTGGCGGAGTAGCCATTGCCCAGACCTGCGGCGGTGGTGATGATCTTGAAGATCGACCCCGGCGGCAGGGTGTCCTGCGTGGCGTGGTTGATCAGTGGGTTACCCGGGGCCTGGGTCACCTGCGTCCACGCCTGCTCGGCGGTTGCCGGGTCGACGATGGCGTTCGGGTCATAGCCGGGGGAGGACGCCAGGGCCAGCACCTCACCACTCGACGGGCGCAGAGCCACGACCGCACCCTCATAACCGTTGCCGCTGAGCTGCTGGTGGGCGATCTGCTGCATATTCGGGTCGAGGGTCAGTTCCAGGTTCGCGCCGACACTCTCCTGGCCGGTGATCGTGTCCATCCACCGGGAGGTGAACAGGGCCGGATCGGTGCCGTTGAGCACCTGGTTGTAGGAGGCCTCTAACCCGGAAGCACCGTACTGGTCAGACAGGTACCCCGTGACCGGCACGAAGGCAGCCGGATCAGCCGAAGGATAAGAACGCTGGTAGAAACCGTTGGCATCCTGCGTGGAGGAAGCCAACACCATGCCCCCGCTGGCGATCTGCCCGCGTGGGATGGATTTCAGCTCATAGAAGCCACGCTGATTGAGCGGGTTGTTGGCGTACTGCTCCTCGCGGAAACCCTGCACCCAGGTGAGGTTGACCAGAAGGACCAGGATGAGCAGCACCGCGAAGCCGGCGGCGAAACGAAGCGAACGATTCATCGCGCACCACCCGCCTGGGCGCTGAAGAGGCCGGTGCCGGGGGCGGCGTCGATAAGCGGGTCCTGCTCGGCAGGACGGCGCGCGGAATGGGAAATCCGCAACAACAGGCCGAGAAGAATGTAGTTCGCCATGAGGGAGGAACCGCCGGCGGACATGAACGGGGTGGTCAGCCCGGTCATGGGCATGAGCGCGGAGATACCGGCAGTGACCACGAACACCTGGATCGCGATCGTCAGAGACAGGCCACCGGCGACGAGCTTGCCGTAGGTGTCGCGCACCTGCAGTGCCGCGCGGAAACCGCGGGTGATCAGCAGTGCGAACAACACCAGCACCGCGGCGATACCGACCAGGCCCAACTCCTCAGCAACGGCCGCCAGGATGAAGTCAGAATGTGCCACGGGCACGATCTCCGGGTGGCCCTGGCCGAGGCCGGTGCCGGTCACCCCACCCCAGGACATGCCGAACAGGGCCTGGGATAGCTGGTAGCCGGTGGAATCGTAGTTGGCCACCGGGTCAAGGAAATTGGTCACCCGGTCCTGGATCTTCGCCGAGACCTGGTACACGGCCGTACCGCCGGCGGCCACCAGCATGACGCCGATGAGCAGCCAGGAGGCACGCCCGGTCGCCAGGTACACCATGCCCAACACGGTCGAGAACAGCAGCAGCGCAGGGCCGAAGTCATTGGAGGCGGCCATGATGAGAATGGCGATGGCCCACACCAGAAGGATCGGCGCGAGGTCGCGCAGGCGTGGGAAATCCAGGCCGAGGAAACGGTAACCGGCCACGTTGAACAGCGCGCGCTTGGAGGCCAACAGCTGCGCGAAGAACAACAGCAGCAGGATCTTGGAGAACTCACCCGGCTGCACAGAGAAGGGACCGATGGTGATCCAGATGCGGGCATCAGCGTTGATCGACGTCGGCCACACCAGTGGCAACGCCAGCAGGATGAGTCCCAGCAGGCCCAGCAGGTAGGAGAATTTCGACAGGTGTCGGTGCTGGCGCACCACAAACAGCACCCCGACTAACAGGACGATGCCCACCAGCGTCCACATCACCTGCCGCGAGGCCAGCGACGTGCCGTTGGCGATGTCCAGCCGGTGGATGACCACCAAACCGATGCCGTTGAGCAGGGCCGCGCCAGGCAGCAGCAGCTGATCGGCGTGCGGAGCGGTGATGCTCAGCGCCACGTGCGCGATGGTGAACACCACGATGAAACCGGCGATCAGCTGCAGCATGTCCGTGGTCAGGGCGTTGCCCTGCGAGAGCTCCAGGCTGGCCAGCATCACGGTGAGGATGACGGCGGCGAGGATGAGCAGGAAAAGTTCGGTACGGCGAGCCAGCAGGCGCGACATTTACTCCACCTCCCGGCAGTTGATGCCCGGGCGGGAGAGGTTGCCGTCGGCTTCCTCTTCGTCCGCGTTTTCATCTTCGGTGGCCCGGTCGATGCACACCGGCAGCGCCTGATCCGCCAGACGGCGCAGTTGCAGGGTGACATCATCGTAGGAGCCGGTGTCCAGGCCCTCGACCTGGGAACGCACCGACTCGGGCAGGTCCTGCAGCTGGAAGGGGGCGCAGTTCTCCGTGGAACCGACGTCCACCAGGCGCAGATCCCCCTCAGCGTTGAGGCAGGCCTCCTGGAAGGGCGAATGCAGGTCGCGGCCGAACACGGAGTAATTCACCCCGTGGTGGATGACCAGGTGATCTTGGGCGCCGGTGGTGATGAAATAGGAATCATCGATGGTGCGTTTGGCCCACCAGCCGCCCAGGGCCAGGCCGATGAGCAGCAGCAGTACCGCGATCAGTGCGGGGAGACGAAACGAGCTCCGGCGGCCGGCATCACCTGCCGGGGCGGCAGCAACCTCCTGCGCACCGGATGGGGCCTGGCGGGCACCCGTGAGCGGCTGTTGGGTGATCTCCCCGTCGGGGGAGATCGTCTTCGGCTGGCGGGAGAGCAGCGCGGCGCGGCCGGCGGAAGTGTCCGGGTGGGACTCCTCCTGGGTCTCTCCCAGCAGGGCGCCGGCGGTGACGGGGGAGGCGGGAAGGGCGGCGCGGGCGACGTCGTCTAGCTCGTCCGTCTCGACGACATCCGCCACAACCACCGTGATGTTGTCCGGACCACCCGAACGCAGGGCCAACTCGATCAGGCGCCGCGCGGCATCGGAGGGGGAGCCCTCCGCCAGGGTCTGCTCGATCGTCGAGGCGGTGACGGGATCCGACAGCCCATCGGAGCACAGCAGGAGGCGATCGCCGGGGCGGGCGTCGAGATCCCGCAGCGTCGGCTCCACCGGGCGGCCCGTGTAGGCCTTGAGGATGAGCGATTTCTGCGGGTGCGAGGAGACATCCTCGGGGTCGAGCTTGCCTTCATCAACCAGCGACTGGACGAACGTGTCGTCCACCGTGATCTGCTCCAGCTTCCCCTCGCGCAGGCGGTAACCACGCGAATCGCCGACGTGGATGAGCCCGAAGGAATCGCCGTTGAACATCAAAGCGGTGAGCGTGGTGCCCATGCCGTCGGTCTCCGGGTGATCCTGAATCGCCTGGGAAATCTCCCGGTTCGCATCATCGGCGATGCCGCCGAGTAGGGCGAGCATGTCATTGTCGGCCGGGTCAGCGTCAAGACGCTCCAGGTGAGTGACCATCAGCTGGCTGGCGACCTCGCCCGCTGCGTGCCCGCCCATGCCGTCGGCGATGACGAGCAGGTTCGGGCCCGCGTAGGCGGAGTCCTCGTTGTTGCCGCGGACCAGCCCCCGGTCGGAGAGCACGCTGTAATTAAGTTTCAGACTCACGGGACCAACCTCACTGTCGTCCGGCCGACCTTAATGTCGGTGCCTGTGCCCACGCGTTCAGGCTGGTCAATGCGGTATCCGCCGACAAACGTGCCGTTGCGGGAATCCAGGTCCTCGACATACCAGTCGGAGCCGCGGCGGAAGAGGCGGGCGTGGCGGGCGGATGCGAAATCATCGCCCAGCTGAAAGGAGCACTCGGGGCTGCGGCCCATGACCACCTCTTCGAGGGTGGACACGGCCATGTGGGAGCCCTTGAGGGGGCCGTCGATGACGGCCAACTGCTTCGCCGCTTCTCGACGCCCCGTCGGCAACGCCGTCCGCTGTTGCGGCGCCGCCGCGGAGGGCAGGACCCCCTCCGCGGCGCGGAGATCCTTCCGCATGGCGCGCACCGCCATGAAGATGAAAAACCACAGTAAAACCAGCAGAGCAATCTTGAAAATGAGCAGTACCAGTGAATCCATGGCTCACCTCCCCGCCGTCTTCATCGGATCCACGATGCGGACCTCGATGTGGGAATGACCGACGGTGATGACATCGCCGTCGGCAAGCAACCAGTTCTCCACCGGAGTGTCATTGACGGTGGTGCCATTCGTCGACTGCAGATCCACCAGCACCGCATCCTGCCCATCCCAGGTGATCTCCGCGTGCTGACGCGACACCCCCGTGTCCGGCAGACGGAAATCCGCATCGTTGGAACGACCGATGATGTTCGAACCCTCATTGACCATGAACGTCCGGCTCGAACCATCCTGCAGCAGCAGCGTCACCACCGGGTCCTGCGGCATCTCCGTCAGCTCGGTGGGTACATCCTGCTGGTTCATCGACTTCTCCTGGTTGTTGACATGATCGGTGGTGATCGCCTCGAAACCACTGCTTTCCGAAGGCTCGGCATCCCGGTAGGACGACACCCGCAACTGCCCGGTGTGCAGCCCCGACTCCTCCGCAATCCGCACCACCATCGGCCCGTGAGTGCTCCACGCCCGGTTCCGGCACCAGCGAGTGAGCTGATCCGCGAAACCAGCCGCCAGATCATTCGCACCCTGCGAGAGGTTCTCCAGATCCTTTGAGGACACACCCACCATGTAAATGTTGGGCGCGTACACCACACCGTCCTCGACGACGAGGTTGTCTTCCGCCTCCTGCTTGAGCAACTCCTCAATCTCGGCGGGCACCACCTTGCCTCCGAAGACCAGGGCGAAACCATTGTCCAGGCCGCGCTGCAAAGCACTGTCCAGCCTGGCGAACTTGGCCATGATCGACATCGGGCGCGGCCTCCTCTCGGGCGTTACGGCTAACTAGTAAATCGCGCGGGGTGACTGACCCTCGCGCGCATGACAGGCACCAGTATAGGGTGCGCACAGATGGAAAACGTACCCGAGTAACCTGCGTTACACGTACCCATCGCCTGCTTATGGGCTGCGGAAACATGGATTGTACTGGCGATTTGCTTAATCTCACTGAGTCCGTGTTATCTTGTACTAGTCCACAGAGCGGGTTATACCGCTTGAATGGCCACCCAGCCCGGGTGGCGGAATTGGCAGACGCGCTGGCTTCAGGTGCCAGTGTTCGCAAGAACGTGGGGGTTCAAGTCCCCCCCCGGGCACAGATGAAAATCCCGGTCCCTCTCAGAGGGGTCGGGATTTTCGCGTCCCCGGGCTTAGTGGTCGATAGCCGGTACACTCCCCGATTCTCAGGACCTCAAAACGGGCGAGTGTACCGGCTTTCACCACCGGCGCCGCGCGAGCGCTATTGCGACTGCCCCCAGCACGGCGGCCATGCCGAGCAGCACACCGACTGAGGTGATGTTCCACGGCTCGTTCACCCACGAGCGGGCGACCAGGTCCGCCAGTTGATAGGAGGGTGAAAAGTGGAAGATGCGGCGGATGCTCTTGTCGAGGATCGCGACCGGGACGAACGCCCCGGATGTCAGCATGAGAAGGATCATGAGGATGTTGCCGAGGGCCGCGGCGGCCCCCACGCTGGGCATCAGGCTGCCCAGGGTGTAGTCGAGGGCCAGCATCGCCGCCGGAGAGGTCTTCCACGCGGGAGGTGGCCTTGTCGCTCATCCGGGTCGCGGGGCGCGGCGTAGAAGGATGCGAACAGGGTGATGGTTTCGCGGACTGTCAGGCGGGGCAGGGAGGTGGATTCCTGGTGTTGGCTGCACAGGCGGTGCACCAGTTCGGCGTGGTTGGCGATCGGGTCGAGCCCCAGTACCTCCACTGTGCCCGCGGTGGGGCGATCCAGACCTTGGATCTGGTTGAGCAGGGTGGTTTTGCCCGAGCCGTTGGGCCCGAGCAGACCGTAGATCTGGTGCTTATCGACGTCGAGGGTGACATCCTCCAGTGCAATCGTACTGCCGAATTCCCGCCTGACTCCGATGCAGATGATGGCGCTCATGGGCCTCTTCCTGGTGGTACATGCAGTTATACCCCAGGTTAGCAACACGGTGACGCTAAAAACCTGCCGGACGCGGTGTGCCCGCCAGCCTCGCGGTTCTTAGAAGTGGATGCCGTGGTGTGCGAACCACGGGACCGGATCAACCGGGCCGGAGCCGGCCGGGTGGATCTCGAAGTGCAGGTGGGAGCCGGTGGAGAAGCCGCGGTTACCCATGCCGGCGATGTGGTGGCCGGCGTCCACGCGCTGGCCGACGCCCACGTGCAGGGTCTCCATGTGACCGTAGACGCTCATGGATCCATCATCGTGGCGGATCCGGATCCACTGGCCGTATCCGGAGGCCGGGCCGGAGTCGATGACGGTGCCGGCCATGACGGCGTAGATCGGGGTGCCGATCGCGTTGGCGATGTCGATGCCGTAGTGGAAGGTGCCCCAGCGCGGGCCGTAACCGGAGGTGAAGGCCCCCGTGGCCGGGCGGACCACGGAGGGGGTCGGGGCGAGCTGGGCGACACCGGTGGCGGCGGCAACCTCGTTGATGATGTTGCCGCCGGAGGACATGGCGGCGAAGTCCTGGGCATGGGCGGTGGGGGAGACCAGGCCGGAGGTGGCGGCGGTGCCGATGGCCAGGGTGCCCAAGGCCAGACGACGCTGGAGACGGGCGGTGGTGCTGGGCTTGCGGTGGCGGCCGATGTAGCTCATGGGTGGTGCTTCCTAACCTTTGGTCACGGGCGGATGATCTTTTGTAACCATTCCGTTATCAAGTTGTGACCAGATTAGGGGTCGCGGCGAGTTATGTCCAGTCGTGCATCTGAGCTGGGCCCCTTGTCGGGTTGAGGGGATACTGTGGCATGTCATGGACAATCACTCCACTGACCGGTGGCAGAACCTCCTTGATCGCCTGCAGAAGGACGATGAGTCGCTGGTGGACACGACGGTGGCGCAGCTGCTCGACACCATTCCGGGATACGGGAAGGTGGGCCCAGCGCCGCTGGCCTTTTCCGTGCGCCGCAACATCGCGCTGAGTATCCGCATCATCCGCCACGGTGCAGAGCCCACGTTGGATGATGTTCCCGAGGCGCATGCCCTGGCCAATGAACGCCTCGGGCAGGGCGTGCCGCTGGGTAGCGTGCTCAGCGGTTTCCGTGTCTCCATGATCATGATCCTGCGTCGCCTCATCGCCTTGGCCCCGGAGTTCGACGTCCCCACCGATGAGGTGCTGGAATGCTCCACACTCTTGTGGTCGCTCGCGGACGCCTTCTCGACGCGGGCCACGGCCGTCTACCGCGACCGGGAGATTGCCCGGGCGGTGGCGGATTCCGCGCGCCGTTCCGAATGGATCGGCAACGCGGTCCGGGAGGGGATGGAAGCCTCGGAACTGATGTGGGGTGCGGCCATGTACAACGTGCCCACGGATGTGCCGCTGCGCGCGGTGGCCGCTTTCTCCACTCTGGCCACCGGAGCGCCAGCGGAACCCCTGCTCGTGGCCTGGGCGGAGCGGTCGGGTCTGCGGCTGCTCACTTCGGTGCAGTCGAGCATCATCGTCGGCATCCTCATCGGCGAACTCCGCGAGGGGGCGCAGCAGGAAGCCAAGCAGGGGATGGTCATCGGCCTGGGGCAACCGGAGTTGCTCAGTGAGCTGCACGCTTCCTTCTCCTCTGCCACGCTCGCTCTGCGGGCTGCGGAACAGGTAGGGGAGGAGGGGCTCGTTGACCTGGAGAATCTCTCGTGGCGGCTGGCCATCCACACGTGCCCGGAGGCGACGGACCTGCTTAAGCGCCGTTACCTGGATCCCCTGCGGGGGGTGGGGGAGTTTCGCACGGAGCTGCTGGAGTCTGTGCGGGCCTATCTGGAGCACCGGATGAACATTCCGGCGGCGTCGAGAAGCATCCCTGTCCATGTGAATACTCTGCGTTACCGTCTGCGGCGATTTGAAGAATTAACTGGTGCGGATTTGGGGGACGTGCAGTCCGTCATTGAGGTCGCGTGGGTATTGGCAGCGCACCCCAAGTTGTAGCTAGCTACAAGATTTGGTCTAAAAGGTTGCACCCATAGATGTAGTGCGGATCACATTCGGGGATGCATGCTGGAACACAACGCCAGCCACATAGTGTCGTGCATCACAGTAGTGGTGCCAGGCTCCATAGGCGGCTCCCACCTATCCCTTCCCACTACAAGGAGGAGCTGATGATCCTCGGAATCATCGGAATCCTGGTTTCCCTCGCGTTGCTCATCACGCTCGCGTACCGCGGAGTGCCGGTGCTCATCGCCGCCCCCGCCGCATCACTGGTCGCCCTCATCTTCTCCGGCGCCCCGATGCTGCCCGCGTACACGGAGATCTTCATGCCGGCGATGGCCAACTTCGTCGGCAGTTTCTTCCCCGTCTTCCTCACCGGTGCCATCTTCGGCATGCTCATGACCGTCACCGGTTACGCCAAATCAATCGCCACCAGCGTCACCTCACTCATCGGCGGCAAGGGCGCCATCGCCGCCACCGTCATCACCTCAGCGCTGATGACCTACGGCGGCATCAGCCTCTTCGTCGTCGCCTTCGTCATGTACCCGCTGGCCCGCGAGCTCTTCCGCGTCGCAGACATCCCGCGCCGCCTCATCCCGGCAACCATCGCCCTGGGTATTTTCACCTTCACCATGACCGCCCTGCCGGGCACTCCGCAGGTGCAGAACATCATCCCCGGCCAGTTCTTCGATACCGGCTCCTTCGCCGGCGCGCTCATCGGCATCATCGGATCCCTCATCATCCTCGCCTTCGGCATGGGTTGGCTCGAGTTCCGTCGCCGTCAGCTCGTCCGCAATGGTGAGCACTTCTCCAGCCGGGAGAACGATGGTGAAGAGGACACATCCAGCGGGATCAGCAACGGCACCGAGAACCACCTGCCGGAGCCCACGAACCGCTTCATCCCCTTCGTGCCGCTGCTCACCGTGTTCGCCGTCAACTTCCTGTGCACCCTCTACATCTTCCCGGCACTCGACTGGAGCTACCTCTCCGAGGACAAGTATGGTGGCGCCACCTTGTCCAGCCGTGCCGCACTGTGGGCCGTGCTCGTGGGAATCACCACCGCGATCCTGGTCATCCTGGCGCTCAACGCCCGCCACGTGCAGAAGCTGTTCCGGGCCCTGGGAGAAGGCGCGAAGAACTCCATGTTCCCGGTGTTCAGCACCGCCTCCGAGGTCGGCTACGGAGCGGTCGTCGCCTCCGTCGCTGCCTTCGCCCTGGTCCGTGATTCCGTATTCAACATGGGCGCCAACGCCATCATCACCTCCGTGGTCACCGTCTCCATCACCGCCGGCCTCACCGGTTCCTCCTCCGGCGGCATGACCATCGCTCTTAACGCCCTTGGTGAGCAGCTCCGCGACATGGCCGTGGCCGACGGCATCAGCATGGAAGCCATGCACCGCCTCACCGCCATGGCCGCCGGCGGCCTGGACACTCTGCCGCACTCCGGCGCCGTGGTCACCCTGCTCATCGTCTGTGGACTCACCCACCGCCAGTCCTACAAGGATGTCGCCATGATCACCATGGCCGGCCCGCTGCTGGCCGTCGCCCTCCTCGTCGGCGCCGTGTCCGCCGGCATCCTCTAAATCCCTGAAAGGAACATCATGCATTCCCTTGCTTCTCGACGTGCCCTCATCACCGGAGGTGCCTCCGGTATCGGCGCTGCCTGCGCCCGCGCCTTCGCCGCGGCTGGTGCCCACGTCACCGTGTGCGACATCAACGACGATGATGCCCGCGCCCTGGCCGAGGAAATCGGCGGCGAGCACTGGAGCGTCGACCTCTCCGACACCGTCGCCCTCGAGGACCTGAGCCTCGAGACCGACATCTTGGTCAACAACGCCGGTATCCAGCGCATCTCCCCGATCCACGAGTTCGACCCGGGCGACTGGCGCCTGATCAACCGCCTCATGGTGGAGGCCCCGTTCCTCCTCGTCCGCGCTGCCCTGCCAGGCATGTACGAGCGTGGCTTCGGGCGCATCATCAACATCTCCTCCATCCACGGCATGCGTGCCAGCGCCTTCAAGTCCGCCTACGTCACCGCCAAGCACGCCCTCGAAGGCTTCTCCAAGGTCACCGCCCTGGAGGGCGCCGAGCATGGGGTGACATCCAACTGCATCAACCCGGCCTATGTGCGTACCCCGCTCGTCGAAAAGCAAATCGATGACCAGGCCAAGATCCACGGAATCGGGGCGGACGAGGTCGTCGAAAAGATCATGCTCACCGAATCCGCCGTCAAGCGGCTCGTCGAACCGGAGGAGGTCGCCTCCCTGGCCACGTGGCTCGCCTCCGAACACGCGGGCATGGTCACCGGCGCCGCCTACACCATCGACGGTGGCTGGACCGCCAGCTAAGCAGGAAGGAACCACACATGAGCAAGTACACAGACACCATCCGGGACGCCCTGATCCCGCAGCTGCATGACGGCATGACCCTCGCTGTCGGTGGATTCGGAATCTGCGGCATCCCCTCCACCCTCATCGACATCGTCCGGGACTCCGGCGTGCGCGACCTCACCGTTGTGTCGAACAACCTCGGTATCGACGGCGTCGGCCTCGGCCGCCTCCTGGAGAAGGGCCAGATCGCCCGCGTCCTCGCCAGCTACATCGGGGAGAACAAACTCTTCATGGAGCAGTACCTCAGCGGGGCCGTCGAGGTTGAACTCGTACCCCAAGGCACCCTCGCCGAGCGGATGCACGCCGGCGGCGCCGGTATCGCCGCCTTCTACACCCGCACCGGCGTGGGCACCGAAGTGGCCGAAGGAAAACCCACCGCCGAGTTCGACGGCGAGACCTACCTGCAGGAACGCGCGATCATCGCCGATATTTCCCTCGTCCGGGCGCACACCGCCGACGTCGACGGCAACCTCCGCTACCGCCTGGCCGCCCGCAACTTCAACCCCGTCGTCGCCCAGTGCGGACGCCTCACCTTCGCCGAGGCCGAGCACGTTCTCGCCCGCGGAGAGCTGGGCCCCGACGACATCCACACTCCCGGCGTCTACATCCACCACCTGGGGGACGCCACCATCCCGACCCAGATTGAGCAACTCACCACCCGCCCCCGACCCAGCGATCAGGAGGACTAAACCATGACCTGGACACGAGACGAAATGGCGGCCATTGCCGCCCGCGAACTCGAGGACGGCGACTACGTCAACCTCGGCATCGGCATCCCCACCCTCATCGCCAACAACCTGCCCGCCGGCGTCGACGTCGTCGTGCAGAGCGAGAACGGCATCCTCGGCATGGGCCCCAACCCCTACCCGGGTGAGGAGGACCCCGACCTCATCAACGCCGGCAAGCAGACCATCACCCTGCAGCCCGGGGCGGTCATCTTCGACTCCGCCACCTCCTTCGGCATGATCCGCGCCGGCAAGATGAAGGCCGCCTTCCTTGGTGCCATGGAGGTCTCCGGCAGCGGAGACCTGGCCAACTGGAAGATCCCCGGCAAGCTCGTCAAAGGCATGGGCGGGGCCATGGACCTCGTCGCCGGGGCACGCCGCGTTGTCGTGCTCACCGACCACAACGCCAAGGACGGCTCCCCCAAGATCGTCGAGGAGTGCTCGCTGCCGCTGACCGGCGTGGGGGTGGTCAACCGGATCATCACGGACCTGGCGGTCTTCGACGTCGTGGATAGGCAGCTCATCCTGCGCGAGATCGCGCCGGGACACACCGAGGACGAGGTGCGCGAACGTACCGGAACCGACTTCACGGTCGAGCTCGCGGAAGGAGCACAGGCATGAGGAACGTCATCGTCGCAGGCATCGGGGAAACCCCGATGGGCCGCTATCCCGACCGCGGCCTGCACGCCATGATCGAGGAGGCCGGTAGCGCCGCGCTTATCGACGCCGGCGTCGACCCCGCCCGCATCGGTGCCGCCTACGTGGGCAACTTCGCCGGCCAGCCGCTCACCGGGCAGGCCCATATGGGCCCGCTGCTCGCCGAGACCCTGGGCATCCCCCATGTTCCGGCGCTGCGCGTTGAAGGCGCGTGTGCCTCCGGCGGGCTCGCCCTCTACCAGGCGGTACAGGCCATCCGGCACGGCATCCACGACGTCGTGCTGGTCGGCGGCGTGGAGAAGATGACCCACCAGACCACCGCCGTGGTCACCGAGGCGCTGACCTCCGCCATGGACGTCGAACTCGAGGCCCAGTCCGGGCTCACCTTCCCCGGCATCTTCGCCATGGTGGCCCACCGCTACTTCCATGAGCACCGCGACGTCCGCCGCGAAATGGCCCAGGTGGCCGTCAACGCCCACGACAACGCCCTGCTCAACCCCCACGCCCAGCTGCAGAAGGCGATCGACGTGGACAAGGTGCTCTCCGCCCCCCGCATCGCCGACCCCTTCGGCCTCTACGACTGCTCCCTGGTCACCGATGGCGCCGCCTTCCTCGTGCTCACCGCCGAGGGTGTGGACACGGCCTCGACGGCGCGCCGGGTGCGCATCACCGGTTCCGGCCACGGCGGCGACACCCTGACGCTGCACGGCCGAAAATCCCAGACCAGCTTCGCCGCCACCCGGCAGGCCGCGGCCACCGCCTACGAGCAGGCCGGGGTGGGCCCGGGTGACATCGACCTCGCCGAGGTCCACGACTGCTTCACCATCACCCAGATCATCAACACCGAGGACCTCGGGTTCTTCGAGCCCGGCCGCGGCGGCGACGCGGTGGCCGAGGGGCGGACGGCCCGCGGCGGCGACATGCCGATCAACACCTCCGGCGGCCTCAAGGCCAAGGGCCACCCGGTCGGGGCGACGGGCATCAGCCAGGCCATCGAGGTCATCACCCAGCTGCGTGGCGACGCCGGCGAGCGCCAGGTGTCCACCGCCAACATCGGGCTCACCCACAACCTGGGCGGCACCGCCGGCACCTGCGTCATCAACATCTTCGAGGGAGAATCATGAGTTCCACCATCTTCACCTACACGATCGTGCGCACCCCACCCCAGGGCGTCGAAGGTGCGCCCTACTGTGTGGCCATCGTCGACACCGACGGCCATCGCGAGACCGCCCGCGTCGCCGGCTACACCGACGGGCGGGAGGTCAGCATCGGGCAGGCGCTGCGCGCACTCGACCAGCCGGATGAGTTCGGGGCGCGCTACAGCCTGGACTGATTGGCCTCCGGGCGGGGCATCTCGAAGCGGGCCTCTTCGGAGATGGTGAAGTAGGTCGCGGGGCCGCCACCCCGGCTGATGGGGTCAGCCAAGGTGGTTTGGTAGATGCCGTCGACGAGCAGTGTCTTGTCGATGTGCACGCCTACGACCTCCCCGAACACCATTCTCGTCTCGGTCGGCGCACCGGCGGCATCCTCCAGATGCACGATCTGCGTGGCGCGGCACTCGAAGACGACGCGGGCCTCGCCGACGTGGGGGACGTCGATAAGCCGGGAGGGGGCGGGGGTGAGCCCGGCGAGCGCGAACTCATCCACCTCCGGGCCGGTGATCCGCGCCGACTCGTTCATCGCCTCCGCCAGGTCGCGTGTGGCGAGGTTCCAGCAGAACTCTCCGGTTTCGCGGATGTTGGTCACGGAGTCCTTCTCCCCGATGCTGGCGAATCCGATGAGCGGCGGCGTGTACGAGAAAGCGTTGAAGAAGCTGTAGGGCGCCAGATTGAGGGTGCCGTCAGCGGCGCGCGAAGAAATCCAGCCGATCGGGCGCGGCGCGATGATGGCGTTGAAGGGCGAATGCGGCAGACCGTGGCCGGCGGCCGGCTCGTAGAAGTGGAAGTCCATGCGGCCACAGTAGGTGGTAATGTCGTTGACATGTTGATCTTGGGAACCGCCTTCATGCGGTTGCGCCGCAACCGCTGACAGCGGCTGACCCTCCAGTAATGGTCGCCGCTCCGGTCCATGAGCCGGGCGGTCCCTTTGTCGTGCCCGGCTCCAGAACACCTCATTCTCGGAGCACCCCTTGTCTGCATACTCCCACGGCCGTCACGAGCACGGCCAGAACTTCCTCACTGATTCCCGCGTTATCGCCTCGCTCATGGAGCGCGTCGCATCCACCACAGGCCCTCTCATTGAGATCGGCCCCGGCGAAGGCGCTCTGAGCCGCCCGCTGGCCGGTATCGGTCGGTCCCTCACCGCCGTGGAGATCGATCCCCGGCTCACGGAGGCGTTGCGGCTGGCACTTGGCCCCGCGGTCACCGTCATCAACGATGATTTCCTGCGTTACCGACTGCCCTCGCATCCGCACGTCATCGTCGGAAACATCCCGTTCCACCTCACCACGGCCATCCTCCGACGTCTGCTGCATGCGCCTGCCTGGACCGATGCCGTCCTTCTCATGCAATGGGAGGTCGCCCGGCGGCGCGCCGGGGTCGGTGCATCCACCATGATGACAGCCCAATGGGCACCATGGTTCACGTTCGAGCTCGGCGAACGCGTCCCCCGGGCAGCGTTCACTCCCCGGCCCGGGGTCGACGGCGGTGTCCTGCACATCCGGCGCCGCACGACTCCGCTGGTGCCGACGAAGAACCGCAAGGCGTTCCAGGCGCTGGTGCATACCCTCTACACGGGGCGCGGTCGCGGCATCGGGGAGATCATCACCCGGGCCAGGATCCTCCCCTCCCGGCAGGCGGCGCAGGCGTGGGCGGAACGATCCGGGGTGCGCCCCACTGCGCTGCCCTCGGATCTGTCGGTGGTCCAGATGGTCAGCCTCTTCGAGAGCAGCGGGGCGGCCCCGCCCCGACGCCGCAGGTAGAAGAAGGTCCGGACATTACGGGCGCTGCTCGCTCCCGTCGGGGAAGCGGGCGAAGCGACCGGCATCGCGGGGGAAGACCTCCTCGGTGGTGGGCCACGGCCAGCCGCCGAAGCGGGTCTCCTGATAGTCGATGAACGCCTGCTGCAGCTCCGCATGCGAGTTGGCCACGAAGGGGCCGTGCTGATGCACCGGCGCCCCGATGGGCACACCCTGGAGGACCAGCGCGCGCACCGTCTCCTGACCTGCGGTGATCTCGGTGCTCTCCTGCCCGACCTGCTGGTAGCCCCAGCCTGCGGCCACCGTCGACCCCTCGACCTCGGCGTCTCCGGAGAAGACGTAGAGGGTGCGGCGGGTCTCGTCATTCTTGGAGGCCGGGAGGGTGAGGGACTGCCCGGCCTCGACCTCGATGAGCCAGACGGCGACATCATGGGCCGGGTCGGCGGCCCAGGAATTCACCGGCGGGTTGAGGGGCGTGGCATCGCCGAGCGCGCCCGCGATGATGCGCACCGATCCGCCTTCGGCCTGGTGGACCGGGATATCCTCACCCCACTGCATGGTGAATTCCGCGGGGACGGTCTTGGATTCCGGCGGCAGGTTGAGCCAGATCTGGAAGAGCTCGAGGGGGTTGGGGGAATCCTCGTTGATCAGCGGGAACATCTCCGAGTGGGTGACGCCTCCGCCGGTGGTCAGCCACTGGGCGTCACCCTGGCCGTAGCGGGCCGCGGCGCCGACGGAGTCGGTGTGGTCGACGTGTCCGGAGGTGACCAGGGTGATGGTCTCGAAGCCGCGGTGCGGGTGAGCGGGGAAGCCGGGGATCTTCCGGCCGTGGTACATGCTCCAGCCCTCGGGCCGGGCGGAGCCGGGGCCCATGTCGGCATCGCCGGCCGGGAAGGCGTCCTGGTGGAAGACGGCGAAGAGGAAGGGATCGGTGCCCTGCCAGGGGTGGGTGAGGCGGAAGGGAACATTGGAAGTGGTCATGTACATGTCAACAACTTCGGGGAGGGTTTGTTCCCGCTGCGAGACGGGCCCGTACCGTGGGGGCATGAGTATCCGGGGAGTCGGCGTCGATGCGCAGGGTCGCTGCGCCCACTACCGCAGCGACCGCGACGTGGTGGCCAACCGCTGCGCGACCTGCGGGGATTACTGGGCGTGCCACGCCTGTCACGCGGAGCTGGCGGATCACCCCTTCGGTCGGATGCCGTTGGTCGAGTCGGGCTCGGTCATGTGCGGGGTGTGCGCCCACGGGATGGATTATGCGGCGTACTCGGCGGCGACGGCCTGCCCGCAGTGCCGGCACCCCTTCAATGCGGGGTGCGCCGCGCACGCTTCGCTCTACTTCCTGATCTGACCCCCGGGCGGGATGACAGGGCGGCGTACACTTGTTACAGTTGTTGCAGATAATTCCAGGTACTTCAGTTGGGAGGGCCGCTGTGGCCGACGTCATGCGCATCGATCAGGAGGACCTCACGGAAAGTGAGCTGTGGGAGCACCTCTCCCTGCTCAAGGATCTGTGCCGCAGGCTGCCTGTGCATTCTCCCGTGGCTGAATTGGTCGGGCAGCTTGCTTCGGCACTGGAGGGCGGACGGGAGTTCACTGCAATTGTCGGCGAGAAGGATCTCAGTCCGAACGAGGCGGCGAAACTACTCGGAATCAGTCGGCCCCACCTCATGGAAAAGTACGTCCGAACAGGCCTTCTTGAGGCAGGTAAGGTCGGGACGCACTATCGCATCTCGGCCAGCGCTGTCGCGGATTTCATCGAACGCCGGGAGCGCGCGGCCCAGGACGTGGCGGAAGCGATTTCGCATTCATATGAAACGCGCGAACTCGACCTCCGTGACGAGGATCTGGAGGAGCTCGCTGAACTCTAGTCGGTGGGACTACCGGACGCTTCGATCCGCTTGATTAGGCTCTGCAGTTTCTGCGCCACGGGTTGGATGCTTTCACATTCCTCGCAGATGGGCAGGTCGGGTGCCGAATCTCCGTCGCGGGTCGGGACGAACCAGACACCACACAGTGCCTTGACTGCTTTTCCGAGAACATATCCGGCAGTCAGCTCATTGATACCTGCCCAGTGGAGGACTGCGGGAGCAGCGGGCTGTCGGCGTGCCACGTGTCCGTCAGTTGCGATCGTGAGGAACTGCGCGAGTTGGGCATGTGTCACCAGAAGGTTGAGAAGGATCCTTCGATAATCGGGGCCGTAAACCTGTTCTCTCAACTCAGCATTCGGTTGGAGGAAGGGGACGTAAAGTCCCAGGAATCTTGACCGGAGGTTGTCGTTGTCTGCGTCGATGGTCATGCTCACAGTCACCTCAGCCGTCGACTCATGCATCGTGTCTACAGAATTTGATACCTCAGAAAAATCGATTCTGACGAGGACTTTCGCCGGCATGTTCTTCGGGAGGGGGACAAGACTGTCACTGCCTGGAGCATTCACCGCCCGTTCCATGGCCCGGCAGAAACTTTGCAGCAGTTCGATATCCTCGGCCGATGTCAGACGGGCAGCCCTGTCCCGGTCTCGAAGCTGTTGATCGATTCGGGAAGGAAAGGCACTGCTACTGCTTGATGACAACACGTCAGCAGTGCTCGCGTGAAAGCGGTCATGGGTGTCTGCATGGACCAGCCACCAGTCGCCTTCTGCGTCGACGATGACTGCACCACGCCAGGCTGCCCCCTGGTGAGAGCGCACCTCGTAGACAGGCACTCCACATTTCCGTGAGCTGCTCCGGTGCAGATCC
This sequence comes from Corynebacterium sp., assembly GCF_030538285.1. Lineage (GTDB taxonomy): Bacteria > Actinomycetota > Actinomycetes > Mycobacteriales > Mycobacteriaceae > Corynebacterium. The sequence goes on from NZ_JAUNUG010000019.1 coordinate 44,427, forward strand.
GGAAGCGCACTACTGTCCAAGAAGGATCGCGCATCCTTGAGCAAGGGATGATCCAATTCATCCAAGTTCAGTGACGCGAGGATCTGTCGGCGAAGGTCATTGGGGGCGGAAGCCAGTCGGCGCACCGCGTCGTATGTGGTTGGGTCAGCGAACGAATCCCTGGGCAACCTCTTGATGACGCGGAGCGTGGGTCGGATCGCATGCATAAGGGACAGACTAGTGGAGGGGTCGAACATATGATCGCCGCTGGAGGGAGACTCGCCCTCTACAGCTGATCGAGCACCGCTTCCGCCATCGCGCGCTGCCCCAGGGGTGTCGGGTGCATGGGATAGGCGTCCGTCTCCTCCCCGGTGATGTCGGCCCAGCGCTGCACGGGTTCGGCACAGGCGGAGTGCTCGGATGCGTCCGCAGGCAGGACGAACTCGGCGCCGTGGCGTTCCGCGGCCGCGCGGACCACGTCGTTGATCTGTTCGGTGAGGGCCACCGCCCAGGCGCGGTGCTCCTCCGGGACGGCCTCCAGCTCCGGACATTCACCCGCCGAGACCAGCGGGAGGTAGCCGGTGGCGATGACCCGTGCGTCGGGACTGGCCTCCGCGATGAGGCCGTAGACCTCGTCGAGGCGGGCGGGGACGGAGTCGAGCTGTTCGTTGACGGGGGCGTCGAGAAGCGCAGGGCAGTCGAGCGTTTCGCTCATGGCGCGGCGGAAGCAGCCGGCGATCTCGGCGAAGCGGATGTCGTTGCCGCCGATGGACAGGGTCACCAGATCGGTGTCCGGGGTGAGGGCGGCGGCCTGGCCGGGGATGTCGGCGGTGACGGCGCTCGAGCAGGTGACGTCCTGACCGGCGGCGACGGGGGCGTCGATAAGCAGGAGGGAGGGGTAGTTGTCCGCGGAGCGGAAGCACTCGAGGGGGCCGGAGGTCGGGGCGCTGCGGCTGCCCATCGCGGCGAAGGAGTCCCCGAGGGCGACGTAGTGCCGATAGGTGACGAGTTCCGGTGTCATGTCGGGGGCCGTGCAGGCGGCGAGCAGCCCGGCGCCGAGGAGGGCGGGCACGGCGCGGAAGTTCATGACTCCAATGTACGAATCAATCAGTCCGACCGCATGTAGTGTCGGAAGTCACACCTCAGAAAGGTAGATACATGCGCCGGATCCTCCTTGCCCTCGCCCTGGGTGCCACCTCGCTCAGCCCTGTCGCCGGGGCGCAGGACCTTTTCGATGGCGGCCGTCTCGGGGGCGGCTCCTCCCAAATCATCCCGCAGGGCTCCTCCCTGCCGGGCGCCGAGCTCCCCGAGGTCAACCGGGCCGTCGACCTCGAGCGCTACTCCGGCACGTGGTACCAGGTCGCCGCCCTCCCGCAGCCCTACACGCTGCAGTGCGCGCACCACACGACTGCGGAGTACGGGGTCGTGGATGCGCAGACCATCTCAGTCCGCAATTCCTGCGGCACGCTCCTCGGCCCGCGCTCGACCATCGAGGGCACCGCCACGGCGGTGTCCGACGCCTCCCTCCGCGTCACCTTTCCCGGCGTGCCCTTCCAGCAGGTCGACGGGCCGCCCAACTACCGGGTGACCCATCTGGAGGAGGACTACTCCCTCGCGGTCGTCGGTGACCCGCGCCGCCTGTCCGGGTTCGTGCTCTCACGGACGCCGGATCTCAGCCCCGGAGAATGGTCGCGGGTCCGGGGGATCGTCGAGTCCCGCGGCTGGAACTCGTGCACCTTCCTCACGGTGCCGACGCCCGGCGGCCGTGGCGATGTGGCGCCTCTCTGCGCTTTGTGACTCAAGCGCGGGTTTCTGCACCGTCATCGGGCGGGTACGTCAGCACCCCGTCGGTGACCACCGCGAAAGACGTGAGCTTCTCCGGCGTGGCCTTCGTCGGGCTCATGATGTCGTAGACCTCGTGGCCCTGGAGTAGCAGCGCATCGCCGATGAGCGAGCGGTGGCAGCGCCACGGGACCGCCTCGGCGCACATGATCGCGGTCGGGGCCTGCGCGGCGTAGTCGAGCAGCTCCGCCAGGCCGGCCGCGAATTCCGGCGTGAGCATGTAGTCGGCGTAGCCGCGGAAGGAGGCATTGCGCCAGGCGCCGTTGGGGGAGTCCGCCCTGGTCTTCCGCAACCCGCCGAGCTGGGGGAACCACCGGTAGTCGATCCCGGCCGCCGCGAGGCTGGCCTCGAGGGCAGCGCCCCAGAACTGCGGGTTGTGGCTCGACTTCGGCACCGTCCGGACGTCGGCGACCTGCGCAATCTCGTGTGCCCGCAACAAGTCGGTGAATTCCTCCGCGGAACGGTTGGAGTGGCCGACGGTGAAGATCTGCAGGGCGTCCATGGGCCCCAGGGTAGGGCGCTGCCGATGCTGTGGCGCTGACGAGTAGCCATCTTGTACACACACTGGCTTAAGGTGGCTGCATGGCTCACGTTGCATCCCGCCGTCGCGTCCTCACCGCCCTCATGATTGCCCAGGTCATGGCCGGGCTGGCACACGGCGTGACCTTCTCCATGGGGGCGATCCTCTCCGCGGACATGGCCGGGCCGGCCTGGGGCGGGGCCGCGTCGACGGTGACCACCATCGGTGCGGCGTTGTGGGCGGTGCCGCTGGCGGCGATCGTCAACCGGCGGGGACGCCGGGCCTCGCTGAGCACCGGCCTGGCCCTCGGCTCCCTCGGCGCGCTCTCGGCGCTGTTCGCCGCGCAGACCGGTATCTACCCCTTCCTGCTGGCGGGCTTCTTCTTCCTCGGTGCGGCCGTGGCCATGAACCTGCAGGCCCGTTTCGCGGCCGCCGACGTGGCCGACCAGAAGCGCAAGGGGCGCGACATCTCGCTGGTGGTGTGGGCGACGACGATCGGCGCGATCCTCGGCCCCAACCTCTTCGAGCCGACGGAACGCCTCGGCGCCAGCCTCGGCCTGGCGAGCTTCTCCGGCGCCTACCTGGTGTGCATCGCGGCGCAGTGGGCGGCGGTCCTCGTGCTGCAGCTCATGCTCCGCCCCGAGCCCGCCCCCGTGGTGGTCACTGGCCCGAAGCCGCGGACGAACCTGCGGGAGCACCCGGTGGTGGCCTCCGCGATCATCACCAACGCGTTCAGCCACTTCGCGATGATCGCCATCATGTCCATGACCGCCGTCCACATGCACGGCCACGGCGCCTCAATGACCCTCATCGGCCTGACCATCTCCTTCCACGTCGGCGGCATGTACGGCCTGGCACCCGTGTTCGGGTGGCTCGCCGATTCGTGGGGCGCGCTCCCGACGATGCTGCTCGGCCTGGCGGGCACCTTCACCGCCGCGGCGCTGCTCGTGCCGTGGTCCGGGAACGAGTCGATCGTCGTGGCCGCGCTGCTCCTCCTCGGTATCGGGTGGTCCGCCACGCTTGTCGGCTCCTCGGCGGTGGTCGCCGCGGCCGCGCCCCCCGAGCAGAAGGCCGGCCTGCAGGGTCGTTCCGACCTGACCATGAACCTCACCGGCGCCCTCGGCGGCGTCATCTCCGGCCCGGTGGTCTCCGTGTGGGGCATGCCGACGATGGCGGTGCTCGTCATCGTGCTCATGGTGGCGGTGCTCGCCGGGACTACTGCTTTGCGAAGCCGCGATAGGTATATCTCGCCAGCTATATCTTCCGATGTATAGGTCGAGTGGGATTGCCGTGGGCGCCACCGGCTACTCGACCTATACCTGTCGAGAAATACCTGCCGAGATATACCTTAGGACCGGTATCCCAGCGGCCCGCTGACACGCATCGTCACCGGGTCCCCGACGTCCGGGCGCGCCCCGCGCACCGTCGCCCGGAAGACGGTGTCCAGGGCGTCGAGGGTGAGGGACCAGTCGCCGGCGTCATAAAGCACGGAACGCACCTGCGCCGGGATGCCGTCGCAACCGGCGGGCAGCACCTCCACCATGTGGGGCAGTACCGCCAACGTCAGGGCCGAACCGCTGCCGATGACCTCGGAGGGCTCGACGTCGAGGGAGGCGGCGTCGAGAAGCGTCGCGTCCGCGATGAACGCGGCGACCTCGGCGGTGGCCGGGCGTGAGACGAGCTCGGCCGGGGTGGCGATCTGCTGGATCCGGCCCTCGCCGAGCACGACGATGCGGTCGGCGATGGACAGTGCCTCGGCGCGGTCATGCGTGACATGCACCGTGGTCAGGCCCTCGCGGCGGGTGAGCGAGACGAGTTCGCGGCGCAGGCTGTCGCGGAGGGGTTCGTCGAGGGCGGACAGGGCTTCGTCGAGAAGCAGGACGGTGGGGTCGGCGACGATGGCGCGCGCGAGAGCCACCCGCTGCCGCTGCCCGCCGGACAGCGATTCCGGTTTGCGACGCGCGAAACCGCCCATGCCGACCAGCTCGAGGGCGCGCTCGACGCGTTGCCCCCGCTCCCGCTTATCGACGCCCCCGCGTTTCAGCGGGTACTCCACATTCCCGGCCACCGACATGTGCGGCCACACGGCGTGCTGCTGGAAGACCATGCCCATGCGGCGTTTTTCCGGGGGCACGTCGGTGACGTCGCGGCCATCGATGGCGACATGCCCCGCGCTCGGCGCGATGAATCCGGCGATGGTGCGTAGCAGCGTCGTCTTGCCGGAACCGGAGGCGCCGATGAGGGCGATGAACTCCTCGGGCTGCACGTGGAGGTCGATGTCGGCCAGGCCCGTGGTGCCGTCGGGGAAGGTGACGCGCAGGTCATGGATGTCGATGGCGGACACGTCAGCTCCTGACTTTCGGGGATCGCACGGTAAGCGCCAGGGCGACGATGCCGACCACGGCGAACATGAGGGACAGCGCGGAGGCCTGATTGTAATTGCCAGCCTGCTGCAGGTTGAACACCTGCACGCCGAGGGTCGTGGTGCCCGGGGCGATGAGCAGGATGGACACGGTGAGCTCGCGCACGGCCGTCACGGCGACGAGCACCGCACCCGAGAACGCCGCCGGGATCGCCATGGCGCCGGTGGTGCTCAGCAACGCCCACAGGCGACCGGCGCCGGAGATCCGGGCGGCCTCCTCGACGGCCAGCGGCGTGCCCTGTAGCGGGGCACGCACCGCCTGGAGCACCAGCGCGGTGAAGGCACACACGTAGGCGCCGAGGATGACCCACATCGTGTTGTATGTGCCGGTGTAGCGGCCGAGGATGAGCCAGCCGACACCGATGATCAGCCCCGGCAGGGCCGTCGGCAGCAGCACCGTCAATGTCAGCGCGGTGTTGCCGACAAAGCGGGTACGGGTGACCAGCAGGCCGATGAGCCAGCCGAGCACACCGCAGATCAGCGCCGCCGACAGGGCGAGTGTCACCGAGTTGGAGAAGCCCTCCACCACGCGCGGATTGGCCAGGGAGCGGCGGAAATTGTCCAGCGTGATGGTGTCTAGGGTGAAGGGGATGCCCGGGGCGGGCAGCAGCGCGCGGTAGGCCAGACCGAGAATGGGGCCGAGCGTGACGGCCAGGCCGAGGACCCAGGCCAGTAGGGTCACCGGCCAGCGGGCGCCCCCGAGATCGAAACGCAACGCCTGCCCGGTGTCCTGCAGCTTGGAGCCCGCCCACTGGGACACCAGGTAGTCGGCGGTGACGGAGGCGATGCCGAGGAAGAGCAGGACCACACCGATCGTCGAGACGGTCTGCAGCGGGTTGGCCACGGTGCCGGACTCCATGAAGCGGTAGATCATGGTGGCCAGAGTCTCGAAGCGCGCCGGGGATCCCAGCAGCGCGGGGATACCGAAGTCCGCCAGGTTCGCCACCGCTGTCAGCGTGAACGCCGAGAGCAGGGCCGGGCGCAGCAGCGGCAGGGTGACGGTGCGCAGCACGGTGGAGGTACCGGCACCGGAGATCCGAGCGGCCTGCTCCAGATCCGAGGGAATGGAGCGCAGGCCCGCGGCGACGATGACGTAGACGATGGGGTAGGAGTGCAACACCAGCAGGAATGTCACGCCGTCGGCGCCGTAGATGTTCCACACCTGCGTGCCGAAGAAACGGTTAAGCCCCTGGTTCGGGCCGAAGAGCTGCAACCACGCGATCGCCCCGATAAACGGCGGGATGAGCAGCGGGGAGAGCAGGAACAGGCGCAGCACCGTGGTGCCGCGGGCGTTGGTGCGGTCAAGCAGCAGCGCGATGGCGGTGCCGACGACCGTGGCGCCCACCGCCGAGAGCAGCGTCGTGTACGTGGAGTTCCACACCGCGGTGCCCAGGCCCTGGTCCAGCAGCACGGGAATCTGGTTGCCACCGGCGGCCAGGGCGACGACGAGCGCCAGGGGTGTGACGAACAGTCCGAGGACGATCAGCCACACCCCGAAGCGCATCAGGGTTAGCGCGGGCATGGACTACTGCATGGCGTTCTGGAACAGCTCGACGGCTGCGTCCTTGTCCTCTGTGACCACCTGCAGGTCCGGGGTCATCAGGGCGATCTCGTGCAGCGGCGGGGTGTCCGCCGGGGTGCCCACATCCTCACGCACCGGCAGGTAGGCCTGCTCGACGGCGATCTTCTGGCCCTCCTCGGAGAGCAGGAAGTTGATGTAGCGCTCGGCGGCCTCCTTGTTGTCGGAGGACTCGAAGACGCCGGCCGGCTCGGTGATGTACGGCGCGCCCTCGGTCGGGTAGACGGCGGCGATCGGGGAACCGGCCTCGGCCAGGTCGCGCACCAGGTAATCGACGACGACGCCGACCGGGTGGCCGCCGCCCGCGATCTCCTGGGAGGTGGGGCCGTTGGACTGGGCGATCATCGGGGTGTTTTCACCGAGGGCGTTGATCCAGTCCTCGCCGAGCTGGGAGTCGTTCTTCCACACCGAGGCGTTGAACGCGGCGGCACCGGAGACGGCCGGGTCAGGCATGACCAGCTGGCCCTGGAAACGCGGGTCGACGAGGTCGGCCCAGGACTGCGGGGCGTCGGCTTCGTCGATGATGTCGGTGTTGTAGGCGATGACGGTGGGGATGATGCGGGTGCCAACGTAGTGGTTGTCGGCGTCGAGGGCCTCGTCGATGAGCTCGGAGGTGTCGACGTCCTGCAATTCGGCGAGGTCACCGGCCTCCTTGTAGGTTTCGAAGGTGGCGGAGTCGGCGGCCCACAAGATGTCGGCCTCGATGGAGCCGGACTCCTTCTCCGCGGCGATACGCGCGTTGAGATCGCCGGTGCCAGCGCGGTAGACCTCGACCTTGATGTCCGGGTTCGCGGCCTCGAAGGCGGCGTTGATCTCGTCGACCTTCTCCTCCGGCTCGGAGGTGTAGACGGTGATGGTGGTGGTCTCGCCGGCGGCGGCCGCGGTGGTGGCGGTGGTGTTCTCCGCGGCGGTGGTCTCGGCGGTGGTGTCGTCCTCGGCGGGTTCGGCGCAAGCAGCCAGCAGGGCGGCGGAGGAGGCGAGGGCGGTCACCGCGAGGGTGGTGCGGCGGTGAAAGAAGTGGCGCATGGCGTTGTCCTTATGTCCGTACTTGTTTCGGAGCCCCGATCTTCCCACGGGTTCACCGTTCCCGCATGAGATGCGATAGCTGCTTCTCGAGCCGGGAGCTGTCGTAGGAAGAACAAACCCCTCCGCGGCCTTATCCGGTGTGCGGGCGACCTTATGCGGAGGGGAATACGCCTGACAGTGTACCCGGATTGACCAGGCATCGGTGGCACTTACACCCCGCAGAACCGCCGCACCAGGGAGCGGTAGGCGCGCACGGTGAGGTCGAGGTCCTCGAGTTCGATGTACTCGTCGTGGTGGTGGAGGAGCTGGAAGACGTCGCCGAGCGTGCGCTCGCGGGCGTGGAGGGCGAAGCCGTAGCCGTTGCCGCCGAGGCGGCGGCCGAAGCGCAGGTCGGAGCCGCCGGCCGCGATGGTTGGCACGACAGGGACGCCGGGGAAGAACTCGTTGAAGGTGGCGACGAGGGCGTCGTACAGCGGTCCCGAGGTGGGGGAGACGGTGGCCGGTTCGGAAATGAGCCGTTCGATGCGGACCTCGTGGTACATGTCGCCCAGCGCATCGGCGAGGATGGCGTCGACCTCATCCTGCGTGGTGCCGGGCAGGGGGCGGATGTCCAGGTCGAGGGTCGCGGACGAGGGCAGGACGTTGATGGCGGTGCCCGCGCGCAGGATCGTCTGCGAAAACGTCAGGCGCGACAGGGCGTGGGCGTAGCGCTTGAGGTCACCGAAGTGCTCGAAGGCCGTGTCGTCGGTGCCCTCCAGCAGGGCGCGTTCGATCTCCGGGTCAAAGCGGAAGGCGCGGACGAAGCCCTGCCAGAGGGGGTCGTGGGAGACGGGGACGTCGATAAGCGAGATACGACGGGCGACCTCGCCGATTTTCGCGATCGCCGACTCGCGGCCATAAGGGTTGGAGCCGTGGCCGGCGTCACCGGTGACGTGCAGGCGGCGCTGGGCAGCGCCCTTCTCGCCGACGACGAGGACGAGGGCGTCGGAGCCGTCGGCGATCGGCAGGTGCGAGCCGCCGGTCTCCGAGAGGGTGTTGCGCCAGGAAAACGCGTCGGGGTGCTCCTCGGAGAGCCACTTCGCGCCGAGGGTGCCGCGGGATTCCTCATCGGCCACACCCACGAAGGTCAGCGTGCCGGTGGGGCGACCGGTACGGGCGGCGTCGCGCAGCACGGCGGCCTGGGTGGCGGTGATGAACAGCATGTCCATGGCACCGCGGCCGTAGAGGCGGCCGTCGATGATCTCCGCGCCGAAGGGGTCGACCGTCCAGCGCTCGCGGTCGACGGGCACCACGTCGGTGTGGCCGAGGAAGGTGAGCGGTTCGGCGGCCGGATCCGTGCCCTGCAAGGTGACAACGATGCTCACGCGCCCCGGAGCCGACTCATAGCGGGTGATTTCCACGCCCGGGGTGTCGGCGAAGAAGCGCTCGAGGGTGTCGGCATTGCGCACCTCCTGGCCGGAGCCGGGGGTGTAGTCGTTGACGCAGGCATTGCGGATCATCTCGCGGAGGAGGGCGAGGGTGTCGTCGTAAAGCATGGGTCTAAGGTACCCCGCGATCAACTATGTACCCGATCCTCAACATTGTTAGCTCGCTGTGACCTGAATTTCAGTAGCGTGGAACTATGAATAACGCACTGATCGATCCGAACACTGACCCTGTCCGCCACGAAGATCTGCGCGCCCTCGCCGAGCTGGACGGCCCCGTCGTCTCCCTGCTCATCCCCACCCACCGCGGGGGCCCCGAGACCGTCAACGACCACCGCCAGCTCAAGCCGCTTCTCGACGACGCCCGCACCCAGCTCGCCGAGTCCTTCCCGGACACCGACGCGGATGCCCTGCTCGCCGAGGTCGCCGCACTCGCCGACGACGAGCCGTTCTGGCAGCGCCAGGCCGACGCGCTGGCCGTCTTCGCCTCCCCGTCCGGCACCCGCTACTTCCGCACCACGCTCGAGGGCCAGGCCCAGGTCAGCGTCGGTGAGTACGCCAACCTGCGCCCGCTGCTGCCGCTGGTCGCCGACGACATGCCCTTCCTGCTGCTCGCCGTGAGCCAGGACAAGGTCCGCCTGTTCGAGGGTGACCGCAACCACCTCGACGAGCTGCCCCTCGGTGACGCCCCGGCCTCCACCGACGACTCCGACTACTACACCCGCGAGCCCGAGTTCCAGCACCAGACGGGTGATTCCGCACCGGCCCACGGACATGACACCGGTGAGAACGTTGTCCGCGACAGCTTCCTGCGCGATGTGGCCAAGGCCGTCAACACCCGCTTCACCAACGATGACCGCCCGCTCATCCTCGCGGCCGTCGACGAGCACCGCGGCGGCGTCAAGGATTACCTGCCCAACGTGCAGCTTCTCGACGACACCGTCTCCGGCAACCCCGACCAGCTCAGCGAGGCCGAGCTGCATGAGAAGGCCTGGCCGCTGGCCTCCGCCGAGGCGGACAAGCGTCACGATGACCTGCTCGAGCGCTTCGGCGAGAACCTCGGCACCGGCAAGGGCACCCACGATGCCGCGAAGATCAGCCAGGAATCCGTGCATGGTCGCGTGGACACGCTCGTGCTGACCACGCTGGCCCTGCGCGAGAACACCCTGGGCGATTCCTCCAAGGCTGCGGATCTCGACGCCGCCGTCGCCCACACCCTGCGCAACAGCGGCACCGTGGATGTGGTGCCGACCTTCCACGAGGAGCGCGCGGCGGGAGCGATCTTCTGCTTCTAGCGTCCGGTTGG
>NZ_JAUNUG010000020.1 GCF_030538285.1 Corynebacterium sp.
CGAGCTCCTCCTCGATGATCTCGTTGCACAGCTCGATGCACTCGTCGCAGATGTACACACCGCCGCCAGCGATGAGCTTCTTCACCTGCTTCTGGCTCTTTCCGCAGAAGGAGCACTTGAGCAGGTCGGCGCTTTCTTGCATGCGTGCCATGAGGGTTATCTATCTCGCTTTGCTCTACGCGGACTTCGAACAGGTTCCCCACCACTGTAGTCGGCGGGTCAAGCCAGGAGCGGTTGCCACGGGGCGATGCTTATCGACGCCCGCCGCCTCAAAAGCGCCCGCCTCCCCCGGGGGCGGGGAAACGGGCGCTTTGTAAGGTTTTCAGGGCCGGGCCGCACAGGCGGGGCTAAAACCCCAGGTCGCGGAAAGCGAAATCGCTCCGGGCCCGGAAAATCTCACCAGACCTAGAGGCCCTCGGCGACCTTGAAAGGTGCCTCAGTGACCTCGCGGACGGACTCGACGGTCTCGCCCTCGGCGCACTGCACCAGAGTGAGGCCCTCGACCGCGTCGACGGTGAATACGGCGTAGTTGGTGACGATCATGTCGACGCACTTCGCGCCGGTCAGCGGCAGAACACACGCGGGCAGGACCTTGGAGTCGCCCTTCTTGGTGGTGTGGTCCATCATGACGATGATCTGCTGGGCGCCGTGGACGAGGTCCATGGCGCCGCCCATGCCCTTGACCATTTTGCCGGGGATCATCCAGTTGGCCAGGTCGCCGAACTGGGAGACCTCCATGGCGCCGAGGACGGCGACGTCGACGGCGCGGGAGCGGATCATGGCGAAGGAGTCGGAGGAGGAGAAGTAGGAGCCACCCTCGGTGATGGTGATGGTCTCCTTGCCGGCGTTGATGAGCTCGGGGTCGAGCTCGTCCTCGGTGGGGTACGGGCCGACACCGAGGATGCCGTTCTCGGAGTGGAGGACGACCTCGAGGCCTGCGGGCAGGTAGCCGGGGATGAGGGTCGGCATGCCGATGCCGAGGTTGACGTACTGGCCGTTCTCGAGCTCTTCCGCGACGCGGGCGGCCATCTGTTCCTTGTTCCAGGTCATTACTGGGTCACCGTCCTGTTCTCGATACCGGTCTCCTGCTTGCCGACCTCGACGACGCGGTCGACGAAGATGCCGGGGAGGTCGACGTCTTCGGGGTCGATGACGTCGACAAGCTCTTCCACCTGGGCGATGGTGACCTTGCCGCTCATGGCGGCGTCGGGGTTGAAGTTCATGGCGGTCTTGTTGAAGACCAGGTTGCCGTAGCGGTCACCCTTGGCGGCGTGGACCAGGGCGAAGTCCGCGCGGATGGATTCCTCGAGGACGTAGAGCTGGCCGCCAAACTCGCGGGTTTCCTTGGGCTTGGAGGTCACGGCGACGGTGCCGTCTTCGTTGTAGCGCTGCGGGAGGCCACCTTCGGCGACCTGGGTGCCCACACCGGCGGTGGTGTAGAAGGCGGGGATGCCGGCGCCGCCGGCGCGCATGCGCTCGGCGAGGGTGCCCTGCGGGGTGAATTCGACGGTGAGCTCACCGGCGAGGTACTGGCGGGCGTATTCCTTGTTGGATCCGAGGTAGGAGCCGATGGACTTGGAGATGCGCTTGTCCGCCAGCAGCAGGCCGAGGCCGAAGCCGTCGGTGCCGAGGTTGTTGGACACGATGGTGAGGTCGGTGGCGCCCTGCTCGCGGAGGGCATCGATGAGTCGGGCGGGGATGCCGACCAGTCCGAATCCGCCGACGGCGATGGTCACGCTGTCGGGGATGTCGGCGACGGCCGCATCAACTGAGGGGAGGGTCTTGTCAAGCATGGCTCAGACTGTACACTGGTGTTCAGATAATGCACAAGGGTTCACATTGTGAACCTCCCGAGGAGAAAGGAGCCGACCATGGCCAGCCCTGAGACACCGAATGTCCAGTCGCTCGTCCGCGGTCTGGCGGTGATCCGCACGTTCAACGCTGATCGCCCCCGCCAGACGCTCGCCCAGGTCGCTGAGGCCACCGGACTGGCCCGCGCTACCGCCCGGCGTTTCCTGCACACACTGGTCACCGTCGGTTATGCCTCCACCGACGGCACTGAATTCTGGCTCACCCCCCGGGTCCTGGAACTCGGTTACAGCTACATGTCAGGCCTGGGGCTGCCCGCGATTGCGCAGCCGCGCCTGGAGGAGCTCTCCCGCCACATCGGTGAATCCTCCTCCCTGTCGGTGCTCGACGGACATGAGGTCGTCTATGTCAACCGCGTCCCGGTGCGTCGCATCATGACCGTCTCCATCACCATCGGCACCCGCTTCCCCGCGTACGCCACGTCCATGGGCCGCGTCATCCTGGCAGGCTTGCCCGCCGATGAGCTGGAGCGATACCTGGATACGGTGGAGTTTGAGGCTTTCACTCCGTCCACGCTTACCGACGCCGCCGCCCTCTACACCGAGCTCTCCCGCACCCGGGAGCAGGGCTTTTCCATCGTGGACCAGGAGCTGGAGCCCGGATTGCGGTCCTTGGCAGCACCGGTGCACTCCCCTGCTGGGAAGGTGGTGGCGGCGGTCAACGTCTCGACGCAGACCGCCGTCCATGACCTGGAGGAGCTGCACAACCGTTTCCTCCCGGCACTTATTGATACCGCTGAACTGATCACCGCCGACCTGGCGGCCACGGAACTTTTCTAGGAAGGACTACCCCTTATGACTAACCCCACTGACATCGTCATCTGCACCCCGCTGCGTACCGCCGTCGGCGCTTATGGCGGACAGTTCGTCGGCGTGCCCGTCCAGCAGCTGGCCGCCACCGTGGTCAAGGCCGTCATGGAGCGCTCTGGCCTGAAGGCAGAAGACGTCGATGACCTCATCCTCGGCCAGGCCTCCCCCAACGGCGCCGCCCCGGCACTGGGCCGCGTCGTGGCACTGGACGCCGGCCTCGGCGAGACCGTCCCGGGCATGCAGCTGGACCGTCGTTGTGGTTCCGGCCTGCAGGCCGTGGTCACCGCCGCCGCGCACGTCGCCGCCGGTGCTGCTGATGTCATCATCGCTGGTGGCGCCGAGTCCATGTCGCGCACCGAGTACACCGTCGACGCCGACGTCCGCTGGGGCAAGAAGGGCGGCAACATGGTCTTCCGCGACCGCCTCGCCGAGGCCCGTGAGACCGCCGGCGGCAAGAACCACCCGATCCCGGGCGGCATGATTGAGACGGCCGAGAACCTCCGTGAGGAGTACTCCATCGCCCGCGAGGCCCAGGATGAGATGGCCGTGGAATCCCACCGCCGTGCCGTCGCCGCGCAGGAAGGCGGCATCTTCGCCGAGGAGATCGTGCCGGTTGAGGTCCCGCAGCGCAAGGGTGACCCGCTGGTCATTGACAAGGATGAGCACCCGCGCCCGGATTCCACCCTGGAGAAGCTGGCCAAGCTGCGCCCGATCATGGGCCGCCAGGACGCCGACGCCACCGTCACCGCAGGCAACGCCTCCGGCCAGAACGACGGTGCCGCCGCGATGATCGTCACCACCCGCGCGAAGGCCGAGGAGCTGGGCTTGACCCCGTCCGTCGTGCTGCGCGGCTGGGCCGTGGCCGGTGTCGCCCCGGAGACCATGGGTATCGGCCCGGTCCCGGCCACCAAGAAGGTCCTCGACCGCCTTGGCCTGACCCTGGAGGACATGGACCTCATCGAGCTCAACGAGGCCTTCGCCGCCCAGGCACTGTCCGTGCTCTCCGAGTGGGGCATCGCCGCCGACGACTCCCGCCTCAACCCGCTGGGCTCCGGCATTTCGCTGGGCCACCCGGTCGGCGCGACCGGCGCCCGCATGCTCGTCACCGCTTCCCACCAGCTGGCCCGCACCGATGCCAAGACCGCTCTGGTCACCATGTGCATCGGCGGCGGCCAGGGCCTTGCGGCGGTCATCGAGAAGGTGGAGGCTTAAACCATGATCCTGCACTCCGTTTCCTACGGCCCCGAGTCCGATGCCGAGCCGGTCGTCTTCCTCGGCTCCATCGCCTCCACCACCGACATGTGGCTCCCGCAGCTCGACGAGCTGTCCAAGACCCGTCGTGTCATCGCCCTCGACCACCGCGGCCACGGCCAGTCCCCCGACCCGGATGTCGCGCCTGGTGACACCACCTTCGACCACCTGGCCGAGGATGTGCTGAGCACGCTGGACCAGCTCGGCGTCGATAAGTTCCAGGTTGTCGGCCTGTCCCTGGGCGGTGCCATCGCCCAGTACATGGCGCTAACATCCCCGCGTGTGACCCGCGCTGGTTTCCTGTGCACCGCCGCCTACTTCGGGGGTCCGGAGAAGTGGAACCCGCGCGCCGAACTCACCCGTGCGGAAGGCTTGGAACCCATGGCCGACGGGGTTATCGATTTCTGGCTGACCAAGGACTTCCAGGCCGCCCACCCCGCGACCACTGCCCGCTACCGCCGCATGGTGGTATCCACCCGCGGTTCCGGTTACGCCTCCGCCTCCGACGCGTTGGCCCACTGGGACATTCGCGAGCGCCTTGCCGAGATCACCGTCCCGGTCCTCGTCCTGGCGGCCTCGGACGATCAGTCCACTCCCCCTTCCGCGCTGAAGGCCATCGCCGAGGGTGTTACCGGCGAGGCGACCTTCGTCGAGGTCTCCCCCGGCGCACATGTGCCGACCATCGAGGTGCCCGAGCAGGTCACCCAGGCCCTGGTCGAGTTCTTCGGCTAAACCGCCGCTTATCGACGCCGCCGCCTCCTCGTTTCCGGGGAGGCGGCGGTGTTGTTAAGTGCGGATGTTGAAGGTCTCCGGAGGGTGCCCGGTGGTGAGGCATGCGACCTCACTAACTGCGTCCTCGAGTTCGGCAAGCGTGCGGGCCTGTGTTGTCTGTTGGAGTGTGGGAATATCAGCGATCCACCAATCGCCTTCCTGGCGGATCTCCACGTCCAGGGTCTGCGTTTTACTCACCACTCCAACTCCTCCGATCCGGCCGCAGGGCCTTCCTCACGGGCCTGCCGAACGGACTCGACCAATCCAGGAATCTGCACCAGCCGTTCCGTTTCCCGGCTGCCCCAATCGTCCAGGTCCGACACTTTGCCCACCTTCCCTGACAAGCGATCTTTTCGACTGACGATACCCTCGCACGGACGCCCAGTACATGGGGCGGCGACAGATGGGACTAATCCCATGGATAACCCAAAATGCGCCTTAAACATCCCCAGAAAAGCCAGGGCATGCGTCCCCGGCAGCTCATGCGCCCAGGCACGGCCCCCAGCTTGCCTACCCTGAATCGGACTCCATCTTCGCCGATCTCGTTTCCGACCTTGACGATGAGGAACATCCCTAGAGCGAGGAGAGCCCAGGCCCCTCTCGTCTGACACTCGCCACATTTCCCCGCGGCTGCCGACCCATCGACACACCCCGCTTGGCCATGACAGACCGATAAACACAGCGCCTTGGGAAGCTCTAAGTGGTCTACCGTGCACCTGTGTTCATTGCCTACCAATCGCCCATTCCCCCCGTCCGACCTGGCCTAATATCCAGTCACACAGACTGTGTACATAGGTAGGGTTGACACAACCTGTGTACATAGGCTAATCTCTAAATCAGTTCAAACGAACAAACACAAAAAAGATAGAAGGAAACACCATGTACGTACGACGCCTCGTCCTCATCGATGTTGAGAACTTCAACGGAGGACCTGTCCAGACCCCTGCCCAGGCCCGTTGGTGCCGACGAATGATTGACAACTGGATTAAGCCCAAGGATGGCGACATTGTCGTCCTGGCCGCAGACGTCACCACGGTGACCAACGTATATGCCGGATGGCCCTCCCACCGAGTCCTTCCCGGATACGGAGACAACGGTGCAGACCTCCAGCTCCTGGGGGTCATGGAGGAGGACCTCGCTACCAGGTTCACCGAAATGCTCCTTGTCTCCGGAGACCGAATCTTCGCCGAGAAGGTGTCTTGGCTGGCCGGCCAGGGCCTCCACACCACCGTGTACGCCCATCAGACCCGCCTCGCCAAGCGACTCGCGTTCGCCGCCGCCGCGGTGATCACCACCACGGCCCCCTCCACTTCCACAGTCGACTCTCTCCCCGTTCCCCGAAAGGTTCATTAAATGACCGCCCCCGCTGGCCGCCTGGCTATCAAGGACATCGCCGCGCTGGCAGACGTCACCCGCGCCGCCGTGAGCAACTGGCGAGCTCGGCACGAAGACTTCCCCTCTTCCACTGCGGACTCCAATGCCCGTCGCCCTTTGTTTGACTTCGACGAGGTGATCGTCTGGCTGGAATCCAAGGATCTCCTCCCGGAGGGGGCAGCCAAGAAGCAGACCCAGGTTCAGCTCTTGGCTCTTGCAAATACCCTGCGAGGTGTTCTCCCCCCTACCGAGATCTCCCCGGTCTTCCTCTACCTGCTAGCCCTGCGTAAGCAAGCCACCACCGGCACGAACTCGACGACCTGGCAGTCCGTCGTCGCTGCAACCAGCGGGGATGAGCTGGCGCAGATTCTGGAGGACGTTCCCTCCCCTACGGGAACACCGCTCGTTCACGATCTGCACATTGCCGACCGTATCAGGGACACCTTCTCTGATGAGCATGTCTCGAGTCTGACGCTCGGTATCGACAATCTGAGAATCGAGGATTACGGGCACGCTGCCCAGCTGATCATTGATGCCTTTCTCGGTCTCGGCGGCCGAGGCAAGGACAGCGAATTCGGCACCTCGAAATCGACCTCATCCACCCTCCTCGTCAACGCCGCGAATACCACCCTTGCTGACGGAGATACTCTGTTCGACCCAGCGTGCGGCATCGGAGGGACCCTTCTCGCGCTGAGTCGGGAGGCCGAGAGGCTGACCATTACTGGCAGTGACATCAACCCCTGGGCAGTAGCCATCGCGGAGCTCCACGCTTACCTCGCTGATGTCCCTGCTTCGTTCACCCGGGCGGACTCTCTGGCACAAGATCCCCACGAACACCTGCAGGCCACCAGCATCGTGATGGAACCCCCCTTTGCCATGAGGGTGGATCGATCCATCCAGCAGGATCTGTTGGCGAGAGCAGGTATTGATGTGTCTGGCAGCTTTTACAGCGAGGACGCCTTCCTCCTCTACGCATTGACTCACCTTGCCCCCGGTGGGCACGCGTATGTTCTGACCCCGACAGCATCTGCCTACCGACGTCAGTCGGTTCAACTACGGCAGACATTCGTAGCCCATGGCGTTGTGGAAGCGGTGATCCAAATGCCTCCGAGGTTGCTGTCCTACTCCGTTATCCCCACCGTGCTGTGGGTTTTGCGGGCCCCGGAGTCGACACCAGACACCACGGTGTTGATCGCCGACGCCAGCAACGCAACCTTCCCCGAAACCCAAGTCGGAGAGTGGCTGGCGGACATGCGGTCAGGTCGCGACACTTCGATCCCCAGTAAGCAGCTCACCCTCGCCGAATTGATCACGAACGAAGGCACGTTGCTTCCAGCCCAGCTGCTGCGCGAAGTACCCGACCAGCAGGAAGTCCGGGACAACCTCCACCAGTCAGTGTCCGACATGATCGCGACCCTGGGATCTCTCCAAGGCATGGTGCAGGTCCGTGAGGGGCTTTTCGAATCGCTACCTAACTCCACGCGCACGGCAAGTCTTCAGCAGCTCATCGAGGCCGGTCTCATCACTCGTCTCCGCGGCACCTACAGGCCCTCCAAGAGCGAGACTCCTGACACGGGTGTTCCCGCCAGCCTCGCGCATGCCCGGGCTCAGCACCGCAACATCGAGGAAGTCCAGGTGCCGAAGGACTCCTTGTGGTTGGAGGACCGGGACATCCTTGTTCCGGACCTGGCCGGAGTGCCCGCCTGGGTCTTCCATGCTGACGGTTCCCGCTGGGTTGTTTCCGACAATGTAACGATCCTACGAATTACCGAACCCGAGCTTGACCCCCACTACTTGGCTGCCTGCATCAACGCCTCGTTCAATGAGGCAGCCGACCTCGGAACAACGATCCAGCGCCGAGACTTCCGACAGATCGAGATCCCGAACCTCGACAGCACACGTCAGACCGAGATTGCTGACTCACTGCACAGGTTGGCAGCTCTCCAAGCCGCAGCTGAGACGCTTTCTCAGCAGGTCAACACGGCAGTGGATGCAGCGATGAATCTGGTCCGCTATGGCGGCGACACCACCTAGATCCGCCGCACACCGCAGCGCCCGGCTCACACACGGGCGTTCGACCAAAGCGCAGGGTGTCGGCAGCCATGTCGGTACCTGCCCTTAAGCTACATAAACCACCTCAATATAAGGAAAAGACTTTGACCCCGAAGACCACGGGCGAGGCTCTGCCCTCGACCATGAAGGAACTGAAGGACACTCTCTGGAAGGCCGCCGATAGGCTCCGCGGCTCGATGGACGCCTCCCAGTACAAGGACGTCATCCTTGGCCTGGTGTTCCTCAAGTACGTCTCTGACGCTTTCACCGAACGTCGAGCCCAAATCCGCAAGGAACTCGCAGCGAACGGCATGACGGAAGAGCAGATCGACATGCTCATTGACGATGTCGACGAATACACCGGCCACGGCGTGTTCTGGGTTTCAGCAGAAGCCCGCTGGGAGTACCTGGCCAACAACGCCAAGGGACTCCCGGCCATGAACGGTCAGGCGCCGAAGAGCATCGGTGAGCTGGTCGACACCGCCATGAACCTGGTCATGGACCACAACCCCACCCTCGCCGGCACATTGCCGCGCATCTTCAACCGCGACAACGTCGACCAGCGCCGCCTCGGCGGGCTGATTGATCTGTTCAACACCACCCGCTTCACCGGACAGGGCCCCGCCCGTGCTCGAGATCTCCTCGGTGAGGTCTACGAGTACTTCCTGGAGAAGTTCGCTCGCGCGGAGGGCAAGCGCGGCGGCGAGTTCTACACCCCGGCCGATGTTGTCCGGGTTCTCGTTGAGGTTCTGGAGCCGACCAGCGGACGGGTCTACGACCCCTGCTGTGGTTCGGGCGGCATGTTCGTCCAGACGGAGAAGTTCCTCGATGCCCACAACGAGGACCGCACCGCTATCTCGGTCTACGGCCAGGAACTCAATGAACGCACCTGGCGGATGGCCAAGATGAACCTGGCCATCCACGGACTCAACGGCAACCTCGC
This sequence comes from Corynebacterium sp., assembly GCF_030538285.1. Lineage (GTDB taxonomy): Bacteria > Actinomycetota > Actinomycetes > Mycobacteriales > Mycobacteriaceae > Corynebacterium. The sequence continues at coordinate 9,070 of NZ_JAUNUG010000020.1, forward strand.
TCCCCGCTGGGGAGACACCTTCGCCCGAGACCAGCACGCGGACATGCAGGCCGACTACACCCTGGCCAACCCCCCGTTCAACATCAAGGACTGGGCACGCAACGAGGAAGACCCCCGCTGGCGCTACGGTGTGCCCCCGAAGAACAACGCCAACTACGCCTGGATCCAGCACATCATCTCCAAGCTGGCCCCCGGCGGCTCCGCCGGCGTGGTCATGGCCAACGGATCCATGTCCTCCAACACCGGTGGCGAAGGCAAGATCCGTGCCGAGCTGGTGGAAGCCAACCTTGTCTCCTGCATGGTGGCACTTCCCACCCAGCTGTTCAGATCCACCGGCATCCCGGTGTGCGTCTGGTTCTTCGCCAAGGACAAAACCACTGGTGAGCAAGGTTCCAACGACCGCACTGACCAGGTCCTTTTCATTGACGCCCGCAACCTCGGCACAATGATCGACCGCGCGGAACGAGAGCTCACCACCGAGGACATCGCCAAGATCGCCGACACCTTCCACGCATGGCGCGGCACCCCATCCGCCGAGAGTAAGACCTACGAGGATGAAGCCGGTTTCTGCTACTCAGCCACCCTGGAAGAAATCAGGGACGCTGACTACGCCTTGACACCCGGGCGCTACGTGGGTGTAACCGACGTCGAGGACGATGGCGAACCGATTGAAGAGAAGATCTCTCGTCTGAAGAAGGAACTCTTTGAGCAGTTCAAAGAATCCGAGCGGCTGGCTGCCGTGGTGCGTGAGCAATTAAGGAAGATTCACTGATGTTTCCCCGTAATTGGAACCTACGCACTGTTGAAGACCTCTGTCTCCGAATTACCAGCGGGGGCACTCCAAAGCGCTCAAACCCTAACTACTATGAGCCTGGCACAATACCGTGGATTAAAACAGCAGATCTAAACGATGCTTATATTCACCAATACAGCGAGTATATATCGGAAGCGGGACTTCGAGAATCCTCTGCAAAGCTGCTCCCTGCAAACACAGTGCTTATGGCTATGTACGGCGCTACGGTCGGAATGCTCGGCATGCTCACTGAAGAAGCAACCTGTAACCAAGCTTCCTGTGCATTAATTGCGGATCCAGCCGTTTGTGACCACCGGTGGTTATTTTATGCACTGTTAAATGATAGAGATTTCATTATTTCGCAGGCTACAGGAGCTGCTCAGCAAAATTTGAGTGGAAAAACTATTCGTCAGTTCCAATACCCCACTCCCCCCCTCAAAGAACAGCAGGCCATCGCAGAAGTTCTCGGGGCTCTCGACGACAAGATCGCAACCAACATCAAATTGGGTCGCAGTGTAGAAGATCTAGGAGCGGCCCATTTCTCCGGCTTAGGACTAGATGTCGAACCAGCCGGGGAGGGCATCTCGTTGGATAGTCTGTTCGATTTTAACCCTCGCAGAACCGTTTCGTCCGAGAACCCGACCATCATCGCTATGAAAGATCTCCCCACAGCCACCCCACTGGTGGAGGAGTGGACCACCGGTTCCCGAAAAGGTGGAGCTCGATTTAAGAACGGCGACACTCTCATCGCCAGGATCACCCCCTGCCTCGAGAACCGTAAGACCGCTTTTGTCGATTTCTTGGGTGACGGGGAGGTCGGCATTGGATCAACCGAATTCATCGTCATGAGGTCAAAGAACAATCTTCCACTCGGAGTGTCTTACTTCATGGCGATCAGCGAGCGCTTTCGTGATTTTGCAATCCAAAACCTTATAGGCACCTCCGGCAGACAACGAGTATCAGCCGCGGATCTCGCCAGACACACCATATCCCCGGTCGACGCAACTAAACTGCAGGAATTCGGCAGTTGGGCAGACGATAATCTCGCGTTCTTGGGGACCCTGCGCGAAGAAAACCGCACTCTCGCAGAGATCCGCGATGCCCTCCTGCCTCCGTTGATGTCGGGCAAGCTCCGGGTGAAGGACGCAGAAAAGGTTGTCGAGGACGCAGTCTGATCCGCATCTAGCGTCGACTGGGCTCCTTCATGGCCTGAGCAGCAGCCGGCGCTGGATAGAGTTAAGTCAACGACCTAACAGAAGAAAGCAGGAAGGGCATGCAGAGCAGCTTCTCCGAGGCCGACTGGGAAATCCTCGTCCTCGACCAGCTCGGGGAGCACAGCTGGCTCCCCACCCATGGTGATGCCATCGCCCCGGGTACCGGGGAGCGTGACTCCTGGGCGGAGTTGCTCATCCGCCCCCGCCTACTGGTTGCTCTGCGCCGGCTGAACCCTGATGTGCCAGATCAGTACCTCCAGCAGGCGTGCGCTGAGATCGCCGCCCCAACGTCGCAAGACGCGATCACCGAGAACCATCGCATCCACAAGATGTTCGTCGACGGCTACCGCATCTCCTACCTTGATGACGACGGCATCGAGCACAACCCCACCCTGCGGATCATCGGCTCAGAGGAGTACGGCAACGACTTCCTCGCCGTCAACCAGGTCACCCTCGTCCACGGTGACTACCGCCGTCGCTTCGACGTGGTGCTGTACTGCAACGGCATGCCCGTGAGCATCATGGAACTGAAGAAGGCTGGTGCCCACACTGCGGATGTGGCTGCTGCCCACGCCCAGCTGCAGACCTACCTGCGCGAGTTTCCCATGGCGTTCCGGTTCTGCGTGTTCACCTTCGCCTCCGACGGCCTGGACGCGAAGTACGGCACCCCGTTCACCCCGCTCAACCACTTCTCTCCCTGGAACGTCGACGATGACGGCAACCCCGTCCCTGCTGGTAGCACCAGCAATGGTCAGGCAGTGCTGCCGATTGAAACCGCCATCGACGGCCTGTACAACCCCACCCGGTTCCTCCAACTCCTACGCTCCTACACCGCCTTCGACGCCGGCGCGGACGGCCTGGTCAAGCGGATCGCCAAGCCACACCAGTACTTCGCCGTCACCAAGGCTGTGGGTTCCACGATTGAAGCTGTGCGGACCAACGGTAAGGCCGGCGTAGTGTGGCACACGCAGGGCTCGGGCAAATCCATGGAAATGGAGCTCTACACCGCCGCTGTCATGCGCCAACCGGAGCTGAAAAACCCCACCATCGTTCTGGTCACCGACCGCACCGAACTCGACGGGCAGCTCTACTCGGGCTTTGCCCGCTCCCAGCTGCTTCCCGACACCCCGCAGCAGGTTGCGACTAGAGCACAGCTGCGCGAGGAGCTGACCGGGCGGGGCACCGGCGGCATCTACTTCACCACCCTGCAGAAGTTCGGCCTGACCAAAGAAGAAAAGGATTCCGGCACCGAACACCCGCTGCTCAGCGACCGTAAGAACATCATCGTCATCGTCGATGAGGCTCACCGCAGCCACTACGACGACCTAGACGGCTACGCCCGTCACCTCCGCGATGCCCTGCCCCATGCCACGCTCATCGCTTTTACCGGCACCCCAATCTCGTTCGAGGACCGCAACACCCGCGAAGTCTTCGGTGACTACATCGACATCTACGACCTGTCCCGCGCGGTCGAAGACGGTGCCACCGTCCCCGTCTACTTCGAACCTCGACTGATCAAAGTCCAACTGGCCACGGACGTCACCACCGATGACCTGGATTCCGCGGCTGCTGAGGCCACCGCCGGCCTGGCCGACGAAGACAAAGCCAAGATCGAGCAGTCCGTGGCCGTGGTCAACGCCGTCTACGGCGCCCCCGACCGACTGGCTACCCTCGCCAAGGATCTCGTCACCCACTGGGAGCAGCGCCGTGACGCGGTAGCACCGTTCATCGCTGACCCCGACGGGACACCCATTTTCGGCAAGGCCCTGATCGTCGGGGCCACCCGAGAGATCTGCGCCAACATCTACACCGCGATCACCACCCTGCGTCCCAACTGGCATTCCGACGAGCTCGACAAAGGCAAGATCAAGGTCGTCTACTCCGGTTCCGCATCCGACGCTCCCCCGGTCTCGGACCATGTGCGCCGCCCGTCAGCCAACAACACCATCAAGGAACGGTTGAAAGACCCGGAGGATGAACTCGAGCTCGTCATCGTCAAGGACATGATGCTCACCGGCTTCGACGCCCCTCCCCTACACACCCTCTACCTCGACCGGCCGCTCAAGGGTGCGCTGCTGATGCAGACCCTTGCCCGCGTCAACCGCACCTTCCGAGGGAAAACCGACGGTCTCCTTGTCGCCTATGCCCCGCTGGCGGACAACCTTGCCCGGGCCCTGGCCGAGTACTCCCACACGGACCAGGCCCGCAAGCCTGTCGGCAAGAACATCGAGGAAGCTGCCGCCCTGGTCAAGGTCCTCGTCTTCCGGATCCGGGAACTGCTCATCGGTTACGACTGGCGGGCTGTCCTCAACCAGCCAGGGCCCAAATCGTTCCTCAATGCGGTCACCGGCGCAGTGAACTTCCTCCGCGATCCATCCAACCCCGGCAATGCCACCGCAGAGGACGAATCAGAGAAGCTGTCCGTCCGCTACCGGCACACCGCCGGACAACTCGCCCGCGCCTGGGCACTGTGCACCGGGTCCGGACAGTTGGAGGAGCTTCGCCCCGAGATCCAGGTGTATGAGGAAATTCGGGTGTGGATGGGCAAGTACGACGCCCAGGACCGCGCCAGCCGAGGTGAGCCCGTTCCCGAGGACGTCCAACGCATGCTCGGACAACTCATCGCCTCCGCCACAGACGCCACTGGCGAGGTCCTGGACATTTACGCCGCAGCCGGCATGCCGAACCCGTCACTGGATGACCTGACACCGGAGTTCATCGCCAAGACACAGCAGGCACGCAACCCCCAGCTGGCGATCGAGGCCCTGCGGGCGTTGATCGCGGAGGAATCACGTCGGTCAACACGTAACAACGTCATTCGGCAGCGGGCGTTTTCCGAGCGGATCACCGAGCTGATGAACAAGTACACCAACCAACAGTTGACCTCGGCGGAGGTCATCGCCGAGCTGGTGGCCCTGGCCAAGGAAGTCGCGGAGGAAGCCAACCGGGGAAAGCAGTTTGATCCCCCGCTCAACGGTGAAGAGCTGGCCTTCTACGATGCTGTGGTCCTAAATGAGTCTGCCTTCAATGGTCAGGGGCCGAGCGTCCTCGCCGAGATCGCTCGACAGTTGGTTGCAGTCATGCGGCGCGACGTGCGTACCGACTGGACCGTCCGAGAGGATGTTCGCGCCAAACTGAGGTCTTCGGTGAAACGCATCCTCGTCCTCAACGGGTATCCGCGGGACAAGCAGCCGGAGGCAATTAAGCAGGTAATCGAGCAGATGGAGATGATGACGCAGGCTGCATAGCCCAAGACAGATCGAGATCTCGTGCCCACACGAGTACTGTTCGCCGCGAATCAAGCTATCGGCGAACACCCGTTGTTTGACGCGCGCCGCGAGTTGGCTGCACCATGGCCGCAAGTGGGGGCCGCTTGTTTCCCGTGACGGGATCGATTCGTCGAGGATCCACAGGGACGCCGGATGAGTCCAGCTTTTTGCCGTGGATCTGCGACATGGTCGACCAGTAGCGAACCCGTGCCTTCTCCTCCGTCACCGGGCTGTCATACTCGTCCGCAAGGTCTCTGGAGAGTTTATAGTACTTCCATACTTTGATTTCTCCCGTCAGTCGATCTGTCATTTGGGCCTCCTCTGCTCCATACTTCCCTCCGCCAAGTGTTCCAGCCAACGCGAGACTTCACCCGCAGCCATGGAATCATGCAGCGCATTCGGAGAATAGAACGCCGGAGTATCGATGGTCAGTGCAATTGCAGCCAAGATCTGTTCCTTGGATGCCCCAGCGACACCGTCGGCAGTCTTCAAACTCAGGAGGTCGCTGCCTTCGAGCGCAGAGCCGGGATTCTCCGGACGGTAGACTTGGAACGCCTCCACGAACTGAATACGAAGGGACTCGCTGTCCCCCGGGGAGATGTCGGGACGGGCAAACTCATCGTCGATTAGTTCTTTGAAAACAACCAGCTCATCGAAGGGTGACTCCGACCCGGAATCCGTCTCGTTCGTCTCCTCGTCAGATTTCGTTCGTCGCAGAGTGAACACAAGTTCTTCCGTATCCAGTCCCAGGAAATCGAAAATGCGTCGCAACTCCTTCATCTTCGACCAGGTTGAGCTTGCAACGAAGACGCCCAAGGCGTTGTCGACTCGCACAACACCCTGCGGCTCCGAATTGTCGGGATCTAGTATCACGAGGGCAGCGGAGCCGGCCATCGCATAATTGATCAGTTCACTCCGATGCTCGTCGAGAAGCACGCGGAGGAGTCGCGGCATAAGATCGGCCCAGCTGGTCACCGGGATCTTCACATCTTCATACTCGAAGGACATCACCGTGCGGCCGGTGAAGTCTGTGTCATCGCCCATCGGCTCAGTTGGGGGAGCCACCCGAACCGGCTCGTACGACGTTTCAGGGAAGCGCCAGTAGTTCAGTGCGTCCGCCAGCAGCTTGTCGGTGCGCTGCCGGATCGCTTCCTCGTCCCACATTTCGCGGTCACGAACGTCATTATTCAGGCGGTAGGCAGTCTCCCGCAGTCCGTTCTCTCGATCACGCTTCTGCAGGAACGGCAGATTGGAATAACTCGAGTTGTAACCAGTGACCGTCAAATTGCCGACACGATTCAGCCAGGTTCGGTGAATCTCTTCGGCCCTAGCCCCCAACTCCTCGCGCCATTGGGAGCTGAGAGTTTGAGGCATGATGTGCTCGATGCTGACCACCTGGTTTTCCAGAGCTGAGGCAATGTCCTTGGTGTCATTGGAATCGCCGTTCTCCAGAACATCAAAGAGATAGCGAGTTGTCGCTTTGTTGAGCCGGAACATGTTCCTCGTAGTGAAAGCCTCACTGAATTCATCATTGTCAGGAATCCGGCCCGAAGTTTCATCCCTTCTACGGAGAAGGTAGACAATGACGTCGAAGGTACTGTCACCGTCACGCCGCAGCTTTCGCACCTCGTTGTACATGGTCGCGTAGATCTTATTGAGAGCATTCGCGCCCACCGAAGAGATGGTTCGACGGAATGTGTGCGTCTCCAGGAGCCGGATGATGCGCGCAAATTCTTCCTCGCTGATAAGTCCCTGCTTGACCTCCTTGTACAGCGGGAGGAGCAACGGTATTAGCACGTCACCGCGGATGAGATTGAAGCGGCCGAGAACTCGATCCAACTTCGCGTTACCCGTCTCCGGATGATCGAGCTCCCGGAACAACTCCGAGTAGTCGTGCAACTCGCGGAGTGTATCGGCAACCGGCTCCTTTTTCTTGCCCAGAAGTGTCTTGAACTCGTCGTAAACAGCGTTCTGATTCGGGGTGCGAAACAGACGGATTGTCAGGTACCAGCGGATGAACCAGTCCGTGCGGTACCCGACATTCCGCTCCATCGTGTTCCAATAGTTCTCATAGAGAAACTCCTGCGTTGCAGAATCCAGTCCCATGAGCACAAGGTTGCGGATCTTGTCAGCTTCGCTGAGTGCGAGCCCGGTAGAGTTGAGCGACTCAAAAATCCGTTGCGGATCGTCGTGCGCCTCAAGATCGAGGATCATGAGATCCAGGCGTTCGATCGCATTCCATATTTCATCGCCGGTCAGCGATGTACGCGCGAGCCGGTCCATGAAATAGCGGTAGTTGGAAGTGAGGTTGGAGTCCTCGATGAAGTGCTTCTCGTCAAGGTAGAGCCGACGATATGCATCGGCGTCGTTCTTCACTGGTTTTAACTTGAACTTCGGGTCGCTCGACCTCTCGCTGATGAGGAGGAAGCTGCGCCGAATTCGATCGGCGAGTTCTTCATCAGTGGTCTCCAGTACGCCGGCATCCAGTGAGCGGGTCAACGCCAACATCAGCAGACTCAACGTGGTCAGCCGCTGCTGGCCGTCGATGACGATCCACAGAAAGGAGGTCTCAGGATTACCCACTATGGAACCGAAGAAATGCTTGGGTCGGCCCTGGGTGATCAGATCCTCGAGATCGTCAAAGAGACGTTCACACTGCTTCCTCGACCAATCGTAATTGCGCTGGTACACCGGCACGATGAGCCGCTTTTCCACACTGTCGAAAATCTTGGTGGCGCTCTTTACTTCTCCCCGCACCGTTTCGTGCCCTTTCGCAGATTCGCTGAGTTCTACCGGGGATTATACGGAGAGCACACATCGCTGCGAGGTGGATTACGAACGGAGTGTCGAACCCTACCCCTCCCACACCTCCGGACGGAGCAGTTCCCGCGCGCCGTCGATCTTCATGCCGATGATGCGGCCGTAGGGGTCGAGGTCGAAGATGACCTCGCCGTTCATGCCCTGGAGGGTTAAACCGCCTACCACACGGTGGCTGGGCTTTTCCGGGGTGCCGAGGGTGAGGTAGGCGGAGTTGCCATGGGGGTCGTAGGTGAGGTCCATGGCTTAAAGGTAGCGTCGATAAGCTCCTAGAACGGGAACTTGGCGTTGCCGGGGGCGACGCCGACCCAGTGCTCGGTGGTGAAGGCCTCGATGGCCCACTCGCCGTTGAAGCGGCCGAGGCCGGAGTTCTTCTCGCCGCCGAACATGACGTGTGGCTCGTCGTTGACGGTGATGTCGTTGACGTGGGTCATGCCGGCCTCGACGCGGCGGGCGAACGCCATGCCGCGGGCGAGGTCGCGGGTGTAGACGGCGGAGGAGAGTCCGAACTCGGTGTCGTTGGCCAGCTCGAGGGCGTGCTCTTCGTTGTCGGCCTTGATGATGCCCACGACGGGGCCGAAGATCTCCTCGCGGAACAGCTCCATGTCCGGGGTGACGTCGGCGAAGACGTGCGGGGCGATGACGCGGCCCTCGATCGGGCCGGCGAGCAGCTCGCGGGCGCCCTCCTCGCGGGCCTTGTCGATCTTGGCGGTGACGGACTCAACCTGCTGGTCGTTGATGAGCGGGCCGACGATGGTGGAATGGTCGAGCTGGTCGCCGTAGCTGAGCCCACGCACGCGCTCGGTGAACTTCCCGACGAAGTCGTCGTACACCTCAGCCTGCACGATAATACGGTTGACGGCCATGCAGATCTGGCCCTGGTGGAGGAATTTGCCGAGGGTGGCGCCGCCGACGGCTTGGTCGAGGTCGGCGTCGTCAAGCACGACGAGCGGGGCGTTGCCGCCGAGTTCGAGGGAGACCTTCTTTATCCGTTTCCCGCCGATCGCCTTGACGCCGACGTTCTGACCGACCGGGGTGGAGCCGGTGAAGGAGATGGCCGAGGGAACCTCGTTCTCGACGAAGTGATCGCCGATCTCGGAACCCGCACCGACCACGACACCCAGCACGCCCTCCGGCAGGCCCGCGGCCTCGAAGATCCTGGCCAGCAGCAAGCCGCCAACGAGGGGGGTGTCCGAGGCCGGCTTGAGCACCACCGCGTTACCGCAGGCCAGAGCCGGTGCCACCGAACGCATCGACAGCGTGAAGGGGAAGTTCCACGGGCTGATCACCCCGACGACACCGAGTGGCTCACGGAAGACATAATTCGTCTTGCCCGGGGTGTTCGACGGGAGGATGGTGCCGGTGATGCGGGTCGGGAACTGCGCCGCCTCGCGCAGGGATCCGATCGCCAGCCCGGCCTCGGTACGTGCCTTCGCGATCGTCGATCCCGTCTCCGCCTGAATGAGCGCCACGACGGCGTCGAAATTCTGCTTGATGTAATCCGCGGCCTTGGTCATCACGGCCGCGCGCCGCTTCGGCGGCAGCTCCGCCCAGGCGGGCTGCTTCTGCTGCGCGACGTCATAAGCCTTATCGACGTCCGCCTGCGACGCCTGGCGGATCGTCGCGATGGGCTCATCATTGAAGGGGTTGACGGTGGTGGCCTCGCGCTCTGAGGTGCCGTCGACCCAGCCGTCGATATAAAGCTGGGAGGAAATGAGGTGGGAGTAATCGGTCACGGGGTGCTCCTTTGTTCGCGTGGTCCTTAACCCACCACCATGCCAAAAGTGACGCCACGGGGGCGTCGAGAAGCCGGGGCGGACGCCTGGTCGTCAGCAAGCGAAGCCCACTGTCCAGGTGGGCGGGCACAATGTCGTGGAGCTACCCCTCGACCGCGGGTTTATTGCGCATGCTAGTCCATCATGCCGACGAGACTAAGCCACCCCGCTCCAACTCACCGGTATCCTTTAACCCACCATGACCTCCCAGTACCTGCGGCACATCCACCGCCGCCTGCTGCACCGCGCCGCGCTACATGTGGCGGCGGCGGGCGCGGGGTCGGTGCTGCTCATCCAGGGTCCGGAGGGTGCGGACCGGAAGGGGGCGCTGGAGGCGGTCCTCGCCCGCCTGGGTGCGCAGCATCAACATCGGGTGGCGTTGTTCCCGTGGAATCGGGATGAGCCGGGGGCGCTGGCGGCGTTGTTGCCCACTCCCCTGGCGGACACGCTGGTGGTGGTTGATGATCTGCAGCATGCGGATCAGCGTTCGCTGCAGCAGCTGATTTCGACGGCACGGCATCCGGAGTCGACGGTGTCCGTGATCGCGACGGTGGATGGGCCCGGCCTGGATCACCTGTCCACGGAGGTTCTGCACCTGCCGCCGCTCACCCTGGCGGAAACCGCCGGCTACCTGCATGCGATGACGGGTCGGCGGATCCCGGTGGCGCGGGTGGCGCAGGTCCACGCCGAGACCGGCGGCTGGCCCGGCGCGATCAACGCGCTGCTGACGGTGATGGAGGAGGGGGAGTTGTGGCGAGGCGTCGATAAGCGGGACCATTTGGCGCTGGCCCGCGAGCTGGCGGCCGCCGGCGAACTGCCCACCGCCGAGCTCCACCTCAACGAGTGCGCCCCCGACTACGAGCGGGCCGAGCAGGACAGTCTGCGCGGCTACCTCGCGCTCAACCGCGGGTTGCGCCGCCGCGCTCACGAGTATCTCGCCGACCCGGGCCCCGATCCGCATCACCGCGTGCGCAGCGCCCTTCTACACTTGGCGGAGTGGGATCTGCCGGCCGTGCAGGCCACCACCTCCGGATTGCTTATCGACGAAGCCCGCATCCTCCAACTCTTCGCCGACACCGCCTTATCCGGCCGGATGCCGGCACTGGATCTGGTGCCCGAGGCGGCGGTGGATAAGCAGCGGCTGGCTATGGTGCACGGGTGGCTGGCGCTGAGTTTTGATGATCCGCTCACCGCCCGCGAACGCCTGCAGCACCTGCCGGGGCAATCCCCGATCACTGGTGTGTGGCAGGACGCGTGGCTCTCGCGCACCCTTTATGTGCTGGGCGAATGGACCACCGCGGCGCGGGTGGTGGAGCGCGGCCTGTCCGCCAGCGAGGCCCACGGCATGGAACTGCTGGAGCCGATGCTGCTGTGGTCGGGTGTGCAGATCGCCGCCATGCAGGGCGATGACCTGCTGGCACGCAACTACCTCCAGCGGTTGTCGTTGAGCGCGGATGCCTTCCTGCTGCAGTCGCTGCCCGCGGCGATGGGGCGGATGATCGTCGCCGCGAACTCCGCTGACCTGACCGCCGCGCTCCGCGCCGGGGCACAGCTGGCCCGGACTGTCTCCGCGGCCGACACCCAACATCCCGGGTTCTGGCCCTGGGAAGACGTCTACGCGCAGACGCTCATCCGGGCCGGGCGTATCGACGCCGCCGATGACCTCATCACCGCCACCGAAGCCCGCCACTCCCCCTCCGGGCTGGTGTCGTTGATGGCGAAAAACGCCGTGCCCCGCGCGACAATTCAGATCCAGCGCGGCGATGTCAGCGCCGGGCTGCGCACCTTCGAGGACGCTGTCGACGCCATCCTGGACACCCCCATGCCCGCCTACCAGTCGCGCATTCTCTTCGAGTACGGCAAGGTGCTGCGTCGTCACGGGCGTCGGCAACGCGCCGACGAGATCCTCTCGCACGCCGCGGAGATCTTCGCCCAGATGGGTGCCAGCGTCATGGTCGAGCGCTGCGCCGCGGAACGCCGGGTCGGCGGAGTCGGCCTGGTGCAACACACCAACCCCCACGGGCTGACGCCCCAGGAAGAGCAGATCGCCGCGCTCGTCGCCGAGGGGGCGACGAACGCGGCGGTGGCCCGCGAGCTGTCCCTGTCCACCAAGACCGTGGAGTATCACCTCACGCGGGTGTACAAGAAGCTCGGGGTGCGCACGCGGCAGGAACTGCGCGGGCGGCTGGGCTGATGTATATCACCCGAGGTATATCTCCCAAGGTATAGGTCGAGTAGTCCGGGGCTTTCGTCCCCGGCCTACTCGACCTATCTATGCCGTGATATACCTGCCGAGATATACCTACCGGCGGTACACGGGGCGAGTCAGCGAGAAGATGATCGCACCGAGCAGGCCGACGGCGGCGTAGGCGAAGAAGCCCCACGGGTGTGCCAGGCCGAGGCTGATGAGCAGGCCACCGAGCATCGGGCCGGAGATCGCACCGAGGCGACCGATGCCGGCGGAGAAGCCCATGGCGGTGGCGCGCATGTTGGACGGGTGGTTCTCACCGACGAAGGCGTAGACGAGATTCTGCGAGGAGAACACGAACACACCGGTGATGAACACGATGACGTACAGCGCGACGAGCGGCAGCTTGATAGCCATGAGCGCGAGGAAGATCGCGGACATGACGAACCACAGCAGGCCGGTCTTGCGCGGCGAGTGGGTATCGGAGACCTTGCCGGCGATGATGAGGCCGACGACGGCACCGACGTTGAGCACCAGCAGGAAACCGAGCGAGTTGCCCAGGTCGTAGTCGGCGGCGCGCATGATCTGCGGCAGCCAGGTGTTGAGTCCATAGACCAGGAGCAGGCCCATGAAGGAGGTCGCCCAGATGGCCAGGGAGTTGCGGCGGTACTTCGGCGCCAGAACAGAGGCCAGGGAGCTGCGCTGTTTGTCGGCCTGGGCGGCCTCAGCGGCGGAGCGGTCGAGCTCGTCGGACAGTTCCATGCCGTAGCGCCCGGCGATCTCCTCGGCCTCGGCGACGCGGCCCTTGGCCAGGAGGTACTGCGGGGATTCCGGCAGCAGGAAGTACATGATCGGTGCCAGGATGAGCCCCGGGACGGCACCGACGATGAACAGGGAGTGCCAGCCGAAGGGTTCGATCATGACGATGGCCAGCAGCGCGGTGAGCACAGCACCGACGTGGTAGCCGGTCATGACGGTGGTGGTGGAGGATCCGGCCTTGGCGCGGCCCCGGAACTCGGTGACCATGGAGATCGCTGTCGGCAGACAACCGCCGAGGCCGACGCCGGCGAGGAAGCGCAGGAGCATGAGCATCCACACCGAGCCCGCGAAGCCCATGCCCAGGGTGAGCAGGGAGAAGGCGAAGACGGAGACGATCATCACCCAGCGGCGGCCGAGTTTGTCGGTCAGTGTGCCGATCGCCAGGGCGCCGATGGTCATGCCGACCAGGCCGGCGGTGACGATCTGGGTGCCCTCGGCGGGGGTGACCTGCCAGGTGGGATCCTCAATCATGGAGGGCAGGACGGCTCCGATGACGACCATGTCGAAGCCGTCGAGAAGCACGGCAATCCACAGCAGGAGCGTGACGGTGAAGGTGGAGCGCACGCCCGCCGACGAGGGGGTCTGAACAGAAGTGCTCATCTATACCTCAAACTTCGGCAGGTCAAGGCCGACGTACTGCTGCGCCAGGTAGGTGCGGCCAGCTTCGGTGGACAACACGGAACGCAGTTCGGCGCGGGAACGCTCGGTCTGGAAGTAGGGCTGCTCAGGAACGGTGTGCAGCATGGAGGACATCCAGTAGGAGAAGTGCTGGGCCTTCCACACGCGCGGGACGGCGAGTGCGGAGTATTGGTCGAGCAGGTCGGTGTTGTTCTTCTTGATGGCGCGCGCCAGGCCCGGGGCCAGGACGGAGACATCGGCGACGGCCAGGTTGAGGCCCTTCGCGCCGGTCGGCGGCACGGTGTGAGCGGCATCGCCGGCGAGGAAGAGGCGTCCGCGCTGCATCGGGTCGGTGACGGCGGAGCGGAAGCGCAGGACGGCCTTGTCGAAGATCTCGCCCTCGGATACGCGCAGGTCATCGGTGGAGACACGCTTGTGCAGCTCAGACCAGATGCGCTCATCCGACCACATGTCGACGGTGTCGTCGGGGTTGCACTGCAGGTAGTAACGCTGGATTTCCGGGGTGCGGGTGGAGATGAGCGCGAAGCCGTGCTCGGAGTTGGCGTAGATGAGCTCCTTCTGGGTCTGCGGAGCGTTAACCAGGATGCCGAACCAGGCGTAGGGGTATTCATGCTTGGAGCGCACGGCACCGGGCAGCTCGGTGATGAGCTTGCGGCGCGGGGAGGCCGAGCCGTCGCCGGCCATGACGTAGTCGGCGGTCAGCGTGTGCTGCTGGCCGTCCTTGGTGGTGTAGGTGACGGTGACCAGGTCATCGTCGTAACCGGTGACGTCGTTGACCTCGGTCTCGAAGTAGATGGTCTGGCCGGCGTCGAGACGCGCGGCGATGAAGTCCTTGAGGTACTCGTGCTGCGGGTAGACGGCCATGTGGTGGCCGGTCAGCCCGGCGAGGTCGATGCGGGTGCGCTCGCCGTCGATGGCCAGCTCAATGGCGTCGTCGATGTCGGCTTCGGCGTCCATGCGCTCGCCGACACCAGTCTCACGCATGAGGTTCATGGTGCCCTGCTCGAGGACGCCGGCGCGGACGGTTTCCTCGACATCCGCGCGGGAACGGGACTCGAAGATGACGGACTCGATGCCGTAGTTGACGTGGAGCAGGTGGGCCAGGGTAAGGCCGGCGGGGCCGGCACCGATGATGGCTACGGGAGTGTGCGACATTTACTTGTTTCCTTCAAGGTCGGTGACGGCGTTCTGCAGGAGCTTGAAGCCGTGGTTGGAGTTGGGGACACCGGCGTAGACGGCGGTGTGGAGCAGGACCTCGCCGATGAGGTCGGAATCCACGCCCGCCCGCAGCGCGGCGCGGATGTGCATGTCGAGCTCGCCGTCATTGCCCACGGCGGTGAGGATGGCGATGGTGAGCAGGCGGCGCTGCGTGTGGTCGAGCGCTTCACGGTTCCAGATATCACCCCAGGCGGTGCGGGTGATGAAGTCCTGGAACTTCTCGGTTACCGGGGTTTGCTTTGCGACGGCCGCGTCCACGTGCGCATCTCCCAGCACCGCGCGGCGGTTGCGCATGCCGGTCTCATGGGCCGCGGTACGGCCCTCTTCGTAGCTAGTCATGGGTGTCCCCTTCCAGGATGAGGTCGGTGATCTCGGCGGCGTGTCCGGTGTGGTGGCCGGTGACACGCTGCGCCATGGTGTCGGTGTGGACGCGCAGCCCGTCGAGGCTGGCGTGAATGCGATTCACGGCCGAGGCGGTCGTGGCGAGCAGCTCGCGGATGGTCTGCCATTCGGCGTGCCAGCTGCCGACGCCGCGCTGCCAGCGGGAGTCGAGGGTGTCGAGCATGCTCGCCGCCAGGCCGGGGGTGCGGCGGGCGTAGCCGTCGCAGGCCACGGCCGCGGCCGGGTTCGCCTTGTGCGGCATCGAGGAGCTGCCGCCCGGGGTGGCTTCGGCCAGTTCCGTGATCTCGGAGGCCGAGTAGGCGATGATGTCCCCGGCGATCTTGCGGACGGCCCCGGCGACCTGCGCGGCGGCCAGGCCGACGCTCACGATGGGCAGGCGGTTGGTGTGCCACACCAGCGGCCGGGAGGCCAGGCCGAGCGAGGCGGCGAGGCGGTCGTGGACATCGATGCCCCGCGGGTGGGTGGCCACCAGGTTGCCGGTGGCGCCGGCGTACTGCACCGGCAGGGCTTCGAGTGCCGCGCCGAGCTGGCGGGCGGATTCGTGGACGGCCTCCCACCAGCCAGCGGCGATGACGCCGAAGGTGGTCGGCAGGGCCTGCTGCCCCAGGGTGCGACCCATGACGGGCGTGTCCCGGTGGGTGGTGGCCAGTTCAGCAAGCAGCTTCTCGACGTCGCCGAGCTGCCCGTCGAGCACCCGTCCAGCGCGACGCAGGCACAGGACCACCGCGGTGTCGATGGCGTCCTGGCTGGTCGCGCCGACGTGGATGCCGGCGGCATCCCCGGCGCGCTTCTTCAACTCCGCGACGATCGGGATCGTCGGGTTGCCACCGGCGGCCGAGGCAGCGGCGATAGCCTCGACGTCAATCTCATAGCTGTCGATGACATCGTTCGCGGTACGGGCTGCTTCGTCGGTGATGTGTCCGGCGGCTGCGGCGGCGTCGGCAAGCATCTTCTCGAACTCGCAGATCGCCGCAAGGAACGCGCGATCCGAGAGGTGAGCGTGAACGGCCGTGTCGCCGGAGGCGACGTCACTGTAGCTGTTGCGGCTGAGATCAGACACGGAAGAAGGGGGTCTCCTTCTCCGGATCCGTGTGCTGCATGACGATGGTCTTCCGGTAACCACCGTCGACGGGCTCGGCGATGAGGAGCTCGCGGCGCGGGGCGTCGACAAGCTCCAGAACCGGGTCGGAGGAGTTGTCGTTCTCCGGGAAGTACAGCCGGGTGTAGAGGCGCTCGAGCATGCCGCGGGCGAAGATGCCGACCTTGAGGTGCGCGGCCTCCTCCTCGGTGGCGCCGGGCCGCAGGGTGGTGAAGGTGACGGAACCGGTCTCATCACACATGCCACGGCCCAGGCCGCGGAAGCCCTCGGCGGTCTCGGTGTTGTAGGTGCCGTCCGGGCGGTTCTGCCAGATCTCGATCATGGCATCGGCCACCGGGGTGCCGTCGCCGTCGACGACGCTGAAGGTGACCTCGATGGTGTCGCCCTCGGTGGCGATGATCTCGGAATCCTCCAGGGTCAGGCCAATGTGGACGTAGGGTCCGACGGTCTGGGAGGGGGTGATGCCGAACTCGGCCCCATCCTGGTCGGTGATGTTGGAGACCTCGTAACGGAACTCGCCGGTCTTGTGAGTGTCAATCATGTCTATATCTCGCTTTACTCGAAGGGGGTGGCGTTGGAGCCGCGGAGGACGATGTCGAACTTGTAGCCCAGGGCGTAGTTCGGGCGGGTCTCGTCGTAGTCGAAGACGGCGATCATGCGCTCGCGGGCACCGGCCGGGACCGAGTTGTAGATCGGATCCTGGAAGAACATCGGGTCGTTCGGGAAGTACATCTGGGTGACCAGGCGCTCAGTGAACTGGCGGCCGTAGAGCGAGAAGTGGATGTGTGCCGGGCGCCACGCGTTGTGGTGATTGCCCCACGGGTACATGCCGGGCATGACGGTGAGGAAGTTGTAGTGACCATTCTCGTCAGTCATGGTGCGGGCGACGCCGTTGAAGTGCGGGTCGAGCGGCGCGGGCCAGGAGTCGTTCTTGTGACGGTAGCGGCCGGCGGCGTTGGCCTGCCAGGCCTCGACGAGGGTGTGCGGGACCGGCTTACCGTCCCAGCCGAGGACGCGGCCGTGGACGAAAATGCGCTGGCCGATGGCCTCGCCGCCGTTGGCCTGGGTCATGTCGTTGTCGATGCCGCCGAGATCGCGGTCACCGAGGACCGGGCCGGAGATCTCTCCGAGACGCTCCGGGACCATGATGAGGTCATTGCTGGGGTTGCGCTTGATGGTGGTGCGGTACTCCGGGAAGTGGAGCGGCGCGAAGAAGCCGTCGGTGGGGGCGTTGAGAGCTGAGCTCATGGGGTGGTCCTCCTGCTGTTCCTGATGAGGTGATAGACACACGGTAGAGACGTGGTTCACACAAAAGCAAGGGGTTCGCATATCGAACTCGAGCTGCCTGAATGAAACGGCGCTGGCCAGCGGGTTTGGGGACATGTCACGAGCCAGGGGTTAGTTAGGGGTGTGCGCCAGGGATTCAGGGACAGCGGCTACGGTGTGGACCTTGCAAGTGTTACCCCCATCACCCCCGCGCCACACATATGACCCGCGACATACCTACGATCGGACACAACCACTCTCCGGAGTGCCCACACAGTTGACTGACATTCTCGCCTTAAAGGAGGCCCCATGATCCGCAAGACCCTCGCCGTCGCCGCCACCACCGCCCTCATCATGGGCGGCACCACCGCCACCGCGAACGCCCAGTCCGCCGCCCCGTACCCGAGCTCGCTCGTCCCGATCGACGCCGGCATCGTCCAGGCTGTCCAGGACTTCACCCAGGCACCGGCCGACCAGGTGCACGCCGCCCTGCAGATCGGCGCCGCCTGGGCCATCTGGTCCATCGGCTCCTCCGTCCTCGGCGGCGGCTCCTCCGTCCTCGGCGCCGGTTCCGCGGCACTGTCCTCCTAAACCCCCCAGACCACTCCCCGCCCACCCGTTCTCTCGGGGCGGGGAGTTTTCACGTGCGCTGAATAAAATACCGGGAATTGTATGCACCTCGCGTAACCTCACCGTCCGTGGATATCCGGCACCTCATCGACACCAGCCGCATGAGCACCTACCAATGGTTCATCATCGGGCTGGCCAGCTTCCTCAACGCCCTCGACGGCTACGACCTCGTCGCCATGGCGTTCACCTCCTCGGCAGTCTCCGAGGAATTCGCCCTCAGCGGCGCACCCCTCGGCTGGCTCCTGTCGGCCGCCCTCATCGGCATCGGCCTTGGCTCACTATTTCTGGCCCCACTGGCCGACCGCTACGGGCGCCGCACCCTCATCCTCGCCGCCCTCGCCATAGACCTCCTCGGCCTGACCATGTCAGCCTTCGCCGACTCCTTCACCGAACTACTCATCTGGCGAGTAGTCACCGGTATCGGCGTCGGCGGCATCCTCGCGTGCGTGACCGTGGTGGTCTCCGAGTTCACCAACCTCCGCTTCCGCGGCCTGGCGATCTCCATCTACTCCGCCGGATACGGCCTCGGCGCCTCCCTCTGTGGAGTGCTCGCCGCCCAGCTCATCCCCGAGCACGGCTGGCGCTCCATCTTCGCCATCGGCGCGGCCCTCACCGCCGCCTCCCTGGTGCTCACCTTCTTCACCCTCCCCGAATCCGTCGACTACCTGCGCGGACGCGGGCAGGAAGACAAGGTGCGCGCCGTCGCACGCCGCATCGGCATCAGGGAAGGGTTTGAGGTGGGTGAGGTGGGCGTCGATAAGCAATCCGCCACCATCGCGGAACTCTTCCGCGGACCCCTGCGCGCCACCACCATCAAACTGTGGATCGCGTTCTCGCTGATCACCGCCGGTTTCCAATTCGCCAACCAATGGACCCCGAAGCTACTCACCGAGTACGGGCTCTCCGCCCAGCAGGGCATCATCGGCGGCATTATGCTGTCGTTCGGCGGCACCCTCGGCTCGCTGCTGTTCGGCTCCCTGACCACGCGTATCGACTCCCGCCGCGTCCTCACCATCTTCACCCTCCTCTCCGCCATCGTGCTCGTCGCCTTCGTCACCGCCGCCACCTGGCCGACCTTGATGTTCGCCCTCGGCGTGGGCGTCGGCATGCTGCTCAACGGCTGCATCACCGGCATGTACACCGTCACCCCGCAGGCCTACCCCGCTCGTCTGCGCACCACCGGCGTCGGCTCCGCCATCGGCATCGCCCGCGGTGGCGCGGTGCTCGCCCCGATCATCGTCGGCTACCTTCTCGACGCCGGCTGGTCCCCCACCGCCCTCTACTCCGCCGCCGCCGTCGTCGTGGGTGTGACGGCATTCGTGCTTGTCGGCGTGCGCGAGTACACCGCGCCCGTGGTGCAGCGGGAGGGCGCGCGGGTCTAGGCGGAGCGCCCGGCGCTCCCACTCTTACAGGGGCTTTGAGTAGTTACCTGTGGTTTGAACCACCGGTAAGTACGCAAAGCCCCTGTAACTTCTGTGACTAGCTCACTCCCCCACGAGCGCGGTGGGATCTGGGAGGCGCGCGGTGGCGAGACGTTCTTTGTGTATCGCTGTCTATTTTGTGTACCGCTGTTTATCCCCCGCCCGCCCGGCGCTCCCACTCTTACAGGGGCCTTGAGTAGTTACCTGTGGTTTGAACCACCGGTAAGTACGCAAAGCCCCTGTAACTTCTGTGACTAGCTCACTCCCCCACGAGCGGCTCCACGCTCACCTGCAGCCACGGGTGCAGCGGGAGGGCTGCCACCAGGGTGTGGGGGTCGGGGGCCTCGATTAGCGCGACCCATGTCAGCCCGCCCGGGACCCGCCACACATCACCCGGCCACTCCGACAGCAGGTCGCGGGTGCGCTGGATGAGGTCGGCGCGGACCTCCGGATCCATGTCGAGGGGGAGGTCGGCGAGAAGTCGGATGAGCCACATGGAGGCCACGATAGCGGGAGGACCTAATCCCGGGTGAAGTGGTTGATCTTGTCCCAGTCGGGCTCCAGGCCCAGGCCCGGGCCCTCGGGGAGCGTAACGACACCGTCGGCGTAGACGAGGTCTTCGGTGGTGTAGGACTCGCGCAGCAGCATCGGGCCGAAGAGCTCCGAGCCGTAGGAGATCGCCTTGGTGGAGCAGGCGAAGTGCAGCGACGCGGCGGTGCCGAAGGGGCCCTCCAGGGAGGTAGCGCCGTGGCAGGCCAGGCCGGCGGCCTCGGCGATCGCGGCGGTCTTCTTCGATTCCAGCAGGCCACCGAGCTTGGTGGTCTTCACGGCGATGACGTCGGCGGCTTCCTCGCGGACGACGGCCAGGGCATCGGCCGGGGAGCACACGGACTCATCGGCCATGACGGGCACGCCGATGCGGCGGGTGATCTCGCGGAGGGTGGCCAGGTCGTGGGCCGGGGTGGGCTGTTCGAAGAGTTCGACGCCGGCGTCGGCAAGCACGGGCAGGTACTTCAGGGAGGTGATGCGGTCCCAGCGGGCGTTGACGTCGATGCGCAGGCCGACCTTGCCGTCGAGCTCGCGGGCCAGCTCGGCGATGCGCGCGGTGTCCACAGCCGGGTCACCCGAGCCCATCTTGAGCTTGAAGGAGGTGTGGCCGTGGGAGGCGATGCGTTCCTCGATCTCATTGACGGCCTCCTCCAGCGGCAGGACGCCGAGTGCCCAGGTGACCTCGATGTCGTCGCGGACGCGGCCGCCGAGGAGGTCGCGGACGGGGATGCCCAGGGCGCGGGCCCAGGCGTCGTGCATGGCGATGTCGCAGGCGGCCTTGGCGAAGCGCATGTTGGCCACCGAGCGCTCGAAGTCGGCCATGATGCCGGCAAGGTCGCTGACGGGGCGGCCGACCATGATGGGGGCGAGGTTGCCGTCGATGATGACCTTCATGGTCTCGGCGTTCTCGCCTCCCCACCAGGCGCCACCGGGGACGACACCTTCACCGAAGCCGGTGACCCCACCCTCGAGGACGACGGAGACGAGCAGGATCGGCTGGGCGGTGGCGGTGTAGGTGGCGAAGCCGTGGGGGCGGAAGAGGGGGACGTCGAGAAGCCGGGTCTCAACTTTGGCGATAGTCAGATCAGACAAGGGGGTTACTCCTTATATACGGGGAAAGGCCCCACGCCCGTGACGGGAGTGGGGCCGGTTCAAGGAAAAGTCTAGTCTTCCTTGTCCAGGGCGAAGTTGTAGGTGACTTCCTGGGTGCCCTCAGCGTTCGGCTGCGGGTTGAGCATGAGCTCCGGCTTCACAGCGGTGGCGACGTCGTTGTCGACCCACTCGCCGCCCTCGAAGTAGAGCTGGGTGGTGATCTCGCGGTAGCCCGGGTGCTTGACCATCAGGTGCAGGTGGGCCGGGCGCCACGGGTGTCCACCGTAAGATTCGATGAACCAGCCGGTCGGGCCGTCAGCCGGGATCTGGTACGGAGCCGGGAACAGGGTGGTGATCTCGAACTCGCCGTTCTCGTTGGTGCGGATGGTGCCGCGCAGGTTCCACTCCGGGATGCCCGGTGCGAACTGTGCGTACAGGCCCTCCTCGTCGGCGTGCCACAGCTCGACGGTGGCGCCGCCCAGGCCGTTGCCCTCAACGTCGGTGACCTGGCCCTTGAAGATCAGGGACTCAGCTGCCTTGTCCTGCTCGCGCATCGGCATCTCGGCCTGCCAGGGCAGCTCCGGGGAGTTCGGCACGTAGTAGGGGCCCTCGATGGAGCCCTTGGTGCCGGTGTAGTCGTTGCGGTTGTAGTTGATCTCCTCGATCTCGTGCTCGACGAAGACGTCCAGCCACAGCGGCCACTCGCCGTACTCGCCGACCTGGATCATCCAGTTCTTCAGGACGCGGTACTCGTCGTAGGTGACCTGGTGCTTGTGGGCGACCTCGGCGATGGCGGCGAGCAGATCGGTGTAGATCGCGTTGGCGCGCTCCTTGGAGGTGTCGGACTTGACGGACTCGCCCTTGAACTTGTCAGTGGCGGCGTTGCCGGAACCCTTGGCGGTGGGGTCACCCTCGTGGGTGGAGAGGTTCTCGAAGGACATGGAGACTCCTAGTGTGTGGTGGTTCTGGAAAAGCTGAAGAGGTAGGGCCCAGGGCGGTTCGGGTGAACTGCTCGCTGGAGTGACATCACTGTGTCCCACCTCACCAGGTCGGCGCAAGGCCTTTTTGTGACACCGAAAAACAATGCTTATCGACGCCCCGCCCCCTCCCCCGCGTTCCCGCAGGTCAACCTAGGTTTCGCGGTGATGCTTCAACAAAATCGCCCACACCACCCTGGCGCAAGCCTAGGCAACCCCCTAAGGGCCACAAGAGGCGTTGGGGGTAATTTTTGAACACACTCCACCCCCGGCCACGTCGAAAAGCACTTCGCAACACCCGGCCAACGCCTCCCCAACCATCCCGAAAGCGCAGTTGGGGCCGCATTTATCCGGAAAACGCAGTGGAACGATTGACCCCGCCGGATACCCCCGGTCGCAGATTTCACAACCCCGGACGCCTCGGGAGACCCTCAGGAACATTACCGCAGGCTGTGGGCACTAAACGAACACGTTTTCATTGTTACGAACGTCAACCCCCTAACTCCCCCTAGGCGTTCCCCCGATGTGGCCCGTCCCACACGTGGCAGATGATGGGCGGCGTCACACATTCGAGCTTGATCGGAGACCCCATCATGACCACCACCACCCGCGAGATCCTCTCCCGCGCACTGGAAAACCGCCCCGAAGAGGGCATCGTCCGCGTCAACCGCGAGATCTTCACCGACCAGGAGATCTTCGACCTCGAGATGAAGTACATCTTCGAGGGCAACTGGATCTTCCTCGCCCACGAGTCCCAGATCCCCAACGTCGGCGACTACTTCACCACCAACATCGGCCGCCAGCCCGTCGTCATCACCCGCGGCAAGGACGGCGAGCTCAACTGCCTCATCAACGCCTGCTCCCACCGCGGCGCGATGCTGTGCCGCAAGAAGGTCGACAATCGCACCACCCTGACCTGCCCCTTCCACGGCTGGACCTTCTCCAACGACGGCACCCTGCTCAAGGTCAAGGATGAAAAGGACGGCGGCTACCCGGAGCAGTTCAACACCGACGGCTCCCACAACCTGCGGCGCGTGCCCAAGTTCGAGTCCTACCGCGGCTTCCTCTTCGGCTCCCTCAACGACGACGTCGTCCCGCTCGAGGAGCACCTGGGCGATGCCCGCGTCATCCTCGACATGCTCGTCGACCAGTCCCCCGAGGGCCTCGAGGTGCTCAAGGGCACCTCCACCTACACCTTCGACGGCAACTGGAAGCTCCAGGCCGAGAACGGCGCCGACGGCTACCACGTCTCCTCCACCCACTGGAACTACGCGGCCACCACCTCCCGCCGCAACACCGGTGAGTCCAAGAACGAGACCAAGGCCATGGACGCCGGCAAGTGGGGCGAGCAGGGCGGCGGCTACTTCTCCTTCCCCAACGGCCACCTCGTCCTGTGGTCTGACTGGGCCAACCCGGAGGACCGCCCCATGTACGACCGCCTCGATGAGCTCAAGGAGCTGCACGGCGAGGCCCGCGGCAACTTCATGGTCGGCGCCTCCCGCAACCTGTGCCTGTACCCGAACGTCTACATCATGGACCAGTTCTCCACCCAGATCCGCCGCCTCGAGCCGATCTCCGTGGACCAGACCGAGGTCTCCATCTGGTGCATCGCCCCCAAGGGCGAGTCCGACAAGTCCCGCGCGGCCCGCATCCGCCAGTACGAGGACTTCTTCAACGCCACCGGCATGGCCACCCCGGATGACCTGGAGGAGTTCCGCTCCTGCCAGAAGACCTACCAGGCCTCCTCCTTCCCGTGGAACGACATGACCCGTGGTCTGCACCAGCAGGTGGAGGGCCTCAACGAGAAGGCCGAGGAGCTGGGCCTGACCTCCGTGCTCTCCTCCGGTGCCAAGACCGAGGACGAGGGCCTCTACCCCATCCAGCACGCCTACTGGGAGAACGTCATGGAGGCCGCTGTCGAGGCCGAGGAGACGAACGCCGACTCCAAGCACGTCATCGACGACCGCGCCTCCGCGCAGGCGACCGCCGAGTTCGCCAAGGCCCGCGCCGCCGCCCGCCTGGCCTCCAAGGGCGATGCTCCTGCTGCTCGCCGTCGTCGCCGCACCCGCGCCTAACCCCACCCCCCACCACCTGAGAAGGAGCACATCATGACCACCGCCATCGCCGAGATCACCCGCACCGAGATCGAAGATTTCATCTTCTACGAGAACCGCCTGCTCGACGACCGCAAGTTCGAGGAGTGGCTCGAGCTCTACCGCGAGGACGCCGAGTACTGGATGCCGGCCTGGGATGTCGACGACACCCTCACCACCGACCCGCAGCGCGAGATCTCCCTGATCTATTACCCGAACCGCGGCGGCCTCGAGGACCGCGTGTTCCGTATCCGCACCGAGCGTTCCTCCGCCACCTCCATCCCGGAGCCGCGCACCGGCCACTACGCCTCCAACGTGGAGATCCTCGAGCGTCGCGAAGGTGAGGTGGATGTCCGTTACAACTGGATCTCTTACTACTTCCGCTACAACACCACCGACCACTACTTCGGCACCACCTGGCTGACCCTGGATGTCACCGGGGAGACCCCGAAGATCGCCAAGAAGAAGATCGTCCTGAAGAACGACTTCATCCACCACGTCGTCGACATCTACCAGGTCTAAGGAAGCTGACCATGACCCACCAGATTGCCCTGGCCTTCGAGGACGGCATCACCCGTTTCATCGAATGCGAGGAAGACCAGACCGTTGCGGACGCCGCATACCAGGCCCGCATCAACATCCCGTTCGACTGCCGTGACGGCGCCTGCGGCACCTGCAAGTCCTTCTGCGAGTCCGGCGACTACGACGAGGGCGAGTACATCGAGGACGCCCTGAGCGAGGACGAGGCCGCCGAGGGCTACATCCTCACGTGCCAGACCAAGCCTTTCACCGACATGGTCGTGCAGATCGCCACCACCTCCGTGCTGGCCAAGACCGGCGCCTCCACCCTCGTGGGCACCATCACCGAGCTGGAGCGCCTGTCCGAGTCGACCGTGAAGTTCGCCGTGCAGATCGAGGACCGCAAGTCCCTGAACTACCTGCCCGGCCAGTACATGAACATCTCGCCGCCGAACTCGGATTTCCACCGCTCCTACTCGTTCTCCTCCGGCCCCTCCGAGGACATCGTCACCTTCCTGGTCAAGCTCACCCGCGGTGGGCTCATGTCCGAATACCTCACGGATACCGCGAAGGTCGGCGACCGCCTCAACCTCACCGGCCCGATGGGCTCGTTCTTCCTGCGCGAGCCGGTCAACCCGATCCTGCTGCTGGCCGGCGGCACCGGCCTGGCCCCGATTATGTCGATCCTGGAGAAGTTGGCTGAGGACGAGCTTCTCGACGTCCCCGTCCGCCTCATCTACGGCGCCACCTTCGACCACGACATCGTGGAGCTGGAGAAGATCGAGTCCTTCAAGGATCGTCTGCCGGACTTCGACTACTTCACCGTGGTCTCCGACCCGGAGTCCGACAACGAGCGCAAGGGCTATGTCACCCAGCACATGACCGAGGAGCACCTGCACGACGGTGAGGCCGACGTCTACCTCTGCGGCCCGCCGCCGATGGTCGAGGCCGTGCGCACCTTCCTCAATGACCAGGAGAACCCGCCGCAGAACTTCTACTACGAGAAGTTCTCCTCGGCGGCCGGCACCACCGGTGACTCCACTGTCACCGCCGATGTGGCCACCACGGACACCTCCGCGTCGGTCACCATTTCCGCCCCGGGTGTGGAGACCGGCCAGGTCCACCGCCTGGACGACGACGCCCGCTCCATCTTCGACGCCCGCATGGCGCTCGAGCTCGGTGTGGTCACGCTCGTCGCCGACATCCTCGACGAGGAGGACTTCACCGCCTTCCGCGAGCTGGCGGAGAAGGCCAACTCCTACATCGACGGCGAGAAGCTCACCGACGTTGCCGGCTACGTGGAGGCGAACAACGCCTACCACGAGTTCCTCTTCCAGCGCTCGGGCAACGACGCCATGCTCCAGGCCTACCGCACCCTCGACGTGCCGAAGGTCATGGGCCGCGAGCTGGAGGACGCCGGCTTCATGCACGCCGACATCGCCGACGAGCACGTGCAGATCATCGACGCCCTCGAGGCGAAGGATCTGGGCCGCGTCCGCGAGCTGCTGCGCGCCCACAACGATCACGCCGTCCACACCATGGACCAGGCCGTGGCCGCGAAGGCTAGCGTATGATGCCCGAAGGTGAGGGGATCACCGGTCCCCCGGCACTGATCACCGCCGAGCGCTTCGCCGGCCAGAACGTTCTGGTCACGGGTGCTGCGCAAGGCATCGGCCAGGCTGTCGCCCACCGCATCGCCTACGAGGGTGGCTCCCTCTTCCTCGTCGACCGCTCCGAACTCGTCCACGAGGTCGCGGCGGACCTGGCGAAGGAGACCGGGGCAACCGTCGGGTCCGCGACAGCGGACCTGGAAACCTGGCAGGGCGCTGCGGACATGGTGGAGGCGGGCGTCGATAAGCTCGGGAGCCTCGACGTCGTCATCAACAACGTCGGCGGCACCATCTGGGCCAAGCCCTACGAGCACTACGCTCCGGAGGAGATCGAGGCCGAGATCCGCCGCTCGCTGTTCACCACCTTGTGGTCGGTGCGCGCGGAACTGCCCGCCCTTATCGACGCCGGCGGCGGCACCATCGTCAACGTCTCCTCCGTGGCCACCCGCGGCGTCAACCGCGTGCCCTATGCGGCAGCGAAGGGCGGGGTCAACGCCCTGGTCTCCGCGTTGGCGCTGGAGGCGGCGGAGAAGAACGTCCGCGTCGTCGCCACCGCCCCCGGCGGCACCCTCGCCCCGGCCCGCAAGGTCCAGCGCGGACCGGGTCCGGAAGGTGAGCAGGCGAAGGAGTGGTACCAGCAGATCGTCGACCAGACGATCGAGTCCTCCCTGTTCAAACGCTACGGCACCCTGGCCGAGCAGGCCGCGCCGATCGTGTTCCTGGCTTCGCGTGAAGCCAGCTACATCACCGGCACCGTCCTGCCCGTCGCCGGTGGCGACCAGGGATAAAACAGGGTTCGCCCGCACCAGCACGACTAAAGTAGGAACAATGTACTCGTCGCACACTCTCGGTCCGCAGCACGCGTCCGACAAGATCATGCGCTCCGTCGTCGACGAAGCCACCGATCTGGAGGCAGGCGGCGGCGTACTGTTCCTCATCACCGGGCCGGTCGGCTCAGGTAAGTCCTCGCTGGTGCGGGACATCGCCCGCTCCCTGCCGGGCTGGTCCGGCATCCGGGTATCCGCGCTGTCGTGGCACGCCCACGACGAGGGTGCGCTGCTCGGGCACATCCTCGACCGCGCGGACTTCCCCGATCTTTTCGCACTCGTCGACCGGGAGGGGGCCCGCACCGCGATCATCGTCGACGACGCCCACTGGGCCGATGTCACCTCCCTGCGCGCGCTCATCGAGGCCACCCGACGCCTCCAGCACGGCCGGCTCGCGGTCATCATGACCACCGCCGACACCGATGACGCCGACGATGACTTACCCATGTCGCGCCTCCGGGACATGGCTGACCATGCCATCACCCTCGCCCCCCTCGACGTGGAGGATGTCGCCGCGCTGGCCCTGTCCAGCATCGGCGCCCACCTTTCCCCCCTGGCCGCCGCTGAGCTGCGCGACCTTACGGGCGGCCGCCCGGGGCGCATCCAGGAAGTCCTGCACGCCGCGCCCGCCGACCACTGGCGGCTGTCCAACCCGCAGATCCCCATCCCGAAACCCTGGCGCGCCGCCCTGCAACGCCGCACCCGCGGCCTGGCCGTCGACGCGGTGCTCGCAGCCGTCGCCGTCCTGCCCGGCACCGGCACGGGCTCCCCCGACCTCATCCGCTTCCTCGCCGATGACCTCGACGGCTCGCTTCTCGACGCCGCCGTCAACGCCGGAATCCTCGAACTTCTCCCCAACGCCGACGCCCCCGTCCTCCGCTTCACCCACCCCACCGACCGGGCCGTCATCCGTTCCACCACCGGGCCTTCCCAGCTCACCCGCCTGCACCGCCGGGCCGCCCAGTACCACCGGGCCCAGAACAATATCGACGCCGCCCTGATCCACGAGGCCCTGGGCACCGAAGGCACCGACGACGCCACCGCCCGCCAACTGGCCGACCGCGGCGAACAACTCGGCGCCGCCGGCCAGTGGCTCGACGCCGCCGACGCCTTCGCCCTGGCCTCCAAGGTGGCCTCCCACCCCGATGTCTCCCACGACCAGCACCTCAACTCCATCGAGGCGCTCATCGCCGCGGCCGACATCCCCCGCGCCCGCCTCCACGCCGGAGCCCTGTCCCGCGTGGTCCGCGACGTCAAAGTCGACTCCATGCGCAGCTACCTCGCACTCCACGAAGGCCGCCGCTCCGAAGCCGTCACCCTCATCGACCGCGCCTGGGACACCCTCGAGGAAACCCGCTCCACCGACGCCGCCATGCGCACCCGCGTCGCCTCCCGCAAGGTACTCATACACCTGGCCAACTGGGAACCCGAGAAGGTCGTCCACTGGGCCAGCATCACCGACGACTGGGCCCCCGAAACCTCCCCGACGCGCATCGAGGCCAGCTACATCTCCATGATCGGCCGCTCCGCGCTGACCCGCTCCATCCCACCGGATGTGCCCCTGCCCGGCGAGACCCCCACCCTCGCGCAGCGCCGCAACATGGCCGCCGGCTGGATCCACCTCGTCCACGATGACCCCGTCGCCGCCCGCCGCTACCTGCAGTTCAACCCCGGTAACGAAGGCTCCGAACGCATCTCCCTGTGGATGGACGGCTGGCTCGCCCGCACATTGTTCATCCTCGGCGAATACCGCGAAGCCGAGCGCACCGTCGAACGCGGCCTGGCCCGCGCCGAACGCTTCGGCATCCGCTTCCTCGAACCCCTCTTGTTGTGGACCGGCGCGCAGATCGCCTCCTACCGCGGCGACCGCGAACTCACCCGCTCCTACCTCAACCGCCTGACCTTCAGCCACGACGCCTTCGTCATCCAGCGCATCCCCTCCGCCATGTGCCGCCTGCTCGTCGGCGGCATCGACGGCGACACCTCCGGAGTGGAGCGCGCCGGTGAAACCCTGGTCAACATCTCCAAGGAGACTGACAGCTCCCAGCCCGGCTTCTGGCCCTGGGAGGACGTCTACGCCCAGCACCTCGTCCTCGCCGGGCGCATCGAAGAAGCCGACGTGATCACCTCCGTCGCCGAGGAACGCGCCGCCGAATCCGGCATTGGGTCACTGCACGCCAAACTCGCCGTCCCGCGCGCCGGCATCCTCATGCAGCGCGGCGACATCGAGGGCGGTATCCGCCGCTTCGAGGAGGCCATCGAACTCATTGAGACCCTCGCCATGCCCACCTACCAGGCCCGCATCCTCTACGAATACGGGCGGGTGCTGCGGCGTCTGGGGCGGCGTCGACAAGCGGACGAGGCGTTCGCCCGGGCCGGGGACGTCTTCGCTGCCATGGGTGCAACCGAATTCGTCAACCGCTGCAACCGCGAACGCCGCGCCGGCGGCCTGGGTACCCGCACCACCGGCGCCGGCGGGTTGACCCCGCAGGAGCAGGAGATCGCCAAACTCGTCGCCGAGGGAGCCACCAACCGTGAGGTGGCGCGCGAGCTCTTCCTGTCCTCGAAGACCGTCGAGTACCACCTCACGCGCGTGTACCGGAAGCTCGGCGTGCGCACCCGCAACGAGCTGCCGCGGGTGTTGGACGAGTTGTAGTGAACGAGCTCGTCTCCTTCTCCCTGGGCATCGCGCCCGGGATGGCGCTCATCGTCCTGGCATATCTGTTGGTCCGCGCGGTGCGTGAACCGCTGTTGCGCATCGGCATTCTCATCCTCGGTTTCATCCTGCTGCGCGACGCGATGACCCCCGCCGGGCTGTGGTCCTTCGGGCTTGTCGACGGCATCGTCCCCTGGCTGCGGATGACCGACAACATCGTCGTCCTCCTCGGCTTCGGGCTCGGCAGTCTGGGCATCGTCGCGCTCACGCTTCTCGACGCCCCCTTACGCACCCTCCTCCCTCACGGCCGCCCGCCCCTTGTGGCCTTGCCGTGGGGCATGATCGGCGGCGTCGTCGCCGCCGCCCCCGTCCTCGCCTTGTCGACGGGTACCCCGCTTTCCGAACGCGGTGGCGAGGTCGCGCTGAGCGTCCTGCCCTTCCTGTTGTTCATGTGCCTGGCAGGCAACCTCGGTGAGGAGTTCTTCTTCCGCGGCTACCTGCAGGGGCGATTGATGCAACTGACCTCCGGCCTACGGGCCGCACTCATATCGGCGGTTCTGTTCGCCGTCTGCCACTCCTTCCTCGCCCTCAACCTCACCGACGTCGGCTGGCCCCTGCTGGCCTTCACCTTGTGGGAGGGGTTGATCTGCGCTCTGCTGCGCTGGCGCGTCGGGCTCAGCGCCGCCGTCCTGGCCCACGGGTTGGCCATCTTCCTGCTCTCCGCCGGGCTCCTCTGACACCACATCGGTACCGTGGAAAGCGACCCTCTCCCCCACCCATAAGGAGTCGTTTCCCCATGTTCGATCTGCACAACCAGACCGCCATCGTCACCGGAGGTGCCGCCGGAATCGGGCGCGGCATTGTCGAATCACTCCGCGAGGCCGGAGCCACCGTCATCATCGCCGACCTTGACCTCGCCGCCGCGGAGAAGTCCGCCTCCGAGACCGGGTCGCATGCCCGCGAACTCGACGTCACCGACCGTGAGCAGGTGCGCGCCGTGTTCGAGGACGTCGCCGAGGAGTTCGGCGGCATCCAGATCCTGTGCTCCAACGCCGGCGTCTTCCCGCAGGCCACCCTCGATGAGCTCGACGACGCCAAGTGGCAGCACATGTTCGACATCAACACCCGCGGCACCTTCGTCGTCGTGCAGGAGGTCCTGCCCTACATGCGTAAGGAACGCTACGGGCGCATCGTCATCACCACCTCCATCACCGGCTCCCACACCGGCTACCCAGGATGGTCCCACTACGGCGCCTCCAAGGCCGCCCAGCAGGGCTTCATGCGCGGAGCAGCCCTGGAGATCGCCCGCGACGGCATCACCATCAACGGCGTCCTGCCGGGCAACATCCTCACCGAAGGACTCAAGGCCCAGGGCGAGGAGTACCTCGCGCAGATGGCCCGCGGCATCCCCGCCCTGCGCCTGGGCAACCCCCGCGACATCGGCAACGCCGCCACCTTCCTGGCCACCCGCGAGGCTGGCTACATCACCGGCCAGACCCTGGTGATCGATGGCGGCCAGATCCTGCCTGAATCCCCCGAGGCAATCCTCCCGCCGCACGAGGACTGATGTCGATGCGCCCAAACGTACCGTGAAGCCCCCTCCCGTGACGATCGGGAGAGGGCTTCGCGGTACGATCTTCCGCTGGTGGGCGGGTGTGCAGATTAATAGAAATGTGCACTCGAGGGTGCGTCGATAAGCAATGAAAAAGGGGCCCCGCAGGGCCCCTCCACGACTTTTAAGCGTTGAGCTTGCGGTAGTCGAAGACCGTGTCGATGATGCCGTACTCGACAGACTCCTCGGCGGTGAGGATCTTGTCACGATCGGTGTCGAGGCGGATCTGTTCCTCCGACTTACCCGTGTGACGCGCCAGGGTGCTCTCCATGAGGCGACGCATGCGCTCGATCTCGGCGGCCTGGATCTCCAGGTCAGAGACCTGGCCCTGGGTACCCTGGGTGGCCGGCTGATGGATGAGCACGCGCGCGTTCGGCAGGGCGGCACGCTTGCCCGGGGCGCCGGCGGCCAGCAGCACGGCGGCGGCGGAGGCGGCCTGGCCGAGGCAGACGGTCTGCACGTCGGGGCGGACGTACTGCATGGTGTCGTAGATCGCCATGAGCGCGGTGAAGGAACCACCAGGGCTGTTGATGTACATGGTGATGTCGCGGTCCGGGTCGAGGCCCTCGAGCACGAGCAGCTGCGCCATGATGTCGTTGGCGGAGGTGTCATCGACCTGGGTGCCCAGGAAGATGATGCGCTCCTCGAAGAGCTTGGCGTACGGGTTGGTTTCCTTGGTGCCGTACGCGGACTGCTCGATGAAGGAGGGCAGGACGTAACGGGACTGGGGCATCTGGAAGTTGTTCATGATGTTTACTCTCATTCCCTAGTTGCTGATCGGGCCCTCAGCGTGGCTGATGACGTGGTCGACGAGCCCGTAGTCCTTGGCCTCCTGGGCAGTGAACCAGCGGTCACGGTCAGAATCCTTGGTGATCTGCTCGAAGGTCTGGCCGGTGTGCTCGGCGATGAGCTCGGCCATCTCGCGCTTGGTGGCAGCGAACTGCTCGGCCTGGATGGCGATGTCCGCCGCGGTGCCGCCGACACCGGCAGAAGGCTGGTGCATCATGATGCGGGCGTGCGGCAGGGCGAAACGCTTGCCCTTCGTGCCGCCGGAAAGCAGGAACTGCCCCATGGAGGCGGCCAGGCCCATGCCGTAGGTGGCGATGTCGCACGGGGAGTACTTCATCGTGTCGTAGATCGCCATACCGGCGGTGACGGAACCACCCGGGGAGTTGATGTACAGCGAGATATCGCGCGTGGGATCCTCCGCGGACAGCAGCAGGATCTGCGCGCAGATCTTGTTGGCGATCTCATCGTCGACCTGCTGGCCGAGGAAAATGATGCGCTCGCGCAGCAGGCGCTCGTACACCGAGTCGCCCAGGTTCATGCCCGCCCCCGGGGACGTCATCCGGATCTGATCAGTCATGTCAGTCTCACTCCTTAATAATCGTTGGATCCCAGGGTACTAGCGCTGTTCCCCGGATCGCGCTTCTGTTCGCTCACAGCGTCCCAACGCTTATCGACGCCCCCTCATTCCCGCTTTTCATTAACCTGGGACATGTCACCAATTATTGTCAAGATTTTAGGAGATTCCCATGCAGGCATGGCAGTTCACCAACACCAACGAGCCCCTGGTACTCAACGAGGTCCCCGAGCCGGTCGCCGGCGCAGGCGAGGTCGTCCTGGAGATGAAGGCCGCCGGCCTATGCCACTCCGACGTCGGCCTCATGGAGGATGAAGGCTGGTTATCGATGCTGGCCAAGCGCCCCATCACCATCGGCCACGAGAACGCCGGTGTGGTCGCCGAGATCGGTGAAGGCGTCACCGAGTTCCAGGTCGGCGACCGCGTCGGCGTGTGCCCCACCACCCCGGCTGGCGCCCCGGGATATTCCTTTGACGGCGGTTTCGCCCCGAAGATGGCGGTCGCCGCCGAGGCGCTCGTCCCCCTGCCGGATAACGTCGATTTCCTCCAAGGTGCCGCCGCCACCGACGCGGGCATGACCTCTTATGCCGCCGTGATCACCCAGGGTGGTGTCAAGGAAGGCGACACTGTGGGCATCATCGGACTCGGCGGGCTGGGCCAGATCGGAGCGGTCGTCGCTATGCTGGCCGGCGCCGACGTCTACGTCGCAGAGGTCAACGAGAAGGTCTGGCCGCTGGCCGAGGAGCTCGGCGCCAAGGGAGTGAAGAAGTCTCTCACCGAGTTCGAGGACGTCACCTTCGACGTCATCGTCGACTTCGCCGGCTTCGACACCACCACCGCCGAGGCCGTGGACATCATTCGTCGCGACGGCACCGTCGTGGTCGTCGGCATGGGCAAGCTGGAGTCGACGATTTCCACGAAGTCGCTCATCCTCAACCAGGCCCGGATCATCGGCTCCAACGGTGGCACCAAGGAAGACGTGGCCGGCGTCTATGAGTACATGTCCACCGGCAAGCTCAACCCCACCATCACCACCATCAGCTTCGACGAGATCCCCGCGGGCATCGAGAAGCTGAAGAACGGCGAGGTCGTCGGCCGCCTGGTCGCCAGCTACGAATAGCTCCCCTTCGGGGCTCGGGGTCATCCCCTCGCGATCGCTCCTTTTAGCCCCCCGTATGCTCGGGATCGCACTGACCCCTACTGCACGATCGCGAGCCCCGAGTGCAGCAGGCGGAGGCGGGGGCGGGCGGGGTGACAGCAGACGCGAACGAGCCCCCGACCAGGCTGGTCGGGGGCTCGTTGCGTGGGAGGATTAGTCCTCGGAAGCCTCGGCCTCAGCGGCCTCCGGCTCCTCGCCGAAGTACTCGGCCGGGTCGACGTCGTTGCCAGCGTCGTCCTTGACGGAGACGCGGCAGATGGCGGCGGCGAGAGCCTTGCCGCGGCGGACGTCAGAGAACAGGTTCGCGATCTGGCCGGACTGCTGCAGCTGGCCGACGAACTGGTTCGGGTCCATGCCGTAGGACTGTGCGGTGAACAGGATGTGGTCGGTGAGCTCCTGCTGGGAGACCTCCGGGTTCTCCTGCTCAGCGAGGGTGTCCAGGAACAGCTGGGTGCGCACGGCCTCCTCGGAGTCATCGCGGGCCTGGGCGTCGAACTCCTCGCGGGTCATGCCCTGGGACTTCAGCACCTCCTCGAGGGCCTTCTCGTCGTGTGCCATCTGGCCGAGCAGCTGGTGCAGCTGCTGGTGGACCTGCTCGTCGACGATGGACTCCGGGAGAGCGAAATCGGTCTTGGCCAGGGCGGCCTTGAGGACCTCGTCGCGGATGTTGGCGGCCTGCTGGGCCTTCTTGGATTCTTCGACCTGGGCCTTGGTGGCGTCGCGAAGCTCCTCGGCGGTGTCGAATTCGGAGGCGAGCTGGGCGAACTCGTCGTCGAACTCGGGAAGCTTGCGTTCCTTGGTCTGCTGGACGTGGACGGCCACGGTGGCCTCCTTGTCCTTGTGCTCGCCGGCGACGATCGTGGTGGTGAACTCGTTGTCCTCACCGGTCTTCATGCCGCGCAGAGCGGTGTCGAGGCCGTCGATGAGATCACCCTGGCCGATCTCGTAGGACAGACCCTCGGTGGTGGCCTCGTCGACGACCTCGCCGTCGACGGTGGCCTTGAGGTCGATGACGGCGAAATCGCCGGTCTTCAGCTTGCGCTTGGTGTCCTTGAGCTCACCGAAGCGGCCGCGCAGACGATCGATCTCCTCGTCGACAGCCGCGTCGTCGACCTCGACGGCCGGGACGGTGACGGACAGCTCAGAGAAGTCCGGGACCTCGAACTCGGGGCGGATGTCCACCTCGGCGGTGAACTCCACGAAGTCGTTGTCCTCGATCTTGGTGATGTCGACGCTCGGCTGGCCGATAGCGACGATCTCATTCTCCTCGACAGCCTTCTGGTACTGGGCCGGCAGCATGTCGTTGACAACCTGCTCGAGAATGGGGCCGCGGCCGTAACGGGCGTCGATAAGCTGGCGCGGTGCCTTGCCCTTACGGAAACCCGGAATGGACACCTGCTGTGCGATAGCCGAGTAGGCCTGGTCAATCTCAGTCTTGAGGTCCTCGAACGGGACGTTGACGGTGAGCTTGACGCGGGTGTCGCTCAGCTTCTCGACGGAACTCTTCACGAGTAACTCTCCTGGTTTCACGTTGAATGACAAATCACTTGGAACCCGGCCCGAAGGCCGGTCCCTACGTCGGGGCGACAGGATTTGAACCTGCGACCCCCTGCTCCCAAAGCAGGTGCGCTACCAAGCTGCGCCACGCCCCGTAGGTGTGCAGTGCAGTCTACCGGCAGCCCTTCAACGCCCGCCGCATGGGGTCGAAAAAAGGCCCCGCACTCGCCGTGCGGGGCCTTAAAACTTGGAGGGAATGACGGGAATCGAACCCGCGTCTTCAGCTTGGAAGGCTGAGGTATTAGCCACTATACGACATTCCCCTGCTGGTGCCCGACCAGTCTAACGCACCCCGACGGATTTGAGAAAACTGGAACTATGGGGCGTCGATAAGCGTTGAACAGATACACAGAAAACGAAAGGTGACACGTGGAACTTCTCCTCCTCCTGCTGCTCCTCGGTGGCGGCGCTGCCTGGTACATCAACCGCAACAAGAACCGCACGGCCGAAATTGAACAGACCAAGCTGGCCGACGCGCAGGCCGATGCTCGCCGCTGGATCGAACGCCTCGGCTCGCAGGTGCTCACCATCGCCGGCAACGACGCCGCCTCCACCCAGGCCATCGCCGACGCCTCCGAGCGCTACAACGCCGCTGCCTCCGCCATCTCCCAGGCGCAGACGGTCAAGCAGGCGGAACTGGCACGCGAATCCGCACTCGAGGGCCTGCACTACATGAACGCCGCCCGCGAGATCATGGGCATGACCCCCGGGCCGGAACTCCCGCCCCTGGAGGGCCAGCGCAACGCCGGCAAGGTCACCGAGCGCCGCACCATCGAGCACGAGGGCCAGACGCTGACCGCCTCCCCGGTGGCCACCGACGAGACCCCGAACTACTACCCTGGCGGCAACGTCGCGGGCCGCCCGGTCCCGGCCGGCTGGTACTCCCGCCCCTGGTGGGCCGACGCGATGGCCACCGGCATGTGGACCATGACGTCCATGATGATGTTCTCCATGATGTTCTCCGGCATGGCCGGCGTCGGCTACAGCGAGGATGCCTGGGCCGCCGGTTACGGCGAGGGCCTGGAGGACGGCATGGCCGGCGGTGACGCCGGCGACATGGGTGACATGGGCGGCGGCGAGGACATGGGTGGGGGTATGTTCGACGGCGGCGGCGATGGCGGCGGCCTGTTTGACGGCGGCTTCGACTTCGATTTCTAGGCTGGCTGCGCTGAGCCCGTAGCTAGACCCCCCTGCAGATGGGCATTTCTGCTGTACTTATGCACAGGGGAAATCGCCGAATGCAGGGGGGGGGATCCGGGGGCCCTACGCCAGCGTGTGCCGCGCCGAGACGCGCGCCTGGCGGGAGTTGACGGCCACCCAGCGTCCGTCGCGGAACTCCACGGCACCTTCGTCGGCGAATTTCTCCAGCCAGCCGAGCATGGGCCAAAAGCCCCAGATGTCGTGGAAGCGGGCGGCGTTGGAGAGGATGTCGTGGAAGTGTTCCCACGGCGGGTCGGAGACGGAGTGCCACTGGTGGTAGGCGTGGGCGCCGCCGACCCAGTAGAGGGGGAAGCCGTGGGCGCGGAGGTGTTGGCCGAAGTCGGTGTCCTCGGCGCCGTAGCCGGTGTAGCCCTTGTCGAAGCCGCCGAAGCTGCGGCGGATGCGGCGCCAGGTGTCGGAGGTCAGGGCGAAGGACAGGGACCAGAAGAGTTCGTAGCCGCGGGCGTCGGCCTGCTGGAGGGTCCCGGCGGGCGGGTTGGGGCGTGCGGCGTGAGGGGTGGGGTGGGTGGTGCGTAGTTCGCCGTCGCGCAGGTAGGTGACGGGCCCGGCGACGACGGCATCGGGGTGGGCGATGAGGGCGCGGCGGTAGGTGTCGATGAGTTCTTCGCTGGGCAGGCAGTCGGCGTCGAGGAAGATGATGGGGCCGTCGTAGTTCTTGGCGGCGAGGTCTCCGCCGAGGTTACGGGCGCCGGCGAGGGAGAATTCGCCGAGTGCGATGACCTCGGAGTCGGGCAGGGCGGCGGCCAGGGCCTCGGCATCGCCGAGTGCGATGACGAGGTGGCGGGTGCCGCGCGGCAGGCAGGCGGCTTGGCGGGCGACGTGCGCGAGTCGGCCTGCGTTGGCCAGGGTCACCACAGTCACAGAGTTCATTGATCTGCTACCTTCCGGATCACGTCAGCCGCGCGCTGGGCTGCACCGGCAGTCTGCCACCGTATCCATCGGCTGTCTATGGATTGAGCCTCAGAAAGTAATGCAGGCCACTCCTCCGGCTCGGGCCAGGTGTGCCGGGTGAGGGCGAGGTGGGCGTCGGCAAGCAGGTCGGCAGTGGCGTGTTGCTCGGCGAAGGGGCGCTGTTGCGGGAGGATGAGCGCTGGCGTGTCGGCCACGGCGATGTCGGCGATGGAGTTTTGTCCGCCCGCGGCGACGACCACGTTCGCGCCGGTCAGGTACGGCAGCGGGTCGGCCACGGCGGTGTCGCCGCCGAGGAAGCGGAAGCTGCGCTCCGGGCAGGCGGCTTGCACGGCGTCCCAGTGCCCAGCGCTCCAGTCGGTGCCGCCGCGGCCGCAGAGGACCACGACATCGCCGTCAATGTTCTCCCCCGGGCCCGAAAAACGCGAAATTCCGCCGACCTGTTGGACGCGCGCGCCGTGGGCGTGCAGGTGCGGGGGTAGCGGCACCCAGTTGGGCCAGGCGGCGATGATCGCGGCGGCCTGCCGGTAGCCGAGCTGGTGGGCGTGGTCATCACGCACGCCGGGCATGGCGAGGGTGATCACGGGCACGCCCATGAGGCGGACCAGCAGCGCCACCTCGACGGAGACGTCGACGTAGAACGCGCGCGGGCGGTGCTCGTCGATCCAGGCGGCGAGCTGCGCCATCCGACCCCGCAGCCCGGCATGCCCGGGTGGTGCGTAGTGCAGCGTGTCGTGGGCGGTGAGGTCGGTGCTTATCGACGCCCCCGCGTCGTCGATAAGCACCACATCCGCGGAAGGATCGGTGGACAGGAGCTGGGAGTCGCCGCCGAGGGCGGCCATGATGGTGCGGCAGCGGTGGACGTGCCCGCTGCCGTGGTGGTGGGCGTAGAAGCCGATCATCGGGCGGGTACCTCCGTGTACAGCGCGGCATAGCGGCGGGCCACCTGGTGCAGGCTGTGGTGGCGCACGACCCAGTCGCGGACCACACCGCGGTCGATCTCGGCGGCGACGTGGAGAGCGGCGGCCAGAGAATCTACGTCGTCCGGGGCGGCCAGTGCGGCGGGGGCGTGGTGGAGTTGTTCGGCGAGGCCGCCGCGTCGGAAAGCGGCGACGGGGGTGCCCGCGGCCATGGCCTCGAAGGCGACCAGGCCGAAGGGCTCCTCCCAGCGCGGGGTGACCAGGCAGACGCGGCAGTGGCCGACCAGGGACTGGAGTTCGGCGTGATCGAGTTCGCCGACCCAGGTGGCGGCGCGGCCGGTCATGCGGGGGACGATCTCGGTGGAGAAGTAGCGGTGATCGCCGATGCGCCCGGCGAAAAGCAGGGGGATCCCGGCGCGGCGGCAGGCGTCCATGGCCAGGTGGAGGCCCTTTTCCGGGACGATGCGCCCGAACCAGACGGCGGCCTCCCCGCCGGGGCCGGGTTGCCAGGAGGTGGTGTCCACGCCGTTGGGGATGACGGTGACCGGGCGCGGGAGGCGCCAGTCCGCGGCGGTGGCGGCGGAGACCGCGGCGAAGCGGCCCGCGCGGGGCCCGGCGGCGGCGATGGCGGCCTCCATCTCGGGCAGGGACGGGGTGTGCAGGGTGGTCAAAAGCGGCAGGTCATGGCCGAAAAGAACCGGGGTGAGGCTGTTGTTGTGGACCAGGTCGTAGTCGGCGCGTTCCAGGTGGCGGGCGAGGTGCCGAAAAGCAGCGTCCTCCACGGCGCGTGCCCCGGGCGGGTAGGCGGTGTCGCTGGCGGCGAGCAGGTCCCTGCCCCAGGAGATGCCGGGCAGCTCATGCTCGGTGACATGCCCGTGGGAGCCGGCGGAGGCATAGAGGTCGACGTGGTGGCCGAGTTCGCGGACGGCGGCGACCAGGGTGTGACAAAAGGCCTCGAGGCCACCGGCGTAGGGCTCGCGGATGGGGTGGCGGGCGGGTGCGATGAGCGCGATGCGCGCCCGGGTGGCCAGGGTCATCGCCCGCTCACCTCCCGGTACACCGCGCGGTGGGCGGCGCGGATCTGTTGCAGTTGCGCGGCACGGTCGCCGGTGTAGGGCAGCGGGCCTTGTTCGTGGAGGTGGATGAGCGCGCGGGCGGCGTCGAGGGGGTCGCCGGTGGCGTACTTTGCGACGCCCCGTTCATCATCCGCCTGCCCCGCGTACATGCCGCAGTCCGGCACGGCGACGACCGCGCCGAGGTCGCGGCACATCTCCAGCCAACCGGAGTGGGTGCCGCGGGTATAGGGCAGGAGCACGGTGGCGCATTGTCCGACCGCGGCGTGGAGGGTGGCATCCGACATGGGGGCGTGCAGGCGCAGGTCAATGAGGCCGCTGGACTGTTCCGCGCCCAGCGCGCGGACCAGGTGGGCGGTGCGGGCGTCCTCGTGGAGGTGGAGGCGCAGGGGTTGGCCGGTGGCGCGGTGCACGCTGCGCGCCAGGATGCGGTAGAAGACCGGGTCGGTGATGACGTTGGCGCGCAGGGACTTCAGGAACACCCCGATGGCGTCCCCGGTGGCGGTGGCGCGGGGCGGATCGGCGACCACGCGCGGGTGCCCGATGACGTGGGTGCCGGCGGGGAGGTGGGCGGCGGCGTCGGAAGTGAGGGTGATGAGGGCGGCGGCGGCGTCGATAAGCAGGCGCAGCTTGGCGTGGTGCTCACGCTGGTCCGTGAAATGCGGATTGTCCAGGTCGTGGACGGTGAGCACGAGCGGGACGCCGCGGCGGTCCAGCGCCCGGATGAGCGCGCGGGTGTCGTTGACGCTGAGGTGGTCGAAGCCGAAGTGCAGGTGGACGAGGTCGGGCAGGTCGCGGGTGGTGATCCACCAGTGGGCGTCGAGCGCCGGGTGCGGCCACCAGTTGCCGTCAATGTCCGGGTCGGGCCGGAAGGACACATCCGCAGGCTTAATTGCCTGCGTGTAGACGTGCCCGGCCGGGATGGACAGGACATCGCACATTTGTCACCTCAATTTCATTAACGCCGACTAATATCGGAACCCCCGGTCATCATATGTGGATTTTTTTATTTTGGCCGGAAAGTGTGACCATAAACATGCATGGAAGTTAATAGATGAGCGCCACGCCCACCCCACCCGACCTCCCCCGCCGCCGCCACTACGGCGACTTTTACCAGCTCAACCCCACTCCCCGCTCGCCACACCTGCCCTTTGTCATGGTGATGGGCAACTGCCAGGCCGAATCCCTGCGCATCCTCCTCGCCAGTTCCGGCGCCGTGGACTCCTTCCGCATTCCCCCGGTCCACGAATTCACCGCCGAAGATATCGCACTGCTGCGCCCCGTCCTGGCCCGCGCCGATGTGTTGATCACCCAACCCATCCGCGATAACTACCGTGACCTGCCGCTGGGCACCTCACAGCTGGCCGCACTTCTTCCCGCCGCGGCGCGCCAGATCCTGTATCCCGTCTTGCGATGGGACGGGCTCATGCCCTTCCACGCGATTATCCGCGACCCGGACGATCCCTCCCGCAACCCACCCGTGGTTCCCTACCATGACCTGCGCCTGGTGGCCGCCGCGGCCCGGGGGCTCAACAGGCCCGCGCAACCGGTGGACCCTGACTTCCGCGCGGCGGCCGCCGCCTCCATTGCCCACCTGCGCGCCCGCGAGCAGTACCACGACACCGTCCGAGTCTCCGAGCACCTTCAGACCTACCCCGTGTGGCACACCATCAACCACCCCTCCAACGAGACACTCGCCTTCATGGCGCAAAGAGTCCTCGACGAAATCACCCCGGGCAGCGTCCATCCACCCACCGACCGGGAGATGCTCGGCGGGCTGCAGGCCCCGATCGATACGGCTGCGGCGCAGGCCTTGGGCGTCGACATCACAGGGCGCGATGAGTGGAGCGCCGCCGGCGTCCCCATCGCGGGCATCGCACAGGCGCAGCTGGCCTTCTACCGCGAGAATCCCCAGGTGGTGGAGGCGGGTCTGCACCGCCACGCCGAGCGCCTGAATATCCTGGGACTGGCATGATCACCCACCTCATCGTCGGCCCAGCAGGCCACGGCGTCACCGAATACGCCCGCAGCCTGGCCACCCACTCGCCTGGTTCCCTCCTGGTGGAGGTCGGGCCCCTCCCCCCGGGTCCGGTCCACGTCACCTTCACCGACCACCTCTTCGGACCTTCCCCGGAAGCGGCGGTGGATGCGGTCCTGGCCCGCTGCGCCGGGCATCCACTCAGTGTCAGCCTGCACGATATTCCGCAGCGGGCGGAGGGGTGGGAGCGCTACGCCCGGCGCGCCCCGGCCTATCATCGGCTGGCGGATGCCGCGGACCTGGTGGTGCTCAACTCCCGGCACGAGGCGGCGTTCTTCGGCTCTGAGCTGCCGGTAGTTCCCTTGCCAGTGCCGATGATCGATTCGCCCTATGATCCGGAAGCAGCAACGGTGGGGATCCTCGGCTTCATCTACCCCGGCAAGGGACACGACGATCTGCTGCGCGCCGTCGCCGGCATCGGACTGCGCGTGCGGGCCCTGGGATCGGTCAGTTCCGGACACGAGGACTGGGCCGCGCAGCTGCAGACTTTGGCCGCTGAGCTGGACGTCGACTTCGAGATCACCGGCTGGCTCAGCGATGCCGAACTCGCCACCGAGATGGGCCGCATCGCCATCCCCGTATGCGCCCACCGCCACTACTCGGCTTCCGGATCGCTCATGGCCTGGCTCGGGGCGGGCCGAAAAGTACTGGTCAGCGACTCGCCCTATACCCAGGAGATGGCGCAGACCTGGGCGGGCATCGAGATCGTCGACGATTGGCCCACCGCCCTGGCCGCTTTCCAGCCCACCAAGCCCACGCCCGTGGACAGCTGGGACTGGCCGGATGTCGCCGCCGCCTGGCAAGAGCACTGGCGCCGCCTGTGGCCCACGGTGTCGGTAGTCATCCCCTACTACGACAATCCGACGGGCCTGGCGGAGGTGCTCGGGGGCGTCGATAAGCAGGATTACCCGGGGGACATCGAAGTCATCGTCGCCGACGACGGCTCCCCCACCCCGCCCGCGGTCGACGCAATCATCGTGCGCCAGGACGATCAGGGCTTCCGCGCCGCTGCCGCCCGCAACCTCGGCGCGGCGCGCGCCACCGGGCAGGTCCTCG
Organism: Corynebacterium sp.; assembly: GCF_030538285.1. Classification (GTDB taxonomy): domain Bacteria; phylum Actinomycetota; class Actinomycetes; order Mycobacteriales; family Mycobacteriaceae; genus Corynebacterium. The sequence goes on from NZ_JAUNUG010000020.1 coordinate 51,851, forward strand.
CCTTCCTCGACGGCGACACCGTCCCCACCCCCGGCTACCTCACGGCCGTGGTCCCGCATGTGCTTGCCGACGCCCGCGTGGTCGTCGTCGGCACCCGACTCACCGGCCCGGACCAGCGCGAACCCGAATGGCTCGCTGAGGCCTGGGAACGCACCGGCCACCTCCAGCGCGCCGACGACACCTCCTGGCGCTTCGTCATCTCCGCCGCCTTGAGCTGCAGCGCATCCTTCTTCCGGGAGATCGGCGGCTTCGACGCCAGCCTCATCGGCTACGGCGGGGAGGACTGGGAGTTCGGCCACCGCGCCTGGCAGGCCGGGGCACGGTTGGTCCACGAACCCCGGGCGATCACCACCCACGAGGAGCCCGACTGGGGTGCCCGCGGCGCCGACCTCGCCGAGAAGAACGCCGAAACCGCCGCACTGGCCCACCGCATCACCCACCCCATCGCCCGGCCCGTGGGCGTCATCTTCGACACCGCCGACATCGAGGTCCACGTCCCCGGCTGGGCCGATCCCGGCGTGACCGAGACCGTCATCATCGGGTGGCTGCGCGCCGGGGACGTCCACGTCATCACCGCCCCCATCCCGGAACTTTTCCGCGCCGACCCCCGCGTACGCACCAAGGCCCAGGGCGCGCGCAGCACCATCTACCTCGACGCTCCCGCCATCCCCACCGGGCCCGTCGCCGACCTGCCACCCGGCCCGCAGTACCACGGTGAGCGGGTGGTGGCGCGGGTG
>NZ_JAUNUG010000021.1 GCF_030538285.1 Corynebacterium sp.
AGGTTGGACCAGTCGATGGAGTAGGCCTCGTTCCACTCGCCGGTCTGGCCGAACTCCTGGCCCATGAACAGCAGGTTCTTGCCCGGGTGGGAGAACATGTAGCCGTAGAGCGCGCGCAGACCCGCAGCCTTGTTCCAGTCATCGCCCGGCATACGGCCCCACAGGGAACCCTTGCCGTGGACGACCTCGTCGTGGGAGAAGGGCAGGACGTACTTCTCGGAGTAGGCGTAGATCATCGAGAACGTGATGTCGTTGTGGTGGTACTTACGGTGGATCGGGTCGAGCTTGAAGTATTCGAGGGTGTCGTTCATCCAGCCCATGTTCCACTTCAGGGAGAAGCCCAGGCCGCCGTGCTCGGTGGGGGCGGTAACCCCCGGCCAGGAGGTGGACTCCTCGGCGATGGTGAGCACCCCCGGGTGCGCACGGTGGACGGTGGCGTTCATCTCCTGGAGGAACTGCACCGCCTCGAGGTTCTCGCGGCCGCCGTACTGGTTGGGCTCCCACTCGCCGTGTTCGCGGGAGTAGTCGAGATAGAGCATGGAGGCCACGGCGTCGACGCGCAGGCCGTCGATGTGGAACTCCTCGATCCAGTACAGGGCGTTGGCGACGAGGAAGTTGCGCACCTCGCGGCGACCGAAGTCGAAGACATAGGTGCCCCAATCCTTCTGCTCGCCGCGGCGCCAATCCGGGTGCTCGTAGAGGGCGGGGCCGTCGAAACGGGCCAGGGCCCAGTCATCCTTGGGGAAGTGCGCCGGCACCCAGTCGACGAGGACGCCGATGCCCCGGTTGTGGAAAGCCTCGATGAGAGCACGCAGCTCATCCGGGTCACCCCAGCGGGCGGTCGGGGAGTAGTAGCCGGAGACCTGGTAGCCCCAGGAACCACCGAAGGGGTGCTCGGCGACGGGCATGAGCTCGACGTGGGTGAAGCCCTGCTCGGCGACGTAGTCGACCAGTTCGGTGGTCAGTTCCTTGTAGCCCTTGCCGATCTTCCAGGAGCCCAGGTGCACCTCGTAGATGGACATCGGCTCATTGATGATGTCCTTCTCCGAGCGCTGGCGGATCCAGTCCCCGTCGGACCAGTCGTAGCGGGAGTCGACGATGACAGAGGTGGTCTCCGGCGGGGCCAAAGTGCCCTTGGCCAGCGGGTCGGCCTTGTCGCGGCGGTGGCCTTCCTTGGTCTGGATGGCGAACTTGTAGGTGTCGCCGGCGCCCAGCTCGGGAATGAAGATCTCCCACACGCCGGAGGAGCCGAGGGAGCGCATCGGGTACTGGTTGTTGTTCCAGGCGCAGAAGTCACCGACCACGGCGACACCTTCCGCGTTGGGGGCCCACACGGCAAAGGAGGTGCCCTTGACGGTGCCCAGCGCGGTCTCGTAGGAACGCACGTTGGCGCCGAGGACATCCCACAGGCGCTCGTGGCGGCCCTCGGAGATCAGGTGCAGATCCAGGTTGCCCAGGGTCGGCAGGAAGGCATAGGGATCGGCCATGACGACCGGCTCGGCATCCGGCCAGGTGATGCGCAGGCGGTAGTCCGGGGTGTAGATATCGGGCAGGCCCAGCACCCAGATGTCATCGCCGATGGGCGTGGCCTCACGGGCCTCATTGTGGATGAGCACATCCACGCGCACGGCCCCGAGTTGGCGGGTACGAATGACCGACCCTCCCTCCACGGCGTGCCATCCGTAGAAGTCGTGGGGCGCGTGGTGGCTGCAGTTACGCAGGCGCTCCAGATCCGCATCGGGGATGAGCAGTTTCTGGTCGAGCCCATAGGCGTCGTTCATGGAGGTACCTCACAGGTGGGATGTTGAATTTGTCAAAGGCGGTGGTGTTGCGTGGCACCACCTGTCACACTCCTGACGCTACAGGAGTGCAGGGGGTGCTAGGCGCGGTAATCGCTGACGTTGCGCCAGGCGAGGGCCTCTCGGGCGTCGGCCGGGACGGTCGGCAGGACGAGGATGTGCGCCACGTCGAACTCGGGGGTGAGCTGGACGTAGTTGTGCTCGCCCCAGGTCCAGGTGGCGCCGGTGACGGCGTCGTGCACCGGGAAGGTGGCACCCGGGTGCTGGCCGATGGCCTCCAGGTCGAGGTGCACGGTGCCGGCCTGGGTGTGGTAAGTGTCCAGATTGACCACGACGAGCACGACATTGCCGGTGGCGGGGTCGACCTTGGAGTAGGCCAGGATCTGCTCATTATCGACGTCGTGGAAGTGCAGGTTGCGCAGCTGCTGCAACGCCGGGTTCTCGCGGCGGATGTGGTTGAGCAGGGTCAGGTACGGCTCGAGCGAGTCGCCGGAGGCCAGCGCACCCTCAAAGTCGCGGGGACGCAGCTCGTACTTCTCGGAGTCGAGGTACTCCTCGGATCCCTGGGCGACCGGCTCGTACTCGTAGAGCTCGTAGCCGGAGTACACGCCCCACAGCGGGGAGAGGGTCGCGGCGAGGGTGGCGCGGGCGGCGAACATGGCGCGGCCGCCGACCTGCAGGGACTCGTGGAGGATGTCCGGGGTGTTGACGAACAGGTTCGGGCGGGAGTAGTCGGCGGCGTCCCGGATCTCGGAGGCGAACTGGGTGAGCTCCTCCTTGGAGGTCTTCCACGTGAAGTAGGTGTAGGACTGGGAGAAGCCGAGCTTGGCCAGGCCGTAGAGGCGCGGGGCGCGGGTGAAGGCCTCGGCGAGGAAGATGACATCCGGGTCGGTCTTGTGGATCTCGCGGATCAGCCACTCCCAAAAGTTGGCCGGCTTGGTGTGCGGGTTATCCACGCGGAAGGTGCGCACGCCCAGGTCCACCCAGTGCTTGACCACCCGGTAGACCTCCTCGTACACGGCCTTGGGGTTGTTGTCGAAGTTGATGGGGTAGATGTCCTGGTACTTCTTCGGCGGGTTCTCGGCGTAGGCGATGGTGTCATCGGCGAGCACGGTGAAGAAGTCACGGTGGTCGGTGGCCCAGGGGTGATCCGGGGCGGCCTGCAGGGCCAGGTCGAGGGCGATCTCCAGGCCGAGCTCCTCCGCGCGCTTAAGCAGTGCGACGAAGTCCTCCTCGGTGCCCAGCTCCGGGTGGACGGCGTCGTGGCCGCCTTCCTTGGCGCCGATGGCCCAGGGGGAGCCGACGTCGTGCGGCTCGGGGGTCAGGGTGTTGTTGCGGCCCTTGCGGTTGATCTCACCGATGGGGTGGATCGGGGGGAAGTAGACGGTGTCAAACCCCATGGCGGCGACGCGCTCGAGGGCGTCGGCGGTGGTGGCGAAGGTGCCGTGGACCGGGTTGCCTTCCTCGTCCCAGCCGCCGGTGGAGCGGGGGAACAGCTCGTACCAGGAGTTGACCAGCGCGTCGCGGCGCTCGACGAGCAGCTCGCAGACCGGGCCCTTGGTCAGCAGCTCGCGCAGGGGGTGGCGGTGCAGGACGGCGGTGACGACCTCGGACAGGCCGGTCTCGACGCGCTTGTCCAGGGAAAGCTCCTCGTCGCGCAGGGCGGTGGCGGCATCCTTGAGCACCCCTGACACGGTCGACGGGGCATTGGCAGCGGCGCGGTCGAAGAGGTCCGCGCCGTGGGCGAGGTCATTGGCCAGCTCAGCGGCGGACTGGCCGGCGTCCATCTTCTTGGTGACGGCGTTGCGCCAGGTGGCGAAGACATCCGACCAGGCGTCGATGCGGAAGGTCCACAGGCCGGGGGCGTCGGGCACGAAGACGCCGTGGACGCGGTCCTGGTTGTGCGGATCGGTCGTCATGGCGATGGCGACGGTCTCCCCCTCGGGCGGGGTGATGTTCAGCGTCGCGGCGATGGCGTCATGGCCCTCGCGCCAGGCCAAGGCGGTGACGGGGACGACCTCACCGACGACGGCCTTGGCGGGGTACTGCCGCCCGGTGATCTGGGGGCGGACGTCATCGATTCCGAGTCGACCGGTCATGTGCTGCACCTTCCACAGTGAGGGGTTCGAATTACCCCAACGAGCCTAGTCCAGCTGTGTCAGTTCCACAGGGGAGCAACAAAATCGGCCACAATGGGGGATGTGACTGACTACAACGAGACCAACGAGGATCTGCTGGTCGATTTCCGCGACGTGACCTTCAAGCGTGGGGGACGCAACCTCGTCGGCCCCGTGACGTGGCAGGTGGAGCTGGACGAGCGCTGGGTGATCATCGGCCCCAACGGCGCCGGTAAGACCACGCTTATCCGCATGGCCGCCGCCGAGGAGTTCCCCAGCTCGGGCCGTGCTTTTGTCATGGGCGAGCAGTTGGGCCGCACCGACATGCGGGATCTGCGGGCCTCGATCGGCGTGTCGTCCTCGGCGCTGGGTAACCGCATCCCGGACAATGAGAAGGTCGGCGACCTGGTGGTTTCCGCGGGTTATGCCGTGTTGGGCCGCTGGCGGGAGGAGTACGAGGAGATCGACTTCGAGCAGGCCCATGAGATCCTCGACCAGGTCGGTGCCTACCATCTGCAGGACCGCACGTGGGGCACCCTGTCGGAGGGTGAGCGCAAGCGCGTGCTCGTCGCCCGGGCACTGATGACCAACCCCGAGCTGCTCATCCTCGACGAGCCGGGCGCGGGCATGGATCTCGGCGGCCGCGAGGACCTCGTTGGCTACCTCGGGGATCTGGCGATGGATCCGGATGCCCCGGCGATCGTCATGATCACCCACCACGTGGAAGAGATCCCCTTCGGGTTCACCCACGCCATGCTTCTCGACGAAGGCGCCGTCGTCGCCCAGGGCCTCATCAATAATGTGCTGACCAGTGAGAACCTCTCGAAGGCCTTCCATCAGCCCATCGAGGTTTCCCGCATCGGGGAGCGCTACTTCGCCCGCCGCACCCGCCGTCGTCCGGCGCACCGGGCGTGACAGCCACCTAGACTGATCTGAGACCGCAAGTACTGCTGCATTCCCAGGGAGGTGAAGGCATGCCCCAGCGCAAGGCGCCCACTGGTTACGACCAGGCACGGCTGTCCACCACCATCATCCTGGTCCGCGATTCCGCGGATGGCCTGCAGGTGTGGGCGCAGGAGCGGGTGTCCACGATGCGTAACTATCCGGGCATGACCGTGTTCCCGGGCGGGGGAGTGGACAGCCGTGATTTTCCCTCCGGCACGTGGGACACTTCGGATCTGTGGACCGGCCAGCCCGTCGAGCAGCTGGCGGAGCGCCTGGGGTTGAGCCCGGAGCAGACCCACGCCGTCGTCTTCGCCGGGGTGCGCGAGCTTTTCGAGGAGACCGGGACGCTCCTGGCCGTCCACGGCAACGGGGAACCCATCACGGATGTCACCCCCTATCACCAGGACCGGGTGGACCTGATTTCCCACCGGATCTCGCTGACGGACATGCTCACCCGCCGCGACCTGCGCGTGTGCTCCGATCTGGCGCGCCCCTGGGCCCGCTGGGTCGGGGGCTGGCGCGAGATGCACTGGTTCGACACCGTGTCTTTCGTCGCCGTCGCCCCGCCGGGCCAGTCCCCGGACGGTGAGACCTCCGAAGCCGATGACGCCGGCTGGTTCTCACCGCAATTGCTTCTCGACGGCTGGCGCCACGGCCTCGTCCGCCTCGCCATCCCGACCTGGGCGCAGCTGAGCTTCCTCGCCCAGTTCCCCACGGCGGCCGCAGCCCTGGCCGGAGCCAATGCCGCCGACCTCACCCCGGTTATCGGCGATCCCGTCGATGACCCCCGCTACGCCGAGTACTTCACCACCGCGTGGGTGGACCGGATCCGCCCCGAACGCTGATGGCCTACACACTCGCAGAGGTCGCCTTCCTGGCGGCCCACTCGGACGACATTGTGGACGCCACCGCCGGGCTTTCATTCACCCGCACTTCTGTGCTTGACGACGCCGCCGCCCTCCGCGCCCGTTTCGGCGAACATGGTCGGGCCGTCGCCGAGCTGGCCCAAGCCCGCCGCGCCGCGGCGGCCGGAGGCAAGTTCCCCGCCCACTGGCTCACCGACCTCGACGCCGCCCAGCAAGCGACGCCGCAGGCGGTGGCGGCGCAACGCGCCGCCCGCCTGCGGCGCATCCTGGGCGAGGACGCACTCATCCATGATGTGACGTGCTCGGTGGGGACGGAGGGGGCGTCGATAAGCGGGCCGTACCTGGGCAGCGACCTGGACCCGGTCCGACTGGCGATGGCACGGCACAACCTGGGTGCCAATGCCTGGCTCATCCGGGCGGATGCGACGGTGCCGGCCAGCCGTGGCGCCGATGTGATCGTGGCGGATCCTGCCCGGCGGGCAGGGGGAAGGCGCATCACCCGCCCTGATCAGCTGCTCCCGCCGCTGCCGGCTCTGCTGCACGCCTGGCCCGGCCAGGAGATGGCCGTGAAATGCGCGCCTGGCCTGGACTTCTCCGGGTGGGAGGGGCTGGTGAGCCTCGTCTCCCTCGACGGCGGGGTTAAAGAAGCCTGTCTGTATACCCCAGGATTAAGTGAGGGTGCCCGGCGTGAGGCAATAGTCATCAGCGGCGAGCATGTCGATCAGCTCACAGACTCCCAGCCGGATGATGTCGGCGCGGCAGAACCGGGACGGTATCTCATCGACCCGGACGGGGCAGTCGTGCGCGCCGGGCTCGTGCGCCACTACGCGGCCCGGGAGGGATTGTGGATGCTCGATGAACGCATCGCCTACCTCACTGGCGACCGCATTCCCGCTGGACGCAGCGGTTTTCCCATCCAGGAGATCGTGCCGCTGAAAAAGCTCAAGGCGGCGCTGGGCCCGGATATCGGCTCGCTGGAGATCCTCGTGCGCGGTGTGGACGTCGATCCGGACGTACTGCGGAAGAAGCTCAAGCTGAAGGGCACGCGCGCGGCGGCGGTGGTGTGCACACGGATCGGCACCCAAGGGGTGGCCATCGTGTGTGGGCCGCGCGAACACCGAAACTAAGGGTTGCCTTGGTTGTACCGGCGGAGCCTAGCGTAGACTCTCTGCAGACTTCCCCTAACCCCTAGAAAGGTGACTGCCGATGCCCGCGATCGTGGTACTCGTCAAGCATGTTCCGGACACCTGGTCCCGGAAGACACTCGAGGCCGATCACACTCTGGACCGTGACAACGTTGATTCCGTCATCGACGAGATCAACGAGTTCGCCATGGAGCAGGCCCTGCAACTGCGCGACGACAACCCCGACGCTGGTTACCGCGTCATCGCCGTGACCATGGGGCCCGCCGGGGCCGATGAGACCCTGCGCAAGGCCCTGGCCATGGGCGCCGACGATGCAGTTCACCTCCGCGACGATGCGCTGGCCGGCTCCGACCTGCTGGGCACCACCTGGGCGCTGACCAACGCCATCAACACCATCGAGGACGTGGCACTGATTGTCGCCGGTAACGCCTCCTCCGACGGGGCCATGGGCGCATTGCCCGGCATCCTCGCCGAATACCGCCAGTTCCCGGCGCTGACCGGTGTGCGCTCCGTGGCGCTCAAGGACGGGGCTGTCACCGGTGTCCGCGAAACCGCCGAGGGCCGCTATGAGCTCTCCGCCCAGCTGCCCGCGATCATCTCCGTGACGGATAAGGCCCCGAAGCCGCGTTTCCCCAACTTCAAGGGACTCATGGCCGCGAAGAAGTTCGAGATCACCGTGCTTGACCTGGCCTCGATCGGCGTTGACCCCGGGCAGGTCGGACTGGGGCACGCTGCCACCGCCGTCACCGGCGCCACGCAGCGTCCCGCGCGCACTGCAGGTGACGTCATCGGCGGCACCGATTCCGGCGTCGCCGCCGGCAAGATCGCCGACTTCCTGTCCGAAGAGAAGTTCCTCTAGCCCTCGACCTCACAAAGGAGCATGCACATGTCCACTGTTTACGTCCTGGTCGAGCACGATGGTTCCCAGGTAGCCCCCGTCACCGCTGAGCTCATCACCGCTGCCCGCCCATTGGGCGCGGTCACCGCAGTCGTCGTCGGCATCCCCGGTGTCACCGAGACCCTCCAGCGTGCCCTGGCCGAGGCCGGGGCCGAGGTCATTGTCGCCGCCGAATCCGCCGATACCCACCGCCGTTACCTGCTGCCGCAGGTCGACGCCCTGCACGCGCTGGCCGCCCACAACCCCGGGCCCATCGTCGTGGCCGCCGGGGCCGCGGGCAATGAGATCGCCGGCCGGCTGGCCGCCCGCCTGGCGTCCGGAGTGCTGTGCGATGTGGTGGGCATCAACGCCGACCGCACCGCCTCCCAGTCCGTGTTCGGTGACCAGGTGCAGGTGTCCGCTGCTGTCGGCGGCGCGTGCCCCATCTACACCCTGCGCCCGGGTGCGGTGGAGGCCGCCCCCGTGGCCGGCGCCGGTGCGGTGACCGCTCTGGAGCTGCCCGGTGCAACCGCCAAGGATGTCACTGTCACCGGGTTCTCCCTGGCCCGTCGTGGCAAGCGTCCGGACCTGAGCACCGCGAAGGTGGTCATTGCCGCCGGTCGCGGCATCGGCTCGAAGGAGGGCATGGCCCTGGCGGAAGAGCTGGCGGATGCGCTCGGTGGTGCCGTCGGCGTCACCCGCGACATCGTCGACCTCGACTACTATGACGGCGCGTATCAGATCGGCCAGACCGGAGTCACCGTGGCACCGGACCTCTACATCGGTCTGGGTGTCTCCGGCGCGATCCAGCACACTTCAGGTATGCAGACCGCGAAGAAGATCGTGGTGATCAACAACGACGAGGACGCCCCGATCTTCCAGATCGCCGACCTCGGTGTCGTCGGTGACCTCCACGAGGTCGTGCCCGCCCTCATCGCGGAAATCCGGGGGCGACGGTAGATGCGTCACTTCCTCGACCACGCGGCGACCTCGCCCATGCGGCAGGTGGCCGTTGATGCATGGGTGGAGCACGCCGGGATGCTCAACCCCGGAGGTCAGTACGCCGCCGGGCGCGCCGCCCGCCGGGTGCTCGATGATGCCCGCGACCTCATCGCCGAGCTTCTCGACGCCGACCCGGTCGAGGTCATCTTCACCGGTTCCGGCACGGAGGCCGACAACCTGGCCGTGACCGGCCTGTTCCGGGCCTCCGACCTGACACGCGTGGTCACCTCGCCTCTGGAGCACTCGGCGGTGTATGAGACGGTGCAGGCCCTCGGTGCGGACGTGGTGTGGCTGCCCGTCGCCGACGGCCGGGTCAGTGATCTGGCGGCGCTCGATGAACCGGCTGCCCTGGCGGCGTGCATGTGGGCGAACAATGAGACCGGCGCGGTGCAGCCGGTCGCGGAGATCGTCGCCCGGGCCTCGGCGGCGGGCACCCCCGTTCACGTGGACGCTGTGCAAGTTCTCGGCCGTCTGCCCGTCTCATTCCGGGAGCTGGGGGCGACCACCCTGGCGGCCAGCGCCCATAAATTCGGCGGCCCCCGCAGCGCAGGACTGCTGCTGGCCCGCCGCAGCCCCGCGCCCGCGCCCGTGCTGCACGGTGGCGGTCAGGAGCGGGGGATCCGCCCGGGCACCCTGGACGTGGCCTCCGCCGCTGCCATGGCCGCGGCACTGCAGGAGGCGGTAACCGACATGGCCGCGGAAAAAACGCGCCTGTCCGCGCTGCGCGATCGTCTGCGCGAGGGCATCCTGGCCCGGGTGGATGATGTGGTGGTGCACACCTCGGAGCCCGCGCTGCCCGGACACCTCCATCTGTCGTTCCCGGGCGCGGAGGGGGACAGCCTCATCATGCTTCTCGATGCCCTCGGCATCGCCGCCTCCACCGGTTCCGCGTGCGCCAGCGGTGTCAACCGGGCCAGCCGAATCCTCCTGTCGATGGGGGTCAATGAACGAGCCGCCCGAGGGGCGGTGCGTTTCACCCTGGGGCGTACCTCCACGGACGCGGATGTCGACGCGGTGCTCGCCGTGATCGAGGATGTGGTGGCCCGGGCGCGGTCGGCGGGGATGGCCGGCTGATCAGTCCCAGGAGCGGCGTCGGAAAGCAATTACCCGCCGCAGGTCCCGCGCGCGGTGCGGATCGAAACGGGCGGCGTCCAGGATGTGCTCGGCGGCATCCTCCGTCAAGCGCACCGCCCCCTCGGCGACAGTGCCCGCGACGGAGCGGGGCAGACCGAGGTCATCAGTAAACATCAGGAAACGGCGGCGGGTGAGCCCGGTGGTCGAACCACGGGTCACCTCACATCTTTAAGGCGGCACGATCGTGCCGTTTTCCTGCTCTAGGTGCTGTTTGATTCGCTTGTCGACGGCACATCGGTACGATCGTGCCGCTCGTCCAGGGTGCGGGGGAGGGTGCCGTCGAAAAGCGCGCGCGTCCAGCGCTCATCCTTGTAGTGGGCGGGAACGGCCCCGCCCAGCAGCACCCGGGCCAACTGCGCAGCCGCGATCGAGCCCTCGGCGGGCAGCTCGTGGTCGGAGCCGATGAGGATCATGTTCCCGTAGCGGCGCCCCTTGAGCATCGGCGGATCCGCGATGACCGCGACGTGCTCGAATACCTCCGCCATGCCCGCCAGCTCTGTTTTCGTGCCGATGAGGCTGGAGTAATCACCGCAATTGGAGATGTACAACCCGCCGGGCGTGAGCGCGGCGTGGACCGCGCGGAAAAACTCGGGCGTCGTCAGATCCAGCGGGGTGCGGTTACCGGCAAAGACATCGCGGATGATGATCTCCCGACTGCCGGGATAGAAACCGCGGGTGACCTCCCCGGCCTCCCCGACGCGGATCTTCACCGTCGGGGCGCGGGGAATGTCGAACCATTCGCGGACATAATCAGCCAGCTTCGCATCGAGTTCGACGACGGTGTGGCGGGAGGAGGGCCACAGGTGCGCGAAGTAGCGTGCCAGCGAACAGGCGGCACCGCCCAGATGCGTGACGCGGAGGGAGGCGGGATCGAAGCGGGAGTCGACCTGCTGCTCAATGATCGCCGCGATCCACCGCATGTACTCGAACTCGAGGACGTCCGGGCGCCCGATCTGCACATGTGAGCTGGGCACCCCGTTGATCATGAGGGTCCAGGCGTCCGGGTGGAAGGTGTCCGGGACGAGCTCCGCGGTGCCGGTGGAGATCTCGTAGGTGCCCTCCGCCGCCCCGGTCGACGGTGAGTCGGCGTGGTTCTTGCGGTTTCTCCGGGAGCGGGCCATGAATGATCATGGTAGCCGGTGTGATCAGGGGCGGAGCGAGGGGTTGGACAGCAAGTGATCCGCGGCGAAGGGGAGGGCGAACTGGAGGAAGCCGTAGGACGGAACTATGACCAGTGAACGTTCGAGAAGAGCCTTGCGTGCCATCGACAAGGCATTGGCCGGCACCCCCAAGTGTTCGGCAATGGCGCCTGTGCGCACGGGCTCACCCGCGGGGGACAGCTCCGCCAGAGCGTAGAGCAGGCCCAACTGTTGATCGGGGACATCGCGGAAGGAGGGCCCGTGGATTTGAATTCCGATCCTCTCCACCGCACTGTCCCTGATTGATCCAATGTGGTGGGATGTGATCTGGTTCGACTTCTCCTGATTGGCGCGTGCCCAGGACAAGGATCCGACGACCTGCATGAGGTAGGGATATCCCGCGCTGAGGGATACGGCAGCGTCGACGGCGTCGGCGGTCATTGCTCTGCCTCCCGATTGTGCGGTATCGACGAAGAGGATCCGTGCTTCGTCTTCGCTCACTACGGTCAGATCCACGCGGTGGGCACGCCGCAGGAACGTCGTTCCTTCCTGTTGTAGAAGCTTATCGACGCCCGCCGGCAGGCCAGCTGCCGCAAAGGCGATGTCGTAGTTGTCCCTCATCAGATCCTGGACCGCCGTGGCCAGGACGTGTTGGTCCTGGGGGTCGGCGCTCTGCAGTTCGTCGAGGGTGATGAGGATGCCGGAGCCGCGGTCGCGGAGGAGTCCGGCGACGTGCCGGAGGCGGGTGATCAAGGTGGGGGTTGGTGCGCTGTGTGATGGATCAGCGACCGAGGTGATGCTCCCCATCCCCGCCAGGGACATACCGGTGAGCATCCTTTTGCCGGATGGTCCCTCCAGCTCTTCTGCTATGTGGGGCAGGGTGGTGTCGGTAAGCGTGTCCACCATGCCTATTCCCGGGTAAGCACGCACGGGAACCCAGCCCTGAGATTGAGCGGTGTCCTCTAGTTCGTTGAGGAGAACTGTTTTACCGATTCCGCGGGCGCCAGACAGGATCAAAGTCCGGAACGGGCTGCCGATCCCCTCGGCGAGTCCGAGCGAGAAGGCATCCACGAGGGTTGAACGGCCTGCGAGCACCGTGGGGGAGACCCCGAAGCTGGGGCGGAACGGGTTCCGGAGAGGATTAACCATGCCACTGAGTTTAGATCTTTTAGAACTCCGTTGGCAGTTTAGATCTTTTAGATCTAGTTGTAGCGCGGCAGGAACAGGTGATAGATCAGCGTGCCGATAAGTTCAGAGATCGAGTGGGCAGAGGACATCAGGTCAGGGAGGATGAACATGACCCCAGCCTAGTTTCGGAAATGCCCGCGCGGGCGATTACGCTGCACACCTGAAAGGGAGGAAGTATGCGCGTACTGGCAGCGATGAGTGGCGGCGTCGATTCGGCGGTCGCCGCCGCGAGGATGGTGGAGGCTGGCCACGATGTGGTCGGCGTACACCTGGCGCTCTCACGTGACCCGCAGACCGTGCGCGAGTCCTCCCGTGGCTGCTGCTCCCTGGAGGATTCGGCGGATGCGCGCCGGGTGTGCGACACCCTCGGCATCCCCTTTTACGTGTGGGATTTCTCGGACCGCTTCCAGGCGGACGTCATCGATGATTTCGTGGATTCCTACGCCCGCGGGGAGACCCCGAATCCGTGCCTGCGTTGCAACGAGAAGATCAAGTTCGCGGCCCTGCTCGACCGCGCGGTGGCGCTCGGTTTTGATGCCGTGGCCACCGGCCACTATGCGCTTATCGACGACGCCGGGCACCTGCGCCGCAGCGTTGATCCAGCCAAGGATCAGTCTTATGTGCTCGGCGTGCTTACCCGCGCCGAACTTGACCGTTGTCTGTTCCCGGTGGGCAACACGGAGAAGCCGCAGATCCGCGAGGAGGCTGCCCGCCACGGCTTCTCGGTGGCGAAAAAGCCTGACTCCTACGACATTTGCTTCATCCCGGACGGCAACACCCAGGCCTTTCTCGGCTCGCGCATCGGGCTGCGGCCAGGCATGGTCGTGGATCAGAACGGCCGCGAACTGCGCGACCATGATGGTGCTTGGAACTTCACCATCGGCCAGCGCAAGGGCCTTGACCTGCGCGATCCCGCCGTCGATGGTCGGCCCCGCTACGTCACGGATATCGACGCGGCCAGCGGCACCGTCACCGTCGGTCCCCGCGATGCGCTGTCTGTCGGCGTCATCCACGCTGACCGGCTCAAGGTGCTCCACCCGGACATGGCGGGGGAGTTCGATGCCCATGTCCAGGTCCGCGCCCACGGTGGGGTGGTGGCCTGCCGCGCCGTCGTCTGGGAGGATAAGATGACGCTCACCCTGGCCGAGCCCCTGCAGGGAGTGGCCCGCGGCCAGGCCGCCGTGCTCTACCAGCCGGATCCGGATGGTCAGGGCGATATCGTCCTCGGGTCCGGCACGATCTGCGGGACGGAGACAGCGTGAGCGCCTATGGCCTCGGGCCCCTGCCGGGCACCTCGCTTAGCGACGCCGCCGACATCATCCGCTCCGAGACCGGCGACCTTCCGCACGTCCCTGACCTGCCGGCCCGCGGTCTCGGCGCCGACGGAGTGGGCCGCACTGCTGCGCTGCTGGAGGCCGTGAGCGTCGACCGCGGCCCGCGCTCATGGATCATGACCGACCGCCCGCAGCTGCTCACGCGCCGCACCCGCGATCTCCTCGACCGGGACCTCGATGAGCTCGAGGAAGCCTGGGGCACCACCGTGCCCGACCTCAAGGTGCAGGTCACCGGACCCTGGACGCTGGCCGCCTCCATCGAGCTGGCCAGCGGCCACCTGGTGATCACCGACCCCGGGGCCCTGCGTGACCTCACCGAGGCACTCATCGAGGGCGTCAACGCCCACACCGCTGAGCTGGCCCGCCGCTTCCGCGCCGAGGTGGTGGTCCAGCTCGACGAATCGTTGCTGCCCGAGATCGCCGCCGGCCTGCCCGGTACCACCCGCTTCAACCCCATCCGCCCCGTCAACCCGAGGGACCTGGCCGAACGCCTGGCGGGTGTCGTGGAGGGGCTGGATGCGGAGCGGGTCCTGCTCAACCAGACCGGCTACGCGCCTTTGTGGGAGGTCGCCCGCGACTCCCGCGCCGAGACCGTCCTCGTCTCCCTCGACCAGGTTCAAGGTACCGCCCAGTACGACGGCTTCGGTCACACCATCTCCGCCGGGACCCGCATCGGCCTGGGTGTTACCGGCCCAGCCGATCGCGTCGACGAACTCCACGAGCGCCCCCGCGAGCGGGCCGTCGCCGTCGCGCGTTTCTGGGAGCGTCTGGGCCTGGACCCACAGTGGCTCACCGAGCGCATCGATGTTCACCCCCGCGCCGGGATCCTCGAGGGGACACTTCTCGGAGCCGCCAACGCCTACCGCATGGCCCGGATCGTCGACCACATGCTGCGCACCGACGCCGGGGACCTGTAGCCACATAACGATGACTGGCTTACCTCCCGCTGGTCCTGCGTGGGCCGGTTCCCTCATGGGCACCTCGATTGCCGCGACGCTGACCCTCATGCACGGCCTGGTGTGGCCGGGCCTGGCGCTCCTTCTCTTAGCCACCGGCCTGCTGGTCGCCTTCACCTTTGGCTGGCTACGGCACCGCAACCCCAGCTTCACCCAGGAATTCATGGGCCCGTGGGGCATGGTGTCCATGGGTGTCATGGCTTTGGGCAGCGCGTGGACCACCGCCACCGACCTGCTCACCCCGCAACTGATCACCTGGCTGATCGGCATGCCCCTAGCTGTGGTGGTGTGTCTGCGGCAGTTGCGCCGCTTCCACGGTGCCCCGAGCTTTCTCTGGGGACTGGCCGTAGTGTCCCCGATGGTGGCGGCGACCTCCGGAGGCCAGCTCGCCCTGGTCCTGGATTCGCCGTGGGCGCAGGTCATTCACATAGTCGCCCTGGGGTGCTTCGTCCTCAGCCTGGTCACGGGCGTGCCGTTGTTTATTCGCGTCTACGTCGCGCGACCACGGATCCCCGCGGCGTTTGCCGGCACGGCGTGGATCCCCCTCGGTATCGTCGGCCAGTCCACTGTCGCGGCCCACGTGGTTTTCGCGTCACCCCGAGCCGACACTTACGGCATCGTCATGCTCACCCTCGGGATGCCGATGATCGCCTACGCCGCCTGGCACTTCTGGGGCCGGGCGGTACGCAGGTGGGCGGAGTACACGCCCGGCTGGTGGGGATCGACATTCCCGACGGGCACCCTGTCCCTCGGCGCCGCTTATATGGGGTGGGAACAGGTCAGCGCGGGGTTTCTCGGGCTGCTGCTCGTGCACTGGGCCCTATGTGTGGCCCGGTTTGCCTCCCGCTGATCGGGCGTCGATGTCCCTGAGATGATGCAACCCGGGTGGGCCAGCCATGAAAGCCCAGGTCGGGTGTGGCTGTTGTGGCGCAGGACAGGGGGTTGCGTCACTTCAGGGACAACCCACGCCTATCCCTGCATCGGCCAGGCGGTGTTCACATCCGAGGCATCCTTGCCCTGCCCCTGCAGGTACTTAGCGAAGTCCATCTGCCGGTCGTGGTGGCCGACGGCCTGGAACTCCATGAGCTCACCCTCGGACATCCGGGTCAGCTCCGGCCACTGGCGGGCCTGCTTCCAGGCGATGCGCGCGGCGGCGAGAGCATCAGAGGTGGCCTCATGCGCATTACCCAGTTCCACGCCATAGTGTTCGGACATGGCGCCCAGGTTGCGCTTGCCCCTGCGGTAGGGGTCTTTCACCCGGTCGACGACATAGGGGTCGAACACCGGGCCCGTCACCACGAAATCACCGGTGAGTTGACGCAGGACTGTCAGGTCGTAGCAGGCGTTGTAGACCACCAGGGTCAACCCGTCCTCCCAGGCCTTCTTTATCGCGGCGACGGTGTCAGCGAGCACCTCATCGTGGGGGCGGCCCTCGGCGCGGGCCTTCTCCGTCGTGATGCCGTGGATCTTCGAGGCTTCCTCGGGTATCTCTACCCCAGGGTCGGCGAGGTGTTCGATGGCGTTGACCTCGCGGCCATCGATACGCACCAGAGCCGAGGTGACGATGCGCGCCTCCTTCGGGAAACGGGAGGTGGTCTCAAGGTCGAAGGAAAGCATGCGGGAGGCATCGAAGCCGCTGAATCCGGTCATGGTCTCAACCCTAGACTGCCCACCCGACATGACTCACCCGCGGCGTTGAAACAGCTGGTAGGCGATGGTTCCGGCGAGCAGTCCGACGAGCGCGCACGCCAGCCACCACAGCCACACCGGGATCGCGCTGTTCCACGGCACCGCCACGACTCCGATGACCACGGCCAGCGCCAGGGTCGCTAGGAGGTCGACCACGAGGGCGCGTGGAGAGCGCCCGGGGCGTCGCACCTTGCGCAATGACAGTGCCACGGAAATGAACAGATAGATCAGCAGCCCCCAACCGATGATGGTGATCATCTACTTCACCTCCAGGAGTGCGAGTGCGATCTCGTCCACGCCGGCCATGGTGTCTGCCGCGACATACGCCGCCCGGCCGGCTTCCTCGTCGACAATAAGTGTCGTTGAGTAGCCGTAGGTGCCGCCGTGGTGGACCCGGCGGCCTTCATCATCGGTGCTCCAGGTGTAGTCCGGAACACCGTTGTCCAGCACAAAAGTGGCGTAGCGGGCCATGTCGGCGGCGGTGGAGCGCAGACCGCCGGTGGGCATGTAACCCCCCAACTCCCAGGGCTCGGCTTGCTTTCCGGTCGGCATGAAGCCTCGTGGGGCATCGTCGGGCACGGAGCCATTGGTCATCGGGTAGGTGTCCGTCATGCCCGCCGGGGTGAGGATGTGGTCGTCGACCAGCTGCTCCCAGGTGGTGTCGGCCTCGATGGCCAGGAGTTGTCCCAGAAGCGCGACGCCGAGGTTCGAGTACTCCTCCTTGCCGCGGTTGTTCAAGGATGCAGCTAGCGCGTCGTCAACGACCTGCTCGCGGGTGATGCCAGCATAAGGGTTCGCACCGGTGAAGCTGGTGAGGAGGGAACCCAGCAGGAATCCGCCGGGTAGCCGGGGTAATCCTGAGGTGTGGTCGGCGAGCTCACGCAGTGTGATGTCGGCGATCTCGGAGCCTTGCGCGTCGATGATCTCCCTGACGGGGGTCTCCTCCAGACCGCGTTCGGCGAGGATGTGGGCGGTGAAGGTCTTGGTCACCGAGCCGATCTCGAACTCGGTGTGCTCATCCGCGCCGAGACCGGCGAAACGGGCCCCGTCGGAGTCGATCAGTACTGCACTGATGTGGTGATGGCCGGAGCCGGCGGCGTCGGCGAGGCGGGCGGACAGCTCCGGGTCGCCGGTGCGTTCCTCGGAGAGGTGCAAGGGGCGGGGTCCGAGCCAGAGAAGCAGGCCTGTGACGCTCAGGGCGGCGATGGCGGCGATGGCATAACGCATTAGTGGTCCTCCGTGGCGGCGATGATGGTGAGTAGGGGGATGACGCGGGCAGTGCGCACACTCCAACGCCCGCCCGCGCCTTTGGAGATCCAGCCTCCGGCCTGCAGCGCCCCGAGATGGTGGTAGGCGGTGCCGGTGGAGGTGGCGAGCTCTTCGTCGATGAGTTCGGCCGCGGTGGCGGGGGCGTCGAGGAGCTTCTTGAGGATCGCGCCGCGCACCGGGTGAGCGAGGGCGGCGAGGCGCTCGAGGTGGGGGCCCCAGTCCTCGTCGAGCAGCACGTTCGTGGGCCGGCCCCACTGGTATTGCGCGACGCCCACGCCGGTATGGACGTCACCGGCGAAGATGACGGAGTCGTTGATGTTGTCGAGGACCCACAGGTCCCCGCTCACCTGTGCTCCCGTCGGCCCGCTCTCCAAGGCCTTGAGGCGTTGTTCGATGGCGGTCAGTCTGGCTTCTAGTTCCACAATTCCAAAACTACAGAAAGTTGAAAGGGTGGGCAAGGGCTAGAATTCTCGTTGTGACTGAGCCAGTGATTGACCCCGATCTGCGCCGCCAGTGGAACGAGCTGGCAGAGGAGATCCGCCGCCACCGCGACCTCTACTACAACGAGCAGCCGGAAATCCCCGACGCCGACTTCGACGCGCTCTTCCGCAAGCTCCAACAGCTGGAAGCCGAGCACCCGGAGCTGGCCGTTCCGGATAGCCCCACCATGGAGGTCGGAGCCCCCGCCGTCGCCAGCTCCACCTTCGATAACGTCGAGCACCTCGAGCGCATGATGAGCCTCGACAACGCCTTCGACGAGGAGGAACTGCGCGAGTGGCTCACCCGCACGCCTTCCGAGACCTATCTCACTGAGCTGAAGATCGACGGTCTGTCCATCGCGCTCGTCTACCGCGACGGCCGCCTCGAGCGGGCCGCCACGCGTGGCGACGGACGCATCGGCGAGGATGTCACCGCCAATGCCAAGGTCATCGACGATATTCCCCATGAACTGAGCGGCACCGACATCCCGGCACTGTTGGAGGTCCGCGGCGAGGTGTTCATCGCGCTCGAGGATTTCGACGAGGTCAATGAGCTGCGCCAGGCCGAGGGCGGCAAGCCCTTCGCCAACCCCCGTAACGCCGCCGCTGGCTCGCTGCGCCAGAAAAACCCTGAGGATGTGAAAAAGCGTCGCCTGCGTATGATCGCCCACGGCATCGGCGCTCGCGAAGGCTTTTCACCGGCCACCCAGCACGAGGCCTACACCGCGCTCGCCGGATGGGGGCTGCCCGTCAGCCCCTACACCGAGCAGGTCCACTCCGCGGATGAGGTGGTGGAGAAAGTCCGCTACTGGGCCGAGCACCGCCACGACGCCGCGCACGAGATGGACGGTCTGGTGGTCAAGGTCGACTCCTATTCCGAGCAGCGCGCACTCGGCGCCACCTCGCGTGCCCCGCGCTGGGCGATCGCCTACAAGTACCCGCCGGAGGAGGTCACCACCACGTTGGTGGACATCCAGGTCGGCGTCGGCCGCACCGGGCGTGTCACCCCCTTCGCCATCATGGAGCCCGTTTTCGTCGCCGGCTCCACCGTCTCCATGGCCACCCTGCACAACCAAACCGAGGTCAAACGCAAGGGCGTGCTCATCGGCGATACCGTGGTCATCCGCAAGGCCGGTGAGATCATTCCGGAGGTCCTGGGACCTGTAGTGGAGAAGCGCGATGGTAGCGAGCGGGAGTTCATCTTCCCCACGCTGTGCCCCTCGTGCGGCACCCGCCTGGCCCCGCAGAAGGAGGGTGATGCCGACTGGCGCTGCCCCAACACCCGCTCCTGCCCGGCGCAGCTGTCCTCCCGGCTGACCTACCTGGCCGGCCGCGGCGCCTTCGACATCGAGGCGCTGGGGGAGAAGGGGGCCCAGGACCTCATCCGCACCGGCATCCTCGAAGACGAGTCCGGCCTCTTCGATCTCACGGAGGCGGACCTCGCGGCCTCCAAGGTCTACACCACCAAGAACGGAAAGGTGAACGCCTCCGGCCTCAAGCTGCTGGAGAACCTCGCTACCGCCCGCGAGACCGATCTGTGGCGCGTCATCGTCGCCCTGTCCATCCGCCACGTCGGCCCCACCGCCGCCCGCGCCCTGGCCGGTCGCTACCGCTCCCTGCCTGCGCTTATCGACGCCCCCGTCGAGGACATCGCCGAAACCGACGGCGTCGGCACCATCATCGCCGAATCATTCCGGAACTGGTTCGAGGTCGATTGGCACCGGGCGCTGGTCGACCGCTGGGCCGCCGCCGGGGTGACCATGGAGGAATCCGGGGAGGATCTGGCGGAGCAGACCCTCGAGGGCCTGACCATCGTGGTGACGGGGTCGCTGGAGGGTTTCACCCGCGACGGGGCCAAGGAGGCCATCCTTTCCCGCGGCGGTAAGGCGTCCGGCTCGGTGTCGAAGAAGACCTCCTATGTGGTCGTCGGGGAGAACGCGGGCTCCAAGGAGACCAAGGCCCGCGAACTGGAGCTACCCATCCTCGATGAGGCCGGGTTCGTCCGGTTGTTGGAGACCGGATCGCCGGAGTAGGGCGGTTCAGGCGCGCCGGGCCGCGGGCAGCAGTGCCGCCACCAGGTAGACGAGCACCGCGATGGGTGGGAGCAGGACTCCGAGGATGTTGAGGGCGGCATTCGTGCGGCTCGGGTCCAGGGCCCACAGCACCAGCCACGATCCCCAGCCGATGAGCGCGGTGAGCCCGGCTGCGGTGCCGACCCACAGTGGCGCGATGGGGCCGTTACGGATGAGGGCGGTCAACCCGACGGCGAGGGCCGCCACCACCCCAATCCCGGCCAGGATCATGATGTCGATCGACGCGGCGAGCCACGCGAGAGCGAAGAGAACGGCGTGAATGGCAGCGGCTATCAGGAAGAGGTTCCGCACGGGAGAGTCCTTGCGTCGGAAATGGTCCGTCGACCACGACGGTATCAAGTTCGCACGGTGACGATGTTTAGGCTCTGCGCCCGGCGGTCAAGGCAGCCAGCAAAAACAGCAGGCCGGACAATGCCGGCAGGTACACCCAGAGCGGGTGCGGGAAGCGCGCCCAGAAATACGGGTGGGTAAATCCGTGGCTGGCCAGCATCCCCGCAGCCGCAACACCGGCCGTACCAGCCACAAGCCCGCAGAACTGCGCGAGAACTGCTGTTGGTCTGAGGAAAAGGTAGACGCAGATCGCCAGACTCGATACGCAGGCGATCACGGCTGCGAGGCCGATTCCGCGACCACTTTCCCCGGCCAGAGCCAAAAGCAGCAGTACCTGGACCAGGAATCCTCCCAGGAGAACAAACCGCGTCGACATAGCCTAACTCAGGATCGCACCGACGATACGGCCGAGCTGGCCGAGGTGCTCCACCTCACTGGCCAGGAAGTCGGGTCCGCCGGTGCGACCGACGATGAGTACCATGCCGGTCGAGCCCAGGGGAGTGGCCGCCAGCGAGGAGTCGAGCAACCCCCACGTGTCGGGAATCCAATCCTCGTCCTCCGGGTTGAGGATGCGCGCGGCGGTGACGTCGATGTCATTGGGGTGGGATCCGTCATCCTCCGGGGCGGCCATGGAGGCGGCGACGCGGGAGATCTCATCGGCGGAGGCTTTGTCGTCGAGGACGATGGCCCAAGACGCAGTCATGGAGCGCGGCGTCACGGTGACCAGCTCCTCCATGGCGCGCGGGATGTTGCGGGAGTGGACTGCCACCTCGGCGAGCATCTGGATCTGGCCGCGGCGGTCGACGCGCCCGGAAAATGGGCGGATCGAGTCGACCTCCACGCCGTCGATGGTGTCGGCGGCAGTAATGAGGGAATCGGCCATGGCCCCCTTGGGCAGCGAGACGACAATGTCGTCCATGACAGTGCCGTCGGGGAAGGATTCAACCACGTCGACGGATTCAATGTTGCCGTCCACCAGCCCGATCGCCTCCGCGAGTTGTCCGAGGCTGCCCGGGG
This sequence comes from Corynebacterium sp., assembly GCF_030538285.1. Classification (GTDB taxonomy): domain Bacteria; phylum Actinomycetota; class Actinomycetes; order Mycobacteriales; family Mycobacteriaceae; genus Corynebacterium. Next base: position 21,380 of record NZ_JAUNUG010000021.1, read on the forward strand.
TGTCGGGGAGCAGGACGCGGATGAGATAAGACATGAGGAAGTGGCCGACCTTTCATCAAACATATTGCAAGGGAGTGATTTCAATCATAGAGAACAATCCGGCGACGACGGGGACATACCTCAGATAAGTTTCGCGTGGGGCCCTGCAGTAGCATGGACGGAGTTCATTCCACGATGCGTAAAGGACGAATTCCGCAGTGTCTGAAATTTCGCGTGATGAGGTCGCTCACCTCGCCATGTTGTCCCGGCTCGCGCTGAGCGAGGACGAGCTCCAGCTCTTCGCGGAGCAGATCGACGAGATCGTCGACGCCGTCTCCGCCGTCCAGAAGGTCGACGCCGAGGGAGTGGAGCCGATGAGCCACCCGCACTCGATCGTCACCCCGATGCGTGAGGACGTTCTCGTCCCCACCCTCACCGCCGAGCAGGCCCTCGACCAGGCCCCGGCGTCCGAGGACGGCCGTTTCATGGTTCCGCAGATCCTGGGTGAGGAGTAATCACATGACCAGCTACATCGTGCCCGATACCGGGCTGACCTCTCTCAGCGCCGCCGAACTGGCGGAGAAGATCCACTCCCGCGAGATCACCTCGCGTGAAGTTGTCCAGGCGCATCTGGACCGCATCGCGGAGACTGACGGGGAGCTCAACGCTTTCCTGCACGTCGGCGCGGAGGCTGCGCTGGCGGCCGCGGACGACGTCGATAAGCGTCTCGACGCCGGGGAAACCCCCGCCTCGCCGCTGGCCGGCGTGCCGCTGGCACTCAAAGACGTCATCGTCACCGCCGATGCCCCGACCACCGGCGCGTCGAAGATCCTCGAGGGCTGGATGAGCCCCTACGACGCCACCATCACCCGCAAGCTGCGCGAGGCCGGCATCCCGATCCTGGGTAAGACCAACCTCGATGAGATGGCCATGGGCTCCTCGACAGAGAACTCTGCCTTCGGCGCGACGAAGAACCCCTACGACCTGGAGCGCACCCCGGGTGGTTCCGGCGGCGGCTCCGCGGCGGCAATCGCGGCGGGCCAGGCTCCGCTGGCGATCGGCACCGACACCGGTGGCTCCATCCGCCAGCCGGCCGCGCTGACCAACACCGTCGGCGTCAAGCCGACCTACGGCACCGTCTCCCGCTACGGTTTCCTCGCCGCCGCTTCCTCCCTGGAGCAGGCCGGCCCGACGGCACGTACGGTTCTCGACGCCGCGCTGCTCCACGAGGTCATCGCCGGACACGATCCTTTTGATGCCACCACCGTCGACCGCGAGCTGCTCAGCGTCGTCGCCGCCGCCCGCGAGGGTGCCAACGGTGACCTGACGGGCCTGAAGGTCGGCGTGGTCAAGCAGCTCAACCGCGACGAGGGCTTCCAGTCCGGTGTCCTGGCGAATTACCGCGCGTCACTCGACCAGCTGGCTGAGCAGGGCGCGGAGATCATCGAAGTCGACTGCCCCCACTTCGATGACGCCTTGGCGGCCTACTACCTCATCATGCCGTGTGAGGTCTCCTCCAACCTGGCCCGTCTGGACGGCATGCGTTATGGTCTGCGCGTCGGCGACGACGGCACCCACTCCGCCGAGGAGGTCATGGCCCTGACCCGCGCCGCCGGTTTCGGCCCGGAAGTCAAGCGTCGCATCATCCTGGGCACCTACGCCCTGTCGGTCGGCTACTACGACGCCTACTACCTGCAGGCCCAGCGCGTGCGTACCCTCATCGCGCAGGACTTCGCCAAGGCCTACGAGCAGGTGGACGTGCTGGTCACCCCGACCACCCCGACCACCGCCTTCAAGCTGGGGGAGAAGGTCTCCGACCCGGTCGAGATGTACAACTTCGACCTATGCACTTTGCCGCTCAACCTGGCGGGCCTGTGCGGCATGTCGGTGCCGGCCGGTTTCGCGGAGGACACCGGCCTGCCGGTGGGCCTGCAGATCATGGCGCCCGCGTTCGCGGATGATCGCCTGTACAAGGTCGGCGCCGCCTTCGAGGCCGGGCGGGCCTAACCCCGCCCCGCGACGTCGTGATCGCGTTGCATTGGGGTGAGGCCGCCGGAGGTGGATGAAGGATCTCTCACCAGGGATTCATGGCCCTTTCACGGCCGAGCCTTTTGATGGAGTGGAACCCGGACAGACCGGGTCCCACGCCTGAAAGGTTCCCGCCATGAACACTCTTACCTCTCTTCACGATCTCACCCACCAGGTGCCCGCCGTCGCCGAGCTCCTCGACACTTCCGCCCCCGCCGATGCCGCCTGCGGCCCGCTGCGCCGCCTTGAGGTGCCGGCGCGGTTGCAGGGCAGTTACACGACACGCTTCGTCGATAAGCAGTTGGCCGCTGACCCAAGCGCTTTCCACCTTGTCGCCGGCGCCGAGGTATCCCCGCTGCCGGGCGATGTCGTGCTGGCCCGCGTGACGGAGATCCGCAACCACCGCCGCGTCGAAACACCCGACTCCCGCAAGGCCATCCTTTTCCCGGGGGCGCTCATCCTGTTGGCATACGGCCACCGCTACGCCGCCGACCAGTTCCTCGCGCATGTTCCCGCGACCCTGGATCACTGTCACCTCGTCGCCGCAGGAGGTATCGCCGGGGTGGTCACCCACGCCCACGATAGCGTCGATGAACCGACGCTCATTGAGCCACTGGGTCTGCTGGCCACCAGCGAAGGCGTGGTGAACATCAGCCAGGCCGCGCCGTATTCCAACCCGCTCGATGTTGTGGCACGCAGGAGCCGACCCCGCGTCATCGCCGTGCTGGGCACATCCATGAACTCCGGCAAGTCGACTGTCGCCGCCTGCCTGGTCAACGGGCTGAGCGCTGATGGACACCGCGTGGGTGCCGGCAAGATCACCGGCACCGGAGCCGGTAACGATCGCATGCACTATCACGACGCCGGGGCACACGCCGTCATCGATTTCACCGACTTCGGCTACCCCACGACCTTCCGCCTGGAATTCGCGGACATCGGGGCCCTGACGATCAACATGATCCACGCCCTGGCGGACACGGGCGCGGACACCGTCATCGTCGAGATCGCCGACGGCATCTACCAGGGCGAAACGGCCCGCCTCCTGCGCGATGAGACCTTCCGCGCCTGCGTCGACTCGGTTGTTTTCGCGGCCACGGATGCTCTCGGGGCCCGGGCCGGTGTCACCGAGCTTCTCGACGCCCACCTCCACGTCACCGCCGCCGCCGGAGTCATGACCGCCTCCCCGTTGGCCGCGGCAGAAGCAGGCGCGGTGCTCGCGGACGTCGGCGTGCCTGTCATCGGCACCTTTGACCTGACGGACCCGGCCGTCGCCCGCGGCCTGTTGCCGCAGTGATGCCGCGCGTCTGGGCTGGATCGCGCCGCCGTCACCTCACCTGCCTCGCCGCCCTCGGCGTGCTGCAGGCGGCGCTCGCGCTCATCCTCGCGCTCGGGGTTACCCGGGTGCTGGCTGGCGACGGTCGGGCTGAGCTCATCGGTGTGCTCGCCGCTGCGGTAATCGGCATCGGCGGGGCCCGGTGGGTGGAGCGCATCGTCGCGGAGCGGCTGGGGCAGTCCTATGTCCACGAGCAGCGCCGCCAGCTGCTCACCGCGGCCCTGGCCCCCGACCATCGGGCCTCGCTCGGCGTGACGGTCACCCGGGCCAGCAATGATCTGGCCGCGGTGCGCAACTGGTTGGCACTGGGCATCGTGCCGCTGGTCACCGGCATCCCGCTCATCCTGGGCGTGCTCGCTGGGCTGGCGGTCCTGGACTGGCGGGTGTTCGCCGCCGTCGGCACACCACTGCTGCTGGTGGGACTAGCGGTGCCTGCCCTGGCGCACGCCACCTTCACGCGCTCCCGGGCGCTGCGCCGCCGCCGTGGGCGCCTGTCCGCTCGGATCGCCGATGTGGTTGTCGCCCGGGAATCGGTGCTGGCCTCCGGGGCGGTGCGCCGCGAACTCAATGCCGTCGATCGGGATTCGCAGCGCGTCGTCGCAGCCGCCGTCTCCCGCTCGGTGATCACCGGGCTCACGCGCGGGGCAACGGCCACCGCCGCCTCCTTGGCGACAGTTGCCGTGGTGGCGCTGGCGGCGGCCGGGCGCCTGGACCCGGCCGGGGTGGCCGGCGCGATGACCTTGCTCGGTGTGCTCGCCACCCCGGTCACTGACATGGGGCGTGTCGTGGAATACCGACAGAACTATCAGGCCGCGGCCCGCATCCTGCGGCCCTTGAACGAGCGCGCCGCCCGCTTCCGTGCCGAGGAGGAGCACCGCGCCCAGGAGTGGCAGACTTCCGGGGAGAACTCCGGCATCGTGGAGGTCCGCGACCTGCTCATCGATGAGCAGCAGGTGCCGGGGCTGGCCGCCTTCCCCGGTGATCGCGTCCACGTCCGGGGGAGCGATCCACGCCGGGTGTCCGCGGTCATCTCCGCCCTGGCCCGGGGTGAGGTGGATATCGGTGGGGCTGACATGCGCCGCGCGCCGGGCAAGGCCCGCCGGGAGCTCATCGGCGTCGCTTGCGCGGACCTGCCCCTGGAACGCGGTTCCGTCTCCCGGCTGACCAGCCTTCGGGTACCCGATGCCGCGCCCCTCGAGGTGCGACGGGTGCTGGAGCGTGTGGGGCTGCGCGAGAGCATCGCCACGTCGGGGAAGGGGGTGCGGACGCTGTTGAAAAACGGCGGTGCCCCCTGGTCACCCGATGAGGTGGCGCGCCTGAAGCTGGCCCGCGCGCTACTGCGACAGCCGCCGCTGTTGGTGATCGGCCACCTGGATACCGATCTTGATGCGGCAGGCCGCGCCCAACTCGGCGAGATCATCCTCTCCTACCCGGGCGTCGTGGTGTTCAGCGCCCCGAGCCTGCAGTTCCCCGATGGGAGCACCATTGATTGGATGGTAGACACCTGATAGCTTAGGGTGACCTAACGCCATAGAGGAGTGTCGACCCGTGACCGCACCCGCCCGCAAACATCGCCCCGCCCGCACCGCCACCGTCACCGCGGTCCACCGCCTGACCCCGGAACTGGTGCGCATCAGCTTCGACTGCCCCGAACTCATCGGCGCCGAACTGCCGCACACCGATCACTACATCAAAATCTCCTTCGGGGAGATGGTCACCCGCACCTACACCTTCCGCCGCATCGACACCGCGACCGGGCTTTTCGACGTCGACTTCGTCACCCACGGCGACGAGGGCTTGGCCGGGCCGTGGGCCCAGCGCGCCCAGGTGGGGGAGAAGATCACCTTCCGCGGCCCCGGCGGGGCCTGGCACCCAGAGGAAGGCTATGAACACTTCGTGTTCGCCGGTGATGAATCGGCGGCCCCGGCGATTGCGGCGGGCGTCGAGAAGCTGCCTTCCGGTGCTACCGCGGACGTCTATATCGAGATCGCCGACGCGGATGCCACCTTCGCCATGCCCGAACCGGAAGGCGTGACCCTGCGATGGGTGGCCCGCGAGGGCGCCACCCACGGCACGGCCCTGTCGGAGGCGGTGCGGGAGGCCGGCATCCCCCAAAAGCGCACGAGCTGGTTCATCCACGGCGTGGCCGAAATGATCAAGGAACTGCGCCGTTACCTGTTCACCGAGCACGGCATCGACCGCGGCGACGTGTCCATTTCGGGCTATTGGCGCATCGGTATGACCGAGGACCAGTGGCAGGCCTCCAAGCGGGAGTTCAATGCCGAGCTGGAGGCCGCCGAGGGGCGCTAGCTACTTCAGGTCAGAGAGTACGCACGCGGCACCGCCGGCCACCGCGGTCACGGTGAGCACCGCTGGCCAGGAGCCGATCTTCTTCGCCAGGGGGTGCGAGGCTCCGAAGCCACCGACGTACAGCGCGGTGAGGCCGGCGGTGGTCACGGGGTCGGTCTTGGCCAGCCAGGAGCGGATCGCCCAGCCACCGGCGGCGGCCAGCACCGCACCACCCAGGGGGCGGATACCGGTTTCACGGGCGGTCAGCCAGCCGCCCATGAGGCCGAGCGTGACGACGGCCGCGGTAGAGACGTTCTCAGGATTCTTGATGTCAATCATTGCCATGCCCTCACCCTACCGACCCGTAGGATGAGCCAGGTGATGGTCTGGATCTATCTTTCGTCGGCGGCGACGTCGATGCTGGGCAACGCAGTCGCGACGATCGTCTGGCCCTGGCTGGTGCTGGAGCGCACCGGCAACCCCGCGGCGGCCGGTCTGGTGGCCGCGGCAATCGCCGTGCCGTCACTGGCGGTGGCGTTTCTCGGCGGGCACCTCATCGACACATTTGGGCGCAAGCCGATGTCGATCATCTCGGATGTCATCTCCGGACTGTCAATCGTCGGCGTCATCCTCGTCGACCAGGCTGTGGGCTTGACTATGGCGTGGTTTATCGCCCTCGGCATCATCGGCGCGGTCGGCGACATCCCCGGCATGGCCGCCCGCTCCGCACTCGTCGGCGACGTTTCCCGCACCTCCGGGCGCACGGTGGATTTCATCGCCGGGCTCAACCAATCCATCGGCGGCATGGCCTGGCTCATCGGCCCGGCGATCGCCGGCTTCCTCATGGCGGCCCTGCCCATCGAACTGGTCCTGTGGATTACCGCCGGCTGCTCGCTGCTCGCCGCCGGGCTGACGGCGCTGTTGCGCCTGGTGCCCGCCGAGAACGTGGATATCGACGTCCCCGATCTCGGGGCCCTGCGCTCCTGGGCGGAAGTCGTGCGCCCCGCGCCGATCCGCCTGTTGGCGGCCATCACGTTCGTCTCCGCGGCGCTGGTCAGCCCCTACCTGGCGGTGCTCATGCCCGCCCACTTCCAGCTTATCGACGCCCCCGTCCAGCTCGGCCTCGCCATGTCCGCCTACGCCGTCGGCATGATGGCGTCCGGCTTCCTCATCGCCGCGGTGGGCACCGCCCGCCGGCGCACCATCTGGGCGGCGGCCATGGTCTGCTACCTCGCCGGCTTCTCGCTGATGGCGGCGCTGCAGTATCCGTGGCTGGTCATCATCGGCATGGCCATCGCCGGGCTCGGCGGCGGGCTCATGGGCCCGCTGCAGATGGTCCTGGTGACCGAGATCATCCCCGAGCGCCTCCGCGGGCGCGCCTTCTCCGTGTTCATGGCGATCGGGCAGTTCTCCGCCCCTATCGGGCTCATTGCCGCCACCGGCCTGCTCACCCAGGTCTCCATCTACGCCACCGCCGCGGTGCTGGCCATCGCGTGGGCGGTGATCTCCGTGTGGGCGATTACGCGCGGGCTCACCGTCCTGCGACCGGTCGCAGGGCTAGAGTCGACACAATGAGTTCCACCGTCCTGCCCCCGGCCCAGGCCTGGCGGGCACTCGCCGCCCTGTGCCTGGGGTTTTTCATGATCCTCATCGATCAGACCATCGTCGCGGTGGCCACCCCGGGGATCATGGCGGATTTTGACGCCCGCCTAGACCAGGTCGTGTGGGTCAGCTCCATCTACCTGCTGTGCCTGCTCGTCCCGCTGCTGTTCACCGGCCGCCTCGGCGATCGTTTCGGGCAGCGCCACCTCTTCCGCGTGGGCATCATCGTGTTCACCCTCGCCGCACTCGCCGCCACCCTGGCCCCGACCCTGGAGCTGCTCATCGCCGCGCGCGCCGTGCAGGGCATCGGCGCGGCGATCCTCACCCCGCAGACCATGAGCGTGATCAACCGCGTCTTCCCCCGCGAACGCCGCGGCTCCGCCCTGGGCGTGTGGGGCGCGGTCGGCTCGGTGGCCACCCTCATCGGCCCGGTGCTCGGCGGGTTCATCGTGTCCAGCGTCGGCTGGCGCGGCGTGTTCCTCATCCACCTGCCCGTGGGCATCCTGGCGGTGGTGCTGGCTACCCTGTGGGTGCCGCGCCTGCCCACCTTCGCCCGGCGTATCGACACCCCTTCTGTCGCCGTGTCCTTTATCGGCATGACCGCACTGGTCGTCGCCGTGCAGCAGGGCCCGGGCCTGGGGTGGCCCGCCTGGGCCATCGCCCTCGGGATCCTCGGGCTGATCTTCATCGCCCTGTTTGTTCGCCTGCAGGCGAACGCGGCGTCGAGAAGCACGGAACCCCTGGTGCCGCTGCAGATGTTTCGCAACCGTAACTACTCGCTCGGCGTGTTTTCGATTGCGACGATGGGGTTCACGGCGTCGTCGATGATGCTGCCCGTCATGCTGTGGCTGCAGGACGGGCAGGGTTTAAGCTCCCGCGATGCTGGACTCATGCTCATTCCGATGGCCGTTGTCGCGGCGGTCGCCTCGCCCCTGATCGGCCCCGCCGCCGATCGGCTGGACCCGCGGCTGCTCTCAGTCGGTGGTTTCGGCACGATGATCGCCACCCTGCTGCTCATCGCCTGGCTGATGGTCAGCGACGCGCCGTTGTGGATCTTCCTCGTGGCGGCGGGCCTGCTGGGGGTCGGCAATGCGCTGGTGTGGGCCCCGAACTCGGCGACCGCGATGCGCACCGTCGACATCGCCTACATGGGGGCCGCCGCCGGTGTCTACAACACTGGACGGCAGACAGGTGCGGTGCTGGGTGCTGCCGCCGTCGGCGCGGCGATGCAGGTCGGCGCGGTTACTTACGGTTTCGTCCCTGGCCTCGCGGTGGCGTTGCTCCTGCCCGCCGCCGTGCTCGGTCTGGGCCTGGTGGCTGTGGCCTTCTTCCGCCCCGAAGCGCAGGTAGGACCACAGGTCTAACCACAGCGTGCCGAACAATCCTTCGGGAAGTAAGGTGGGTTTCATGCGACTTGCCACCCTGACCTCCGGCGGCGACTGCCCCGGCCTCAACGCCGTCATCCGCGGCATCGTCCGTACCGCCAGCTCCGAATTCGGCTCCACCGTCGTCGGCTACGAGGATGGTTGGCAGGGCCTCCTGGAGGATCGCCGCGTCGATCTCTACGACGATGAGCACATTGACCGCATCCTCCTGCGCGGCGGCACCATCCTGGGCACCGGTCGCCTGCACCCGGACAAGTTCAAGGCCGGCCTGGAGCAGATCAAGGAGAACCTCGCCGACGCTGGCATCGACGCGCTGATCCCCATCGGCGGCGAAGGCACCCTCAAGGGCGCGAAATGGCTCTCGGACAACGGTATCCCGGTCGTCGGCGTGCCCAAGACCATTGACAATGACGTCAACGGCACCGACTACACCTTCGGCTTCGACACCGCCGTGGCCGTCGCCACCGACGCCGTTGACCGCCTGCACACCACGGCCGAGTCCCACAACCGCATCCTCATCGTCGAGGTCATGGGCCGCCACGTCGGCTGGATCGCCCTGCACGCCGGTATGGCCGGCGGCGCCCACTACACCGTGATCCCGGAGGTGCCCTTCGACATCTCCGAGATCTGCAAGAAGATGGAACGCCGCTTCCAGATGGGCGAGAAGTACGGCATCATCGTCGTCGCCGAGGGCGCTGCCCCCAAGGAAGGCACGATGGAGCTCAAGTCCGGCGGCGTCGACCAATTCGGCCACGAGGTCTTCACCGGCATCGGCCAGCAGATCGCCGATGAGATCCATTCCCGCCTGGGCCACGACGTCCGCACCACGGTCCTCGGTCACATCCAGCGCGGTGGCACCCCGACCGCCTTCGACCGCGTCCTGGCCACCCGTTATGGTGTGCGCGCCACCCGTGCCGCGCACCGCGGTGACTTCGGCACCTGTGTGGCTCTCAAGGGCGAGCGCATCGAGAACATCCCGCTGCAGGAGGCCGTCGGCCAGCTCAAGACCGTCCCCATGGACCGCTGGGTCACCGCCCAGGCGATGTTCGGCTAAGAGCAGTGACCTCCCTGGCTGGTGACATCGTCCTCTACGACTCCGAGGACGGCGCACCGGCTTTGTCCGTCCGCCTGACGGATGACACGGTGTGGCTGACGCAGGCGCAGCTGGCGGAGCTTTTTCAGACGTCGCGGACCAACATCGTTGAACATATCGGCAACGTGTACGCGGACGGTGAACTGGAGAAGTCCGCAACCTGTCGGGATTTTCGACAGGTTCGAATCGAGGGAAAACGACAGGTCAACCGCGCGATCCCGCATTACAACCTCGATGTCATCATTTCCGTGGGATACAGAATCAAGTCCCAGGTAGCTACACGATTCCGGATTTGGGCTACCGATCGACTCCGGGAATACCTCGTGCAGGGATACTCCATCAATCGGCAGCGTCTGGATGAACTGGGCGCGGTAGTCCGAATCCTCGGGCGTGCGGATGATGAAGCGGTGGCGGGAATCGCCGATGTGATCGGTCACTACCTGCCTGGTCTCCACCTGCTGCGTGACTTCGACGAAGGAGAGATCGTATCGGCCCCGGCCGCTCTGCCGGAATGGACCCTGACCGTGGATGAAGCGCGATCAGTCATTGCGGAGGTAGCGGCCAGCTTTCCCATGGACAGTCTCTTCGGTAATGAGCCGGGGGAAGGCCTGGAAGGGATCACCCGAGGGATCTATCAGACTTTCGGTGGGGATGACCTGTATCCGACGGTCGAGGAAAAGGCGGCGAACCTGCTCTACCTCGTCGTCAAGAACCATCCGCTGTCCGACGGCAACAAACGCAGTGCTGCCGCGTTGTTCGTCACTTTTCTGGCCAGGAACGGGGCACTTTTCGACGAGCACGGGAGGCCCCGCTTGTCCAACAATGCTCTCGCGACCATTACTCTCATGACCGCGATGAGCGAGCCCGCGGAAAAGGATCTTATCGTGGCGCTCCTGATCCGCATGCTCACCGACGATTGACATGCGTGACCTCAACCTCGAGCACTGCCGACTCCTCGTGGTCGGCATCAACCCGGGACTGGTCTCCGAAGCAGTCGACGCGCCTTTCGCCCGCCCGGGGAACCGTTTCTGGCCGGCGCTCCACGCCGCAGGCATCACCGATTCGCTTATCGACGCCCGCTCCGGCCTCACCCCCGCTCACCTGGCGGAACTGCGCCGGGTTGGCCTGGGTTTCACCAATCTCGTGCCCCGGGCTACGGCCGTTGCCTCCAAGTTGAGCCGTGAAGAGTACGAGGAGGGCGGCCGGGTACTGGAGGAGAAGGTCGCCCGCCACGGACCGCAGATTGTCATGGTCGCCGGGATCGGTGCCTACCGGCTGGCTTATCGACGCCCGCGTGCCCGCGTCGGCCTCCAGCCCACGTCGATCGGCGGTGCTGAAACCTGGGTCGTGCCCAACCCCTCCGGCCTCAACGCCCACGAGACCGTTCATTCCCTGGCGCGCGCCTACCGCGAGGTGTGGGAGCACCTCTATAGGTAGGCTTGCCCGCTCATCAAGATCCGGGCGGTGCGGGGCAGTGCCACCCATTCGAGCTCCTCGCCTTCAGCTCGCGCGGAGACCTCGACGTCGCCCTTGAAGTGCTGCAAAGTCAGTGCTTCCCGAGGTCCCGGAAGTACATCCTCGATGACGGTGTCGCCGAGTGCCACCGCGGCCGCCAGCGCGAGGATGCCGGTGCCGGGCAGGGCGTGGTGGATGCGGCCGACGCTCGTCATGACGACGCGGAGATCTGTACCCGGGGCGACCATGGCCACCCGGGGAATGGCTTTCGAGGGTTCGAGTCCCATGGCTTGAGCAGCGGCCACGCGGAGTCTTTCCAACCGCTCGAGTAGCGCAGCGTCGGCGTTGAGGGCGGCCATCCCCAGGGCAGGATCCACGCCGACATCTGCGGCGCGGGTGATGACGATGGGGTTGGCGACGTCGATAAGCGACACCTCCACCCCATCCACCTGGCAGCGGCGGCCGGCGGGGAAGATGGAACCGCATTTCTCGCCGCCGGGGTTAAGAAAACGCATGTCGACGCGGTCGTCGTCAAGTACGAGCTCGAACTTAGCCTGCGAGTTGAGGTTCCACACGGTGGCGCGAGTGGCGCTGATAAGTCCGGTGTGGCGAGCATAATGCAGGACCGCGGAGGAGATGTTGCCGCAGTTACCCGACCAGTCGACGCTCCTTTCGGTGGGGGAGACCTGCGCGAAAAGCGTCTCCAGGTCGGCGCGTTGCGAGGTGCCGACGAACATCACCTTCGAATTCGAGCTCACGCCACCGCCCAGACCATCGACAGCCTGCGGATCCGGCGAACCGATCAACCGCAGGCACAACTCATCGCGCTCGGCCTGGGTGGCAGGCAGCGCGGACATCGGCAGGAAGCAGGCTCGCGAGGTGCCACCACGGGCAATGGTGAGGGGCAGTGATTCCGGGAACATGACCTGAGCATAAGGTGCCGGGCATGGAGAAAACCACGAACCAGACCCAGGACCGTGCGGCCTACATCGCCGCGCTGGGATTCCCCGTGCTCGTCGTCATCGGCGGAATCATCGGATTCTTCGCCGCCGACGCGGTGCAGACCATCTCCGGGTGGACCAACACCTTGCTGGCGATCGTCATGTTCTGCATGGGACTGACGCTGCGCCCCGTCGACTTCGCCCTCGTCGCCCGACGCCCGCTGCCCGTTCTGCTCGGCGTCATCGCCCAATACGTCATCATGCCGGCCATCGCGCTTGCCGTCGTGTGGATGCTGCAGCTCCCCCCGGAAATCGCCGCCGGTGTCATCCTCGTCGGCTGTGCGCCCGGCGGAACCAGCTCCAACGTCGTGTCCTACCTCGCGCGTGGCGACGTCGCCCTGTCCGTCACCATGACCTCCGTCTCCACCCTCCTCGCACCGCTGCTCACCCCATTGCTCACCCTGTGGCTGGCCGGGCAGTACATGCCTCTCGACGCCGGGTCCATGGCCTGGTCCATCGTCCAGATCGTGCTCATCCCCGTCATCGCGGGCCTGGTTATCCGCCTGCTGATCGGTGGCCTGGCGGAGAAGATCCTGCCGGCCATGCCGTGGATCTCGGTGGCCGCTATCTCGACGATTGTCGCCATCGTCGTCTCCGGGTCCCGCGACAACATCGTCTCCGCCGGCCTCATCGTGCTGGCCGCCGTCATCCTGCACAACGGCATCGGCTACCTGCTGGGCTACCTGGCGGGCAAGGTCACCCGCCAGCCCGAGGCTGCCTCCCGCACCATGGCGATCGAGGTCGGAATGCAGAACTCGGGGCTGGCCGCCGGGCTCGCCGCACAGTACATGTCCCCGCTGGCCGCGCTCCCGGCCGCGGTGTTCTCCGTGTGGCACAACCTCTCCGGCGCGATCGTCGCGGCCCTGTGCCGCGCCGCCGACAAGCGACAGGCCCAGCGGGAGCTGCAGCCTGCCGCGTAGAAACACGACCCGAGCACCCGATGAGCACGGACCCTGACAGGAAGGGCTAAAATCCGGACCATGACTGCCGCGATTCACGACCTGATGGACTTCGACGAGGTCCTGGAGAAATTCGACCCCGTGATGGGCCTCGAGGTCCACGTCGAGCTGGCCACGGAGACCAAAATGTTCTCCACCAGCTCCGCCCACTTCGGTGCCGAGCCGAACTCCAACGTCGACCCCGTCTCCCTCGGCCTGCCCGGCGCCCTCCCGGTGGTCAACGCCAAGGGTGTCGAGTGGGCCATCAAGATCGGCCTGGCGCTCAACTGCCAGATCGCCGAGTCCTCCCGATTCGCGCGCAAGAACTACTTCTACCCGGACCAGCCGAAGGGCTACCAGATCTCGCAGTACGACGAGCCGATCGCCTACGACGGCTGGCTCGATGTCGTGCTCGACGACGGCACGCAGTGGCGCGTCGAGATCGAGCGCGCCCACATGGAGGAAGACACCGGCAAGCTCACCCACATCGGCGGCGTCGCCGGCCGTATCCACGGCGCCACCGCCTCGCTGGTGGACTGCAACCGCGCGGGCGTGCCGCTCATCGAGATCGTCACCAAGCCGATCGAGGGCGCCGGCGAGCGTGCCCCGGAGATCGCCCGCGCCTACGTCACCGCCCTGCGCGAGCTGGTCAAGGCCATCGGCGTCTCCGATGCCCGCATGGACCAGGGTTCCATGCGCGTCGACTCCAATCTCTCCCTGCGCCCGATCGGCCAGCAGGAGTTCGGCACCCGCACCGAGACGAAGAACATCAACTCGCTCAAGTCCGTCGAGCAGGCCGTGCGCTACGAGATGATGCGCCAGGCCGCCGCCCTTGAAAACGGCGAGGAGATCATCCAGGAGACCCGCCACTACCAGGAGCTCGACGGCTCCACCCGCAAGGGCCGCCGTAAGGAGTCCGCCGAGGACTACCGCTACTTCAACGACCCGGACCTGCCGCCGGTGCTCGCGCCGAAGGAGTGGGTCGAGGAGATCCGCGCCACCCTGCCCGAGCTGCCGTGGGTGCGCCGCGCTCGTCTGCAGGAGGAGTGGGGCATCTCCGACGCCGAGATGCGCGACCTGGTCAACGCCGGTGCGCTTGAGCCGATCCTGGCCACCGTTGAGGAAGGCACCACCGCCGATGAGGCGCGTGCCTGGTGGGTCAACTACCTCTCCGCCGCGGCCCGCGAGCGAGACGTCGAACTCGAGGCCCTGGCCATCACCCCGGCGCAGGTCGCCGAGGTCGTCAGCCTGGTCAAGGAGGGCAAGCTCACCACCAAGCTGGCCCGTCAGGCCGTCGACGGCGTGCTCGCCGGTGAGGGCACCGTCTCCGAGGTCGTCGCCGCGCGTGGCCTGGAGGTCGTGCGTGATGACGGCGCCATCGAAGCCGCCGTCGACGAGGCCCTGGCCGCGAACCCGGACATCGTCGAGAAGTACCGGGCCGGCAACACCAAGGTCACCGGCGCCATCGTGGGTGCGGTCATGAAGGCCACCCGCGGCAAGGCCGATCCGGCGCAGGTGAACAAGCTCATCGCGGAGAAGCTCAAGTAGCTTTTCGACGCCGCGTCAGGGGGCGCGCAGACCAGGTGGTCTGCGTGCCCTCTATACTTTGCACCACATCCATGCGTACATTTGTTCTAGCGGATGTCCGGGGTGTGAGCTATCCTTTGCGTGATATCAAAACCAGTGAAGGGAGGAGAACGTGACGACGTCAGTTCTACGGGGGAGCGACACCTTCGGTGCCAGGAAGAAGAGGGGCGCTTTTTTTACTCCGGCGCCGATTGCGGACCTGCTGGTGAATGAATGCTGGGCGTCAGATTCCCGCCGTATCCTGGAACCCTCCTGCGGAGAAGCCGCGTTCCTGCTCAGCGCCGGCGAGAAAAGCGCCGGGGAAGGCAGGTTGGTCGAGCTGCACGGTGTGGAACTCCACGAAGAGTCCGCTGCGCATGCCCGTGCGTTGTTGAAAGCCAAGGGGCACCAGGCGAGAATCCGCGTCGATGACTTCTTTGATGTGCCCGGATCCGCAGATTTTGACCTCGTCATCGGTAATCCGCCGTACATCCGATTCCACGACCATTCCGGAGAAAGCCGTCACAAGGCCCGGGAGGCAGCAGCGGCAGGTGGGGTAGAAATCAACGAACTCGCATCGTCATGGGCGGCATTCGTGGTCCATTCGACAACTTTCCTCACTACGGGCGGAACGCTGGGAATGGTTCTACCGGCGGAGCTTCTCTACACAGGGTACGCAGCCCCTATCAGGGCACTCCTGCTCCGCGAGTTTGCGGCGGTGAAGATCATCATCGTGGAGAACAATGTGTTCGCCGGGGCCCAGGAACAGGTATTGCTGGTAATCGGGGCAGGCTTCGGCACTGGTAGCGGAACAGAGTTGAAGTTCCGGACGCTTGAATCGGAGAAATGGCGGACATTTACCCCGGCATCCCCCGAAGCACGATGGACTGACATCTTTGGGCGCGCAGATACCCGCTCGATGCTTAATGGTGCTGTGGCCACCGAATCTCTGGTGCCCCTCATCACGTGGGGGAGTGTCCGCCTGGGAGCAGTGACCGGTGCGAACGCATTCTTCACTATGACACCGGCAGAAGCCCGCGAGCTTGCAGTGCTTCCGGAGGAGACAGTCGCCTTATCGCCGCCCGGGTCTGTGCATCTTCGGAATCTCGAATTCAGCAAGGCGGATTGGGTGGAACAGGGAGCACGCGGTGCCGCGACCATTTTGTTCCGCCCCAGTGAGACACCGTCGCCCGGCGCACTGCGAAAGATCGCGGAAGGCGAGGAGGCAGGAATCGACCAAAGATACAAGTGCCGCGTTCGTAAGCCCTGGTGGCAGACCCCGTTGCCGGAGGTTCCCGATCTGCTGTTGACCTATATGAATCTGGGAACCCCTCAATTGGCCACCAACTCAGCGCGGGTCAACCACATTAACTCCGTGCACGGGGTGTACATCACCCCAGAGTTGCGTGAGCTGGCCGCGCAGTTTCTTCCCCTCGCGGCACTCAACAGCGCCACCGCCACCGATGCTGAACTCAGCGGCCGCAGTTATGGCGGAGGCCTGCTCAAACTGGAGCCCGGTGAAGCCCGACGTTGGTTGTTGCCGTCGCCGGTGGTTGTGGCCTCGCTCGCCCAGGAACTATCGCAGCTGAAGGAAAAGGTGCGGGGGTGTCTGCACGGCAACGACTTGGACGGCGCGATGGATGTTGTCGATGAAGTTCTACTTCCCCGGCTGGGTTTTAGTCCGCGTGAGGCAGAGGCGCTGCGGCGCGAAAGGATCGACCTCAAGGCTAAAAGAATGCAGCGGTCGAAAGGATCTCGAACGTGAGCTATGAGCTGAGTGATGTGCTGGCGTCTCTGGACAGGGAGGGGACGCCGTGGATGAGGGTCGGGAAAACTACCGAGTATCGTTCGGATAGACAAGCTCTGCGCCGACTCCTTGAGGTGCCGGTATCCCAGCATGCCCCCTCGCAGTCGGGCCGCGCAGCCAAGGCAGTTGATGCTTGGGTGGCGAACGAGTTCAGGCGAGCTGGATTTGATCCGGATGCCATCTGGCCGCGAGCAGAACCACCATTTGTACTACCGCTTGATGTCCGCAACCTGCTTCATAAATTGACGTCTGGCGTGGAGAAACAGGTGGCTGCCCGCCTGTTGAATATGCCATCTGTGGCTCCCAGGGACGGGAATTTTCTGGGACGCGCCTACGTGAAGCAGGTGGATGTCTCGATGTCTCATTGGTCAACGGGGCCTGAGCTGCTGGTGTCCACGAAGATGATGACTGCTTCCTTCGGGAAGAATCTGGCCAACCGCTTCGAGGAGGCCTACGGTGATGCCGGTAATCTTCGCGCGCGGTATCCACTGGCGGCCGTGGGGTTCATCTTCGTGCTGCATGCGTCAATAACCACCACGGAGCCGGCGGCTTTCGCGAAGGCCGTCGACATGATGCGCAAGCTTCGCAATAACGGCGACGGGAACGGCTATACGGCTACCTGTCTCATCCTCGTCGACTGGGATGAATCCCAGGAGAGTCCTGTCGTGAGCTTCCCCGAGGCAGAAGATCCCGAAGTGGATCCCAGTGCGGCACATAGCGTCCCGGAAGATCTGTCCGCTGACAGATTCTTTGAGAAGATGGTCCATCACATCCTCGACGCAGCGCCCGTTTCTTTTCATGCTGGTGCCAGAGAAAAACTGAACAGGGCTCGCTAGGGTTTTTCTCCTCTAGAAACGGCTAACGGGGGCACAATGGGATCCATGAGCACTTATCTCCCCGCCCCCGAGCGCTACACCTCCATGCCCTATCGCCGCGTCGGACGTTCCGGCCTCAAGCTGCCTGCCATCTCGCTGGGCCTGTGGCACAACTTCGGCGATGACAAACCCCTGGAGACCCAGCGCGCCATCCTGCGCCGCGCTTTCGACCGAGGTGTCACGCACTTCGACCTCGCCAACAACTACGGCCCGCCCGCCGGCAGCGCCGAGACGAACTTTGGCCGTCTGCTCGCGGAGGACTTCAAGCCCTACCGCGATGAGCTCATCATCTCCTCAAAGGCCGGCTGGGACATGTGGGAGGGCCCTTATGGTTTCGGGGGCTCGCGCAAGTACCTCATGGCTTCGCTGGACCAGTCGCTCGACCGTATGGGCCTGGACTACGTCGACATCTTCTACCACCACCGCCCGGACCCGGACACCCCGCTGGAGGAGACCCTTTACGCCTTGCGCGATATCGTCGCCTCCGGCAAGGCGCTGTACGCCGGAATTTCCTCCTACGGTCCCGAGCTGACGGGCGAGGCGGCGGAGTTCATGGCGGAGGAGGGCTGCCCGCTGATTATCAACCAGCCGAGCTATTCCATCGTCAACCGCTGGGTGGAGGAGCCGGGTGAGGACGGCGATTCGCTGCTCACCTCCGCCGCCGACTCCGGGCTTGGCGTCATCGCGTTTTCCCCGCTAGCGCAGGGCCTGTTGACCAACCGCTACCTCAACGGCGTGCCGTCAGATTCTCGCGCGGCGGCCCTGAAGTCTTTGTCGAATGACATGCTCAGCGCCGAAAACCTGGAGATGATCAACCGCCTCAACGACATCGCCCAGGAGCGCGAGCAGTCGCTGGCGCAGATGGCGATCGCCTGGGTGCTGCGCCAGCAGGGCGAGTATGGGGTGGAGACGGTCGCTTCCGCGCTCATCGGTGCGTCCTCGGTGGCGCAGCTCGACGAGAACCTCGATGCCCTCAATAACCTCGAGTTCTCCGACGCGGAGCTCAACGCCATCGATGAGGTCGCCCGCGACGCCGGCATCAACATCTGGGCGAACGCCACTGCTTCTCGACGCCACGCCGACTAGCGCGCACCCGGGCCCGCGGGCGATGGCCGGTGGTGTGTCACCTACATCAGAACAAGCTTGAGGGCCAGGCCGCACATGACGATGCCGATACCGATGTTCACCCACCGCCAGACATTCGGGCGCGACAGGGGCTTGCGCAGCAGTGCGGCTCCGTAGCCGACGGTGGGGAACCACACGAGTGCCGCGATGAAGGCGCCGAGTGCGAAGAGCCAGCGGCCGTCGGTGCCGTACTGGTTGGCGATACCGCCGACCATCACAACCACATCGACGTAGGCGAGCGGGTTGAGCCAGGTCAAAGCCAGGGTGGTGCCCACGGCGGAAAGCCACGTGGGACGCTGGGTGGGGCGCCTCAGGGCGTTGCCGGTGCGGGTCTGTGTGAGCACCGCGCTGCCGCCCGAGCCATCCGGGGCCGGCCCCACGGGAGCGGTCTCGACGACGGTGATCGCTCCGGGGCGGGCGGCATCGCGGAAGTTGGTCCAGGCGAACCACAGTAGATAGGCGGCGCCACCCCAGCGCAGAATCTCCAGCAGCAGGGGAGCGGAGTCGACGAGCACGCCAACCCCGGCCACGCCGGCGGTGATAAGGAAGATGTCGGAGATGATGCAGGTCAGCACGACGGCGGTGACGTGCTGTCGCTTGATTCCGGACTTGAGCAGGAAGATGTTCTGCGGCCCGACGGCGATGATGAGGGAGAGTCCCAGGAACAGACCTGCAACGATGATTGACATGCCCTCATTCTGCGTCCGCCGACCGATGAAGTCCAGTTAATCGATCTTCAGCTGATTAAGATTGGCTTCATGAACTCGTTGCACCTGGAATCCCTCCTCGCCATCGTCGACGAGGGCAGCTTCGAGGCCGCCGCGCACAGTCTCGGCATCACCCCCTCGGCCATCAGCCAGCGCATCAAAGCCCTGGAACGCGACACAGGCCGGGTGCTCGTGCGGCGTTCCACCCCGGCCACCGCCACTGAGGCCGGGGAGATCCTCGTCCAGGCGGCCCGCCGCATGCGCCTGCTCCAGGCGGAGACGGATGCCCGCCTGGAGGGGCGCCTGGGCCAAGTACCCTTGAGCATCGCGGTCAACGCCGATTCGCTGGCCACGTGGTTCACGCCGGTGATGTCGGATGTCGCGGACTTCGAGGGCGCCACCTTGCGGATCCGCATCGAGGACGAGGCCCGTACCCTCGCCCTCCTTCGCCGCGGGGATGTGCTCGGCGCCGTCACCCGTGAATCCCGCCCCGTCTCCGGGTGCGACACCATCCCGCTGGGTGTCGTGCGTTACCGCGCCGTCGCCACGCCGGAACTGGCCGCCGCCTACCCCGGCCCGGACTACTCGCGGATGCCCACGCTGCGCTATGGACCCGGTGATGCTCTGCAGGCAGCGGACCTGGAGGAACGCCTGGGTGTGAATCAGCAACGCCCCCGGATGTCGGAAATTCCATCATCGGAGGCGTTGGCACGGGCGACGTTGCGCGGGTTGGGGTGGGGGCTGATGTCCGAGCTGCAGGCGGACATCCACTTACGCCGCGGGGATCTGGTCACCCTCGACGACAGTGTTGTCACCGTCGCGCTTTATTGGCAGCGCTGGCGCCTGGAGTCCGAGTTGCTGGAGCGCCTGACGGACTCGGTCGTCGCGGCCGCCCGCCAGCTCCCGGCGGTCTAACCGAACAGCTCCACCTGGAAGGGCTCGGGGTTTTTCACTTCCTCGCCCGCAGGCACAGCGCCCGGGAGGGTGACACCCTCAGCGAAGGGCTGGCCACCGAGGGCCTCGCGGCCGTGCGGGGTGGCCAGGCCAGCCAGGTCCGGGCCCTGCGGCACGATCTGGGTGGGGTTGACCTCCTTGTGCACGATGAAATAGTGCTCCTTGATCTCCTGGAAGTCGGTGGTGTCGCCGAAGCCGGGGAGCTGGAAAAGCTCGCGGAGGTATCCCCACAAGGCGGGCAGCTCGGAGATCTTGTTGCGGGAGGTCTTGAAGTGGGAGTAGTACACGGCGTCGTGACGCACCAGGGTGACGAACAGGAAGATATCCGCGAAGGTGATGTGCTCGCCGACGAGGTAGCGGCGCGTCGACAAGCGGTCCTCTAAGAAATCCATCGTCTCCCAGAACCGGACATACGCGTCATCGTAGGCGTCCTGGGAGCCGGCGAAACCGCAGCGGTAAACGCCGTTGTTGACCTCGGTGTAGATGCGCTTGGCCAGCTCATCGATCTCCGCGCGGTGCTCTTCCGGATAGAGGTCCGGGGCGCCCTCGCGATGGAACTTGGTCCACTGGGTCTGGAAATCGCTCACGATCGAGGGGTAATCATTGCTGACCACCTTCTTCGACTCAACCTCCACGATGGCGGGCACGGTGATGCCGCGCGGGTAGTCGGGGAAGCGGTTGAAGTAGGCGTCCTGCAGGCGCGGAATTTCCAGCACCGGGTCGACCTCGCCGGGATCGAGATCGAAGGTCCAGGAGCGGCGGTCGTGGGTGGGACCGGCCAGGCCTAAGGAGATGACATCTTCGAGGCCGAGCAGGCGGCGGGTGATCACCGAGCGGTGCGCCCACGGGCAGGCGCGCGCAGCGACCAGCCGGTAGCGCCCGGCCTCGACGGGCCAATGCACGGTGTCATCGTCCTGCGGCGCCTTCTCGCTCACGTCGGCGGTGATGCGGTCCTCGATGTATGTCGCGTCGCGCACGAACTCCCCGTCGGGGGATGCGTTCTGCGCGTCGCCTGCCCAATCCTCATTTGCTGTCATATCAACAACAGTAGTGTTCGAACCCGCTGCCGTCAATGTCGCCACCCCCTGCTACGGTGACGACGCAATGAAACGAGTGGTTGCAGTACTGGTAGCAGGCATCGTCGCCGTCATCGGCGCCGCCCTGCTTATCGACGTCCCCTCGTCCCCGACATCCCCACCGCCAGTCACCGAAGTCATCACGACGACGGTCGTGGAGACGACCGTCGCGGAACCTTCCCTGCTGGACTCATTGGAGGTGAAGGGGCGGGCGTCGAGAAGCGACTATGACCGGGCCGAGTTCGGCCAGGCCTGGAGCGATGACGTGCGCGTCGACGGCGGCCGCAACGGCTGCGACACCCGCAACGACATCCTCCGCCGCGACCTCACAGACCCGGTCATCCGGCCCGGCACACACGGTTGCCTCGTCGAATCCGGCACCCTCCACGACCCTTATTCCGGGGAGATCCTCGAATTCGTTCGCGGGGAACGCAGCGCTGAGGTCCAGATCGACCACATCGTTGCGCTTGCCGACGCCTGGCAGAAAGGCGCCCAAGCCTGGGACGAGGACACCCGCCGGGACTTCGCCAACGACCCGCTCAACCTCCTGGCCGTCGACGGCTCCCTCAACCAGCAGAAGGGTGCCGGTGACGCCGCCACCTGGCTGCCTCCCAACAAGGCCTTCCGCTGCGACTACGCCACCCGCATCGTTGAGGTGAAAGTCACCTACGGGCTGTGGGTCACTGCAGCCGAACGTGACGCGCTGGCGCGCGAACTCATGCGCTGCCCGTGATTACCCGGCGGCTCGCCGTTTCAAACACCGAGCACCGGGGGTGATCTGACTTACTCTGGCACCATGACCGACAAGAACCTCAACCCCGACCGCGCGGGTTCGTACGACGCCGACGGCCTCGACGTGCCCACCTACAACAAGGACACCCCCGCCACCGACCCGGCGCCCCGCTCCTCGGGGTCCGGTTCCACGCCACTGAGCAAGGCCGAGCCCGCCGGCACCCCGGAGCCGACCACCCAGTTCTCCCAGACCTCCGGTGGACTCTTCGACCGCAGTGGCCGCGCCGCCCCGCAGGAAATCAAGCCCGCCGAGCCGACCTACGCCGACGAGGACTTCGCCCCCACCGGCTCCCACGAGACGGTCGCCTACGACCGCCCCGCAGAACCGGTCCCGGTGGCAGCGCCGGTGGATTACGAGACCTCCACCGCCGTCACGGAGGAGCCGCTCACCCCCGATTACCGCCGCGGCACCATGGACTTCGGCCTGCTCATCATCCGCCTGCTGCTCGGCGCCTGGCTCATCCTCGAGGCCGTGGGCACCTTCTTCCGCCTCGGCGGCAACCCCGGCCTGTCCGGCCTGGAGACCGAATACGCCAACTATCTCGCCCCGGGCGGCCTGGCCATTATCGTCCCCTCGCTGCAGCTGGCGGCCGGCGTGTTCCTGGTGCTCGGCCTGATTACGCCGCTGTTTGCGATGGTGGCCACCATCGTCACCTCTTTTACCGCCCTGCATGAACTGACCACCTCCGGCGCCGGTGCCAACATCTTCGCCTGGCCGGAGACGGTGTGGCTCTCGCTGGTGCTCCTGGGTATTTCCCTGGCGCTGCAGTTCACCGGTCCGGGCCTGGTCTCCCTGGACTTCGGCCGCAGCTGGGCCCGCCGCCCGCTGGTCAGCTCCTGGATCTTCATCCTGCTGGCTATCGCTGGTGCCGTCGCCCTGTGGTGGTTCGGCGCGGGAGTTAACCCGCTGGCTTAAAGCTCTGGCTTCGTCAGGCCCCGCTGTCAACAGTGGCGGGGCCTTTCGCCTGCCTGGGGTTAGGTGACGTGTCGATCGCCCGGTGTTTGGGCATTTTTGCTGTGCACATGCATGGCCGATATGCCCATTTGCAGGGGGTTTAGCGTGGCACCCGCCGCAGCGCCACCGCCCACGCCACCATCACCGCACCCGCCAGCCACACGAAGTCCGAGACCAGCAGCTTCTGCCAGAAATCCAGCGCATGGATGTCGATGGAGTCCCCGTACCACCACTTCGGCGGCTGGGTAATCACCAGCGCAGTCCAAGTGAACACCAGCGAGCCCAGCACTACGGGCCCGCCGAGCACCGTCAGGCAGCGCCACGCCAGGACGGGCAGCAGCAGGGTGAGCCAGATCCAGTGGTGGGACCAGGAGACGGGGGAAATCAGGAGCATGATGAGGGCGTTGACTAAGGCGGCGTCGATAAGCATGTTGCGGCGCATCAGCGCCACCATGAACCACCCACCCAGCACGATGACCAGCAGCGACAACCCCAACCACAGACCGTTGACCAGGCCGGAATGTGCGTCGAGTTCCGCGCCGGAGGTGAACCAGCGCATGATCATGCCCTTGAGGGAGCTGTTGGACTGGTAGACGGTGTTGACCCCGAACTCGGAACTCGAGCCCATGTCCAGCAACACCGAGGTGTAGAACTCTCTGGTGGCATCCCAACGGAACAGCGCCGCTACACCGGTCGCCAGTAGGGCGGACACCCCGGCGACGAGGATCGCCCGGAAATCTCGGCGCAGCAGGAAGTACAGCAGCATCGCCAGGGGAGTGAGCTTGATCGCCGCCGCCAGCCCGATGAGCCAGCCCTGCGGAAACCGGCGTTTGCGGGGCACCAGATCCAGCACCACCAGCGCCATGAGCACGATGTTGAGCTGGGCGAACCCGGAGTTCAGCCACACCGGCTCGATAAGCAGCACCACCGGCCATACCGCGGCGGTCAGCGCCGCCAGCGACCAGCCCCGGAGGCGGGTGGCGGCCCGCAGCACGAACCACAGGCACAGCAAAACCAGCCCGGCGGACAACATGATCATGAGGTCACCGGCGAGATCATCATCCGCCGCGGTGAACGGCAGCATCACCAGCGCGCCGAAGGGCGGGTAGATGAAGGGCAGGGCCAGGTCCCCGGCGTACATGGGCACCGAGTACATCTCGCCGCCGTCGCGGAAGGCGCGCACTCCCTGCAGGTAGATGATCATGTCGACAGGGAAGTCGGTGAGCATCATCTGGCGCCCGACAACGCCGAAACCCGCGACCATCCCCAAAGCTGCCATGATTTTCAGCAGCGTATCGAGGGGGAGGGTCGCGGGCTTCGAAAGATCAGTCACCCGGCTCATGCTAGTCGACCTGGCGCACGGCTCCCTTATCAGCGGAGGTGGCCATGGAGGCGTAGGCCCGCAGGGCCTTGGAGACGTAGCGCTCACGCTGGGCGGTCCACGGCTTGTCCGCAGCCTCCATTGCTTCTCGACGCCGCGCGATCTCCTCATCCGGCACATCCAGCGAGAGGCGGCGGGTGTGGACGTCGATGGTGATCGGGTCACCGTTTTCGATCAGCCCGATGAGACCACCGTGGGCGGCCTCAGGCGAGATGTGGCCGATGGACAGGCCCGAGGTGCCGCCGGAGAAGCGACCGTCGGTGATCAGGGCGCACTTCTTGCCCAGGCCGGCACCCTTGAGGAAGGACGTGGGGTGCAGCATTTCCTGCATGCCGGGGCCGCCGGAGGGGCCCTCGTAGCGGATGACCACGACCTCGCCGGCCTGGACCTCGCGCTTGAGGATGATGGACACAGCCTCCTCCTGGCTGTCGACCACGCGGGCCGGGCCGGTGAAGGTCCACAGCTCCTCCTCGACGCCGGCGGTCTTGAGCACGGAGCCATCCGGGGCGAGGTTGCCGCGTAGGACCACCAGGCCGCCGTCGGCGGAGTGGGCGTGCTCCACATCGTGGATGCAGCCGTTGACCTGGTCGGTGTCCAGCGAATCCCAGCGGTTGTCGGTGGAGAAAGGCTCGGTGGTGCGCACGCCACCCGGGGCGGCGTGGAAGAGCTCGACTGCCTCGTCGATGGCCTGGCCACCACGGATGTCCCAGTCGTCGAGCCACTCACCGATGGTGGGGTAGACCACGGAGTGGACGTCCTCGTTGAGCAGGTTCGCGCGGCGCAGCTCACCGAGGATGGCGGGGATGCCGCCGGCGCGGTGGACGTCCTCGATGTGGTAGATGCCGTTGGGGGCGACCTTGGAGAGGCACGGCACGCGGTGTGAGATCTCCTCGATGTCGGCGAGGGTGAAGTCGATCTCGCCCTCCTGCGCGGCGGCCAGGGTGTGCAGGATGGTGTTGGTGGAACCACCCATGGCCATGTCCAGCGCCATGGCGTTGCGGAAGGCGTCCTTGGTGGCCACGTTGCGCGGCAGGACGGACTCGTCCTCCTCGCCGTAGTAACGGCGGCACAGCTCCACTATGGTCTCGCCGGCCTGCTCGAAGAGGCGGCGGCGGGCGGAGTGGGTGGCCAGGGTGGTGCCGTTGCCCGGCAGGGACAGACCCAGGGCCTCGGTAAGGCAGTTCATGGAGTTGGCGGTGAACATGCCGGAGCAGGAACCACAGGTCGGGCAGGCGGATTCCTCGATCTGGGCCAGGCCCTCGTCGGAGACGTTCTCATCGGCCGAGGCGGCGATGGCGGTGATGAGGTCGGTCGGGGTCTGGGCGATACCATCGACAACCACGGCCTTACCGGCCTCCATCGGACCACCGGAGACGAACACGGCGGGGATGTTGAGGCGCAGGGCGGCGTTGAGCATGCCCGGGGTGATCTTGTCGCAGTTGGAGATGCACACCATGGCATCCGCGGTATGTGCGTTGACCATGTACTCGACGGAATCGGCGATGATCTCACGCGAAGGCAGCGAGTAGAGCATGCCGCCGTGGCCCATGGCGATGCCGTCGTCGACGGCGATGGTGTGGAACTCCTTCGGCACGCCACCGGCGGCGCGGACAGCATCGGCCACGATGTCGCCGACGTTCTTCAGGTGCACGTGCCCCGGGACGAACTGGGTATAAGAGTTGACGATCGCCACAATTGGCTTTCCGAACTCGTTTTCCTTGGTGCCGGTGGCACGCCACAGGGCGCGGGCGCCGGCGGCGTTGCGTCCGACGGTGGTGACTTTGGATCGAAGCGGGAACACCTACTGCTCCTTCGGGTTGTCGGGGGTGGTCTGCTGTTCAGCCTGGTACGCAGCGTACTCCTCCTGCGTCATGAGAACCTGGCGGCCGTCGCGGTAGACGACAGTCACCTTCTCATCGGCGGCTTCCTGCGCGGCGGTGAGCACATCGGGGATGCGTCCGTGCGAGGCCTCCGCCAGCTGCGGCAGCGAGTTGAAGGTCACGCCGGGCATGACGTGCTCCTTCCCGTCGGTGGTGGTCAGCAGGGCGCGGGCCCCTTTGAAGCCGACACCGGCGACGTCCTCCCAGGCGGTGGTCTGCCCGCCGCGGAAGGCGTAGGTGATGTCCACACCACGCTCGCCGACCTCGGTGCGCGCCCGCAGCACCCACCAGATGAAGGCCGCCGGGATGAGCAGCAGCCAACCCAGGTACAGCGGGGCGGAGGGGATGACCAGCAGCGCGACGGCGATGATCAGCGCCGCCGCGAAGAGATTAGCCCGCTCGGGACGGAACTCCAGGGATGAACTCATGGCGACCATGCTAGTTGAGGGGCTGCGTCGGCTCGGAGTTCGGGGTGTTCGGGGTGACCTGTGTTTCCGTGGCCTCCGGCACCTGCGTATCGACGCCCGGTTCCTCGGTCGGGGAGCTCGCCGTCGGCGCCGGAGGTACTGGTTGCAGCTGGGTCGGGGTGGGGGTGGGGGTGGCGGTGGGTTCCGTCCAGGTGGGTTCCGGCACCGGCTCTACCGTGGGTTCTGCGGTCTGGGTGGTTTCCGGGGCGGGGGTGCGCGGGGCCAGCACACCGGAGGGGCCGTCCTCGCCGGCATCAACGGTGAGCGTCTTGAGTACTAACAGCACGAACAACGCGCTGAACAGGTACATCGTGGAGGGGCGCACGCGGCCGCCGACCGAAGCCAGGCGCTTCCACTTCGACGTCGGCGAGTCGCTACGAAAGACCCCACCGGCCGGGGTCTCATCGTCGACGGTGTCCTCCGGCTCATCGCCCTGGGCGCCGCGCTCGACGACCGCTGGGTCCCGTCCTTCCTCATCGGCGAAGCCGACCGGGACCTCCATCTGTTGATCTCCGGCGGAATCATGGGGCGAGGAGACGGGGATGTCGATAAGCGGGACGTTGCTCAGAGCCGCGGTAGTGACGGTATCGACGCGGTCCTTGACGTCGCCGGTGATGGTGGTCGCCGAGCCGTACTCGTTCCAGAATTCATCGAGGATCTCGGTGCGGATCGCGCGCTCGACGAACCAGTGCATGCCCGCCTGGACCTGGATCATGAAACGCATGTCCACCGTCCACGGCATGCCCACGGTGGCCGGCGGGTTGATGTTCACCGCCGGGTGGACGTCGAGTTCGCCGATGAGCTCCTTGGTTACTTCGGGGCGTCGCAAAGCACGCCGCGTGGCGGCCTCCGCCCGATCAATCGCATCCTGCGTGTTGTCCGAACCCAGCAGCGGCACCGGGATGACAACCACGGCACGCGACCAGTAGTTGGAGGAGTTGATGCACACCCGTGCCGTGGAGTTCGGGATGATCACCGTCTCCTGCGCCAGGGTACGAATGCGCGTGGAACGCATGGTCACCTGAATGACCGTGCCCTCCACTGAGATCCCGTTGCCCTCGAAACGCACCCAGTCACCGACACCGAACTGCTTTTCCGTGAGGATGAAAAAGCCCGCCAGGAAATCCGCGATGATCGACTGCGCACCGAAACCGATCGCCGCCGAGACCACCGTCGCCGGGATCGCCGCCCCCGCCAACGAGAAGCCCATCACCTGCAGGAAAAACACCAGGAGCAGGAAGAACGCGATCATCTGGAAAACATAGACGGACACGCCCGCCAGGGCCAGGCGGGTCTTCGACTCATCCGCATCCGTCGTCTCCTCCACACCGCGGGCCAACCACCGCTGCGCGAAACGGCCCACGCGGGGGACAAGTAGCGCGAGCACCAGAAGGAGGGCCAGGGACAGACCCACGTCGGCTATCCAATGCCAGGCGCGGATGAGAAGGTACGAGATGAAGTCGAGCATGCCGACCACGATACGACTAACCCGGAACCTGTGTGTATGATGATCGGCATGATCAACATTCGACTCGTGGTAGTAGCTGCGCGGCGCCTGCCGTAAACGACGCTACTTTCTAGTCGTCTCGACAAGCGCCCTCGACAGCACCCACCATCAGTGCCTGTGCGGGGGCTTTGTCATTTGCCAGCCGGAGGACCCGTGCGCACCACGCGGGACGCCACCGGGTAGCGTCCCAACTGCATTGTTCATGTGAATTTAGGAGCTAGATAACGTGGCAGCTTCGCACACGCCCACCCCGGCCACGGTCGCCAAGAAGACCCCGGGGGACACCGCCCCGGAGCGCATGACCGGCGCCCAGGCGATCGTCCGCTCGCTTGAGGAGCTCGGCACCGACATCGTCTTCGGCCTGCCCGGTGGAGCCATCCTCCCGCTGTATGACCCCCTGTTCTCCTCCGAGAAGCTGCGCCACGTGCTGGTGCGCCACGAACAGGGATCCGGCCACGCCGCGACCGGCTACGCCCAGGTGACCGGCAAGGTCGGCGTCTGCATCGCCACCTCCGGCCCGGGCGCCACCAACCTGGTCACCCCGCTGGCCGACGCCAACCTCGACTCCGTGCCGATGGTCGCCATCACCGGCCAGGTCGGGCGCTCCCTGCTGGGCACCGACGCCTTCCAGGAAGCCGATATCCGCGGCGTCACCATGCCGATCACGAAGCACAACTTCATGGTCACCGATCCCAACGACATCGCCCGCACCCTCATGGAGGCCTTCCACCTCGCGCTGACCGGCCGCCCCGGCCCGGTCCTCGTCGACATCCCGAAGGACATCCAGAACGCCGAGTTCGATTTCGTCTGGCCGCCGAAGATGGACCTGCCCGGCTACAAGCCGGTGACCACCCCGCACTCCCGCCAGATCACCCAGGCCGTGCAGATGATCGCCGAGGCCGAGCGCCCCTGCCTCTACATCGGCGGCGGTGTCATCAAGGCCGATGCCCACCAGGAGCTGCTGGAGTTCGCCGAGTACACCGGCATCCCGGTCGTCACCACCCTCATGGCGCTAGGCGCGTTCCCGGAGTCTCACCGCCTGCACATGGGTATGCCCGGCATGCACGGCGCTGTCCCGGCGGTCGGCGCCATGCAGCGCTCTGACCTGCTCATCGCCATCGGCGCGCGTTTCGACGACCGCGTCACCGGCAACCTCGACGAGTTCGCACCGGACGCCCAGGTTATCCACGCCGACATCGACCCGGCGGAGATCGGCAAGATCCGCGAGGCCGCCATCCCGATCGTCGGCGACGCCCGCGAGGTGCTCTCCGCACTGCTGCGCACCTACAAGTCGCAGAAGAACCTCAACCCGCCGGCCATCTCCGAGTGGGTTGACTACCTCACTGACCTCAAGGAGCGCTTCCCGCGCGGCTATGACAAGCAGTCCGACGGCATGATGAGCCCGCAGTTCGTCATCGAGACCCTCTCCCAGGCTGCAGGCCCCGATGCCATCTACGTCGCCGGTGTCGGCCAGCACCAGATGTGGGCTGCCCAGTTCGTCGACTTCGAGAAGCCCCGCACCTGGCTCAACTCCGGTGGCCTGGGCACGATGGGCTACTCCATCCCCGCCGCCATGGGCGCCAAGGCCGGCCTGCCCGACGCCGAGGTGTGGGCCATCGACGGTGACGGCTGCTTCCAGATGACCAACCAGGAGCTGACCACCGCCGCCGTCGAGGGCTTCCCCATCAAGGTCGCCCTGATCAACAACGGCAACCTGGGCATGGTCCGCCAATGGCAGACCCTGTTCTACGGGGGCCGCTACTCCAACACCAAGCTGCGCGAGCAGGACGAGTACGTGCCGGACTTCGTCACCCTCTCCGAGGCGCTGGGCTGCGTTGCTTTCCGCGTGACCAAGGAAGAGGACGTCCTGCCGACGATCCAGAAGGCCCGCGAGATCAACGACCGCCCCGTGGTCATCGACTTCATCGTCGGTGAGGACGCCCAGGTTTGGCCGATGGTCGCCGCCG
>NZ_JAUNUG010000076.1 GCF_030538285.1 Corynebacterium sp.
CCACGGTGGGAGCAGGCGTTGATGAGGCAGTTGAGCTCGCCGTCCTTGCCGCGGGTGATGACGACGGGCTGGCGGCCGATGTTGGTGGTGAAGTAGTCGCCGACGTTGGGGATCTGGGACTCGTGGGCGAGGAAGATCCAGTTGCCCTCGAAGATGTACTTCATCTCGAGGTCGAAGATCTCCTGGTCGGTGAAGATCTCGCGGTTGACGCGGACGATGCCCTCTTCGGGGCGGTTCTCCAGTGCGCGGGACAGGATCTCGCGGGTGGCGGTGGTCATGAGGTGGTCTCCGTTCTGCCGGGGTGAAGCGTGTGCCTTGTGCAACGTCGCCCATCCTGCGACAGATGTGCGCTCTGCCACATCGGGGGAACACCTAGGGGAAGTTAGGGGGTTGCCGTTCATTCACTGAATCAATCGTTCATATAGTGGTCACTGCCTGCCGTGATGGTGGACACACTGCCGCTCCGGGGCGAGCCAGGGAATTTCCGGGGCCGGGGGTAGCTGCCGGGGTCAATCGTTTTGCGTCGGTTTCTGCTGTTTTCCGCCGCCACCTGCGATAACTTCCTGCTTATCGACGCCCACCCCAGCCCCCATCGAAGATGTCGGGGGTATCCGGCCCCCGAATCCCACCCCCGAACGTCGCCTGTCTCCCTAGGGGGTTGCCTAGGCTTTCACCGGGGGTGTTGGTTCGTCGACGTGTCCGGGTACCCCGAAACGCCGCGATGACCTGCGGAAACTGTCGGGGTGGGGGACGGGGGCGTCGAGAAGCAGGAAACCTGTAGAGGGAAACTGCTTGCGCTGGCACGGTGAGGTGGGACACAGTGGGGTCACTCCAGCGAGGACTTCACCGCTGGGCCCCACCTCTTCTTTCTGAACCACCACGATCTAGGAGTCAGCAGATGACCTTCGAGAACCTCTCCACCCACGACGGTGACCCCACCGCCAAGGGCTCCGGCAACGCCGCCACCGACAAGTTCAAGGGCGAGTCCGTCAAGTCCGACACCTCCAAGGAGCGTGCGAACGCGATCTACACCGATCTCCTCGCCGCCATCGGTGAGGTCGCCCACAAGCACCAGGTCACCTACGACGAGTACCGCGTGCTGAAGAACTGGATGATCCAGGTCGGCGAGTACGGCGAGTGGCCGCTGTGGCTGGACGTCTTCGTCGAGCACGAGATCGAGGAGATCAACTACAACCGCAACGACTACACCGGCACCAAGGGCTCCATCGAGGGCCCGTACTACGTGCCGAACTCCCCGGAGCTTCCCTGGAAGACCGAGATGCCGATGCGCGAGCAGGACAAGGCCGCCGAGTCCCTCATCTTCAAGGGCCAGGTCACCGACGTCGAGGGCAACGGCCTCAACGGCGCCACCGTCGAGCTGTGGCACGCCGATGAGGAGGGCCTGTACGCACAGTTCGCACCGGGCATCCCGGAGTGGAACCTGCGCGGCACCATCCGCACCAACGAGAACGGCGAGTTCGAGATCACCACCCTGTGCCCGGCTCCGTACCAGATCCCGGCCGACGGCCCGACCGGCTGGTTCATCGACTCCTACGGCGGCCACCCGTGGCGCCCGGCCCACCTGCACCTGATGGTCAAGAACCCGGGCTACCGCGAGATCACCACCCAGCTCTACTTCGAAGGTGGCGAGTGGGTCGAGGACGACGTCGCGACCGCTGTCAAGCCGGAGCTCATGCTCAACCCGCAGCCCAACGCTGAGGGCGTCAAGGAAGTCACCTACAACTTCGCCCTGGACAAGGAAGACTAGACTCTTCACTGACCGGCCCCACGTCCTTTCGGGCGTGGGGCCTTTCCCCTTATATGAAGGAGTACCCCCTGTGTCTGACCTGACCATCGCCAAGGTGGAGACCCGGCTTCTCGACGTCCCCCTCTTCCGCCCCCACGGTTTCGCCACCTACACCGCGACCGCACAGCCGATTCTCCTGGTCTCCGTCACCCTCGAGGGCGGCGTCACCGGCTACGGCGAGGGTGTCGTCCCCGGCGGCCCGTGGTGGGGCGGCGAGTCCGCCGAGACCATGAAGGTGATCATCGACAACCACCTCGCCGAGGCCACCGTCGGCCGCGAGGTCACGGAGCTGGCCGGCATCGTCCAGGACTGGAACCGTTCGGTCGCCAACATGCGCTTCGCCAAGGCCGGCCTCGAGATCGCCATGTACGACGCCTGGGCCCGCGCCCTCAACGTCCCCCTCGCGCACCTGCTCGGCGGCCAGTTCCGCGACGAGCTCGACTGCGTCTGGGCCCTCGGTGTGCTGCCCCTCGACGAGGCCATCGCCGAGGTCAACGAGCGCCAGGAGCTGCTGGGCACCACCCAGTTCAAGCTGAAGATGGGTTCCGGTGACCCGGCCGTCGACTCCGGCCGCATCGCCGAGCTCATCGCGAATACCGCCGATCACCTGTCGTACCGCATCGACGTCAACGCCCGTTGGGACCGCCTCACCGCGCTGACTTACCTGCCGAAGCTGCGCGACGCCGGTATCCAGCTCTTCGAGCAGCCCACCCCGGCCGATGACCTGGACACCCTCCGCGAGATCACCACCCGCGTCGGCGTGCCCGTCATGGCCGACGAGTCCGTCTGCTCCCCGGCCGACGCCTTCGCCGTGGTGGCGAAGCAGGCCGCCGACGTCATCGCCATCAAGACCACCAAGATCGGTGGACTGCTCGAGTCGAAGAAGGTCGCCGCGATCGCCGAGGCCGCCGGCCTGGCCTGCCACGGCGCGACCTCGCTGGAGGGCCCCTTCGGTACCGCCGCCTCGCTGCATTTCGCGGCCTCCACCCCGGCCATCACCTACGGCACCGAGCTCTTCGGCCCGCTGCTGCTCAAGGAGACCTACGTGGAGAACGACATCGAGTACCGCGACGGCAAGGTCATCGTGCCCTCCGGCCCCGGCACCGGCCTCAACCCGGACTGGGACAAGATCAACCACTTCACCCGCGACTAGATGCAGTGGCTGGTCCGGCTGCGTGCCGACGTCCCCCTCGACATGGACCCCGAGGTCCGCGCCGACCTCTTCCAGCGCACCCGCGACCTCGTGTCCGGGTGGCCGGGAGAGGTCTGGCGGGTGGCCGGTGGCTGGACCGTGGTTGCGGTTCTCTCGGTCGAGGATCCGCATGAACTCATCGCCGCTCTGCCTCTGCATCCCTGGCTGACCGTCACCGTGGAGCCGCTCGTCAGCTACTGAGTGCCAGCGCTGAACCCCCGCGCTGCGATGGCGCGGGGATTCGGTGATTCCAGGAGGTCGAAGACTATCCGAGGGTGAAGACACTAAGTCGAACCGCGAACAATCTTCGACCTTTGACCTGCCTAAAGGTCGAAGAAGGGTCAATCCTCGACCTCTTTGACTCGACTCCCTGTCTTCACCCTGAGCGCGCCCGCTGAAACCTGCTCACCTTAGTCAGATTTCAACCCCGTACAATCCGACGCCCGCCACGGCTGTGGATAACCCGGGTTATCCACAGATTCCGGCCCGCAGCGCAGCCAACGGCATGACACACCGCCACCCACAGCCGACACTGTGCGCATGGAGAATTGGCAGGAGAAGTTCGGACTCGTCACTACGCGTCGCAAAGCAGCGTCGGACACGGAATTCTGGAGCAACAGGGCGGCGTTCCACTTCCTCACGCGTGAAGTGGCCATGCCGGCGGAGAAGTGGACAGCACTCAAGCCCTGGGAGAAGCACACCGCCCGAGCGGCAGCCCGGGCTCTGGCGTCGAAGAAGGCCGTCGTCGCGGGGAGGGCGGCTGCGCGGCTGCTCGGGATCGGTGTGCACGCGTGGAACGACCCCGTCGTCGACCTGCTGCTTCCTGAGGGAAAAACCGGCCCCGCGAGGTCGCTGTGGCCACCCGGCGTGGTGTTCCGCAAGCACTATCTCCCCCTCACCCAGATCTACCGCGTCCACGGGCTGCGGGTCACCAACGTCACGCGCACCCTGCGAGACATCACCTGCTGGTACGGCGTGCTGGAGGGGGTTGTCGCGATGGATGCGGCCCGGAAGAAGTGGCCCGAGCTGACGAAGGGGATGCTGTGGGAGGGGATGATCGACGGCCCGCGCTACAAGGGGAAAGCTGATGTGCAGAATGCGCTGGAGCTCTCCGTCACCAATTCGGGCAGCCCGAAGGAGTCGCACGCCCGCTACCTGCTCCTCACCTCAGACATTGTGCTGGAGTCGCTGGAACTTCAGGCGGAGATCATCGACCCGGAGACGGGTGAGACCTACTACGTGGACTTCCTCATCAACGGCTGGCTGGTGCTCGAGATCGACGGCGATGTGAAGTACGACGGTGTCACTTACGGCAGGACGGATGCGACGATCCGCGCGGAGCGGCAGCGGGAGAAGGCGATCCAGAACACGGGCAAGGTCATGCGCCGCACCGATGATCCTGCGGAAGCAGTCTCCCTGGTGCGCGCGGCGCTGACGAGGGCCGCCTAGACCCGCACGCCCTCGCGAACGACCGCGGGCGCGGTGTGCTCGCGAACGCCGAAGAGCGCGACGGCGGTCAGGGCGACGAGTGCTCCGGCGCCGAGGTAGAGGGCGGTGGGGGACCAGCCGGCGTCGAGAAGGTAGCCGACGATGATCGGCGCGAGCACGGCGCCGACGCGCGCGATGCCGATGGCGGAGCCGACGCCGGTGGTGCGCAGCAGCGCCGGGTAGGCCTGCGGGGTGACGGTGTACATGCCGGTGACGCAGCCGTTGAGCAGCATGCCGACGCCGACGCCGAGCGCGAACATGAGCGCCGGCCACTGCGCGGCGGAGATGAATCCGATGAGAACGACCGCGGAGATGAGGGAGAAGGCGGTGAGGAGACGGCGGGCGTCGATACGCGTGGTCAGCGCGCCGTAGAGCAGCGATCCGAGGGTGCCGCCGAAGGAGAGCATGATGCCGCCGATGATGCCCTGCTGCGCGGACAGGCCGTATTCGGTGAGCAGCTTCGGGGTCCACTGGTTGGCGAACTGGAAACCGGCGGTGATGAGCGAGAACGCGATCCACAGGCGGATCGTCGTCGCGCGGAAGGGTCCGCGGAACAGGTCCCGCAGTCCGGCGGACTGCTTCTCGACGCCCGCCTCCCGGACCTCAAAGTCCGACGTCACGCCGATGCGTGCGGCGACCTTGCGGACCTTGTCCTCGCGGCCCTGGTTGCGCAGGTAGTCGACGGATTCCGGGAGGGCGAACACGGTGATCACGAGGGAGGCGGCGGTGAGTGCGGCGCCGATGGCGAAGATGGAGCGCCAGCCGTACTCGGGGATGAACCGGGCGGCCAGGACGCCGCACAGCGACGCGCCGAGGCCGTAGCCGGCGGAGTAGATGGAGATCGCCAGGCCGCGGAAGCGCAGGTTGGAGAACTCGGACACAACGACGGTCACGCACGCGAGGATGCCGCCGACGCCGATGCCGGTGACCACGCGCCACAGCAGCAGCTCGGTGAAGGAGTCCGCGAGGGCGGACATCGTCAGGCCGAGCAGGTCGATGGCCAGGGCGGCGAGGATGATGGTGCGGCGGCCGTAGCGGTCGGCCAGCGGCGCGAGGAACAGCGAGCCGAGACCGATGCCGATGAGGGCGGCGGACAGGAGCCAGCCGAGCGGGGCGCCGGTGAGCTCGAACTCCGTCGACACGGCGGAGGAGGTGAACGCCATGGCGACGAGGTCGTAGCCGTCGAGGGCGTTGAGGAAGGCGGCGAGCCCGATGATGAACCACTGGTAGGTGCTCATTCGGGTGGTGTCGATGAGGTGTCTGATGTCCACGGCGGCTGAGATTACGTGAGGTGTACCAATTCCCCTGAGTTTTATTCACCCCCACGGCGGAACCCCTGGCGCCCACCCCTAACTAACCCCTGGGTGGGCGGGGCGTCGTAAAGCGGCTGGCCAGTGGGTTTCACTCCGCCCCGGAGTGTTCGGCAGGCGAACGCCTTGCTTCAGTGTGAACCAGGTCTCTACCGTGATGGGCATCACCTCAGCATGGATCAACAGGAGGTCCTCACCATGACCAGTGCGCTCAACGCCGCGACCGACGGCTTCATTGCACCGCTGCATTTCCCCGAGTACCGCACCACCATCAAGCGCAACCCGAGCAACGACCTCATCATGGTCCCCGAGCGTCTCGGCGAGCTCTCCGGACCCGTCCTCGGCGCCCGCGACCTCGGCGGCATCGACAACGACATGACCATGGCCAACGGCGGCGAAGCCATCGGCCAGCGCATCTTCGTCCACGGCCGCGTCCTCGGCTGGGACGGCAAGCCGGTCCCGCACACCCTCGTCGAGGCCTGGCAGGCCAACGCCGCCGGCCGCTACCGCCACAAGAACGACTCCTGGCCCGCGCCGCTCGACCCGCACTTCAACGGAGTCGCCCGCACCATGACCGACGAGAACGGCCACTACAACTTCCTCACCGTCATGCCCGGCATGTACCCGTGGGGCAACCACCACAACGCGTGGCGCCCCGCCCACATCCACTTCTCGCTCTACGGACGCCAGTTCACTGAGCGACTCGTCACCCAGATGTACTTCCCGGGCGACCCGATGTTCTTCCAGGACCCGATCTACAACTCCGTCCCGGCCGGCGCTCGCGAGCGCATGATCGCAGTCTTCGACTACGACGAGACCCGCCCGAACTACGCCCTCGGCTACAAGTTCGACATCGTGCTGCGCGGCAGCAACGCCACCCCCTTCGAGAACT
>NZ_JAUNUG010000077.1 GCF_030538285.1 Corynebacterium sp.
TCGTGGCGGAGTACAGCAGAACCAGAATGAGGTGTCCCGCAAGGAAGTTCGCCATAAGACGAAGTGCGAGAGTGACCGGCCGCATGATGAACGTCGAGAAGAACTCAATCGGCACCACCAGGAGGTGGAGAACCGGCGGAAGGTTAGGAATGACCACCGAAGACTTCATGAACTTGCCGAAGCCGTAACGCTTGGAGCCGGCGTAGATCATGGCGACATAACCAAACAGCGCGAGGACGATCGGGAAACCGATTCGCGCGTTCGGGGAGATGTTCAGACCCGGGATGATCGTCGGGATGTTGAACGCGAGGACGGCGAAGAAGATGGTGGCGATGACCGGCAGGAACCGGCGGCCTTCCTTCTTGCCCAGAATGTCCTCTGCGATGTGCACCCGAACGAAATCCAGTGCGAGTTCTGCGAAGTTCTGCAGGCCTGACGGAACCAGCTTGGGGCTCCGGAAGGCGACAAGGAAAAGGACCGCCAGAAGGATCGTCATAAGAATTCTGACGAGCATCAGTCGGTCCAGTGCGAACCACCCGTTTGCGACATCCGCAAACAGAATGTGGCCGTAGTATTGCCCCGGGAAAAATTCAGGATCCAGTTCGGGTGCGTGGAATTCGCCCCTCATGGCCAGTGTTGTAACGCTCAGCGTTCTCTCCCGTGTTCGGGCCGTATGTGGACATTGCAGTCCCACACGGTGCGATGGACGTCTGAAAAACTCTTTTCCGGCACCGCCTCGGACTCCGTCGCACATCAGCGAGGGCGGTGACAGGGGTGGACCTCGAACGTGCCGGGGTAACCCGCATGGAAGCTTATCAGGGTCCCCGCCGATTCTCGCGCAGCACCCCAATATGTTTGCTGACGTGGCGCGATACCTTCCGGGGAACGGGCACCCCCTACCGGCAAAATCGCCCGTATCGGCACTTTTGTGGACCTTTGTAAGCTCGATCACATGTGTTCCGGCCCTCCCCCGTCGGGGGTGATTTGCCAGGCGCGCTCCCCCCGAACCGGGAAAGCCTCCCCGAGGGGAGGCTGCTTATCGACGCCGCGCCCGGCACTGCCCCAGCTCAGTTGATGTAGGTGACACGTGCGGTGATAACGCCCCACACCTCGGTTGCCAGGACGATGACCAGTGCCAGCACCAGGGTGACCAGTAGTGCCATGCGGTCGTAGAACTGCATGTCCCGGATGATGGCCAGGACGATGATGAGCACCACGATCTTCAGCAGCCAGCTGCCGAGGACGACCGCGCCGGTGGTGGCGGGGTTCGTCGACGATGTGAAAAGCACGCTGAAGGCGGTCAAAAGGACGAAGCCACCACCGATGGCTGCCCCGATGAGCACGCCCCAGATGCCGGGCAGGTCGCGGGCCCAGCCCCAGGCGAGCAGGGAGATGACCGTGATCGCGGCCAGGGCGATGGTGCCGAAGCGGACAGCACGCAGGAGTGGGCGGCGCGGGTCGTCGTACTGGGAGCGTTCCGGGGTGGTGTCAGGTGTAGTCACGGTGTCGGATCCTACCGGCTGGGATCGGAGTGGAGTACCACTCGGGTCGGTCTCGCATGACGCCCCAGCTTGCCGGCCCGCAGCGGGACCAGCGTGATAAGGAAGGCGGCGATGAGCATGACCACGAAGAACGCCACGGCAATGCGCGCGGGCACCACCGAGAAGCTCACCGCCCCAAGGGTGACCACGCCCACCCACATGTAGAGCACCAGCACGGTGCGCCGGTGGGTGTGCCCCAACGAGAGCAGCCGGTGGTGGAGGTGGAGTTTATCGGCCGCGAAGGGCGATTGCCCTTTGCCCAGGCGGCGAAGCACGGCCAGGACAAGGTCCAGGACTGGAATGAACACCGCGGCGGCGACGACGATGATGGGACTCATCAGCGCCACGATGTCGGCGGTGCCATACAGCGACATGTTGATTTTGCCGGAGGCCGAGGTGGAGGCGGCGGCCAGCAGCAGGCCGATGAGCAGCGAGCCGGAGTCGCCCATGAAGATACGGGAGGGCTCGAAGTTGTGCGGCAGGAATCCCAGGCATACGCCCACCAGGCCAGCCGCCATGATTGCGGGCGGGTACGCGGAGACGGCCCCGCCCTGGTCGTGGAGGACGGTGAGGG
The DNA here is from genome assembly GCF_030538285.1 of Corynebacterium sp. Lineage (GTDB taxonomy): Bacteria > Actinomycetota > Actinomycetes > Mycobacteriales > Mycobacteriaceae > Corynebacterium. The sequence continues at coordinate 2,116 of NZ_JAUNUG010000077.1, forward strand.
AGAAGATGAGGATCGCCCCGCCGGCGATCATGCCCAGGCCGGCGGCCAGCCCGTCGAGGCCGTCGACGAAGTTGATGGCGTTCATGAGTGCCACGGTGAAGATGGTGGTGATGATGGTGGCCTGAATCTGATCGAGCACCACCGTGGTGCCTTCACCGAGGGGCAGGTAGAGCAGCGTCCACGACAGTCCGAGCACGCTCATGATGATCGCGGCGAGGATCTGGCCGATGAGTTTGGTGATGGCGTCCAGGTCGTAGAGGTCGTCGAGGATACCGACCAGCACGATGGCGAAGGCCGCCCAGATCACGGCGTTCATCTCCGGGGTGATCGGCATGAACCCCCTGGTCAGGGCCGGTAGCTGGTTGGCCAGGAAGACGGCGGCCAAGAAACCGGAGAACATCGCCACCCCGCCCAGGCGTGGGGTGGGCTGGGTGTGCACGTCGCGTTGGCGGACTTCGGCGACCTTGCCGGAGCGCACCATGATCGAGCGCACGATTCCGGTGGCCAGGTAGGTGATCGTCGCCGCGACGAGGATCACCAGTCCTAGTTCGCGCAGCGGGACGCCGGCGCCCATGTCAGGGGCGGGTCCGCAGCTGCTCGGCGGATACTCCGATGACCTCGCTGATGCGCTCAGCGCTCAGCGCGCCCTCGCGCAGGAGATAAGGGTTGGGTCCGGAAAGATCGATGATGGTCGAGGGCTTGCCCACGGGGGTTTCTCCCCCATCCAGGTACACCGACACGGCGTTGCCGAGTTGCTGCTTCGCTGCGATGGCGGTGGTGGGCGGCTCATGTCCGGAGATGTTGGCGGAGGACACGGCCATGGGCCCGACCTCACGGAGTAGCTCAATGGCCACCGGGTGCAGCGGCATGCGCAGCATGACGGTGCCACGGGTATCACCGAGGTTCCACGGCAGCGAGGGCGCCTGCGGGACGACGATGGACAGCCCGCCCGGCCAGAAGGCCTTGACCAGGGATTCCGTCAGTGGCGGGTACTCGCGCACCAGGCCGCGGATGGTGTCCCAGGAGCCGACCAGCACGGGCACCGGCATGTCGGGGCCGCGGCGTTTGGTGGCGAGAAGCGACGCCACTGCCTGGTTGTCGAAGGCATCACAGCCCAGGCCGTAGAGCGTGTCGGTGGGCAGCACGACCAGACGTCCGCTGCGCGCGGCGTCGACGGCGGCGGCGATGCCCTCCGCGCGGGAGGTCTCTTCGGCACAGGAGTAGATGCGGCTCATGGGCTTACACCTTACTCGCCGTGACAAACCGCGCCCGACCGGTCAGGTCACACAGCACGGCAATGTCACCGAAGCCACCGTGCGCGGCGAGGACATCCCGCACCGTCTGCGAGGTGGTGTCGTCGTGTTCCATGCCCACCTGCCCACCGGGACGTAGCAAGGCGTGGATGGTGGGCAGGAACGCAACGATGACGTCCATGCCGCTGTCACCTGCGAAAACTGCTTCCGGTGGATCGGCATAGACCTCGCGCTGCAGGTCCGGATCCGCGGGAACATAAGGCGGATTCGACAGCACCAGATCCACACTGCCGTGCCACGCGGCCAAAAGATCCGGGTCGGTGACATCACCTTGCACCATCCGCGCCGTCGAGCCAGCCGCGTTGCGGCGGGCATAGCTTAAGGCCGCATCGTGCTTCTCGACGCCCACCACCTCCGCTCCCGGCACCTCATGCGCGATGTAGAGCGCGAGCGCCCCGGAACCGGTACACAGATCGACGACGCGGGGGGCGGGGACGTCGATAAGCTGACGCACCCCCCAGTCGGCAAGGACCTCGGTCTCCGGGCGGGGGATGAATACCCCCGGCCCGACCGTAAGATCCAGCGCCCCGAAAGGCGCGACCCCGAGGATGTGCTGGAGGGGTTCGCGCTGCTCGCGGCGGGCGACCATCTCCCAGAAACCGTCCGGGATCTTGTCGCGGAACGCGACGTCGAGGGGACCGCACTTAAGGAGGTGGGCGGCGATGAGGCGGGCGTCGACAAGCGGGCTATCGACGCCGGCGGTGCGCAGGCGCTCCGCGGCGTCGATAAGTGCGGCGCGGAGCGTCATCCTATTCCGCCTCGAGACGCTCGGCGCGCTCCGCCGCCTTGAGGGCGGTGAACAGGTCGTCAAGGTTGCCGTCGAGGACGGAGTCGAGGTTGTTGGCCTTGAAACCGATGCGGTGATCGCTGATGCGGTTCTCCGGCCAGTTGTAGGTGCGGATGCGCTCGGAGCGGTCCATGGTGCGCACCTGGGCGGCACGGCCTTCGGCGGCCTCGGCGTCGGCCTTCTCGCGCTCCATCTGCTCCAGGCGGGCCTGCAGGACCTGCATGGCGCGCGCCTTGTTCTGGATCTGCGAGCGCTCCTTCTGACAGGTGACGATAAGCCCCGTCGGCAGGTGCGTGATGCGCACGGCGGAGTCCGTGGTGTTCACACCCTGGCCGCCCTTACCGGAGGCGCGGTAGACGTCGACGCGGATGTCCTTGTCATCGATGGTGATCTCCCCGGCGTCCTCGGTCTCCGGGAAGACCATGACACCGGCCGCGGAGGTCTGGATGCGGCCCTGCGACTCAGTCACGGGGATGCGCTGCACGCGGTGGACGCCACCCTCGAACTTGAATACGCTCCACGCGCCATCGCGGGAGGGGTTCTTCGCACGGATAGACAAGGTCATATCCTTGACTCCGCCCAGATCGGACTCGGAGAGACCGAGGACTTCCCAGGTGAAACCGTGCTTATCGGCGTAGCGCTCGTACATGCGCGCCAGGTCGCCAGCGAAGAGCGCAGCCTCCTCGCCGCCGGCACCGGCCTTGATCTCCAGAATGACGTCATCACTGTCGTGCTCATCGCGGGGCGCGAGCAGATCGGCCAGCTCCTCCTCCAACTCAACGGCGCGGGCCTGCAGGCGCTCGGCCTCGGCGGCGAACTCCTTGTCCTCCTGCGCCATCTCGCGGGCGTCCTCGAGGTCAGCACGCGTGCTCACCAGCTCATCGTTGACCTTGATGATCGGCTGCAGCTGCGAATAACGCTTCGAGAGCTTGCGGAACAACCCCTGGTCACCGGCGGTCTCCGGGTCCGCCATCTGGGCCTCAATGCCCTGGTACTCGGAGACGACATCGTCGACCGCGGAAACAGTAGCCACTAGGAGTAATCCTCCTCGTCCTTGTCTGCCGCCATCGGAGCGCTCGATGCGACCTGCATGAGGAACTCACCGTTGCTCTTGGTCTTCTTCAGCTGCTTGATCAGCAGATCGATGGCCTGCTGCGGATCCAGCGCGGAGAGAATGCGACGCAGCTTGTGCATGATGCGGGCCTCCTCCGGGGCGAGCAGCAGCTCGTCCTTGCGGGTGCCCGAGGGGTTGACGTCCACGGCCGGGAAGACGCGACGCTCGGAGATCTTGCGATCCAGCTTGAGCTCCGCGTTACCGGTGCCCTTGAACTCCTCGAAGATGACGGTGTCACCGGCGGAACCGGTCTCCACCATCGCGGTGGCGATGATCGTCAGCGAACCACCGTTCTCGATATTGCGGGCGGCACCCAGGAAACGCTTCGGCGGGTACAGCGCGTTGGAGTCCACACCACCGGACAGGATGCGTCCCGACGCCGGCGAGGAGTTGTTGTACGCACGACCCAGACGGGTGATCGAGTCGAGCAGGACGACAACATCCTTGCCCTGCTCCACCAGACGCTTCGCGCGCTCGATGGCCAGCTCCGCGACGGCGGTGTGCTCTGACGGCGGGCGGTCGAAGGTGGAGGCGATGACCTCACCCTTGACCGAGCGCTGCATGTCGGTGACTTCCTCGGGGCGCTCGTCGACAAGCACCACCATGAGGTAGCACTCCGGGTTGTTCGTCGAGATCGCGTTGGCGATGTTCTGCAGGATCGTCGTCTTACCGGCCTTCGGCGGGGAGACGATGAGCGCGCGCTGGCCCTTACCGATCGGCATGATGAGATCGATGACGCGGGTGGTCAGGATCTTTGCCTCGGTCTCCAGGCGCAGACGCTGGTTCGGGTACAGCGGGGTGAGCTTGGAGAACTCGGGGCGGTGACGCGCCTCATCGACACTCAAGCCATTCACCGTATCGACGCTGACCAGCTGATTCGCCTTCTGGCGGTTACGGCCCTGGCCGTGGTTCTGCGGGTTACCCATCTTCACCTTGCCGGTGACAGCATCGCCGGCACGCAGGCCGGAACGACGGATGAGCTGGTTGGGCACGAACACATCCGAACCACCCGCGTGGTAGCCGGTGGTACGCACGAAAGCGACATTGTTATCGACGATATCCAGGATGCCGGCGACATCCTGCAGATCCGCAGAGTCATGGCCCTGGTCCTGCTGCTGGCCGCCATCGTGCTGGTCCTGGCCGCGGCCGCGACGGTTGCGACGCCCGCGGCGCCCACGACGACCCTCGCCGTCGTTGTTGTCA
>NZ_JAUNUG010000078.1 GCF_030538285.1 Corynebacterium sp.
CGAGGATCTGGCGGGCCTTGGCCAGCATGCGCTTCTCACCGGCGGACAGGCCGCGATCCTGGTCGCGGCGCCACAGATCACGCACCACTTCGGCGACCTTGTTCACGTCACCCGAGGCCAGACGCTCCTGGTTGGCCTTGTAACGGCGGGACCAGTTGCCCGCCTCCTCGACGTCAGTTTCGCGGAGCACGCCGAAGACCTTCTGCAGGCCCTCTTCGCCGACGACGTCACGGACGCCGACCAGCTCCGCGTTCTTGGACGGGACGCGGACGACGAGGTCAGACTGGTTGATCTGCAGGACCAGGTACTCCAGTTCCTCCCCTCCCATCACGCGATGCTCGATGTCAGCGATCACGGCAGCGCCGTGGTGCGGGTAGACAACGACGTCCCCGACCTTGAAATCCATTCCCACTCCTTGTTGCGTGTGGTTGGCAGCACACTAGACCCAGCATTCTACCACGCGGCCGATTCCGCTCGACGGCGGCCAACCTCCGCCCTCCGTATACCCCCGTTACCCCCCGCTTTCTGCCTCCGCATGGAACCGATCGCCGGGAACTGTGTGCTCAGGGGCCAAAGGGACTAAGGTAAGCTTGCGAAACAGCCTTAAGTGACCCTACTGATGGAGGACACCCAAGTGAAGTCCCTGAAGTCGGCCGCCCGTCGCGGCGGCATCATCTCCGCCGCCGCACTGTCCGCGCTGGCACTGGCCTCCTGCTCTGCAGGCCAGGTGACCCAGACCGCCTCGCAGGTTGCGCCGGTCAATGGTGCGGAAGCCAACTCCGAGGACGGCACTATCGCTGTCCGCGACGTCACCATCATCGTCGATGACGCGGGCGAGGCCGCCCTGAAGTTCACCGCGATCAACCAGGACACCTCGATGACCGAGCACACGCTCGAGTCCATCTCCGTCGACGGCAATGACGTCGCCTTCGACTCCACCACCCTGGGCCGTGACTGCGTCCTCTACGGCGATTCCGCACAGGCCCTGGAAAACACCCCGCAGTCCGAGAACACCGGCTGCATCGAGTACACCGAGACCACCTTGGCGAATGAGGATTACGCCATCGGCGGCAACGTCCCGGTCACCTTCACCTTCGATACCGGTGAGCTCGAGGTCTTCGCCGCTGTCGCTGCTCCGCAGCTGCCGGCCGGTTCCTTCTCCCGCGAGCCCGGTTCTGAGTCGGATTACACCAACCTGTAATTCCTTTTCTTATTGACGCCCGGCTTCTCACCCGAGAGCCGGGCGTTTGGCGTGGGCCGTGATTAAGGTGTGAAGTCATGGCCCGTAAACCCCGTTCCGTCCACACCTGTTCCGAGTGCGGCTATTCCTCCCCGAAATGGCTGGGGCGGTGCCCGGACTGCGCGGCGTGGGGCACGCTCGTCGAATCGGCCGCGGCCCCGAAGACAGCGAGTGCGGGGCCGGCGGGTTTAACGCCGAGCGCCCCGGCCACCCCCATCACCACGATCTCGGGCACGGCGGCCAGCTCCGTGCCCTCGGGCATCGGGGAGCTGGACCGAGTCTTGGGCTCCGGGGTGGTGCCCGGTTCGGTGGTGCTCATGGCGGGTGAACCCGGGGTGGGTAAATCGACACTCTTGCTGGAGGTGGCGAGCCGGTGGGCGTCGATAAGCGGGCGTAAGGCCCTGTATGTCACCGCGGAGGAATCCGCCGGGCAGGTGCGCGTGCGCGCCGAACGCACCGGCGCGCTGCAGGAGACCCTGTACCTGGCGTCTGAATCGAACCTGGACGTGGTGTTCGGGCACGTCGATCAGGTCAAGCCCTCCCTGCTCATCGTCGACTCGGTGCAGACCATGCACGCCCCCGGGGTGGAGGGCGTGGCCGGTGGTGTCGCCCAATCGCGCGCCGTGACCGCGGCGCTGACCTCCCTGGCGAAAACCTCCGGCATCCCCATCTTGCTGGTGGGGCACGTGACCAAGGACGGCAATGTCGCCGGGCCGCGCGTGCTGGAGCACCTGGTGGATGTGGTGCTCAACTTCGAAGGCGACCGGCAGTCCTCCCTGCGGATGCTGCGCGGCATCAAGAACCGTTTCGGCGCCACCGATGAGGTCGGCTGTTTCGAGCAGACCGCCGAGGGCATCCGCGAGGTGCCCGATCCTTCCGGGCTGTTCCTCTCCCACCGCGGCCGCACTCCCGACGGCTCGGCGGTGACCGTCGCCATGGATGGTGTGCGCCCGCTGCTCGCCGAGGTGCAGGCGCTGACGGTGGATCCGGTGGCGAAGAACCCGCGTCGCGTGGTTACCGGGTTGGACGCCAACCGGGTACCTATGGTCTTGGCCGTTCTGCAGGCGCGCGCGGGAGAGCGCACCAATGAAAAGGATGCCTATGTGGCCACCGTCGGCGGCGTGCGCATCACGGAAACCGCCACTGATCTGGCCGTCGCCCTGGCCACCTGGTCCTCGCTGCACGAGAAGCCGCTGCCAGAGAAGACCGTGGTCATCGGGGAGGTGGGCCTGGCCGGGGAGCTGCGCCGCGTGCCCAACCTGGGCCGTCGCCTGAGTGAGGCCGCCCGCCTGGGTTACGAATACGCGGTCGTGCCCGCCGGAGAGAAGCTCAGCGTGCCCGGGATGCGGGTGGCGCAGGCTTCCACCCTGCGGGAGGCGATCGGTTTGCTGACCCAGGGGTAACATCTACCCCATGAGCCCCGCCACCCTAAGGGAGACCCTCCAGCACCTCGCCCCCGGCACGGAACTGCGTGACGGCCTCGACCGCATTGTCCGCGGCCGCACCGGCGCACTCATCATCATCGGCGACGGCACAGAAGTCACCGACCTCTGCGACGGCGGCATCGAGTTCGACGTCCCCTTCGCCCCCACCCGCCTGCGCGAACTGTGCAAGATGGACGGCGCGGTCATCCTCTCCACCGACGCCAGCCGCATCCGGCGCGCCAACGTGCAGGTGGTGCCGTCGCCGAGCTACCCGACGTCGGAAAGCGGCACCCGCCACCGCTCCGCCGAACGCGCCGCCCTGCAAACCGGGCGACCCGTCATCGCGGTGAGCCAATCAATGAACGTGATCACCCTCTACGTCGAGGGGCAGCGCTACATCCTCGATAGCCCCGCCACCATCCTGCGACGTGCCAACCAGGCCCTGGGCACCCTCGAGCGCTACCGCACCCGCCTGGACAAAGCGAACCAACGCCTGTTTGTCTCCGAGATCAACAACTACGCCACCGTGCAGGATGTCGTCGCCGTTATGCAGCGCGAACTGCTGGTCAAGCGCGTCGGCATGGAACTCGACCAGGATGTCCTCGAACTGGGCACCGACGGCCGACAGCTCAACCTGCAGCTGACCGAACTTCGCGGCGACAACGACCGCGAGATCGACCTGCTCATCCGCGACTACCTCATCGCGGAAGGCCCGCCCTCTGATGAGGATGTCCGCGCCGCCACCACCGCCCTCGACGGCCTGGCCGACGCCGACCTGCTCAAGCCCGCCAACGTCGCCCGCATTCTCGGTCTGCCCGCCACGGAGGAGTCCCTGACGCAGTGGATCGTGCCGCGTGGTTACCGGGTGCTCAGCCGGGTGCCGCGGGTGCAGATGTTCCTCAAGCACAAGATCATCGCGGCTTTCGGCGACGTGAAGTCCCTGCTCGGCGCATCGGAGGAGGATCTGGCGGCCGTGGACAACGTGGGCAACCTGTGGGCGCGCCACGTCCACGAGGGACTGGCTCGACTGACCTAACCCAGGTTGAAGGTGTGCGCGTCGGAGGCGTTATTGCCGATCACGGCGTGCAGGTAAAACGCGCCCGTGCCCACGTCCTGGCGGCTGTTGCACTGGCCGGGCTGGGAGCCGCGACGCGACCACACCGCATCGAAACGTCGTTCGCTGTCGGCCTCGAAGAGCTCATCCCCATCAAGCACCGAGGGGTAGCAGTCCGTGTCGGACCAGACGCGCTCGTTGTCCTCCAGGCGGTAGACCTCGAAGCGCAGCTCGGCATCGTCGAGGTTGATCTCGCAGTCGGCGGCCGTGGGGTTTTCCACCGTCATGTAGAAGGTGGGCTGCACACCCGAACCGTAGGAGGGGCGATCAGAGCTGGCGATGATCCGCAGGTCAGCGAGCTCGCAGGTGTTCTTCGGCTCGGCTGGCTCGGAAGGGTCGGTGGATTCGGTGGTCTCCTCTTCCTCTTCTTCCCTGCTGGTCTGCGTAGTCTCGCGCGTTGTCGTCTCCTCCACCGACCGGGTGGTCGTGGTGGACGGCGCGGCAGCGGTGGTCTGCGTGTCCTCGCCACCCCGGCCGGCGAAGGCGACCAGGCCCCATACCAGCAGTCCGACGAGGACGAGGATGATCACGGCCGCGGCGACGCGGCGGCGGACGTAGATCTCTTCGGGAAGTCGGCGGGGGCTCTGGTTACTCACGCCCCTCACTCTAATTGGGGGCAGTTAATGCAGGTGGGAACCGGCGCCCCCGCGTGTCCGCTACTCCCCGCCTATTCGACGCCGTCGGCGATGACCTGTTCAGTCGAGCCGTCGGAAAGCAGGTAGCGCAGACCGACGATACCGACGCGACCATCGGCGATGCGCTCCTGCAGGGCAGAAAGGCGGTGCTTGATCTGGATGACGATCTCGATGACATGCTGACGTTCATACCCGGGCCGGTCATTGCGCCCGCGGGCGCGAGCCTCGAGGATCGACGGGGCGACCTTCTCCACGAGGATGCGTTCCAGACCGTTGGGGATCTTCCCGCCGTCGAGCGCCTCCGCGGTGGCCGCAACGGCGCCGCAGGATTCATGCCCCATGACGACCACGAGTTCCACACCGAGGCTCTTGATCGCGTATTCGATGGACGCCAGAACAGCCGGGTCCAGGATCTCACCGGCGGTGCGGACGACGAAGAGGTCGCCGAGGCCGACGTCGAAAATCAGCTCCACCGGCACGCGCGAATCAGAGCACGAGAGGACAACGGCCCGGGGGTTCTGCCCGTCCCGCAGTTCCGTGCGGCGCAGAATGTCCTGGTTGGGGCGCTCCTGCTGCTGGTGAACAAAACGCTTGTTGCCGGCCAGCAGGGCCTCCCACACGGCCTGCGGGTTCTTGGCGACATCTTTCATGGGCATGGGGGCAAGTCTAGACTTAGAGCCCATGTTCGCGCGCCTCCTCCCCTGGTTTGATCTCCACGAACGCCCCCTGGCGTGGCGTGCAGAAGACACGAGCCCGTGGGGCATCCTCCTCAGCGAGGTGATGAGCCAGCAGACCCCCGTCACCCGCGTCGAACCCGTGTGGCGGGAATGGATGGCCCGCTGGCCGGATCCGGCCGCTTTCGCGCAGGCCTCCCCCGCTGATGTGCTGCGGGCGTGGGGAAAACTCGGTTACCCCCGCCGCGCGTTGAGGTTGCTGGAGTGCGCACAGCAGATCGTCTCGCTTCACGACGCCCGCGTCCCGGCCGACGTCGATAAGCTCCTGGCTTTGCCCGGTGTCGGTGACTACACTGCCCGCGCCGTGGCGTGTTTCGCGTACGGGATCAATGTGCCGGTGGTGGACACCAACGTGCGGCGGGTGGTGCGCCGTGCGGTTCAGGGGCGCTTCCTCGCGGGGACGGCGTCGAAAGCGGAGCTGGCGGTGGTGGCGGCGCTGCTGCCTTCAGAGCGGGGGCCGCGGTTTTCGGCCGCGCTGATGGAGCTCGGCGCCCTGGTCTGCACCGCAACCTCACCGCAGTGCGGGGTGTGCCCGCTGCGGGAGGAATGCGCTTGGTTGGCCGCCGGCTCCCCACCACCCAGTGCAAAGGAGCTGGCGAAGAAGAAGGTGCAGAAATTCACCGGCACCGACCGCCAGGTCCGCGGACTGATCATGGACGTGCTGCGCGGGACGGAGGCAGCCGTGCCGCAATCGGTTATCGACGTCGTCTGGCCCGACGATGTCCAACGGTCTCGCGCTCTGTTCTCCCTGCTGGAAGACGGCCTGGCCGAGCAGGATGAGCAAGGCCTGTTCCACCTCCCGCGCTAGGGGCGCTATGTAAGACTTTCAGGGTTACCCGGGCTGAGCGACACCCGCGAACAGGCATTATGCACTTCCCGACGCCGCTTCGACCTGAAAATCTTACGCAGCCTCAGGCCAGGCCAGCGTCGCGGATGACCATCGCCGCCGACACCCGGTTGTCCACGCCCAGTTTGTTGAAGATGCGCGACATGTTCGCCTTCACGGTGG
>NZ_JAUNUG010000022.1 GCF_030538285.1 Corynebacterium sp.
ATCCACTCCGGACAGCTGCACAACCGGATCAACGCACTCTAAATCGTGAAGAGCCCCAAATGTGAAGATGAGAGTTCCTCCACAACCATCGAAACACATCAGGGACCTGCATCTTTAAGCCCACTAGCAACCTTGTCGCCTTGACCGTCGACCTCGGCCCACATGTCGCGGGCACAGTAGCAGTTGTAGTTGTCGTCGACGATGCGAGCCATCGCCGCACGGATTTGTCAGCTACGCGCGACGCAGGCGCACCAGGATTCCACCGGCCACGAGCGCAGCGAGCGCCAGGGCCAGGACCACCTCGACATCCGCGCCGGTGCGGGCCAGCTCACGCTGCGGGGCTGCCGTCGGCTGGGGCTGCTGCTGGGTCTGGGTCTGCGGCTGCGGCTGCGGCTGCGGGGTCGCGACAGTCTCCGGGGTCGCCGGACCCGGGTTGCTCGAGGCGTTCAGCGCCGGGGGCACGAGCAGCAGCGGCCACAGGGAGGATCCACCCGGCGGCGGGGTCGGCTGGCAGGCCGGGCCCCCGAGGGGCTCGCCGATCGCCCAGTCTCCGCCGTTGACGCGGTAGAGGGTGGGCTGCGCGGGCGGCTGCTCCGGACGGATCACTTGGATCTCACCGGTGGCGGCATCGAAGGCGACGGTGGCACCCTCCGTGCCGGTCCAGCCGGTCGCGGAGTCCCCCTCGAAGACATAGGTCCGCTCGCGCAGGGTGGTCCCTTGTGCGGCGCGGAGCTCACGGAAGACGGAGACGAATCTACCTTCCTGCCTGACGGAAACATCCCGGGTATAGGCGCTGCCGTCATCGGGCAGCTCGATGGCCTGCTCCGCTGCGATCTGCTCCCAGGGAGCACCTGCGGCGGGCTGCCAGTAGACGTCGATGCTCCACAGGGAGTCGCTGACGATGCGGCCCGAGGTGTCGGTGCGGACCACGCTCGGGCCGGCCCCGAGGGTACCGCGCTCGCCCTGGTCATAGCGCGAGCCGGCGGCCACCTCGTGCACCGGGCGATCAGCGGCCGTGCACACGGGCGTCGGGTTCTCGCAGTCGAAGGGGATGGCCATGAGTGTCTGGCGGAAGACGTTGCCGTCGGCGTCGACCCGCTCGCGGGTCTCGCCCAGCTGGTAGACGCCGCCGCCATACACCTTGGCACCCTCGGCATCAGCCTTCCACCAGACGGACTCGTCCTTGAGGCGGCAGCCTGGGGGAGCCATGCGGTTGATCAGCTCGAAATTGTGCGGGGCGTCGAACTCCATGTCGATCTTACTGGTGAGCATCCGACCGTCCCGGTCCATGTGGAGGCGATAGTCATCGAGCGACGTGCAGGTCCAGTCCGGATCATTGTTGAAGCGGGTGCACGACTCGCCACCCCAGTAGGAGCCGGAGAGGGTCTGCCCCGTCGTGGCGTCGACGGCCACGAACGTCGGATAGTGACGCTGCTCGAGGACGATGGGATTGTCCTCGGTGCCGGGCACGCCTTGCCCTGCGTCATCGCGGTCGTACTCGATGACGAAGACGTTCGGCGCGACCTCCAGGACCGGTCCGGTGGCCTGCCACCCGTTGACGGTGGCGGTGAGGGTGATCGGCTCTGCGACGGGGAGGTAGCCGTCCGGCGGGTTGACCTCCGTCAGCACCAACTGATCGACGGGAACGCCATCCCGCAGCCCATCCGGGAAGGAGAACGCGACATCATGGGCGATCCAGGCGCCATCGACACTGACGCTGTAGGGCCCGCTCGGCGTGCCCTGCTCCCCGGTGATGAGGTTGTTCACCTGGACGTTGTAGGCGGCGTCCGAGACGGGTCGGCCGGTGGCTCGGTCAACGGCGATGACGGTGGGCGCCCGCTCAAACTCGCTCTGTGCGGCGATCTGCGCACGCTCAGGTCCCGCGGCGGGGTCGGCCGACGCGGGGAGCGCGAGCCCGAAGAGCAGGGCCGTCGCGGTGAGCGCGGTGGCCAGGCGGCGAATCATGGATTCTCCTCAGGTGAAGCGAAGCGGTGTGCGACGTCACAGCATCGCTCACCGCATGAACGCGCTCACCCTAACATGTTGTCCACACTATTCCGCAGCGGCCGGACCGGCATTTCTCAGCCGATTATCAGGCCGAGGCGGCCGCCCGCTTCTCCGCCCCCGGGGTCTTCTTGGTGATGATCGGGACGACAATCACCGCCACGCCGATGAGCAGTGACGCCCAACCCAGGCCTGCGGTCAGCCCCGCCAGGACCGCAATCGGCGCGAGGATGGTCATGCCGATCTCGAAGGGAGCGAAGCCGACATAGGCCACGCCGTATTCGTTGAGGGTGCCGGATTTGAGCTTCGGGTCGACGATCTTGAGCAGCGCGATACCCGTGGCGACGGCCGCGGTCGCCCAGCCCCAGGAGAAGATTCCACGTTCCAGCCACTTCTCGCCGAAGAACTCCGGGGAGAGAACGAAGAAGATGAACAGGCAGTAGACCACACCAAGGACGAACAGGATGAGCAGCGGTACCCAGTAATCAGCGATGGCGGCAGGAACGATGGACGCGACACCGAAGGCGATGAGATAGTCAGTCGCCGCACCAGACATGGAGTTCACGGTGTTCTTGTCCAGGAAGTCCTTGCGCCCGACTCCGGTGAGCAGCCCCCGGCCCAGCAGGCCGATGACGAAGGACATGGCGAACAGCGGGATGGACACGCTCGGGAAGAGGTCGTTGATGCCGCCGTTGACCAGGTAGGCGACCAGCACGGTGAGCAGGACGAAGCCCAGGTGGAGGGCGAGCGGCTCGATAGACGAGGGGTTGGTCGTGGCGCGGCCGATCGACGGGCGCTCCTTGACATTATCGATGTAACCCGAACGCAGGTCCCAGGGCAGTTCACCCGGCATGGTGGAGGCACGTCCGGTGCGAATTCCCCAGTTGGCGAAGATAAGGCCACCGACGATGGCGGCCAGGGTACCCACCGTCGCGGCAGTGAAGCCGAGGGAGCTGGCGGCCACCGCGCCGGCCTCCTCCAGGGAGTGGCCGACGGCGGCGGCGGTACCGAAACCACCGACGAAGCCGACGGGCAGCATCATTCCGAACCAATCTTCAGTACCGAAGAGAGGCTTGAACAGGAACACGCCAAGCAGGATAAACAGCCCCCACTGCCCGAGAAACATACCGGTCGAGTACGACCACATGTTTCTGGCACCGGTACGCACCGAGGGAGTCAGATCCATTCCATAAGCCATCGACGCGAAAACGAAGGCGATGAGGATGCCGGTGTAGGTACCGATCTGATCAGAGAAATTGATCCAGCCCAGCACCTGCGGGCCGAAAGCCAAGCCCAGCAGGCCCGCGGTGATCGACGCCGGCAGGAGCAGCTTCTGGAACAACCCCACCTTCCTACGCAGAAGGTTGCCGATGATCATGAGCAGGGAGATCCAGCCGACGTCGATAAGCAAGCTGTACGGGGTGTAATCCATACCTCTCAGACTATGCCAAGCTCGCTATTCGGTTGCCTTACACCCGGCGCAGGCGAACCACGAACCCACCGACCACGATAAGCGCGACGGCCAACGCCAGGAGCACCGCGACATCCGCACCCGTGCGGGCGAGCTGACGCTCCTCAGCCGGCTGAACCTGGGGCTGAGCCTTCTCAGGTGCAGGCTCAGGCGCAATGGTCGTCTGCGCCGGGGCCTGCGGAGCCGGAGCCTGCTCCGGGTGCGCGGAGCTGTCCAGTTCCGGCGCACCCGGCAGCAGCGAGCTGGCCGCAATGCTGGAACCGATCAGTGCCGGAGGCAGCAGAAGTAGCGGCCACAGGGAGCTTCCGCTGGAGCCACCCGAAACAGGGCAATCGAGGGGTTCACCGATGGCAAAATCGCTCTCGTTGACGCGGTAGAGAGTCTGCTGCTGCGGATCGAGAACGACCTCGTCGGTATTGATCTTGAGGTCGCCGGTGCTCTCGTCGAACACCAATGTCGCCCCCTCGAAAGCTTCCCAATCATTGCTCTCTCCTGCGGCTGACCCCACGAACACATACGTCTGCTCGCGCAGAGTAGTACCGATCGCCGAACGCACCTCACGAGCCTCCACCATGTAATTGCCCGAGCGCAGCGGCACGTCGCGGGTATAGAAGGTACCGTTAGCCTCCATGTCGATCAGCTGGTCCTGCGCGATGTGAGTCCACGAACCATCCTCAAGTTCCGCGTAGACGTTGACCTCAAAAACGGAACCGCTCACGATGCGACCCGCGGCATCGGTACGCACCACGCTGGGGCCGAGACGGAAAGCGGTATCACCTCCGTCATAGCGCGAGTCAGTTTCCACCTCGTGGACCGGGCGATCCCCAGCACTACACACCGGAGTGGGGGTGGAACAATCGAAGGGAATAGCCAGCAGGGTGCGCCGATTCGGGTCGTCACCCTCAGATTCGACGGTGTCCCCGTACTGGTACACGCCACCGCCGTAAACGGTGACGCCGTCCGCGTCCTGCTCCCAATACACGGGTTCCTCGACGAGCGAACACCCGGGAGGCGCCATTCGGTTCTCGAGGCGGAATTCGTGGGGCTGGTTGTACTCTAAATCGATGTTGTCAACGATATACGAACCGTCCACATCCATGTGGAGGCGATAGTCGTCCAAACTAATGCAGGTCCAGTCGGGTTCATTACCGAAGCGTGTGCAGGACTCTCCGCCCCAGTAGGAACCAGCTATCGGCTGGCCAGTCGCAGAGTCGACGGCCACGAAAGTCGGGCCATGGTTCCGCCCGAGCCGAATCGGATCCTCCTCCGTTGCCCCGGTGGGGTCCGAGGCCTCACCGGGCTGGTAATTGATGACGAAGACATTGGGGGCAATTTCCTCGACAGGCCCCGCGGCCTCCCACCCATCGACAGTGGCGGTGATGGTCACCGGCTCTGTCAGCGGCAGGTAGCCAGGAGGAGGAGTCACGCCAGTGAGGACAAACTCGTCAGCGGGCTCACCGTCGATGAGACCGTCTCCGCTGGATTGGAACTCGATCTCTCTCCAGAGCCAGGTTCCGTCGATGTTGCCGCGGTAGGGGCCAACAGACGCACCGTCCTCACCCGTGAGCAGGTCATTTCTTTGCACATTGTAGGTGGCACCGCTCAACGCCCGACCTGTCTTGGTATCAACGGAAAACACGGTGGGGGTGATCCGGACTGCGACGGTCGCGTCCAGAACCTCTTCGTCTTCACCTTCTGACTGAGTGGGCCGAAGCAGCTGCGCTCCGTCGAGACTGCTCAATCCCAGGGGGTCAATCGTGGTGGCATGGGCTGGGGCGGCTAATCCTGCTATCAGGGCGACGGTGGCCGCCACAGCCGAGATTGTCCTTCTCACAGAAAACTCCTTCGTACAGGTCCGGACTTCCAGATTGGATTCAGGAAACTATACGGAGAGTAGCAAGTGCTGAGCGCAACCAAGATAGACACACCAGTAACAACGACAACTTCGAACTACAAGCACAACGTCCCGCCTCCCCAGCGAGGAGACGGGACGCGGGCGCAGCAGCTTAGTACTTGATGGACATGCGACCTTCGATCTTGCCGTGGCGCATTTCCTCGAACACGGCATTGACGTCATCAAGCGAGCACTCCGACACGGTCGGCTTGATCATGCCGCGGGCGTAGAAGTCGAGCGCCTCCTCCAGGTCCTGGCGGGTACCGACGAGCGAACCACGGATCGTCAGCGCCTTGAACACGATCTCGAAGATCGGGGCCGGGAAGTCCCCCGGCGGCAGGCCATTGAACACGATGGTTCCGCCCTTGCGTGCCATGCCGATGGCCTGGCCGAACGCCGCCTCGTGGACCGCGGTGACCAGCACGCCGTGCGCTCCGCCACCGGTGTACTCCTGGACGGCCTCGGCCGGGTCGGAATGCTTGGCGTTGACTGTGAACTCTGCGCCGTGGCGAGTGGCCAGCTCGAGCTTGTCGTCAGCGATGTCAACCGCGATGACACGCATGCCCATGGCGACGGCGTACTGAACGGCGATATGGCCGAGGCCGCCGACACCGGAGATGACCATGAACTGGCCGGGCTTGGTCTCCGCGACCTTCAGTCCCTTGTAGACGGTGACGCCGGCACAGAGGATCGGGGCCACCTCCACCGGGTCGGAGCCCTCCGGGATGCGGGCGCAGTAGCGGGTATCGACGAGCATGTACTCGCCGAAGGAACCGTCTACGGTGTAGCCACCGTACTCGGCCTCGTTGCACAGGGTCTCCCAACCGGTGCGGCAGTGCTCGCAGGTGCCACAGGCGGACCAGAGCCAGACGTTGCCCACCATGTCACCTACCTTGACATCATGCTCGCCCGGGCCGAGCTCGACGATCTCGCCGACGCCCTCGTGTCCGGGCACGAACGGCGGCTCCGGCTTCACTGGCCAGTCACCCTCGGCGGCATGCAGGTCGGTGTGGCAGACGCCGGAGGCATGCAGCTTGACCAGGGCCTGGTGGCGGTCCGGCTGCGGCAGTTCAACCTCGCGAACATTAACTTCGGGGCCGAACTCGTCGACGACGGCGGCGCGGAAGGAAGTGGGTGCAGACATGTAGTTTCCTTTCAGAAGGTGCAGGGAATGTGTTGCGCACCACACTAATGCGGTCGAGGTATGACCACAATCACATTTTTCAATTCACATAAAAGATTCAGGTTTCGCCCTCTTGTTGACATATCACCAACAAGCGGTACGGTAGAAGCCATGCATTACCGCGCCATCATCATCGGCGCCGGCCAGGCGGGTCTGGCGGCCGCCCACGAACTCCACCGCCGCGGATTCTCCCTGGGACCCGAAGGCGATGTCCTCATCCTCGACGCCAACGATGGCCCCGGCGGCGCTTGGCGCCACCGCTGGGACTCCCTCACCCTCGGCACCGCCCACGGCATCGCCGACCTCCCCGGCCTGCCCATGGACCGCCCCGACCCGCACACCCCGGCCTCGCACCTCGTCGCCGACTACTACGGCACCTACGAAGACACCTTCGACATGCAGGTACTGCGCCCCGCCCCGGTCCGCCGTGTCACGCCCGGCTTCCCCCTCACCGTCACGCTTATCGACGACCGCGTCTTCACCGCCGACCTCGTCCTCAACGCCACCGGCACCTGGGACAACCCTTTCATCCCCTACGTCCCCGGCATCGAGAATTTCCGCGGCCGCCAGCTGCACACGAAGGACTACGTGCGGAAAGAGGACTTCGCCGGCCAGCGCACGCTGGTCGTCGGCGGCGGGCTGTCCGCCGTGCAGTTCCTCCTCGAACTCGCCCCCGTCACCGACACGATCTGGGCCACCCACCGCCCACCGAACTTCACCAGGCGGGAGTTCGACGCCGGCTGGGGCCTGGCCGTCGAGGATGCCGTCCGGGAGCGCACCTTCGCAGGGCAGCGCCCCGCCTCCGTGGTGCGCACCACCGGCATCCCACAGATCCCCGCCTACCTCGAGGGGGTCGCCGACGGCACCTTAATCTCCCGGGGCATGTTCGATCGCATCACAGAAAACGGCGTCGTGTTCGGACCGCCGAAAAGTGAAGCGGCGGCGGGTTACGGGCCGTCGAAAAGCAATGGACTCCAGGTCCCGGAATCCTGGGACCCGCTGCCGGTGGGCACGGAGATAGACGTCGACGTCATCTTCTGGAACACCGGCTTCCGCCCCGCGCTGCGCCACCTCGCACCCCTGAAACTGCGCGGCGCGGCAGGCGGGATCCGGATGCTCGACGAAGTCACCCCCGCAGCCGACAATCGCGTCCTCCTCGTCGGCTACGGCTCCACCGCCTCCACCGTCGGCGCCACCCGGGCGGGCCGTCTCGCCGGACGCCGTGCCGCCCACCTCCTGAAACAGAAAGTAGACTCAGCCTCGTGAAAGCCTTCGGATTCTTAAGCTTCGGCCACTACGCCATCGGCAACCAGCCCGGCCCCGACGCCGCCGCCACCCTCCAG
The DNA here is from genome assembly GCF_030538285.1 of Corynebacterium sp. GTDB lineage: Bacteria > Actinomycetota > Actinomycetes > Mycobacteriales > Mycobacteriaceae > Corynebacterium. The sequence goes on from NZ_JAUNUG010000022.1 coordinate 7,896, forward strand.
CAGGCGCTTGAGCTGGCCGTCGCCGCCGACGAGATCGGCGTCAATGGCGCCTACTTCCGCGTCCACCACTTCGCCCCGCAAGGTGCCTCCCCCATGCCGCTGCTCGGCGCGATCGTCGGCGCCACCAAACACATCGAGGTAGGCACCGGCGTCCTCGACATGCGCTACGAGAATCCGCTGCACCTCGCCGAAGAGGCCGCCGCACTCAACCTGCTTTCCGACGCCCGCCTCGCCCTCGGCGTCTCCCGCGGATCACCGGAACCCGCCCAGCGCGGCTGGGAAGCCTTCGGCTATCACGCCGAACATCCCAACGGTTCGGATATAGCCCGCGCCAAGTTCGAGCAGTTTCTCAACGCCATCGACGGCTACGCCGTCACCGAGGCCGCCCCCGCGGAAGAGCAGTACCCGCGCATGTACCAACCCGGCACCCCACTGCCGGTGTTCCCCCACTCCCCCGGGCTGCGCCGCCACGTCTGGTGGGGTGCCGGCTCCCACGCCACCGCCGAGCAGGCCGCCCGCGACGGCGTCAACCTCATGAGCTCCACCCTCGTCTCCGAGGCCGACGGCTCCTCCCTCGGTGACCTCCAGGCCGAGCAGATCGCTCGTTACCGCGCCGAATGGGTCGAGGCCGGACACGATTGGACCCCGCGCGTGTCCGTCTCCCGCTCGGTGTTTCCCATCGTGGATGACCAGTCCCGCCAGATGTTCGGCATGCAGGCCACCGGCCGCGACCAGATCGGCTCCCTCGGCGAAGGCACGCCCGTCACCTTCGGCCGCACCTACGCCGCCGAGCCGGACGTACTCATCGAGCAGTTGCGTGCCGATGCCGCCATCATGGCCGCCGACACACTGATGCTGACCATTCCGAACCAGATGGGCGTGGAGGTCAACCTGTCGATCCTGCAGTCCTTCGCCGAGCACGTCGCCCCGGCACTGGGTTGGATCCCGGCCACCAAGGGACGCGTGGAGGGTTACCCGGTGGCCTAAACCCCCTCGGTGTTCCCACGTACCTTTATCCACCGCGCTACGTTTCCGCAGGTCGCATTAAAGGGCCCGCCCTTATGTGCGTGGGAACACCGAGGGGAGGGGCCTAGGCGTGCTCGTTGACGAAGTCGCGGGCAATGGCCGGGGGCTCGGCCTTCTCTTCGCCGATGTTCCGCAGGTTGAGATCGACGAGCACCTCGGTGCTCAGCTCCGCCGAGATACCGTTAATAGCGTTGATCGCCTCCCGGGGGATGGCATCGGCGCGCATGAGCGGCAGGACGTTCTGGGGGAGGATGAGCCGCTCGGGATCCTCGAGGGTGACAAGGTCGACCTCGTTGCCGGCGGCGTCGAGAAGCGGGGAGGTGGTGTAGATATCGGCGACCTCAGCCGCTCCCTCCACCACGGCGGCGATGGTGAGCGGTCCACCGCCATCAGAAATCGGGACCACGGAGACCTTGTCTGCGTCCACGCCGTAGACCGAGGCCAGGCCAGGCGGACCATAGGGGCGCTCGGCGAACTCCGGGTTAGCGGCGATGCGTACCTGCTCGAGTTTATCCAGGTCACCGAGAGTTTCCAGCCCGTACTCCTCGGCGAGCTCCCGGGTGACACGGTAGGAGTCCTTAGACTCACCCTCGGCGATGTCTCCGGCGACAAGGCCCTCCGGGAGAACTTCCTGGAGAGCGGCGAGGGCTTGCGAGGTCGCAGTCCCCGCCTCGAGCTCCGCCCCGTAGTACTGGGCGAGGTTGCCGGAGTACTCGGGAACGAGGTCGATGCTGCCCTCTTCGAGGGCCTGGAGGTAGACCTCGCGGGAGCCGATGCCGGAGTTGACCTCGACGTCGAATCCGGCGTCCTCGAGGGCGGCGGCCCAGATCTGCCCGATGATCTCCGATTCGGGGAAGTTGGCGGTGCCGATGGTGATGGTTTCGGTATCTGCCTCCGGCGTGGTCGCCAAGGGGTCATCCGCGGAGGAGCAGGAGCTGAGCGCGAGGGCGGCGACAGCGAACAGGGTGGTGGTGAGTCTCAGTTTCATATGATTTGTCCTTTCGGTTGGAGTGATTTCTGCACAAGGGCCAGGATGAGATCGACGATGAGAGCCAGCGCGGTGACCAGCACCGCCCCGGCCAGCATCTGCGGGTAATCGCGGAGGGCCAGGCCGTCGATGAGATAGCGGCCCAGGCCGGACAACCCGATGTAGGCGACGATAGTGGCGGTCGCCAGCACCTGGACCACACACGAGCGCAGGCCACCGATCATGACGGGCAGAGCCAGCGGGACCTCGACGCGCCGCAGGATCTGCGCCTCGCTGTATCCGGTGGCCCGCGCGGAGTCCACGACCTGGCGGGGTACGGCGACCATTCCGGCGACGATGCCCGCCAGCAAGGGGGGAACAGCGAGAATGATGAGCACAATCGTCGCGGGAACCAACGGTAGGCGCACACCCATCGACATGGACACGGTAAGCCACGTGAGCAGGCCCAACGACGGCAACGCACGCAACGCACCGGCGAGGGACAACACCACGTCCGCACCCCGCCGCGTATGCCCCACCCACAGGCCCAACGGCAAAGCGATGAGCAAGGATAACCCCACCGCCAGTGCCGTATAGCCGAGGTGGTCCAGGGTGCGGGAGAGAATAAGCGGCCACCGCTGCGCATCGGCGAGGAACGCCCACATGGGCTGCAGTTGATTCATCCCACCCTCCGGGCCCACGGCATGAGGAGGCGGCCTGCGAGGACGAGTGCGGCGTCGATAAGCATGGCGAGGACGACGGTGCCGACGAGGCCGACGATGATCTGCGTCGGGAACGAACGCTGGAAGCCTTCAGTAAACAGCGTGCCCAGCGAGGCGACACCGATGAGCGCGCCGACGGAGACGAGCGAGATCGTCGACGCCGAGACAACCCGGATGCCAGCCAGTAGCGCTGGTCCAGCCAGGGGCAGCTCAACGCTGAGCACGCGTTTCCACGCCGGATAGCCTGTGGCGATCGCTGCCTGCCGCACATCACCGGGCACGGTGCCGAAGGCGTCCGCCGTGGCGCGGACCTGCAGCGCCAGGCCATAAAGTGTCATGGCGACGATGACGTTGAGCGGAGAAAGGATCGACGTTCCCAGAAAAAGCGGCATGACCACGAATAACGCCAGCGAAGGAATGACATACAGCAGACCGGTGAGCACCACGATCACCTCGCGCGCCCAGCAGTGCCGGTGCGCGAACCAGCCGATCGGCAAGGCGATGACAAACGACGCCACAATCGCCGGCCACGACAGCGAAAAGTGCGCCCACGCGAGATCCCCGATCCGCCCGGCATTGTCGACGACCCAATTCCACCTCATTCCAACACCCCGCGTACCCGGCCACTGCTGTCCACGACGACCTGGCACCCGTCCCGCTTCTCGACGCGCAACCGCCGTCCCTTTGCCCCCGTGAACTCGCGGACCTGCTCGTTGGCGGGGCTAGTAAGAAACTCCTCCGGCGCCCCGACCTGTTCGATCCGGGCCTGCTCGCCGAGGAGGACGACGGTGTCGCCGAGGAGGAAGGCCTCGTCGATGTCGTGGGTGACCATGAGGATGGTTTTCGCCATGCGTTCCTGCAGGGAGAGGATCTCCTCCTGCAGGCCGCGGCGCACGACGGGGTCGACGGCGCCGAAGGGCTCATCCATGAGGAGAATGTCCGGGTCGGCGACCAGGCCGCGGGCCACGCCGACGCGCTGGGCCTGCCCGCCAGACAATTCCGCCGGGTAACGCCCGCCCAGCGCCGGGTCGAGGCCGACGAGCCGAAGCATCTCGGCGGCGCGCTCCCGGGCCTCCTTCCTGCGCGTGCCGTTCAACTGGGCGATGGCAGCCACGTTGTCCAGCACCGTGCGGTGCGGCAGAAGCCCGGAGTGCTGCATGACGTAACCGATGGAACGCCGCAGCTGCACCGGATCAACCTGGCTGACGTCTTTTCCGCGTACGCGGACGGTGCCGCTGTCGGCAGGCACCATGCGGTTGACCATCCGCAGCAGAGTCGTCTTCCCGCATCCGGAAGGCCCGACGAAGACGGTGGTGGAACCGGATTCGACGTGGTGGGTAAAGTCGGCGACCGCCGGGTGGGAGCTGCCCGGGTAGGTGCGGGAGACGCGGTCGAACTCGATCATCGCGGGGCACCTTGCCGGGTCGGGGACATGTTCATGCAATTCTAGCCACGCTTCAGCCCCCTCCCCCTTGACCACCTCCATCCCCAGCCGGGCACAATAGAGTCCATGCAGACCCTGACCGAGACTGGCACCGCCCTCCGCGAACGCAGCACAGAGTTCCGGGATGCCGTCCAACAGCGTCTTTACCAGGATGTTCTTGAGTCCCGGCAGGTCTTTCCCATCTCTTTGCTCCACACGCACCTGGAGCTCGCCGCTGCGTGTGCCTGGGTTCTGGAGCGTACCCCCGCCACGGGTGAGGTGCCCCAGGAAGTTCTCGATCGGTTGCAGGGCCTCGGTCGGGATCATCGTCGCCACGGTTTCCCGGCAGAGATTTACCCTGCTTTCGCGGTTGCGCTTTCTCATGGCCTGCACTCCCTGGATTTCCCGCAGGCTGATGCTGCCGCCCAGGTGCTCGAGACAGTGTGCACGGTGATGGCGGCTGCCGCCCAGGATGCGGATCATCAGGGGCTGGCCCCGGCATTTTCGGCGGAGGTCCTGGAGGTGCAGCGCCGCACCCGCCACCTCTCCGTCGTCCGCCTGGAGGCTGGCGTACCTATCCCTTACCGCGCCGGCCAGCACCTGCCGGTGACCACGTCTTATCTGCCGGGTGTGTGGCGGATGTTCTCCCCCGCGCTGCCGAGTAATGAGTTCGGGCAGGTGGAGTTCCATATCCGCATGCTGGAGGGTTCGGATATTTCTCAGCTCATGGCTACCCCGAAGCCCGGGGACTATTGGTTGTTCGGCCAGCCGCGCGGCACGCTGCAGCTGACGGGTGAGCGGGATGTCCTCATGATCGCCCACGGCACGGGGTTGGCGCCGCTGCGGGCGATGCTCTACGACATGCTCACGTGGGAGCATCGTCCCCGCGTGCACCTATTTTTCGCGGCGGAGTACCCGGGTGAGCTCTATGACCTCATGGGACTGTGGAACCTGGCAATCTTTAGCCACTGGCTGTCCGTGGTGCCGGTGGTCCAGCACGAGAAGGACCCGTGGTGGGTCGGCGCGACGGAGCATTCCCGCGCGCCTTTCGGTCTGCACCAGCAGGAGACGGCGTCCGTGTGCCAGTTGGTGTCTTCGTATGGCGCGTGGGCGGACCGGGATGTGCTGGTGGTGGGTAATGCGCAGCAGGTGGAGAATTCGGTGCGCACTCTGGTGGCGGGTGGGACCCCGCCCGAGCTCATCCAGACGGAGGTGTGGGCGCGCGCCGATCAGTGGCCGTCACAGGACGGGCAGTGATTTCCGGGCTTTGTCGACTTCTTCCATGTCGAGATCGTAGGTGAGGATTTCTGGTTCGTAGCCGGCTTCTGCTTCTCGACGCCCCGTCGGCCCCACCACGCACGAATGCCCGATGCCGGTCGGTCCGCTGGGTTCACCGCCGTCTTCGGCACCGCCGGGGCGGGCCTGGCCGGCGGCGACGATCCACGCGGTGGAGTCCAGAGCGCGTGCGGCGGTGAGGATGCGCCACTGTTCGAGTTTTCCGGGGCCGTCCATCCAGCTGGTGGGCACGACGATGACCTGCGCGCCCTGGCGCGCCAGGTCACGGAACTGCTCGGGGAAGCGGATGTCGTAGCAGGTGGCCACACCGACGGTGACGCCGTCAACGTCAAAGGTCACCAGGTCCTCACCGGGTTTGACGGTGTCGGATTCCTGATAGGAGTAGGCGTCGAAGGTGTTGATCTTGTCGTAGCCCTCGTGGTGCTCCGGGCCGGTGATCAGCGCAGTGTTGTACACGCGGTTGATCTTCTTGCCCTCGCGCTCGACAGTGTCGGCGGGCCGGAACATGCCGGCGACGACGGTGACGCCGAGCTCGCGTGCGGCGTCGCGAAGCCCGGTGGCGAACTCCCCGTCGAGCTCCTGGGCGTGTTTATCGAGGCGCCCAGATTCGAAAGCCTGGCTCGTGGCCTCGGGGAATACGATCAGGCGCGCGCCTTGCTCGGCGGCCTCGCGCATCTTCTGCTTGGCAAGTGCCAAATTGTTCAGGATATCCGGTCCGCTGGTTATCTGCACGGCTGCGATCTTCATGGCACCCACACTATGTGGATAACTGGTAGTTATCCACAGGTTGGCGCACCCCGCGTTCGACTAATCCGCCACTTGGCCGGACACTGGCGCCATGGACCACCTGCACCTGTCCCCCTCCATCGCCGATCACCTGCTAACCCTCCTCGCCCGCACCACCTCCCCATCCACCCCGTCCCTGGCCCCCGGTTCGCGCACCGCCGCTGCGCTGGAACGCGCCGGCCTGAGCTGGTCCGACGCGCATCAGCGCGCCGAGTCCGCGTTACTTGATCACGCCCGGGACGTGCGGCGCTTCGCCGAGCGCGTCGTCGAGGTTGATCGGGGGTTGTTCTGATGCTTCTCGACGTCACCTCCCTCCGCCGCCTCTCCCACCAGCTCACCAACCATGCCGCCTGGCTCAGCGAGCAGCATTCCTGGCTGGCCCGTTCCTTCGACGCCCTGGAGGGGACGGGGTTTTCCGGGCCCGCAGCCACCGCGGCCGTGGGCCGACTGCATCGGCTGGCGACCCCCCTTTCCCGGCCCCCGGAGCAGATGCTGCGGGTCGCGCACGTGCTGTCGGTGACCGCCGCCCTGCAGGAGGAATTGGACGCGGCGGCTTCCCGGGCTGCGCTGCTGGCCAGACAACACCCGGCTGCGGCGGGTGCGCTGGCCCTGCTCATGCGCGACTTAAGGGGCTTGGGGGATGTGCTGGATGCCACCTGCGCTCGCAGCATTGACTTGTTGTGCACTGAGATCCCGGTGGACACACCCCGCCGCTGGTCCGCCGACCCGGACCTAGGGCTAGCTGCTCTCGACCAACGCAACCGCCTGGAATCCGGCTTAGATTTACCCCCTGACGTGCAACTGCTGGAGGTTGACGGGCACCGCCTCGTCGCCGCCGTCGGTGATCTCGAGCACGCCGAATCGGTGACCACCCTCGTGCTGGGCACCGGTTCCTCCGCAGCCGAGCGCCTGCCCGTGCACTTGGACCGCGCCCGCACCATTTCGGCCGCCACCGGTGGGGCGGCAGTGGTGTGGTTGGGTTATCCGGCCCCGCCCGGCGTGGCCCACGCGCTGGCCCAGGAACCGGCCCGGGCGGCGGGCGGCGAGCTGCAGGCCTTCCAGAAAGAACTCACCCGCCGTTTCCCCCGCCAGCGCCGTATCGTGCTCGGCTACTCCTACGGTGGGATGGTTGCCGCACAGGCCGCGGCGCGGGGGGAGGGCATGTACGCGGATCGGCTGGTGTTCGTGGGGAGCCCGGGGGTGGGCGTCGATAAGGCGGCGCAGCTGACCTTGCTCGGCGATGATCCGCAGATCCACGCCATGACGAACCCCTCCGACCCGGTGAAACTGGTCGGAGGGGTGCATGGCCCGGACCCCGCGGCCCCGGGGTTCGGGGCGCGAGTGCTGTCCGGGGACCCGGAGGGCACCCACAGCAGCTACTGGGAGGATCCCCTACTGCTGGGTGTCCTGCAGGGCTGGGCTCAGAAGAAGCCGAGCGCGTTGTCGGAGTAGGAGACCAGGAGGTTCTTGGTCTGCTGGTAGTGGGCGAGCATCATGAGGTGGTTCTCACGGCCGATACCGGACTCCTTGTAGCCGCCGAAAGCCGCGTGAGCAGGGTAGTTATGGTACTGGTTCACCCAGACACGACCGGCGTGGATCTCGCGGCCGGCGCGGTAGGCGGTACGCCCGTGGCGCGACCACACACCGGCGCCGAGGCCGTAGTTGGTGTCGTTGGCGATCTTGATGGCCTCATCGAAGTCCTTGAACGTGACCACGGAGAGCACGGGACCGAAGATCTCCTCCTGGAAGATGCGCATGTCGTTGGTGCCCTTGAACACCGTCGGCTCGATGTAGAAGCCGTTGTCCAGGCCCTCGATCTTGTTGATGTTGCCGCCGGTGAGGGTTTCCGCGCCCTCCTTCGGGCCGATCTCCAGGTACTCGGAGATCTTGTCCATCTGCTCCTGCGAGGCCTGCGCGCCCATCTGGGTGTCGGTGTCCAGCGGATTGCCCTGCTTGATCTTCTTCACGCGCTCGATGCCCTTGGCCAGGAACTCATCGGCGATGGACTCGTGGACCAGCGCACGCGAGGGGCAGGTGCAGATCTCACCCTGGTTGAGGGCGAACATGGCGAAGCCCTCGAGGCACTTGTCCAGGAAAGCGTCATCCTCATCCATGATGTCGCCGAAGAAGATGGACGGGGACTTGCCGCCCAGCTCGAGGGTGACGGGGATGATCTTCTCGGCTGCGGCCTTGTTGATGATCTTGCCCACCGCGGTGGAGCCGGTGAACGCGATCTTGGCGATGCGATCCGAGGTCGACAGTGCGACGCCCGCCTCCTCGCCGAGCCCGTTGACGATGTTGAGCACACCCGCCGGCAGCAGATCCTGGATGATCTCCACGAGGTAGAGCAGGGAGGCTGGGGTCTGCTCCGCCGGCTTGAGGACGATCGCGTTGCCAGCCGCCAGGGCCGGCGCAATCTTCCAGGTGGCCATGAGGATGGGGAAGTTCCACGGGATAATCTGGCCGACCACACCCAGCGGCTCGTGGAAGTGGTACGCCACGGTGTCGTGGTCGATCTGGGACAGACGCCCCTCCTGGGCGCGGGTGGCGCCGGCGAAGTAGCGGAAGTGGTCGATGGCCAGCGGGATGTCGGCGGCGAGGGTCTCACGGACGGCCTTGCCGTTGTCCCAGGTCTCGGCGACGGCGATTTCCTCGAGGTGCTCCTCCATCCGGTCGGCGATGCGGTGGAGAATGAGCGCGCGCTCCGCCGGGGAGGTGCGGCCCCAGGCGGGGGCAGCCTTGTGGGCGGCGTCGAGGGCGAGCTCCATGTCGGCGGCCTTACCGCGCGCGACCTGGCAGAAGACCTCGCCGGTCACCGGGGTGATGTTGTCCATGTACTCACCGTCGACCGGGGCGACCCATTCGCCGCCGATGAAGTTGTCGTAGCGCTCGCGGTAGTTGACGATCGAGCCTTCGGTACCCGGGTTCGCATACACAGTCATGGTCATGCCCTTTCACTGATGGTTTAAGTGGTCTGCACCACACCATACAGTGACCCGTGCCACTTTTGTGAACTTTCTTCTGTGCAATCACAAAACCGCCCGTTCCCCCTGTTCAGGGGACCGGGCGGCCCTACTTATCGACGTCGCGTCCGCCGCCGCGGCTCCCACATCACCAACGCTGTCGAACGTGGTACATGGACAAGTTCACCCCGCGGCCGGGGCTGCTGTTCACTGCGCTCACGCAGCTGTTCCACCTCGGCGCGCAGGCGGTCGACCTCTTCGGTCAGTTCAATGATCGCCTTGATCCCGGCGAGGTTGACACCCTCCTCTTGACTGAGCTGCTGGATGCGCCGCAGCAGGGAGATGTCCTTGCGGGAGTAGCGGCGCCCGCCACCGCGGGTGCGTTCCGGCGACACCAACCCCATCCGATCGTAGGTACGCAGGGTCTGCGCATGCATCCCGGCGAGTTCGGCGGCCACCGAGATGACGAACACCTCTCCCAGGTCATCCGTCGATGATTTGTCCTTTCTCATGGTCATGGTTCGCGCACCGCCTTGTTACGCGTCACTTGTTGCCGGCCCACCCGGCACGCGGGTTGAAACCGGAGTTCTTCTCGGCCTGCGCATATTCACGCAGGGCGCTGGTGGCGGCAGCGTCGAGATCCTTCGGCACGGCCACCTCCACCGTCACCATCAGGTCACCGGCATTGCTGCCGGTCTTGGGCACGCCACGGCCCCGGATCCGGAGGGTCCGGCCATTAGGGGTGCCTGCGGGTACCTTGACGCGCACCGGCGCATCGAGGGTGGGCACTGTGATGGTGTCACCGAGCGCCAGCTCGGCAAAGGAGACGGGAACGGTGACCTCGAGATCATCACCGGAACGGGTGAACACCGCGTCGTCACGCACGTGGACGGTGACGAACAGGTCTCCCGCCGGCTTGCCCTGCGGGCCCGCCTCACCCTGCCCGGCGAGGCGCACCTTCTGGCCGTCGATGACACCGGCCGGGATGCGCACCGTCAGGGAGCGGGTGCGCCTGACCGTGCCGGAACCATGGCAAGTGCCACACGGGTCGGTGATCACCTGGCCCGTGCCACCGCATCCGGTGCACGGCGCGCTGAACCCGAAAGCACCGCGGTTCTCCGAGGTGAAACCGGAACCCTGGCACTGTGCACAGGTCTCGGGGTTACCGGACTTCGAGCCGGAACCGTGGCAGGTGTTACATGGTGCGTCGCCGGTCAGCTGGAGCGGGATCGTCGTGCCCTTGGCCGCTTCACGGAAGTCAAGGGTGATTTCGGTCTCGACATCCGCTCCCCGCGTCGGCCGAGCTGCGTGGCGAGGAGCGCCGCCGCGGTTGAAAATGCCACCGAAGATATCGCCCAGACCGCCGTCCGCAGAAAATCCTCCACCGGATCCTCGTCCGAAGATGTCCGAGGCGTCGAATCCTTCCTGCGCCTGGCGAAACCCGCCGGGGAACCCGGCACCTCCGCCTCCGCCGAAGCCTCCGAAGCCGCCGCCGGAGCGGAGCATCGCCTTCAGCTGGTCGTATTCCTTGCGCTTATCCTCGTCACCGAGCACGTCATAGGCCTCAGCGGCCTTCTTGAAACGGTCCTCGGCAGCCTTGTCACCCGGGTTCTTATCGGGGTGATTCTCGCGCGCCAGCTTTCGGTAGGCCTTCTTGATGTCGTCGGCAGTGGCGGACGAGGAGACCCCCAGATCCGCGTAGTAATTCTTGTCTGCCCATTCTCGTTGCACGCTCACTGGGCATCTCCTCCTTTCAGGATGAGAAAGTTGTTGTTTCTAATTATGTTTTATCGCTAACTAAAAGGGAGCACCGCCGCCCGAGGGCGACTGAAGATGCGTCTCGGACGGCGGTGCAGGTGGGCGGGGAAGCTCCCCGCTACTCGGTGGCCTCAGCTGCCCCGGTGGCCGGATCAGCGATGATGACCATCGCGTTGCGGACGACCTTGTCGCCCACGCGGTAACCGCGGCGCAGGACGGTACCCAGCGCCTTGTCCTCGCCGGAGGACAGATCCTGGACAGCCTCGTGGATCTCCGGGTCGAAAGCTTCACCTTCTTCGCCGAAGGGGATGAGCTTCAGGCCGGTGACCGTGTCAGTGAACTTGTCGGCGAAGGCCTTGAGCGGGCCCTCCTGCAGATCACCGTGCTGACGGGCCAGATCGAGGTCATCGAGGATTGGCAGCAGCTTGGCCAGCACCGACGCCTTGGCGGTGTCGATGATGCCCTGGCGGTCACGCTCAGTACGCCGCCGGTAGTTGGCGTACTCCGCGCTCACGCGCTGCAGATCTTCGGTGCGCTCAGCCAGCTGCGCCTCCACGTCGGAGACCTCCCCGTCACCGTCGGCATCCGGATCGATGTCGGCCAATGCCTCCTCGATCTCTGCCTCCAGTTCCGGGTCGATGGCCTCCGCTGGGACAGGCTCCTCCTCGACGGTGGCTTCAGGATCCTCGTCCTGGGTACGGGCGGCCTCCTCGGCGGCGGCTTCCGCGCGGTCGGCCGAGGTGGCCTCCGGGTCGGTGTGCTCCGGATCGCCCGGGTTGTCAGGCATCTGGTTGGGATGGGTCATTACTTCTTCTCCTCACCGTCAGTGTCCGGAGCCTCGTCCTCGACGACCTCGGCGTCGACGACGTTGTCGTCAGCAGCCTCCTCGCCAGCCTGTGCCTGGGTGGCACCGGCGTTGGCCTCGGCCTCGTAGATGGCCTTACCCATCTCCTGGGACTCGGTCGACAGCTTCTCGACGGCCGACTTGATCGCCTCCAGGTCCTCGCCCTTGAGAGCCTCCTCGACCTCCTTGGCAGCATCCTCGACCTTGGTCTTGATGTCCTCGGAGACCTTGTCGGAGTTCTCCTCCAGGAACTTGCGGGTCTGGTAGACCATGGACTCCGCGTTGTTGCGGGTCTCCTGCTCCTCGCGGCGCTTCTTGTCCTCCTCGGCGTGGACCTCCGCATCCTTGATCATGCGGTCGATCTCCTCCTGGGACAGGCCGGAGCCGTCCTGGATCTTGATCGTGTTCTCCTTGCCGGTGCCCTTGTCCTTGGCGGTGACGTGGACGATGCCGTTGGCGTCGATGTCGAAGGTGACCTCGATCTGCGGCACGCCACGCGGGGCCGGGGCGATGCCACCCAGCTCGAAGGAGCCGAGCAGCTTGTTGGCGGACGCCATCTCACGCTCACCCTGGAAGACCTGGATCTGCACGGAGGGCTGGTTGTCCTCGGCGGTGGTGAAGGTCTCGGAGCGCTTGGTCGGGATGGTGGTGTTGCGCTCGATGAGCTTGGTCATCACGCCACCCTTGGTCTCAATGCCCAGGGACAGCGGGGTGACGTCGAGGAGCAGCACGTCCTTGACCTCACCGCGCAGGACACCGGCCTGCAGGGCAGCACCGACGGCGACGACCTCATCCGGGTTGACGCCCTTGTTCGGCTCGCGGCCTCCGGTGAGCTCCTTGACCAGCTCGGTCACGGCCGGCATACGGGTGGAACCACCGACGAGAACGACGTGGTCAACCTCGGAGATGGACATACCGGAGTCCTTGACGACCTGGTTGAACGGCTCCTTGGTACGGTCCAGCAGATCCTGGGTGATGCGCTGGAACTCGGTGCGGGACAGGGTCTCATCGAGGAATAGCGGGTTCTTGTCCGAGTCAACGGTGATGTACGGCAGGTTGATGTTGGCCTGCTGGGAGGAGGACAGCTCGATCTTGGCCTTCTCAGCGGCCTCGCGCAGACGCTGCAGGGCCATCTTGTCCTTGGTCAGGTCAATGCCGTTGGAGGCCTGGAACTTCTCCACCAGCCAGTCGACGACACGCTGATCCCAGTCATCGCCACCCAGCTGGTTGTCACCGGCGGTCGCGCGGACCTCGACGACACCGTCGCCGATCTCCAGCAGAGAGACGTCGAAGGTACCGCCACCCAGGTCAAAGACCAGAATGGTCTGCTCCTTGTCGCCCTTCTCAAGGCCGTAGGCCAGAGCAGCGGCGGTCGGCTCGTTGACGATACGCAGGACGTTGAGACCTGCAATCTGGCCGGCCTCCTTGGTGGCCTGACGCTGAGCGTCCTCAAAGTAGGCGGGGACGGTAATGACGGCGTCAGTGATGTCCTCACCCAGGTAGGCCTCAGCGTCACGCTTCAGCTTCATCAGGGTACGAGCGGAGATCTCCTGCGCGGTGTACTTCTTATCGTCGATCTCCACCGACCAGTCAGTGCCCATGTGGCGCTTGACGGAGCGGATGGTGCGATCAACGTTGGTCACGGCCTGGTTCTTGGCCGGCTGACCAACCAGAATCTCACCGTTCTTGGCGAAGGCAACCACGGACGGGGTCGTCCGCGAACCCTCCGAGTTGGCGATAACAGTGGCCTCGCCACCCTCCAGCACCGACACCACAGAGTTGGTGGTGCCGAGGTCAATTCCTACTGCGCGTCCCATATTGTTCATTTCCTCCTGTTATGCGGGATTTCTTTAAGTTGACTGCCATCAACTCAACTTCTGGAGACCAACGTACCAGAAGCCTTGAGCCTGGAGCACTCAACCTGACATCCCTTACAACGGGCGACCTTCTAGAGTTGTTCCCACCCGGCTCAACTATTTTTCTTTTCCCAGCTCAGAGCAGCCTTTCCGCCTCTCCCCACGCACTCCACGGCGCAATGACCCACGCCAACGCCTTCGTCCACTGGGCAGCAATGACGGCCACCTGACCGTCGTCATCCCACCCATGGTGCAGGATGTGCACCAGGTCGAAAGCCTCCAACACCTGCGTACGCCCCCGCAATCCCGGCGAGCGCACCAACAACGTCGCCGCAGTCTCCCCCTCCAAGACAGTCGGCGCAGCCTCCACGAACACCCGCTCGGCAAAATCCCACGCCCTCGTACGCTGCGGCGGCAAATCCACCAACCCCACCACCCACGCCAACGCCTCCACCGCCCACGCCGAACGAGCAAACAGCTCCGCCTCCGCCCGCAGCGAATCCGCCAACTCCACCCGCCCACCCGCCTCAAAAGCCTGCGCCCGCGCCACCCCGACATCCCCCAGGAAGTCACGCTCACGTGGGGTGAGGGAGGCGTCGATAAGCTCCCGGGCCGCCACCAGATCATCCGCCTGCGGCACAGCCCCAGCGCTCACCTGCCGCGCGGCGCCCACCAGCACACGCAACGCCGCCAGCCGATGCACCACCTGCACATGCTCCCGCAACCGCACCTCCTCCTCCGCCGGAACCACCGGGATCTCCTCATCCAGCACCAGACCCGACTGCCGCAATGTGCGCAGATTCTTCTGCCGCCGGTGATACGCCACCGGATGCACCGGCACCTTCACCCCCTTGCCCGGAGCCGCCAAATTCTCCCCATCTATGTTGCGGAACGGCCCATTTCCTACCCGAAACACACAAAACTGCCCCCACCCAGCAAACTCCGTCAACTGCCGCGCCGAATATTCCTCATCACGATAAAAGCGGTACACCACCTGCGACCGAGAAATATGCCGCGCCAGCGGGTGTACCCGCACCACGTCAGGCCCTGTCACCGTCAACCCAGCCTCCGCCAGGTCACGCAGCGCCTCCTCAATGAACACCCCCAGATCCTGCGGGGAGGTAAACACCTCACCCGACACGGCGACCGGCATCGGCACGGTGGAGAACACGAGGACATCCATGCACCCATGCAACCAGAACCTCCTGATCGCGGCACGCTCAGCACTCCCAGGCCAGACACAGCCCCGTCCACAGGTGATCCGGATAAGGGACAGCCACTCCGCGCAGCTGCTCGATGTGCTCACTGATAAGTCGAGCGGCCGTGCCATTGCGCAACGTCTCATCACAGATATACAGCGTCGTGAGCCCGTTGATGCGGTACTCCTCACCCTGGCGGTGCTCCTTTGCCCGCGTCGCGTCCGGATTCGCAGCGTCGAGGACATATTTCTCGCGGCCGTCATACTCGATGACCAGACACAACTCCGGGAAGAAGAAATCCACCCGGCCAATCCACAGACCACTCCGTGAAGAAATATCAGCCTGCTGCCACGGCACCCCCACGCCCAGCTCATGAAAAAGCAGTTTGAGATCAGTTTCCCGCGGGCTCTCCGAACCCAACGACGCCAATAACGCCGCCTGCCGGATCTTGGCAATCCCATGGACCCCCGTTATCTCCGCCACACGGGTTCGGATATCCGTCGGCGTGAACAACTCCTCCTGCAGGCCGTAATCCAAGGCCCGCACCGCTTCCTGCACATTCCCCCACCGCGCCAGGTCGAGCGCGGTGGTCAGGGCGTCCGTGACGCGGACGGTGCCGAACTCGGTGGCCTTCTCCTCGATCGCGGTGACGTGATGCCCGGCTAGCGGGCGGTGGATCACCTTGGCGGTATTCCTAGTGCGTGCTCGCTCCGCGGCGACTTCGACCGGGCGCCTAGTCACTGCGAGGGGAGAATCCACGATAGGAAACCCCCATAGTAGGGCTGCCGAACGCCCCACAACCACGGATTTTCCGGCCACGTGAGCGGCAGCGACGATGCGGAGTTCCACCTCCTCGTCTGGCTCCAGGTCCTCGTATTCCTCACGCAGCATGAACAACCCCCGCTCGATCCGTACGTAGATGCCTTGTTTCCACTCCCGGTACAACCGGCGTCGTTGTGCGGCTGTCATGCCCTCGACGCTGATGACCGGCCCCCCGACCTGATTCATGAGGGCAGTCTCCCACGGATCGGTCTGACCCGCCGGGCAAGAGCGGGGCTGTCATAACGGTTCTTGAAGATTTTCCGGCTCCTCTAAAAGCCCAGGTCGGATTCGGGCCCTGAAGATCTTTAAGAACCGTTGTGACAACCCCCTCCACCCCAACCATCCCTATACTGGCCGGGAGAGTAATTACCATCACATTCCTCGCGGGAATGTACGCCGCACCACCCCGCGGTACGATCCCCGCCGAATAAGAAAGGGCCCGCGACGTGAACCCGCAACGCACCCGGACCCGGCACATCAGTGACCGCCCGCCGGTGGTCGGCTGAGTCCACACCCGACCCAGCCCACCCCACCCCGCAAAGGAAACACTGATGCCCCAGCATGTCCCGGTCGAGCAGGTACTCGATCCCGCCATCGCCCGCGCCCAGGAGTGGCTCGCCGCCACCTCCGATTCCGACGGCACCTCCGCCACCGAACGCCTCGCTGATCTGGTCCGCGACCCGGCCGGTGTCACCTTCACCATGGATTTCGTCGACCGGGTGGCCCGCCCGGAGGATAACGCCACTGCGGCGAACGCCCTGCGCAAGCTCGATACGCCCCCGGATTTCCTGGGGCGTTTCAACCAGACCGCTCTGCAGCTCGGTGGGATTGTCGGCCCGAAGTTGCCCGGCATCGTCATGCCGGTGGCGCGGGCTCGGATGCGTCAGATGGTCGGCCACCTGGTGCTCGACGCCGACGGCAAAGCCCTGGACAAACTCCTCGATCAGGCCGCTGAAGACGGTGTTCAGCTCAATCTCAACTTGCTCGGTGAGGCGGTGCTGGGTGATGAGGAAGCCGCCCGCCGCGCGGAGCGCACCCTCGCGCTGATCAACAACCCGAAGGTCACCTATGTCTCTGTGAAGGCTTCGAGCCTGGTCGCGCAACTGAATCCGTGGGACCTGGAGGGCAACCTCGTGCGGCTCAAGGAGCAGTTGCGTCCGATGTATCGGGCGGCCGCCGCGGAGGGGACCTTCATCAACCTGGACATGGAGGAGTACCAGGATCTCCGTCTGACCATCCGTCTGTTCACGGAACTGCTCAGCGAGGAGGAGTTCGCAGACCTGGAGGCCGGCATCGTCCTGCAGGCCTACCTCCCGGATAGTTATGACGCTCTGGTCGAGCTCGCGGAGTTCGCCGCCACCCGTTCCACGCCGATCAAGATCCGCCTGGTCAAGGGTGCGAACCTCTCGATGGAGAAGGTGGAGGCGGAGCTGCACGGCTGGGAGCAGGCCCCGTATTTGTCGAAGCCGGAGGTGGACGCGAATTATGTGCACTTACTGGATTACATCCTCACCCCGGAGCACGCGCCGCATGTGCGGATCGGCGTGGCTAGCCACAACCTGTACACGGTGGCGCTGGCGTGGGAGTTGGCGCAGGCCCGCGGGGTAACCGAGCAGATTGACGCGGAGATGTTGCAGGGTATGGCGCCTGCCCAGCAGAAGGCGGTGCGTGAGGTCGTCGGCCGGATGATTTTGTACACCCCGGTGGTGCACCGGGAGGATTTCGATGTGGCGGTGTCCTACCTGGTCCGCCGCCTGGAGGAGAATGCGGCGGAGGAGAATTTCCTCCACGCGTTGTTCGCCCCGGGCGAGGGGATGTCAACGCAGGAGCAGTGGCTTATCGACGCCGTCCGCAACCCCGTTTCCACCACCCCGCGCCGCACACAGAATCGCCTGACGGAGACCGGTCGCACGGTGCAGGGCCGTTTTGAGAACGAGCCGGACACGGACCCGGCGCTGCGCGCCAACCGGGAGTGGGCGTTGGAGCGTTTGGCCGCGGAGCCCCACTCCGTGGAGGCTGAGGAGGTCAGCGACCCGACGGCCATCGACGCAGCTGTGGCCCGCGCCCGCGAGCTGGCCCCCGAGTGGGCGGGGCGCACAGGTCATGAGCGCGCGGAGGTGCTGGAGTCGATCGCGGATGAGTTGGCGAAGGCACGCGGTGAGCTGATCACCATCATGGCGCATGAGGCTGGCAAGACGGTGGATCAGTCGGATCCCGAGATCTCGGAGGCCATCGATTTCGCCGCCTACTACGGCGAGCAGGCCCGCAATCTCGACCGAGCCCGCAGCGCCTTCACCCCGCACGCCCTGACGGTGGTGGTGCCGCCGTGGAACTTCCCCGTCGCGATCCCGACGGGTGGTGTGACGGCGGCGTTGGCGGCGGGTTCGGCGGTGATCATCAAGCCGGCGCCGCAGACGGTGGCGTGTGCGGAGGTGATGGTGCAGGCGGTGCACCGGGGCCTGGTGCGCCACGGCATCGACACCGATCTGGTGCAGTTCCTCCGTGCAGATGAGGGTGATGCTGGTCAGCGCCTCATCTCGCATGAGGGTGTTGATCACGTCATTCTCACGGGCGCCTCGGAGACGGCGAAGTTGTTCCGCTCCTGGAATCCGCGGATGAATATCAGTGCGGAGACCTCAGGCAAGAACGCTATCATCGTCACCCCGTCCGCCGATCCGGATCTGGCGGTGGCGGATATCTACCACTCGGCGTTCGGGCACTCGGGCCAGAAGTGTTCGGCCAGTTCGCTGCTCATTCTCGTCGGACAGGCGGGCGAGTCGCGGCGGATCCGTGAACAGCTTGTCGACGCCGTCTCCACCCTCCGCGTCGGCCCCGGCACCGACATCTCCACGACGATGAACGGGTTGATCGAAGCGCCCGGCGAGAAGCTGGAGCGGGGCCTGAGCACCCTGGATAACGGCGAGTCCTGGCTGCTCAAGCCTGAGATGCTCGATGAGGAGGGGAAGTTCTGGAGCCCGGGCATCCGCGATAATGTCCGCCCCGGTTCGTGGTTCCACCGCACGGAGTGCTTCGGTCCGGTGATGGGCATCATGTACGCCTCCAGCCTGGAGGAGGCGGTGGAGTGGCAAAACGATACGGGCTTCGGCCTGACCGGCGGTATCCACTCGCTTGACGACGACGAGGTCGACTACTGGGTCGAGCACGTCGAGGTCGGCAACGCTTATGTCAACCGCGGCATCACCGGCGCGATCGTCCAGCGCCAGCCCTTCGGCGGCTGGAAGGATTCGGTCATCGGATCAGGCGCGAAGGCGGGTGGCCCGAACTACGTCGCGCAGTTCGGCACGTGGGTAGACGGTGATCTTGACCACGGGCAGGTGCAGTTGAGCGCGGGCGTCGAGAAGCTGCTGGCGCAGGCCCCCGCCGACCCTTGGCTGCGCGCCGCCGCGGAGCTCGATGAGTCGGCGTGGCGCGAGGAGTTCAGCCGCGAGCACGATCTCACCGGGCTGGCCGCGGAGGCGAATATTCTGCGCTACCGGCCGTTGCCGGAGCCGCTGCCGGTGTACATCGGTAAGGGCGCAAACGAGCGCGATATCTGGCGTTTGAAGCTGGCGGCGGAGCGGGCGGGGACGTCGATAAGCGAGGATGTGACATTCGTTCCCGGCGGCCGCATCCGGGCGCTCGGCGAGGTGCCGGAGGACCTCTACGAGAAGGCCGCAGAAGTCGGCGCCGTCATCCTCGATGCCCCCGTGCTGGCCGACGGCCGCCGCGAACTCCTGCCCTTCCTCCGCGAGCAGGCACTATCGGTGACGCTGCACCGTTTCGGCGTCCTGCGGAAAGTGGGCAGCATCCGGCAGTGATAAATGAAGGTTTTTGGGGCACAATGAAGTTCTGATGAGCACACCTATTGATCCCCAGAAACCGGGCCCCGAGGGCACCGACCCCCGCGACCTGACCGAGATGGTCTCGGACTACGCCGAGCTGTCCGACGAACCCCGCGACGCCAACTCACCCAACGACGCCCCGGAAGTCACCGACCGGGCGGTCTTCATCGGCCGTGACGGTCGGTGGGCCGCCGGGTGGGCGCTGCGCTTCATCATCTTTGTGGTGGCGGCGTTCATCCTGGGCAGGATCCTCGGCTACGTGTGGGCCGGACTGCTGCCGATTCTGCTGGCGCTGCTGGTGTGTACCGTGCTGTGGCCGCCGGTGAAGTTCCTGCGCGACAAGCTGAAGTTCCCGGCGGCATTGGCCACGGTGGTCACGCTCGTCGGTTTCTTCGCGCTCATTGGCGGCATCTTCGCGGCGATGGCGCCCATCGTGCGCGATCAGGGTGCGGCGCTGGTGAAGCAGGCGCAGGACGGGATGAACCAGTTGTCGGACTGGGTGCAGGGCCCGCCGCTCAACGTCGATACCTCGCAGTTCGACCAGGTGCTCAACGACATCACCGGCTTCCTGCAGGAACGTTCCTCGCAGATCGCCTCGGGCGTGTTCACGGGCCTGGGGGCGGCGACGTCGGTTGTGGTGACGATGGTGGTCATGCTCGTGCTCACCTTCTTCTTCCTCAAGGACGGCGACCGTTTCCTGCCGTGGATGCGCGGTTTCACCGGCTCGAACGCCGGCTGGCACCTCACTGAGGTGATGACCCGTTCGTGGAATACGCTGGCCGGTTTCATCCGTACCCAGGCGATTGTCTCGCTTGTCGACGCCGTCTTCATCGGCATCGGCCTCGTCCTCCTCGGCGTGCCCCTGGCGTTCGTGCTGGCCGTGATCACGTTCTTCGCCGGCTTCATCCCGATCGTCGGTGCGTTCACCGCGGGTGCGCTGGCGGTGATCATCGCGCTGGTGAGTAACGGTGTGACTAACGCGCTGCTGGTGTTGCTGCTCATCATCGCGGTGCAGCAGATCGAGGGCAACATCCTCCAGCCGGTGCTGCAGTCCAAGGCGATGAACCTGCACGCCGCGGTGGTGCTGCTGTCCGTGACCCTGGGTTCAACGCTCTTCGGCATCGTCGGCGCGTTCCTCGCCGTGCCGATCGCCGCGGTCGCCGCCGTGTGGTTCCGCTACCACTCCGAGCTGGTGGCCCTGCGCGCCGGCGAGATCACCATCGATGACATCGAGATCGCCACCGCCAAGGGCTCCAACCTCACTTCCTGGGAGGCGTTCACCGCGGTGCGCGAGCGCCTGGTCACCATGACCCCGACGCTGGGGCGCCGCAAGAACGCCGGCACCGTGGATGAGGATGTCGAGAGCAACGCCGAGCACAACGAGAAGCCCCGTTGGCGGATGGTCAATAACTCGGACCCCTCTTAGCGTGCGAGCGCTCATCATCGGCGCAGGACCCGCCGGCCTCACCGCCGCGCTGGTCCTGCGCCGTTTTGGTTGGCATGTCCGGCTAGTCGAAGAAGCGCCGCGCCTGCGGACCTCCGGCTTTTCGGTGCGGGTGGGGGTGCGCGGGCAGCAGGTGCTGGCATCGCTTATCGACGTCCCCACAGCGGACGGTCCGGTCGAGATCTGGCGCGGCGACCTCGTGCGCCTGCTGGCCCGGGATGTTGGGGAGATCGACTTCGGGGTGTGTGCCGAAACGGTGCCCCACGAGGGCTGGGATGTGGTGCTCGGCGCCGACGGCATCGATTCCCCCACCCGCGGGCGTCTCGGCCTGGACGGGCGTGTGCCCACCGGCCGCTCCTTGGCCCTCTACCGCGGTGATCCTCTCACCGGGCCGGTCATCTTCCCCACCGGTGGGTCCCCGGGTGGGGATCCCTGGCGCGTCGACGAGATCTGCCAGATCGTGCTCCCCCGCTGGTCGCACGGCAATGTCATGCTCATCGGCGATGCGGCCGCCGCCTGCGGAGCCACCACCGGCTACGGCACGACGGTGGCGCTGGTCATGGGGTTCGAGGTGGCACGCGGCCTGACGGAGGGATTAACCCTGGACGAGGTCGAGGCGCAGTTACGCCCGTGGGTCACAGAGCAGCAAGCAGCCGCTCGACGGCATCTGCTAGCTTGACCGCACTACCCTCCACGGCCTCGGCCCACTCGGGGGCGGTGTCCTCATCTGCGCGGTCGCTGATCTGCTTGAGCAGGGTGATGGGCACGTCGAAACGGTGGGCGACGGCGGCCAGGGCGTAACCCTCCATGTCCACCAGGCCGGCGACCTGTGCGATGCGCTCGCGGGTGGCGGAGTCCTCGACGAAGGTGTCACCGGTGGCCAGCTGCCCGGTCGGGAACAGGCCCGTGACCTGGGGGGTGATCACGCGCGGGAAAGCATCGAAGGCGATGTCCGAGGTGAACTCCACGTTGAAGTCGTGCTTGTGCACGCGGTCGATCTCGTAGACGCCGTTGGGGATCTCATCCCGCAGCGCGCCACAGGTGCCCACGTTGATGATGCGCTCCGGCAGCTGTCCCGCGGCCCGGCGCGCGCACAGTTCCTCGGTGAGCGTGATTGCGGCGGGCAGGGTGCCGATGCCGGTCACCAGCAGATCCGCCCCCTCCGGCAGGTGGGCGGCTTCCTCGGACACGGCGGCGACAAAGAGAACACTCATGGGCCCCGATCCTACTCACGGTGGATCTGCGGCAGATCCCAGCGGTGCCACAATCCCAGCCGGTGCAGCATCGTCCGGTACGCCTGCAGGCTGATTACCTCCTTCCACCCGAAACGGTCGGGCTGGGTGGGTAAGTTGTCGGATCTTTCCTTCTCCTTCTGCAGGTTGAACTCCTGCTCCTGCGCGGAGTCCCCGTACTTCCCTCGCCCGTCCAGCTCCATGAGCTTGTCCGTCCCCTCGACCTGGAAGTCCACCACGTAGACCTTCCCGTTCTTGCCCCGCACACTCACCTGTGGGATGAGCGTGAAGTCCCCGAAGAGCACCGTCTGCGCCAGGAACGCCGCCTCCAGCGCCGACTCCACCGCATCCGTCGCTGTCTCCACGATGAGCGCCCAATGCGCCAGGCCCTCTTTGCCGGTGGTGTCGTAGGCCGCCAGCTCCTCACGGGTGACCAGTTTCTGCCTAAGCGCACTACAAGCAGCCACAAACCCGGCCCCGAAGCCGTGGATCCGGGTGAGGTCAGCGATGGTGCGCTCAATCGTGGTGGCATTGAAGTGGGTGCCGGTAACCTCCGCGTCGGAAAGGTTGTGGTGTATCTCTTTGATCCCCCGCCGGGGGCGCCCGCCGTTGCGCCGGTACAGCATCTGCTGGCGGGGTACCACGCTGTACCGCCACAACCCCCAGGCCGCAGCGGCAGAGTACCCGGCCAACACGCGCCCCGATGCCATCCCCAGCGCCTTCGCCTGCAGGTCAAAGCGCTCCCATGGCTTTAATTCCTCATATGTCGCCGCCTCGACGTATACACCCCGCTCGAGTCGCACGATGACCTTCTGTCTCTCCAGCGCGCGCAGTACCGCTGACGCGTCTGGCAGGTGTTTCTGCTCGTTGCGCAACAGCAGCCCGTCGCTTCGTCTGGTGCAGCGCGCCAACCCCGCCCCGATGTCCCCCATGTCCCTGCCCTCCTGTGCCGTTGTTCCACAGTTATTGGACTGCCTCAAGGCATCAAAGGTTCCCTCCGCTCGGGAAAAATCCGGGGCAGGAATTATGTCACAGCTCTTTCAGGGGCTATGCGTACTTACCGGTGGTTCAAACCACCCAGAAGTACTCTTAGCCCCTGTAAGAACTGAGGTTCGGCCCCGGCGAGCCCTACCCCAGCTCCTCCGCCACGCTGAAACGCCCGCCGGCCGCCTCGAACTCGGCGACGGCCGCGGCGGCGAGCACGTCGTCGGCAAGCACATCGACGGCGACCTGCGCCAACCCGGCGGCCGAATCCACGGCCGCGCGGGTGGCCTCCTCACCCGCCGCCCACGAGGCAAACGCCGCGGTGTGCAGCGCGACGTCGGGCGGCGAGACCTTCACCATCGGGTGGATGCCCGGCACCAGTTGCGAGACG
Organism: Corynebacterium sp.; assembly: GCF_030538285.1. Classification (GTDB taxonomy): domain Bacteria; phylum Actinomycetota; class Actinomycetes; order Mycobacteriales; family Mycobacteriaceae; genus Corynebacterium. The sequence continues at coordinate 31,451 of NZ_JAUNUG010000022.1, forward strand.
TTGCCGAAGTCGGTCGACGCCGCCAAGGAATCCGGCACCACGCCCGCCGGCACCACCATGCGCCCGCGCAGCGCCTGCGTGCGCGTCCACCGTTCGGCGAGCACCTCGTTGTTGCGGATGGGCAACGTCGCGGGATGTACGTCCCAGGTCTTGTCCACCTGGCAGCCGGTCATGAGGGCGGCGCCGTCGAGGATGTCGTCGACACGCGCGGATAGGTCGACGAGCGAGTCGGTGAGCAGGGAGCGCACGTAGATGTCCAGCGATGCTTGTTCGGGGATGACGCTGGGGCGTTGCCCGCCGTCGGTGATCACGGCGTGCAGCCGGTCCGAGGGCGCCATCTGCTGCCGCAGCAGGCCCATCGCCTGGTAGGCGAGCGTCGCGGCGTCGAGGGCGTTGCGTCCCATGAATGGCTGGGAGCTGGCATGCGCCGCCACGCCGCGGAAGGTGGCGTGCAGGGTGCGGCGGCCGAGCCAGTAGTGGCTGGAGATGTCGTAGCCGAAGGGGTGGACCATGATGGCGATGTCGATGTCGTCGAGCATGCCCCCGCGGATCATGTATTCCTTGCCGGAGTGCCCCTCTTCGGCGGGCGTGCCGAGGAGCACGAGGCGGCCGTCGATACCGGCGGCCTGCGCGGCGTCGATGGCCGCGAGGAAGCCGCCGACACCGGCGGCGGCGATGATGTTGTGTCCGCAGGCGTGGCCGATGCCGGGCAGGGCGTCGTATTCGGCCATGATCGCGACGGTGCGGTGCGCACCCGCGCGATACCCCAGCGAGGTCCATTCGGTGCGCAGCGCGGTGCCGACATCATGGGAGCCCTGCTCGACGCGACAACCGCGTGCCTCCAGTACCGCGCTCAGCGTCGCCTGCGCGTGCACCTCCTCAAAGGCCAGCTCGGGGTGGGCGTGCAGGTTGCACAGCAGGTCAGTGAGTGTCGGCTCCAGTGCTTCCGCGCTTATCGACGCCGCCCTCCACGCTTCATCTTGCCTGGGGTAAGCGTCGAGAAGCAGGGGTTGGGCCGTGGTCGCAGCCTCGGCGACCTCCGCCATGCGGGCGGTGATGCCGGCGGCGGCGTGGTCGAGGAAAGCGGTGGACGGAGTGGTGGTGTCGCCAGAAGTCATCGTTATCCCACGCTACCTAGTTGAGGAAGATCTGCGCGCCCGGGCCGAGCGGCAGGTCAAGGAAGTACCAGACGCCGAGGAGGGAAGCCCAGGCCACCCAGAACGGGATGACGTACGGCAACAGGCGGGACATGAGGGTGCCCAGGCCGGCGTCGGGTTCGTAGCGGCGCAGCAGCCCGAGGATGACGATCATGTAGGGGTTGAGCGGGGTGATCACCTGGGTGGCGGAGTCGCCGACGCGGAAGGCGGCCTGCGTGAAGGCGGGCTCGAAGCCGATGAGGGCGAACATGGGCACGAAGACGGCGGCCATGAGGGTCCACATCGCGGAGCCGGAGATGATGAGCAGGTTGAGCAGGGACGCCAGGATGATGAAGGCGAGGATCGCGCCGAAGCCGGTGAGCCCGACGGATTCGAGGAAGGCCGCGCCCTTGACTGCGGTCCACGTGCCGATGCCGGTCCAGGCGAACAGGGCGACGAACTGGCCGAGGATGAACGCCAGGACCAAAAAGCTCATCATGTCTTTGAGGGCCAGGCCCATCATCTCGACGATGTCGGCGACGGATGTCACGGTGCCCACGAACAGGCCGTAGACAATGCCGAGCACCATGAAGTAGGCGAAGACGATGAACACGATCGACTGCAGCAGCGGCGACTGCGGGAGGAAGCCGCCTTCCTCATTGCGCCACGGGGAGTTGGGGATGAGGAAGGCCCAGAGGAATATCACCGTGAGGAAGAGTGCGGCGACCAGCGAGGCCCACAGGCCCTTGGTTTCCTGCTTACTGAGGGTGGCGGAGAGCTCGTTGCCCTCGGCGTCGCGGTCGCCGCGGGTGGCGGCGTCTTCGCCGTCGGCCAGCGTTTCTTCTGTGGGGATCTCCTGGCGGACCATGCGCGGTTCGAGGACCCGGTCGGTGACGAAACCGGCGATGAGGCCGAGGGCGATGGCGGAGACGATGTTGAAGTAGTAGTTGGAGACCGGGTTGACCTCGGTGGTGGCGATCCCGGGCAGGGATTCCATGACGGCGTTGGTGATGCCCGCGAACAGCGCGTCGAGGCTGGTGGGGACCAGTGCGGTGGAGTAGCCGGCGCCCACCGCCGCGAAACCGCCGAGCAGTCCGGCGACGGGGTGGCGGCCGGCGGCCTTGAACACCATGGCGGCCAGGGGCGGGACGACGACGAAGGCGGCGTCGGCCATGATTGAGGCCGTGACGCCGACGATGCCGACCGCGTAAGGCAGGATCCATTTCTTCGCCGAGCCGAAGAGCTTACGGATCAGCGCGGAGAGCATGCCTGTGCGTTCCGCGACGCCGGTGGCCAGCAGGATCGGCAGGACAGTGACCAGGGGTGGGAAGCCGATGTAGTTGGCGCCCATGGTGGTGGTCAGCCAGGTCAGGCCTTCGCCGGTGAACAGACCGCGGATGATGAGGTCCTCATCGGAGCCGGGCACCGCGACCTGGATGTTCTGCAGCGCCATGATGGTGGAGGCGACGCCGGTGATGAGGAAAAGCCCGAGGAAGAGGGTGAAGGGCTCGGGCAGCTTGTTGCCGAGGGTCTCGATGCCGGTAAGTATCCGGTCGCCGATCCCGCCCTGCTTCTTGTCGCTGGTCTTTGTGGTCATACCTCCCAATGTTGCACAAGTCACATTCCAGCGCATGCACCTTTTGGATGAATGCACCCATTGCCAAATAGACCGCTCTGTACTATTGTTTGTAGACAGTTCAGTCTAGCGAAAGGAAGAGACCATGCCCGCATCCACCCAGCGGCCCCTGCGCATCGCAGTCATCAGCGACGGAGCTGCCGGCATGTGCCTCGCCGAAAGCCTGCTCGCCGCGCCCGTTTATGTCGACCTCATCACCGCGCGCACGGCCCCCGCCGGACTCTTGCACTCCACACCGGTCGGCGACCAGGCCCCGCGCCTGCGCCTGATTGGCAACGTGCGCGTCGGCGTCGACGTGCACATCGACGAGCTCCACGAGCTTTACGACGCCGTCGTCACCCCCGACATGGCCCCCGCCGCGGCGCTCGCCTCCGCCGAGATCACCGCCGCCGTGTTCCCCGAGCGCCCGCAGGACACCCCGCCGCGCCTCTTAGAGCTTCTCGACGCCCGCGGCGTCGCCGTCACCTCCTGGCAGGGCTGGACCGCAGGTGCCACCGAAAGCACCGACTGGGCCGCAGTCGAGCTGTCCTCCCGCGGCGTCCCGGTGTGCATGTGAGCACCGGCCACGTCACCCTCGTCGGCGGTGGCCCCGGCGCCTGGGACCTCATCACCCTGCGCGGCATGCGTGCCCTGCAGGACGCTGACGTCATCCTCACCGACCACCTCGGCCCCACCGACGAGCTCGGACAACTCTGCGACACCGCAGACAAGACCGTCATCGACGTCTCTAAACTCCCCTACGGCCGCCAGGTCGCGCAGGAGGAGACCAACCGTCTCCTCATCGAGCACGCCCAGGCCGGCCGCCATGTCGTGCGCCTTAAAGGCGGCGACCCCTATGTCTTCGGCCGTGGCCACGAGGAAGTGGAGGCCTGCCGGGAACACGCGATCCCCTGCGCCGTCATCCCCGGGGTGACCAGCGCGATCTCCGTGCCCGCCGCGGTGGGCATCCCCGTCACCCAGCGGGGCGTGGTCCACTCCTTCACGGTTGTCTCCGGCCACCTGCCCCCGGGACATCCCAATTCGCTCGTCGACTGGCCGTCCCTGGCCCGGGCGGGAGGCACGATATCTGTGATCATGGGTGTCAAGCATGTCGCCGCGATCACGCAGGCGCTTCTCGACGCCGGGCTGCCCCCGCTGACCCCAGCCGCCGTCATCCAGGAGGGCACCACCGATCAGCAGCGCAGCGTCCGCTGCACCCTGGGCACCCTGGCCCGGACGATGGAAGAGCATGGCATCTCCTCCCCGGCGGTTTACGTCATCGGCGACGTCGCCGGGCTGTGAGTTACCGCACCCGCACCTGCTGCCCCTGAGGTTCACTGCTCGAGCCCGTGACCGGCTCGCCTTGAGCGGCCCGCGCCTGGGCGGCACGCCGGTACCCCACGAAGGACAGTGCCAGACCGACGAGCACCACCAGGAGCACCCCGACCCCGCCGACGGGCAGAACCTTCGGCAGGTTGATCGCCACGAGCAGGGTTCCCACCACCCCGCCGAGCACCGTCGGGTTAGTGCGGGTGACCAGCCAGGCAGCCAGCGGCGCGGCGATGACGCCGCCGATCAGCAGTGCCGCGACCGCGGCGAGGTTGGCCACCAGATCATCCCACAGTCCGAAGACAAATCCGAGGGTGGCGGCCGCGGTGACCAGGAACTCCGCCGTATTGACGGTGCCGACAATGCGGCGCGGCTCCGTCCGCCCCAGCGTCAGGAGGGTCGAGGTGGTCACCGGCCCCCACCCACCGCCGCCGGAGGCGTCGATGAAACCGCCGAACAGGCCGAGCCCGCCGAGGAATCCCCGGGAGTGCTCACCCCCCGATCCGCGGCGGACGCGGCCGCGGGAGAAACGCCACACGAGGTTGACACCGATGAGGCTGAGGATTGTGGCGGTGAGCGGGACAGCGGCCTCCGTCGACAGATTGGAGAGCACGGTTGCGCCGGCGAAGGCGCCGATGGCACCGGGGATGGCCAGGCGGCGGACGACTTTCCAGTCGACGTTGCCGAAGCGCCAGTGGGAGAAGCCGGACGCCAGAGTGGTGCCCAGTTCGGCAGTGTGCACGACGGCGCTGGCCTGCGCGGGACCGAGTCCGGCCAGGGCGATGAGGATGGTGGTGGAGGTGACGCCGAAGCCCATCCCGAGGCCACCGTCGACAAGTTGCGCGGCCAGTCCCGCAAGGGCGATGAGCAAAAGTGTGGTCATGGTGGGGTCCTAGGTGAGGGCAGCGCGGTAGCGCGCGGCGACGATGTCGGCCAGCGCGGCGCCGAGCGGCGGGTCGGCGCTGACGCCGGGGGTGAGCAAGCGGTCGAGGAGCAGGGCCTCGGTGACGAACAGCGGGATGAGGTGGGTCTCCCCGTAGGTCACGTCACCCGTCGCCCGGCGCACCCCCACCTGCCGTCCGAGGCGGGCGGCCACACGCTGGGCCAACGCCCCTACTGCCTCTTCCGCCGTCGGATCGGAGGATCCGACGTGCGCGAGGGTGAGGCTGCGACCCGGCGCGGGGCGGGTGTGGGCCGCCAGGACCTCTGCGATGTCCTCGCCGGTGCCCAGGCCGCGCGCCGGAAGTAGGTCGAGCCCGCTTAACTCCTGTGCCGCCTGCAGGGCAGCGGGAACATCGTGACGCGCATGGAAGCCATCCGTGAACAGCAGCGGCACGACCACGGCGCGACGGTGGCCTGCCGCGGCGAGTGAGGCGGCGGCGTCGATAAGCGAGGGGGAATTGAATTCCAGGTGGGCGGCGCGGGCGGTGACGCCCAGCCTCTCCCCCGCGACCGCGGTGAGTCGGTCGATGCCGGCGGCGGCGCGCGGGTGGCGGGAGCCGTGGGAGAGGGTGAGCAGGGCGGTCATCAGCGCAGGCGGTGGCCGACCAGCCCGGCGGCGAGGGTGTCGCCGCTGGCCTGGTTGATGAGCAGGAAGGAGCCGACGGCGCCGCGGGCGGCGTAGGGCTCGACGGGGAGGTCGGCGGCGACGTCGATACGCACGTGGGCGATGTCGTTGAGTCCGCAGGCGGCGGGGGCAATGTCGTCGGAGAGACCGTCGATATCGAGGACCCGGTCGACCGAGGTCACCCGGCCGCGCACGAGCGAAGTGCCGTAGCGCACCTTCACGGGATCCCCGGGGCGCAGGCTCCGTTCAGAAAGGCCGACGATGGTGGCGTCGAAGGAGCGGGCCGATTCCGGGCGGTCCCCGCCGGCGATGAGGTCGCCACGAATGAGGTCGATGTCATCGGCCAGGCGCAGGACCACGGAGTCCCCGGTGGCGGCCTGCTCCACCGGGCCGTCGGCGGTGTCGATGTGGGTGATAGTGCTGGTTCGGCCCTCGGGGAGGTGGACGGTGTCGCCAACGGCGACGGTGCCGGCGTCGATACGCCCGGCATAGCCGCGGTAGTCCGTGGAGTGCTCGCGGATGACGTACTGGATGGGCAGGCGGAAGCCCAGGTCATGGGCGCGTCCGCGGTGGACGTCGATGCTCTCGAGCAGCTCGAGGACAGTGGGTCCGGTGTACCAGGGCATGTGGGAGGAGGGTTCAACGACGTTGTCGCCGAGCAGAGCGGAGACGGGGATGACGTGGGCGTCCTCGACACCGACGTCTTCCGCCAGGGAGCGGAACTCCGACTCGATACCCCGGAAGACCTCCTCGGACCAGTCGACGAGGTCGATCTTGTTGACGGCCAGGAGAACGGAGCGCACTCCGAGCAGGGCCGCGACGGTGAGGTGGCGGCGGGTCTGCTCGACGACGCCGTGGCGGGCGTCGACCAGCAGGACAACCACCTGGGACGTGGAGACACCGGTGACGGTGTTGCGGGTGTACTGCACGTGACCGGGGGTGTCGGCGAGGATGAAGGTACGGCGGTCGGTGGCGAAGTAGCGGTAGGCGACGTCGATGGTGATGCCCTGTTCGCGTTCGGCGCGCAGGCCGTCGACCAGCAGGGAGAGATCCAGACCCGCGAAGCCGCGGTCGGCGGAGGTGCGTTCCACGGAGGCGAGGGTGTCGGCCAGGACAGAGCGGGTGTCGTGGAGGAGGCGGCCCACGAGGGTGGACTTGCCGTCGTCGACGGAGCCGGCGGTGCACAGGCGCAGCGTTTCTCGGGTGCGCAGGATGGTGGCGGTGGTCATCAGAAGTAGCCTTCCTTCTTGCGGTCCTCCATGGCGGACTCGCTGAGACGGTCGTCGGCGCGGGTGGCGCCGCGTTCGGTGAGGGTGGAGGTGGCGATCTCGGCGATGACCTCGTCGATGGTGGAGGCCTCCGAGAGCACCGCGCCGGTGCAGGACATGTCGCCAACGGTGCGGTAGCGCACCCGCCGGATCTCGGGCTGCTCACCGGAGCGGGGCTCGCCCCAGTCGCCGGCGGTCAGCCACATGCCGTCACGCTCGAAAACCTCGCGGTCATGGGCGAAGTAGATGGAGGGCAGTTCGATGCCGCGGGCGCCGATGTACTCCCAGATGTCGGCCTCCGTCCAGTTGGAGATGGGGAACACGCGGATGTTCTCGCCCGGCAGGTGGCCACCGTTGTAGAGGTGCCACAGCTCGGGTCGCTGGCGGCGCGGATCCCAGCCGCCGAAGGAGTCACGCACGGAGAAGACGCGTTCCTTGGCGCGGGCGCGTTCCTCATCGCGGCGGGCACCGCCGAGCACGGCCGTGTACCCCTGTTCGGCGATGGTCTCCACGAGCGGGACGGTCTGCAGCGGGTTACGCGTGCCGTCGGGGCGTTCGACGAGGTCACCGCGGTCAATCCAGTCCTGGACGTGGGCCACGCGCAGCCGGGCACCGGTGCGCTCGACGAGGCGGTCGCGGAAGTCGATCACCTCGGGGAAGTTGTGGCCGGTGTCGACGTGGAGCAGTTCGAAGGGGACGGCCGCCGGAGCGAAGGCACGGCGGGCGAGTTCGAAGACGACGACGGAGTCCTTGCCCCCGGAGAACAGCAGCCCGATCTTGTCGAACTGGCCCGCGACCTCGCGGAGGATGTGGATGGACTCGTTTTCCAGGTCCTGCAGGTGTGGGGAGAGTCGGGTGGAAATGGCTGTGGTCATGAGTGAAGTCCGCATTCTGTCTTGTTCTGACCGGCCCAACGGCCGGCGCGGGGATCCTCCCCGTCGGCGACGGGGAGTGTGCAGGTGGCGCACCCGATGGAGGGGTAGCCCTGCCGGGTGAGGGGGTGGATGATGAGGTCGCGTTCGTCGATGAACCGTTCGGTGTCCTCCATCGACCAGGTGACCAGCGGGGAGATTTTCAGGCGGCCGGTCGCGTCGAGGCTCAGTGCCGGGGCGTTGGCGCGCGTCGGGCCGTCGGCGCGCCGCAGCCCGGTGACCCACCCCGCGTAGGGGGTGAGGTTCACGGCCAGGGGTTCGACCTTGCGCATGCGACAGCACGCGGCCGGATTGTTCCGGTAGAGGTTCGCGCCGTAGGTCGCGTCCTGCTCGCCGCGGGTGAGCGTCGGCCGGGCGGTGACCAGGGTCTGCGGGTAGCGGGCGTCGACGGCGGCCGCGACGTCGAGGGTCTCCGGGAAGTGGTAGCCGGTGTCCAGGAAGAGCAGGTCAGCCTCGGGCAGGTGCCACGCGGCGAGTTCAGCGAGGACGGTGTTCTCCATGGACAGGGTCACCGCGATCGCGCCGGGCGCGTGCTCCCGGGCCCAGGCGAGGATGGTGGCGGCGGGTGCGTCGTACAGCTCCGCGGCATGCTTATCGACGAGCCGCGCATTCTCCTCCCGCACTTCCTCCGGCAGGTCACCGGTGGTGGTGGGGCCTGGTGGGCTGAGCTGCGGGTCGCGGGCGTCGAGGTTGAGCAGGTTCATCGGGTCACCTCCTGGTGGCCGTGTCGGTGCAGGGAGGCCTGGATAGCCTCGCTGGTGGAGGGGGCGGGGGCGGGGCGGTGCTCGGGGTCGTCCTGGCCGTGGTAGCGGACGGAGAAGACGCGGGTGCAGTCACGGCACAGCCAGGCGAAGTCGTCGGCTTCGTCGGGGAAGAGTTCCTCGCCGGCGCAGTACGGGCAGTGCAGCGGGTGGTTGCGGTTGGGGTTGGGGGCACGGCGGAAACTCACGTCAGGTCCTCCTCGGCGGCGCGCTGCACCCATTCCTGGAAGGTCTCACCTGCGGTGCGCTGCTCCTTGAAGTGGGTGACCACGCGGGTGACGTAGTCGCCGACCTCGGTGGCCAGGACCTTGTGTCCGCGCAGCTTGCGGCCGAAGTTGGCGCCGATGTTCATGGAGCCGCCGAGGTGGACCTGGAAACCTTCGACGCGGTTGCCCTCGGCGTCAGTGACGGTCTGCCCCTTGAAGCCGATGTCCGCGACCTGGGTGCGGGCGCAGGAGTTGGGGCAGCCGTTGAGGGCGATGCGGACGGGGACATCGATGTCGCCGATGCGTTCCTCGAGTTCGTCGACGAGCTCGACGGCACGGGACTTGGTGGTGGCGTGGGCCAGTTTGCAGAACTCCAGGCCGGTGCACGAGATGATGTTGCGGCGCCATTCGCTGGGCTTCGAGTAGAGGCCGGTCTCGTCGAGGGCAGCGGCCAGGTCGGCTAAGTCGCTGCGTTCGACGTCGAGGAAGAGCAGCTCCTTTTCCGCGGTGGTGCGGATGCGGGTGATGCCGAAGCGCTCGGCGACATCGGCGATGGCGATGAGCTGCTCACCTGTCGTGTGACCGACGGTGGGTTTAACGCCGAGATAGAACTTGCCGTCCTTCTGCGGGTGGATGCCGATGTGGTCGCGGTAACCGGGGTTGATGGGCTGGTGCGGGCCGTCGATAAGCTGGTGCCCGAGGTACTCGGTTTCCAGCACCTCCCGGAACTTCTCCACTCCCCATTCCGCCACGAGGAACTTCAGCCGCGCCCGGTTGCGCAGGCGTCGATAACCGTAGTCGCGGAAGATGCGGGCCACACCGGCCCACACGTCCGGGACCTCATCGAGCGGGATCCACGCACCGAGGGATTGCGCGAGCATCGGGTTGGTGGACAGGCCACCGCCGACGAAGCACTCGAAACCGGGTCCGTGCTCTGGGTGGACGGAACCGATGAAGGCGACGTCCTGGATTTCGTGGGTGACGTCCTGGCGCGAGTGCCCGGAGATGGCGGACTTGAACTTGCGCGGCAGGTTGTGGAATTCGGGGTTGGGCAGGTGCTCGCGCTGAATGCGCTCGATGGCCGGGGTGGCGTCGATGATCTCCTCCGCGGCAACGCCCGCCACCGGGGAGCCGAGGATGATGCGCGGCACGTCGCCGCAGCCCAGCAGGGGGCTCAGTCCCACGGTGTCTAGCTTTTCCCAGATCGCCGGAATGTCCTCGATCCGCAGCCAGTGCAGCTGGATGTTCTGGCGGTCGGTGAAGTCGGCGGTGGAGCGGGCGTAGTCGCGGGAGATCTCACCGACGGCGCGGAGACGCTCGGGGGTGACCAGGCCGCCGTCGAAACGCACGCGCATCATGAAGTACTTGTCCTGGAGCTCGGCGTCGGGCACCTGGCCGGTCAGTTCCCCGCCGAGGTCCTGTCGGCGCTGGGTGTACAGGCCGAGCCATTTGAAGCGGGGGGCGATGTCGTCGGCGGGGATCGAGTCGAATCCCTGCTTCGAGTAGATGTCGATCACGCGGTGGTAAACGTCGAGGACCTCACCGTCCTGTTTGACCTCCTCGACGTGGTTGAGGGGCGCGGTGCCGTCAATTTTCCACTGGCCTTCCGGCTTGCGGACCCGCTGGCGGCGCGTGGTGGTGGCCGTTGTCATGAGATGCTCCCTATATACCGATCTGTCTACTCAATTTGTTAGCAGTGCGCTTATCAACGTCCCGCACTCCGCCCTTCAGAGCGATTGACAGGCAGTCAAGCAGACAACTTGGTTCACCACAACGGCCACGCCTGTAAGGGGTACCTACGAAAAGCCCATCGGCGCTGCAAACAGCATTTATGTTCGCTTTTCATTCATTGAATTGAATTGTTTTCCTCTTTTTCTCCAAGCCAGGGATGAATGAAAGAAAGCGGATTCGTTGCATTTCTCCGGATCCCTGCTAGTTTCACAGACCAGTCAGTCTAGGAACCAACCCGAAAGGTCACCATGAGCCATCCCACCCCTGAGACCGCCCTCCGCGTCGCCGTCATCGGCGCCGGCCCCGCCGGCATCTACGCCTCCGATCTGCTGTCGAAGAACGCCACATCGATCGGTCGCGAGATCCACATCGACCTCATCGAAAGGCTGCCCGCCCCCTTCGGCCTCATCCGCTACGGTGTCGCCCCTGATCATCCGCGCATCAAGGGCATCGTCACCTCGCTGCACAAGGTCCTCGACCGCCCGGAGATCCGCTTCCTGGGCAACATCGAGATCGGCAAGGACGTCACGGTCGAGGAGCTGCAGGAGCATTACGACGCCATCGTGTTCGCCACCGGCGCCGACCAGGACCGGGACCTGGACATCCCGGGTGCCGACGCCGAAGGCTCCTACGGCGCGGCCGACTTCGTGGGCTTCTACGACGGCAACCCGGACTTCCCCCGCACATGGGACCTCTCTGCACAGTCCGTGGCCGTCATCGGCGTGGGCAACGTCGGCCTCGACGTCGCCCGTGTGCTGGCGAAGACCGCCGAGGAACTCAACGTCACGGAGATCCCGGAGAACGTCTACGAGACGCTGCGCACCAACCAGGCCACCGAGGTCCACGTCTTCGGACGCCGGGGCCCCGCCCAGGCAAAGTTCACCCCGCAGGAGCTCAAGGAGCTCGACCACTCCCCCACCGTCAACGTCGTCGTCGATCCGGAGGACATCGACTATGACGAGGCCAGCATCCAGGCACGCAGCAGTTCCAAGTCCCAGGATCTGGTCTGCCAGATCCTCGAGGGCTACGCCATCCGTGAGCCGAAACCCGCCCCGCATACCCTCCAAATCCATCTTTTCGAATCGCCGGTGGAGATCCTCACCCACGAAGGCCGCGTCGTCGGCCTGCGTACCGAACGCACGGAACTCGACGGCTCCGGCCACGTCCGCGGCACTGGCACCTTCACTGACTGGCCGGTCCAGGCCATCTACCGCGCCGTCGGCTACCGCTCCGAGCCGGTCGCCGGTGTGCCGTTCAACCACGCCGAGCACGTCATCCCCAATGACGGCGGCCGCGTTCTCCACAACGCTGGCACCGCGGTTTCCGGCCTGTATACCACCGGTTGGGTCAAGCGCGGCCCGATCGGCCTGATCGGCAACACCAAGTCCGACGCCAAGGAGACCACCGACCTTCTGCTGGCCGATGCCGCCGCCGGTCACCTCACCGCACCCACCGAGTCGGCCGACGCCATTCTCCAGCTTCTCGACGCCCGCGGCATCCCCGTCACCACCTGGGAGGGCTGGCTCCGACTGGACGCCGAGGAGCGCCGCCTGGGCGAAGAATCCGGCATCGAAGGCCGCGAACGCCGCAAGATCGTCGAATGGGAGGACATGGTCTCGCACGCCCACCTGGCACCGGCCCGCGTGTAGAGATATGTGCCCGAAAGGACGCTGATCGGCGCCCACCCAAGCCGCCACATGCGCGAATCTGCATGATTCACTCTTCCTCTAGCGCCGCGCTGACCTGCGACAATGGCGAGGTTAGCAAATTGTTATCGCTGCGCACCCCTTCAAATTCGGCACTGTTGATGTGATGGCTGTTACCCTTAAGTACGGAAAGTTCAACAGCAAAACATAAAAAGGAGAAACACCATGCGCGGAAGCGGACTCATCTGGACCATCGTCGGCATCCTGGCGATCATCGCCCTGATCATCTGGATCATGTCGGCAATGTAGTTTCCCGGAGGCGGGCAGACCCACAGTCTGCCCGCCTTCTTTATTCCTCACCCCAAGACACCTGTCCCCGGCCCCGCTCATGAAAGCGGCCGGGGATAGGTGCTTTCAAGGGGAAGTGGGAGACTCCCGCCAACCTCCCGAGGAGCGCGCCCGCAGTGAGGTAACCTCGCGGGATGAGATTGTGGTCGCTGCATCCCCGCTATCTGGATCAGAAGGGTTTGGTGGCGTGCTGGCGGGAGACACTGCTCGCTCAGAAGGTTCTCACCGGAAACACTCGAGGTTATCGGAATCATCCGCAGCTGACCCGTTTCCGTGCTCACGAGGATCCGCTCCTCGCCGTCAGTGTCTACCTGCAGGGTCTCCACGAGGATTCCGTGGCTCGTGGGTACAACTTCGATGCGGGCAAGATTCTGCGCCGAGGCAAGGTGTCGCTTATCGACGTCACCTACGGGCAACTCGCCCATGAGCTGGCCCATCTGCGGGACAAGCTGGTGCAGCGAGCTCCCGAGCGGGTGGTCGATCTACCATCACCCGAAGAAATAGAACCGCACCCGCTGTTCCGGATCATCCCCGGCCCAGTTGAGGACTGGGAACGGGTGTAGATCCCATTACTTCGGCATCTTCGTCAAATGCCACGCCCCGCACTCGCACCTGTACACCCGCAAAGGCAGCTGTGATGACCCCCGCTTCCGCCACGCCAACCCTAATGCGCGATCCGCTTCATCCCTATTGGTGTACTTGCGCTTGAGCGGAGTCGGACACTCCGCATATTCGGGTAGACGGGCCTTCTCCTCCTGCCGGAGTTTCGCCAGTCGCTTCTGCCGCCGAGTGCGAGTCAAAGTTTTCCCTTAACAGTCCTTGGTATGTACGCGGGAGGATACGACCGTTAGCGAACATGCTGCGGCCACTGCCCCGACAGTATGTTCTATACTCATCACCCACTCGATGCTCCTGCCACCGCTAACACAATTCTTTCACCCCTCCCCCACCCCACCGATCCACCGTGTGAGCTGCGGGCTAGACGGTGAGCACCGCGGCGTCGATAAGCGGCGAAGCAGGACGTGTCAGCCCCTCCCTTTAGACTAGGCACATGATTCCGGTTGATCAGGCCACCTCCTCCAGCACGATCGCGTTGGGCGTCATCGGCCTCGTTCTCTCACTTCCGGCGTGGCTGCTGTTTCTGCGCGCGGGCTGGAAGATGTTCAGCTTTGTGCGCACAGGCCAGCCGCTGCCGGCCGGGTGGCGAACGAATAGCCCGTGGCAGCGTCTGTCGCGCGTGGTCATCGAGGTGTTCGGGCACACGCATTTCAAGGGTCGCCCGGTGGTCAATGTGGCGCACTGGCTGGTCATGGTCGGTTTCCTCTTTGGTGTGCTGGTGTGGTTTGAGGCGTACATCCAGACGTTCAATCCGGCGGGCGGGTGGCCGTGGTTGGGGTCGTGGGGTGTGTACCGGTTTGTGGAGGAGGTGCTGGCGGTCGGCACGATCGCTGGCATTGTCGCGCTGATTGTCATCCGGCTGCGGCAGGGAACTGATTCCCGAGCTTCGCGTTTCTTCGGCTCGAATCACACGGCGGCCCGCGCGATCGAGACGATTGTGCTGCTTGAGGGCCTGGGCATGCTGCTGGTGAAGGCGGGCAAGATCGCCACGTTCGGGGGCGGCCACCCGGTGGCGGACTTTGTGTCCCTGCACCTGGCGAACCTACTGCCGGCCTCGCCGGTGATGGTGTCGGGGTTTGCGCTGCTCAAGCTGCTCGGCGGCATGGCGTTCCTGCTGCTCATGGCCCGCAACCTCGACTGGGGTGTGGGCTGGCACCGCTTCCTGTCCTATTTCAACATCTACTTCCAGACGAACCCGGACGGCCGCAAGGCCACCGGCCGCCTCAAGCCGATGACCTCGGGCGGGAAGATGCTCACGCTGGAGAATACGGAGGAGGAGGATACGCTGGGCGTCGGCAAGCTGGGTGATGCCTCGTGGAAGATGCTTCTCGACACCGCCACCTGCACCGACTGCGGTCGCTGCCAGGATCTGTGCCCCGCCTGGAACACCGGCAAGCCGCTCAACCCGAAGCTGCTCATGACTGATATCCGCGACGCGGCGTTCAACCCGCACGCGGGGCAGGATGTGCTGAGCATGGCCAACGTCATTTCCGACGATGTGCTGTGGGCCTGTACCAACTGCGGTGCCTGCGTCGACCAGTGCCCGGTGGACATTGAGCATCTCGACCACGTCGCTGACCTGCGTCGTTTCCGGGTGCTCGCCGATTCGGAGTTCCCCTCCGAGCTCACCGGCCTGTTCAAGAACCTCGAGTCCAAGGGCAACCCGTGGGGTCGCAACAAGGCCGAGCGCGCGTCCTGGGTGGATGCGGCGCGCGCCGACGGCATCCCCATCCCCGTCGTCGGTGATGACATCGATGACCTGTCGGACACCGAGTACCTTTTCTGGGTCGGCTGCGCTGGCGCCTTCGATGAGGACGGGGTGCGCACCACCCGCGCGGTCGTGGAGCTGCTGCATACCGCGGGCGTGAAATTCGCGGTCCTGTCCACCGGCGAGACCTGCACCGGTGACCCCGCCCGCCGCGCGGGTAA
>NZ_JAUNUG010000079.1 GCF_030538285.1 Corynebacterium sp.
TCCGGCTTCGGGGTGTCCGGGTTCTGCGGGGTTTCGGCTGCCTGCTTCGGGGCCGGGGCAGCAGGCTTAGCGGCCGCCGGCTTCGGGGCCGGCTTGGGGGCCGGACCCGGCTTCGGGCCGGGCTTGGCACCTGCGCCTGCGCCTGCGGACGGCTTGGCTGCGGAATCGGAGCCGCCGGCTCCGTCCTTCTTCTCGTAGAACGCTTCCATCTTGCGGACCACGGGGGGTTCCACAGTGGACGAAGCGGTCTTGACAAACTCACCCTGCTCCTTGAGCGTGGCGAGCAGTTCCTTGCTGGTTACGCCGAGCTTCTTGGCAAGCTCATGTACGCGTAGCTTTCCGGGCACTTTTCTCCTCTGGTTGTTACTAGAGGGCGAGTGTCCGGAAAGGGAACTCGACCTCTAGATGATGTCTGTGACGTTCATCGCTGATGCTTCATCGTGCAGTGCTCATCAGTGTTCGGTCTTCCTTACAATGTCGGGTCCGGCAGCGTTTGCTGCGAGGTACGTACGCACGTGACCTGTGTCCAGGCTGTTCCCGGACACTCGGAACGCCCGCCCGAAGGCGCGGCGCTGTTCCGCCAGCTTGAGTGCGTCGATGTTCGGGGTGATCCAGGCTCCCCTGCCGGGGAGTCGCCGTCCCGGGTCCGCCAGCAGGCGATTCGGGTCGGAGGGATCAATAACCACCCGGAGCAGCTCGGTATCGGGCTGACGCTCGCGGGTGGCGATGCAGGTACGTACGCGGATCTCGCGGGGTGCGCGGGTCTGCGTCATTCGTCTCCTACATTGGTGTGAACATCATCGGCACGTGGGCCACCGGATAGTTTACCCCATTTTCACCTGAAATTGAACTTCTCGACGCCGCGCGCGTTCCGCGCTCAGGTGAGGTCCGAGTGGATGTCGATCTTCCATCCGGTCAGGCGGGCGGCGAGGCGGGCGTTCTGCCCCTCGCGGCCGATGGCGAGCGAGAGCTGGTAGTCGGGCACGATGACCTTGGCGGTCTGGGCCTCGGCGTCGGTGATCTCGACGTTGACCACCTTGGAGGGAGCCAGGGCATTGCCGACGTAGGTCGCCGGGTCATCGGAGTAGTCGATGATGTCGATCTTCTCACCACCCAGTTCGTTCATGATGTTGGTCACGCGCTGGCCGCGGGGTCCGATGCAGGCACCCTTGGCGTTGAGGCCCTTGACCTTGCCGGACACGGCCACCTTGGAGCGGTGGCCGGCCTCGCGGGCGATGCCGATGATCTCGACGGAGCCGTCGGCCACCTCGGGGATTTCCAGCTCGAAGAGTCCGCGGACCAGTTCGGGGTGGGTGCGCGAGAGGTTGACCTGGACGTTGCGGGGCCCCTTGTTCACGCCGACGATAAACGCCTTGACACGGTCGCCGTGGACGAGCTTTTCGCCGGGGATCTGCTCGGCGGGCAGGAGGATGCCGTCCTGCGGGTCGGTTTCGGTGCCCAGCTGGACGATGACGATGCCGCGGGAGTTGGCGGTGTCATCCTTTTGCACGACGCCGGAGACGACGCGGCCCTCGAAGGACTGGTACTCGTCGAAAAGGCGGACGTTCTCGGCCTCGCGGAGACGCTTGACGATGGCGTCGCGCACCGCCCCCGCCGCAATTCGGGCGAAGTTATCGGGAGTGTCGTCGTACTCGGAGGAGACCTCGCCATCGTCGTCAAGCTCGGTGACGGTGACGGACACGGAGCCGGTGTCCTTATCGATGTCCACCCGCGCGCGGGTCTCGCCCTCATCGCCGCGGTACTCGCGGTAGGCGTGGATGAGTGCGCTGCCGATCGTCGAGAGCATGTCATCCACCGGGATGCCCTTGTCCTTCTCGATGGTGGTCAGGGCAGCCATGTCGATATTCACTTGTTGTCCTCCTGCCAGGCGATGGCCTGGTCGTAGTCATATCCGGTCAGCTCGGTCTCTGCTGCCGGGGGGTTCGAGAATTCAATTTCTACCACCGCGCGGGGGTTTTCGGAAAACTCCAGCACGCGCATCTCGCGGTCCTTCTTCACCGTCCGCACCAGCACCACGCCGGACTCATCCGGGGCCAGAGCGCCGACGCGCCACGTCGACTTCTGCCCGTCCTCCAGCAGCTCGACCAGGCGACCGCGATTGCGGCGCCAGTGGCGCGGGGCGCTGAGCGGGGCATCGACACCCGGGGTGGAAACCTCGAGGGTGTAGCCGGCGCCGAGATTGACCTCGCCGCGTTCCTCGGCGGCGTCGAGAAGCATCGAGACTTCCTGGGAGACCTGTTCCAGAAGATCCAGATCGGGGCGGATATCGGCGTCCACGAAGATGCCCACCACCGATTTACGGCCGGCGCGCGTGATCTTTATACCCTCGATATCGAGGCCGCACGCGTCCGCGACCGGGGTGATGAGGTTGATCAGTTCTGCTTCGCCAGGGAATGCCATGTTCACCACCCTATCGCGGGTAGGGTGTGCGCTGTGAAACGTCGCCTCGCCCTCCTACTGCTCGTGCCGCTGCTTGCCTCCTGTTCTGTGGAGATGCTCGGGCCGCAGCCCGATCGGCAGTTGAGCGCGCTGGCGGATCAGGCCCATGCTTCCGGGCGCGCGGCGGATGCGGCTGAGTTGGAGGCCGAGATCGCCCGCCTCTGCGGCACGCATGAGGATGGCACCACCCCCTCCTCCTGCGACTATGAGCCCACCCCCGTCGAGCCCGCAGATGGTTTCGAGGTGACCGTGGCCGCAGTCGACGATGTCCCGGCCGAGTCGCGCGACCTGGTTGCCCGGCAGGCGCTGGCTTTGGCCTCGGGCGAGGCCACGGAGCTGGAGTTGTCTGAGACGGCCGCTTCGCAGGCGCGCGAGCTGCTGGTCGGTGAATATGCCCACGTCTACGGCCTGGAGGTGGCGCAGGCTTTTCATTCCGGCACTGATTCGCTTATCGACGCCGCCGACACCCGCATCGCCGCCTTAAGAAATGTGCTCGACCCCACAGGATCGGTTCCGGTGGCCGAGCCGGGCTATGAAGTCGTGGTGGGCCTTGACCCCTCTGACGAGGGCTTTATCGACGCTTTGGAGGCCGAGCGTGAGGCCGCCTGGCTACGCGCAGTCAGTGAAGCGGACGATGATCAGTGGCGTGCCTGGCTCGCCCGCGCCGCATAGGTTTCCGACACCTTGTTGATATCTGTACTCTGTCACGAGTGAGTACATCTACCGCCCGGGCCTTCCGCTGGCTCGCCCTTCTTCTTATTGTCCTCGCGGGTGCCTCGATGTCCTTCGGCTCCGCGGAAACCCCCTCCGACCCCACCGCCATGGCTCCGGACGACGTCGACTCCACCCGCGTCGCCCAGATCCTCCAGGAACGCCCCGGTGACAACGGCGGCGCCGCGCTCGTCCTGTTCACCAGCGACGACCCCCTCGACCTTGGCGCCCTCGGACCCAAGGCCGAGGAACTCGGTGGCCCGCTGATCCCCAACGAGGACATGACCGCCGCCATGGTGCCGGTCGAGGTCCTCTCCGAGGGTCTGACCGATAACGTCGACAAGATTGAACAGCTGCGTGCCGACGCCGCCGCCGACCTCCCCGACGGTGTCACCTCCCAGGTCACCGGCCCCGCCGCCATCGAGGGCGATCTCTCGGGCGTGTTCTCCGGAGCCAACCTCATGCTGCTCGCCGTGACCGGCATCATCGTCGCGGTCCTGCTCATCGTCACCTACCGCTCCCCCGTCCTGTGGATCCTGCCGCTGCTGGTCATCGGCATCGCCGACCGAGTCGCCAACACCACCTACAGCTGGGCGCTCGACGCCCTCGGTGCGGTGTGGAACGAATCCACCGCCGGCATCCTCTCCGTCCTGGTCTTCGGTGCGGGCACCAACTACGCCCTGCTGCTCATCTCCCGCTACCGCGATGAACTGCACCGCCACTCCGACCGTTTCGAGGCGATGGCCAATGCCTGGGGCCCGACCGTGAAGACGATCTTCGCCTCCGCCGTCACCGTCATCCTCGGCGTCGCCTGCCTCCTGCTCTCCGCCGTGCCCACCACCCGTGGTCTGGGCCTGGCCTCCATGTTCGGCATCGGCATCGCCTTCCTCTTCGCCGTCTTCGTGCTGCCCGGCGTGCTGCTTTTCTTCGGCCGTTGGATCTTCTGGCCGAAGATCCCCCGCGAAGACACCGAGGTCAACCACCGCTTCTGGGACCGCATCGGCAATGTTGTGCGCTCCAGGCCCGTCATGGTCAGCGTCATCGCCATGATCTTCCTGGCTGTGGCCAGCGTCGGCGCCCTGCAGATCCGCACCGGTCTGAGCCAGTCCGAGCAGTTCATCGAGACCCCCGAATCTATCTCCGCCGCCACCGTCCTCGAGGAGAAGTTCCCCGAGCAGGACGCCACCCCGGCGATCATCGCCACCCAGGAAGTCGCCGAAGTCACCGAGATCCTCGAGGCCGAGGGCGCCAACGTCACCCCGCAGGAACCGGCCGGCGACTGGGAAATCCTCCAGGTCGCCGGAGGCACCATCGAGGAACTGCGCTCCACCCTCGAGGGCACGGACGCCCTGGTCGGCGGCCAGGAAGCCGAGCTCTACGACACCGAGCAGTCCGCGGCCGATGACCGCACCCTCATCTTCCCGGTGATCCTGCTCGTGCTGCTCATCGCGCTGATGGTGCTGCTGCGCTCGGTGCTGGCGCCGGTCATCATGACCGCCACGGTGCTCATCACCAACGTCGCCGCCCTGGGCCTGGGCTGGTGGGTCTCCACCGGCATCCTCGGCTTCGAGAAGTTCGACGCCCTCACCCCGCTCTACTCCTTCGTGTTCCTCGTGGCGCTGGGTATCGATTACTCCATCTTCCTCATCACCCGCGCCCGCGAAGAAGCCCGCGTGGTGGGGACCAAGGAAGGCGTCCTGCGCTCGCTGTCCGCGACCGGTGGTGTGATCACCTCGGCCGGTATCCTGCTGGCCGCCGTGTTCGCCGCCCTCGGTGTCCTGCCACTCGTGGTGCTCGCGCAGGTGGGCATCGTCATCTTCATCGGCGTGCTCCTGGACACCCTCATCGTCCGAACCATCCTCATCCCCGCCGTCGTCCAGCTGCTGGGTGAGAAGTTCTGGTGGCCGGGCAAGGTGAAGCCCAAGAAGGAGGCCCGCGACGACGTCGTCGCCACGGCCGCCTCTGAGCTGAGCTAGCCTGCTTCACGCGACGGCGCCCCTGCCGGGGATTACCCGGCAGGGGCGCCTACGTGTCTGCGCTCACACTGCGTTGGTGCATATCTGCTGTACTTAAGCATGGGGTATATCACCAAACGCAGGGGGATCCGCACACGGGCCAGCCCCCGCCCGGGATTACCCGGGCAGGGGCGCCTACGTGTCTGCGCTCACACTGCGTTGGTGCATATCTGCTGTACTTAAGCACGGGGTAAATCACCAAACGCAGGGGGATCCGCGCCCGGGCCCCGGTCCTACCCGCGCACCAGCTCCTGGATCCGCGCCACGGCCTCCTCGGCCGGGATCTCCAGGGTCTCGCCGCCGCGGATCCGCAGCTCGACGATGCCCTCAGCGAAGGAACGGCCCAGGATGAGCGCGAAGGGCATACCCAGCAGCTCAGCGTCCTTGAACTTCACGCCCGGGGAGACCTTGGGGCGGTCGTCGAAAAGCACCTCGATGCCGGCGGCGTCGAGCTCGGCGACGATGCGGTCGCCGGCCTCCATGGCGGCGGCGTCCTTGTTCGCGACGACGACGTGCACCTGGTACGGGGCGATCTCGACGGGCCAGTTGAGGCCCTTGTCGTCGTGGCGCTGTTCGGCCAGCACGGCCATGAGTCGGGAGACGCCGATGCCGTAGGAGCCCATCGTGGGCACGGAGCGCTTGCCGGACTCGTCGAGGATCTGCACGTCGAAGGCCTCGGTGTACTTGCGGCCGAGCTGGAAGATGTGGCCGATCTCGATGCCGCGCTCCAGCGTGAGGGTGCCCATGCCCTCGGGGGCCGGATCGCCTTCGCGGACCTCGGCAGCCTCGATGTAGCCGTCCACCTCGAAATCGCGGCCGGCGACGAGGCCGACGACGTGGCGGTTGGGGGCGTCGGCACCCGTGATCCA
>NZ_JAUNUG010000023.1 GCF_030538285.1 Corynebacterium sp.
CGGGTTGGCCCCGTAGCTCAGGGGATAGAGCAGTGGTTTCCTAAACCATGTGTCGCAAGTTCGAATCTTGCCGGGGCCGCCAGCCTGAAACCGATCCTGACTAGGACTTTCATCCAAGATTTTGTTCTATTCTTGACCCCAGTTTTGGGGCATCTGACGAGTTTGGTCGGTATATGGTCGGTACAGGAATAGCAGCGAGTCCCTGTTGGGGCATCCGGATCGCTCTCTTGGCAGCCCTGTCCAACCCGTTGGAGACCTCGATCAGGTCGGATGGGAAGAGCCCCGCGTAGTGCTTCAACGTGGTCGAGGGATCCTCGTGACCGAGCATCCGCGATACGGACACGACCGACGCGCCGGCCTGGATCGCGAGCGATGCGGCGGTGTCGCGGAAGTTGTGGGGCGTGACCTTTCTGGGCAGCCCTGCGGCCTTGACTGCGGTGTCGAGCCGCCGGCGGCGCCAGTTGGAGTAGCGGACGTATCCCCCTTTGGCGTCGGGGAAGAGGAGTCCGGTCCGTTGCCCGATCCACCTGCGGAGCTCGGCGCTGATGAGGCTGGGCAGGGGAACGGTGCGCGCCTCGTGGTCCTTGAGGGTCCCCAAGTGGAGTACTCCGTTCACTTCGGCCACCGCCACCGTCAGCCGGAGTTCGTCGCCCCGGAACGCAGCCGTGGTCAATGCGATGCACTCTCCCCAGCGCAGCCCTCCGTAGGCCATCACCAGGACCATGACTCGGTCGCGGGCATCCATCTTGGCGACGAGGCGCCACACCTGTTCGTGGGTGAGAGGAGCCGGCTCGTTGCGCCTGACCCTGGGCAGCTTGACGCCCTCCACGGGAGAGCGTTGGACGAGCCCGTCGGCCAGCGCCATCTTGTACATGCTGCGCAGCAATCCGACCGCTTGACGGGTCGAGGACGCCGACATGGTCGAGTACAGCAGGTTGGCCCACGCCGCCACCTCCGACGGCGCGATCGAAGTGAGCGGGCGCTTGCCGAAGCGCGGCAGCAGGTAGCGCTTCGCCAGCCCCTCTTGGCGCGCCAACGTGGAGGGCTTGATCGGAGGACGTACGCGCTGGAAGTGCTCCCACCACTCCCCCACCGTGACCCCTTCACGAGCAGGAGCTGCCCAGGTGTCGGCTGCGAGCGCGGTCTGCTGGCTGCGTTCCCACGCCACGGCGTCGGTCTTGCGGGCGAACGTGCGAGAGCGAACGTAGCGGCTGCGGTGGTAGACGCGGACCCGCCACCGCCCATCCGGGCGCTTGTCGATCACAGCCGGTGCTGGGCGCGGTCGGGCAGCTGACGCTGGGCGTCGATCCAGATCTTCAGCTCATCCAGGTCATAGCGGACGCACTGGCCGATCTTCAGCCACGGCGGGCCACCACCCCGGCAACGCCAGGCGTTCAGCGTGGACACGGTGATCGTGAGCACGGCGGCCGCTTCTTGGGTGGTGAGCAGGGTGACGGTTGCAGAGCGTGACATGGGTGTTCCTCTCAGTGAAGGAGGACCAGCCGCGACTGCCGTCGGCCACCGCCCTCCATCCACCCGGCCCCAGTTGCACGGGTGAACACCCCCACAGGCACGGTTTGATGGCTAAGTGGCCACCCCATAGGGGGGACGTTCTACGAAAAGGCGAGGGACTTCAGATCACGCCACTTAATCAGCGCCAGGTAAGCCAGCCAGGGCGCAGCAGGTCGAACAGCTCGTCTCCGTCAAGATCCATCCCGAACTCGGCCTCCAATGTGAAGGCATGCGCCTCCTCTCCTTGATCCCACGGTATCCCCGAAAGCCACGAGTGGTCGAAGCCAAGCCTCAGAGTGCCCCGGATCTCGAGCTCTCCTTCAGCGAAGTCCCCCGCGAGCACGAAGGGCCCCCCCTGCAACTCGACCCCTTCCAGATCAACTGACACCTGGTGGGCCACCATCGGCCCATCGGTCATCCGACTCGACAAGTCCCGTGCTAGCGCCTCGCGTTGCCGTTCGATCAGCGGTCCGAGCAACTCCTCGACTTTGGCCTGGATGTCCTCCGAGGCAGGAGAAATGCCGATCAGACGGCCAAGATCGGGGAAGCTGACGACATGCTGCGGCTCTGGCACACCCAGCACTTCCGCCACACCGGCGATCGCCTTGACGTCCCCCGACACCAAGACAAGCTCGCCCAGCGCCGCCGCCGAGAACGCCGCTCGCAGCCAAGCGGAATCCGCAGCGCCAACCTTGTGGCCCGACTTCGTTGATCCCGCACCATGCTGAAGTACTTGGTCGCGCAGACCCTCAACGGCTTGCTCCCCCGTGAGGGGAAGGATCCGCACTCCAGTGGCCGCCACCATGTCGCGCAGGGCCTCCAAGGTCAACGGGCCCGGAGCTTGGAGTGCTTCCAACCGGTGCCGAGTCCGCGCCCGATTGAATGCCCCCACGGCATTAGAGAACTTGCGCTCCTCCGCCTGGTAATGCTCGTACAACTCCCAGAGAACAATCTCCGGTAGCACCAACTCGTGCCCACGTCGCCGACAGGCAGCCTCCCAACGATCCAGCTGAGAAAGATCGACCATTGGGTTTTGGCCGAACGCCGAACTGTCAACCACTACAAGCATGACCCCATTCTTGCCGAGCGTGTTCCAACACCATGAGCCATGTACCGGGCTTGGTTGCAGTCGAACCGGAAGCCCATCGTGAGGTCTGCTGGGCAACCATCGGACTTGAGCCGGGCCCTCCCCCAAGGACTTCGACCGACCCCTGAAACCCCTAGTCGCCACGCTCAAGACAGCTGCCTGAGGACATTTCCCCTAGTGGGCCCGCGGACCCGAGCTGTGGCCCGTGATCTGTACCAATGTCGGTACCCATCCCACGCCCTTGTGAGGCAGCCCGACTGCCGCCTGCTCGGCCTGTCGCTCGCGGGCCCTCATGCGCACCTACTGGACGGCCACCGTGCGAGCTCCCCCCAAGATGGCTGCGGTTGTGCCGAGTTGGGCAGGCCGAATGGGAGTGTTGGCTAATGCTTCGACAAGTTCGGAGCGCACGGTGGTCTCGAGTGGTTCCCACCAGAGCGGGCCTGCGTTCGCCAGGCCTCCACTGATGACGACTACTTCTGGGTCGAGGCACGTGATCAGACCTGCCAGCGCGCGCCCCAACCCTGTGGCGGCCGCGCGGATGACACGCAGGGCGATGTCGTCACCTTCGGTCGCAGCCTTGAACAGCTCCACGGCGTTCGGGATCGATGCGGATCCGCCGAGTTCTCGGTAGCGGCGGTGGATGGCTGGGCCGGCCGCAAGTGCTTCTAGGTGACCGAGACGTCCGCAGGGACAGGGCAGGCCTTCGGCGCCGACTGTCGGGATGTGGCCGATCTCCCCCGCCAGGTGGTGCGCCCCTGTCTGGAGGCGGCCGTCCAGGATGAGCGAGCCGCCTACTCCTGTCCCGACAGCGACCAGGAGGGCGGAACGTGCTCCGGCGGCGGCGCCTTGCCACGCTTCTCCCAGGGCGTGGGCGTCGACGTCGTTGATGACCATGACCGGCAGGTCTCCGAGCCGGGCTCGGAGTTCCGATGCGATGTCTATTCCGACCCATCCCTTGAACGTGTCTGTCGAACTGACGACGACTCCGTGTTCGTTGATGGCTCCCGCGGAACCGATTCCCACCGCCGTGGGTGTCCTGCCTTGCGACGCTTGGAGGACGGTGGCCGCCACTGCGTCGAGGACTGCGTCCGGGCCCTCCCCGGCTGGGGTTGGACTGATTGCCAGTGGCCCGAGGGTGCCGTCCGCGTCGACTCGGGCAGCTGCGGTCTTGGTTCCGCCGAGGTCGACTCCGACAACGGTGTTCTCGATGGAACGGGTCATCGTTCGCCTTCCTTCCCAGGGGCGCAGCAGCTGGCGAGAGGGAGGTCAGGCCGCTCGGACGTGTCCGAGACCTACCGACTCGACGATCTGCGCGATGGCATGCACGTGTTGGTCGGTGAGTGGCTCCAAGGGCGCCGGCATGCTGGCAGAGTCGATGACGCCCATCGCTGCAAGGGCCGCCTTGAATGCTCCGATACCGGCAGCATCCCCGGATCGACCGGAGGGCACGAAAGCGATCTCGAAGAGCTGGCAGAGGCGCTCTTGCTCGGTGCGAGCCGTGGTCCAGTCACCGATCTGGGCGGCCTGCCAGAGCCTGACGTAGCCGGCCGGGTCCACGTTGGCCAGACCGGGGACGGCACCGTCGGCTCCCAGCAGCGCCATGGCGTCCACCATGACTTCGTGTCCGGTGGAAATCTCGAGCGGGTTGCCGGCTGCGCGGTTGGCCAGCACGAGGCGTCGGAAGGCGACATCGTCGCCTGAGGAGTCCTTGACCCCGGCGATGACTCCCTCCCGGCCGAGTTCGATCAGGGTGTCTCGGGAGAGCTTGCTGTGCACGCGGACGGGGACGTCGTAGGCGATCACGGGTACGTCGACGGCTCGGGCGATGATCCGGTAGTGCTCGGCCACCTCCGAGATGGAGTTGAGCGCGTAGAACGGGGCCGTGGCCACGATCGCGTCCGCGCCCGCGTCGATCACGCGCTTGGCCTGGTCGGCGACCCGGGATGCAGTGAGGTCGGCGGTTCCGACCATCACCGGGACCCGGCCGGCGACGCGGGCTGCTACCCGCTCCACGACCGAGGTTCGTTGGGCGTCGGTCAGGTAGGCCACCTGGCCCGAGGAGCCGAGGGCGAAGATGCCGTGGACGCCGGCGTCGAGGAGGTGGTCGACCAGGTTGTCGAGGCCGACCAGGTCCAGGGTCCCGTCGGGGTGGAAGGGGGTGAGCAGGGGCGGAACGATGCCCTTGAGCATCGACATGGTGTCCTCCTTGGACAGTCGAGTGGTGGTTCAGGCGACGCGGAGTTTGCCTACGGCCTTGAGTACGGTGCCGGGCCCGGTGGCCCACACGCCCGGGCGGTGTGCATCCGTGGGGTAGCAGACGACGAACCAGCTCGGCTTCAGGGTGATGGACACAGTGGCCGGCCCTTCGTGGAAGCCGATGTCGGCGGCCTCGTCGAAGGGGGTGGCTTTGGTCAGCGCGGTCAGGCTGGCCACGTCGATGCGTTCTTCGCCGGCCAGGACAACGTGGACGTCGGCGTACCGGCGGTGGGCCTCGTACTGGGTCTTGGACGCCGGGTCCTGCGACTCGAACGCGGCCACGGTGATGTGGCCTTGTTCGTCGTCCAGGTCGACGCGGGTCCCCACTGGGGTCGTCGCGTCGAAGGCTGCCAGGGCGGTGAGCGCTGCTGACAGGACCGGGTCGTGGGCGTACTTGTGGCGTTGGTCGAGGGTGTCGATGATCATGCTGCGCCGACCCGCACCCGGTCGCGGATCTCGGCGACGGCCACCTTCCGGTTCTGGGTCAGGGAGAGCGTGGCGGCGTCGGCGGTGGCGATCGAGTCGCGAGCCGCCTTGCCGGTCAGGAGGGGTCGGAACTCGTCGCCGACGTCTTCGCCGTGCATGACGGCGTTGAAGTACTCCATCTCGGCCTGCATGATGCCCTGGAGCCACAGGGGCGGCTTGCGGCCCGGTCGGCCGTACATGATCGCGCCGTCCATCTCGCCTTCGTTGGAGAACCGCGTCCGGTCGGCGTCTTCCTCCTCGGTGCGGTGCAGGAGGGCGTGCTCGACGCCGGACTTGGTCCGCAGGGTGACGCCAGCGTTGAGCATGTCGAGGCGGATGGCGCCCTCGCTGCCCTGGATGAGGAGGTAGTGCTCGGGCCAGTGGAAGGCCGACCCGTACTCGCAGACGGCGTACTTGCCGCCGGCGAACTCGAGCAGCAGCAGGAGCATGTCGTCCTCGTCACCGAAGTTCTCGCCCACGTGGGCGACGTTGCCGCCAGCCATGGTGACGTACTCGGCGGGGCCGAGGATGGACTGGATGGCGTCGAGCTCGTGGATGTGGTGGTACAGGTGGCCACCGGACAGCGCCCTACGCTTCTTCCAGCTGATGGAGGGCTGCGGCTCTTCCCAGCCGTTGCGGGCGGAGTGGCAGTAGAGGACGTCGCCGATCCGTCCTTCGGCGATGACGCGCTTGGCGTAGCGCACGCCCTCGAAGAAGTTCATGACGTGTCCGGCCATGAAGATCACCCCGTGGTCTGCGGCGGTGGCGACCATGGCGTCGCAGTCGGCGTAGTTCAGGGCGATGGGCTTCTCGCAGAAGATGTCGACCTGGTGGCGGGCTGCAGCCATGACGGCTTCGTGGTGGATGTGGTTGGGTGAGGCCACGATGACCGCTTGGACGTCGGGGCGGGCGAAGAGGGCGTCGAGGTCCTGCTCGACGTCGCATCCCAGTTCCTTGGCGACATCGGCTGCGTTGAGCGGGTCGTAGACCGCGGTGACGCGGGCCCCCGGCATCGTATTCATGATCCGTGCCAGTTCGGCGCCGAAGTACCCCGTCCCGACGACGGCGTATCCGATGGTTTCCATGGGTTCTTTCCTTGTCACTTGACCGATCCCGAGGCCAGGCCGCCGGCGATCTTGTTCTGGATGATGGCGAAGAAGATGACGGACGGGACGACCACGATCGCCGAGGCGGCCATCATGGTTCCCCAGTCGAGGACCTCTTGGCCCTCCAGTGACTTCAGGGCCACAGAGGCGGTCATCTTGTCGGTTCCGTTGATGAGGATGAGCGAGTAGAGGAACTCGTTCCAGGCGTTGATGAAGGTGTAGATGGCGACTGCGACCAGCCCCGGGGCAACGATGGGCAGGACGACGCGCCAGAACACCTGGAGGCGGTTGGCGCCATCGACGTAGCCGGCCTCCTCGATCTCGATGGGGACGGTCCGGAAGAAGCCGACCAGCAGCCACACCGCGAACGGCACCGAGAAGGACAGGTAGGCCAGCACCAGGCCGAACCGGCTGTTCATCAGGCCCATCTGGCCCATGACGATCGAGTAGGGAATCGCCAGCAGGATGGGCGGGAACATGTAGGTCAGGATCATGATTCGGGTCATGGCCTTGCCGAGCCGCGGCGAGAACCGCACGATGCCGTACGCCGCCAAGGCAGAGATCGCCAGCGAGATGAGCGTGGTGGCCAGGGCGACGATGACCGAGTTTCCGATGTTGGTACCGAAGCGCAGTTGGCCCAGGACCGTCTGGTAGTGCTCGAGGGTGAGCTCGCGCGGCCAGAAGCTGGTCGCATCCGTGGTGAGTTCACCGGGTGCCTTCACCGACGAGACGAGGACCCAGACGAGGGGAAAGGCTGCGATGACGGTCAGGATGATCAGGTAGACGTAGCTGACGGTGGTGCCGAACCAACCGGGGCGCAGGATGCGGCGACGTGTGTTGCTCATGCGATTTCCTTCTCCCAGCGGTCGAGCAGGCGGAAGTAGAACATGCAGATGATCAGCAGGAAGCCCAGCAGGACGATGGTCACTGCCGACGACTGGCCGAGCTGCTTGAGGCCCCAACCGACGTTGTAGGCGTAGATGGGCACGGTCTCGGTGAGGTTGGCCGGTCCGCCGCCGGTCAACAGGTAGATCGTGTCGAAGTTGTTGAACACCCAGATGGTGCGCAGGACGACGAGTAGGCCGACGACCACGCGGATGTGCGGGAGCGTGATGTGCAGGAAGGACTGCCAGGGGGTGGCGGCATCGATCTGCGCTGCCTCGTACTGGTCCTTCGGGATGGTCTGCAGGGCCGAGAGGACGTTCACCATGATGAGCGGCGCCCCGAACCAGATGTTGATGAACACCAGGGTGGAGAAGACGAGGTTGGGGTTGGAGAAGAACTGGGGCGGGGTGTCGCTGATCCCCAGCTTGACGATGAGGTTCGGCACGAACCCGTACACGCCGTTCAGGATCCACTTCCAGGACAGGGCGATCACGATCGAGGGAAACGCCCACGGGATGATCAGCATGGTCCGGAAGAAGCCTTGGAAGTGGTTGATCCGGTTCAGGGCCAGGGCGGCGGTGAAGCCCACCACGACCTGCCCGAGCAATGAGGCGGCCGTCCAGTTGATGGAAACCAGGAAGGCGTGCAGGAAGCCGGGATCGGTGAGGATCTCGATGTAGTTGTCCAGGCCGACGAACTCATAGCGCCGGCGGATCAGGTGCTTGTCGGTGAAGCTGTAGTAGAAGCTCGAGGCGACCGGGTAGATCAGCAGCACGCTGACGATGAACAGTGCCGGCAGCAGGAACAGGAACCCGGTCTTGCTGCGTCGCCGACGCCGGATGGCAGGGATGGGGCGCGTGGCGGTGCGCATGTGTGCCTCCTTCGGGGCACCCCGGACGGGCGGTCCGACCCGCCCGTCCGAGGGAGTTGATCAGCGAAGCGTCTCGAAGAGCTTGTCGAGCTCGACGTTGGCTGCCTGTGCGGCCTGCTCAACAGCAGTTCCGTTGGTGACGATGTCCTGGAACTCGTTCTCGATCACACGCTGGCTCGCCAGCAGACCAGCCTGCGGGACGGGGCCGTTCTCCATGCCGATCGCGGTGCCGTGACCCACGGCGTCGGAGATGACCTTGAGTTCGTTGCTGAACTTCTCCACCGTCGGGTCCGACAGGAACGTCGGGTCCTCCGCGACCTCCTTCAGCGCCGGCAGCATGCCCACGGGCACCGACAGCAGGAAGGGCACGTAGTGCTTGGGCTCGTACAGGTACTTGATGAAGGCCTTGGCGATCTCGGGGGTGCTCAGAGTTCTCCCAGACCACCAGCGGGATGTTCGAGGTCTCATATCCGGTCGCCGCGTCGCCCTTCTTCAGGGTCGGCATCGGAGCAGCGGCGATCTGGTCGAGCAGGTCAGGCCGGTTGGTCTGCACACCGCCGATCTGGAAGCCGGAGTTGAAGTCGAAGGCCGTCCGGCCCTGGTAGAACAGGGTGGCCTGGTCGAGGACGTTGAAGTTCACCGAGTCCTTCGGCGACACCGTCTGGTACAGGTCGGTCCAGTACTTGGCACCCTCGATGGCAGCCGGGCTGGCCAGGTTCGCCTTGTTGTCGTCGGTGAGCAGCCGCTCCCCGGCGCTACGGACGTAGAAGTTGAGCCAACGGGTCGCCATCATGTCGTTGGTCCCCATCGGCACCGACAGACCGTAGGCCGCGCCGGCCTCACCTTGGCTGATCGTGGTGGCAGCAGTCTTCAGCTCATCCCACGTGGTGGGGACTTCCAGGTTGTACTTCGCCAGCAGGTCCTTGCGGTACCACATGACCTGGGCGTGGGAGTACAGGGGCACCGCGTAGGTCGCGCCCTCGCTGGTGACCTCCTTCAGCGGAGCCTCGTAGAAGCGGTCACGACCGATCTCGTCGATCAGGTCGTCCATCGGCACGATGGCCTCAGCGTCCAGCATCTCCACCACGTGGTTGGGCAGGGCGGTGGACAGGTCCGGGACGTTCCCCGAGGCCAGACCCGTGGTCCACTTGGTGTAGAAGTCGGCCCACGAGAACGTCTCGATCTTGATCGAGACGCCCGGGTTGTCAGCGGTGAACTCATCGGCGGCGGCCTGGATCGTCTCGAGGCGGGGGCCCTGGGTGAACGAGTGCCAGAACGTGATCTCGCCTTCGAGGGCTCCGTCGTTCTGCGTCGGGGCCTGGGTGGCGGGAGCAGACCCACAACCGGCCATCATGGTCATTGCGGCGAGTGCGGCGGCGATTGCCGCGAGTGGCTTCCTCATTGTTCCTCCTCGGGGTAAGCCATCTGGGTTCGACGTCGAACCCGATGGATCAACCGTAAGAATCGGAACCCGCCCCGGTCTCTAGCCAACGCGGCAATAATTAGCACAATACGATCAACTTGGCCCCTATCAGGCTCATTGTTGCTCGCGTGACACCGCCCGGTAGGCCTGCGGAGACACCCCGAAGACACCCTTGAACGCCCGCGCGAAGTAGTTCTGGTCGAAGTAGCCGACCTGACGCCCGATGTCGCCCACCCGCTCGCTGGTGATCAGCAGCATCCGCGCGGCCGTCATCATCCGCAGCTCGGTGACGAACTCCCCGATCGTCTTGCCGGTGTGCGCCTTGAACAACCGGCGAAGCGCGGAAGGGCTCAGATCGGCTAGCCGGCACAGGGCATCGGTGTCTGCCTGCACGGTCGGATGGTGGGTGAGGAAGTCGACCACCGCCTCGATCCGGGGATCCCGCTTCACCGCGCTCCCCCGCCCCGGCGCCGGCACGGCCGACTGCACCTGGAGCAGCTGCTCCCGGCCCAGCGGCGGTGAGCTCTCAGCCGCCCTCTCCACCAGTTCGGCGATGATGAGCTCCAACAGGCCCCGGATCCGGAACACCCGCGCACTCGAGGTAGACACCGCGGCCGCATGCAGCGCCTCGAAGCGATCACGAACCGGGGCTTCCGGCCCGAAGTGGGTAACGACCGGCACCCCGTAGTAGGCCGACAGGAAGTCCGAGTCGCCCAGCTTGACCGAGGTGATGAATCGGATCGAGATGAAGGAGATCTCCCCACCCGTCGCCTGACAGGACAGCCGAGTGCCCTCGGGGATGAGCACGACATCACCCGGCCCCACTGCCACCGTCTCCCCGTCCAGCTGGAAGTCCGCAGTCCCGCGCGTGATCAGGCGTAACAACGAGTACGGGACGCGGCTCTCGGGGTAGACCCATGAGCCCGAGAACTTGTACTGATCGGCCAACAGGAACGTGAACCGCAGACCGGCATACAACTCGTGGGGCTCAGCCATCCCCGGCCTCAGCGAGCACTTGGTCAGCGGGGCGGAGCGCGCGTCGCACGAACTCGTCGCGACAGGCAACCGTCGCCCTCGAGATCGCCGCCTCAGGAACGACGCCCGGATAACCATGGAAGCCGCCAGCGAACATGTGCAGGTCCACCGACACCCCGGCCTCGGACAACCTTCGGGCATAGACGAGGCACTCGTCGCGGAAGCCCTCAGCTGAACCCACATCAATGTAGGTGTGCGGCAAACCAGCAGGATCAGCCACGCGGGCGGGAGCGGCGTAGTGCGAGACATCCGGACCGCCACGGCGGTCGCCCAACAAGGCCGACCACGCGAACCAGCTCGCCCCTCGATCCCAAGCACCCTCGTCATCCAGCATCCGGCTGCTCGCCGTTTCGAACCGGTCATCCAACATCGGACACAGCAGCACCTGATGGCTCAGGTGAGGGAAGCCACGATCACGTGCCATCAGGGCGACCCCCGCGGCCAGACCGCCTCCCGCGCTCACCCCCGCCACCAGCATCCGATTCGGATCGACTCCCAGTTCCTTGGCATTCTGCGCAACCCACGCCAGCCCCGCGTAGCAATCCTCAATCGGGGCCGGATCAGGATGCTCAGGAGCCAACCGGTACTCGATAGTCACCAGGATCGCCAATCCCTCAACCACGTACCGCACGAACGGGTCGATGCCAGACCACCGATCACCCAACACCGTGCCCCCACCGTGCATGTAGCAGATAGCGGGCAACGGACCCGTCTGGGCAACAGGCCGCACCAACGACAACGGGACCTCGCGCTCCTCGGAGTGCTCGTCAGTCGTGTACTCCTCCACCCGAACGGCGTCGCTGGTGACGACCCCATCGGGTCTCCGACCCTCAAGTGCGGCACGTCGCCAGACCTCCAGCGATTCGGCCGAGAGGCTCGGCACACCCGCCCGAAGGACCGCAAGCGGGGCCACGAGTTCCGGATCAAACGCAGGACGAACAGGGGTATCGGGGAAGCACGCGGTCGAATCGTTCATGGGCACCCCTTCTCTGTCATGTCCGGCCCATCTTCCCAGTACGAAGACGCCATGGACCTCAAGGCTGAGCGGGCCGCCGGAGCGGGTTCGAGGCCCCTGGCCGAGTTGGCGCCCAAAGCGGCACCGATCGTCGGGCTCTCCAGAGCTCATGAAACACCCGCCGGGTTTGATCATCTTGCCGTGGGGGCTCGACGAATTTGAAGGTCTCCTGACCCTTGCTCAGTCTCGAACAGGCAACCATCGGACTCGATTTGGACCCTCCCCCATGGGCCCAACGTCCTCCGAAACCCCTAGTCGCCACGCGCAAAGCAGCCCTCCGACATTGCCCCTAGCGGGCCCACGGACCCGAGATGTGGCACGTGGTCGGCACCAATGTCGGTACCGCGGACGCATCGTTGGATCGGGTTCGCGCCGCCGGTGCACGCCCCTGTCGGATGCCGGGCGCCATTCGCGACGAGGTCCGTGGCTAGTTGCACTTCGGCAACTGAGCGCGTGCCGGATGTAACCGCAAGCGTGGCCCGAGGCACGTGTGCGACAGGTGCGCTGGCGTCGTAGCCGTGGAAGCCTCCCGCATACATGTGGAAGTCAACACTCGCGCCCGCCTGAGAGAGCCTCATCGCGTAGAGCATGGCCTCGTCGCGGAATGTCTCGGCCGAGCCGACCTCGCGTGTGGGCTTCTCGGTGGGTAACCCAGCGGCTTCCACGTTGAATCACAGCGGTGTAATCTTGCTGCCAAGACCAGACCCAGAGGTCTCGGGAATTCCCCCTCGAGGCCGCAAGAGTGGGAGGCCGGCCTGCCACACCGCAGGCCGGACAAGTGCGTGCAGGCCAAGCTGACACCAATGCTGAAGCCCTGGGGGGTGTGACCCAGAGCAGATGCGAGGTGTTTGCATGTGGGACTTGCTCATCCTGTTGGGCGCGGCTGGGGCGCTCAAGTACGCCAAGGACATCGCCCTCCACTACATGGCGTTGCGGGGCTCCAGGCCGAAGGAGCGTCCGGAGATCTTGAGGGCGATGCGGTCACAGCGCCGTGTGGAGTAGTAGCCCACCCGACGCAGTTGCCAGAGTCTTGACTACGCCAGACACCGCGAGTCTCCGCACCGTGAAGACCCGCTTCGGGAAGTTCGCCCCAGCTCTCTTACGTTCATGCCATGACGAACACCGCAAACGCCCTCTCCGTTACCTGCCCGACCTGCCCCGCCGCCGTTGACGCCAAGTGCACGACGAACACCGGCAAGCCCTCGCCGTTCCACACCGTCCGCACCCGGCTCGCCGTTGACGAGGCCGCACGCATCGCCGCAGCCGTGGCCGAGTCGCTGGCGAAGAAGCCGCCCGACGGCGCGAAGAAGCCCCGCACGAAGAAGGCCTGCTCCGCCACCTGGGCCTCATGCGAGACTCCCGGGCTGCGCGTTCAAACGCTCACAGCTCCCCTACGAACGACGGCAGACACGAGGCAGCATCACCGTCGGAACTCTGCCATCCGGTGATTCGACTGTCCCAGTGATGAGCTTGGCTGAATCCTGATGCGATCCCGGGTCAGCGCCAGCCCGTGCATGGTCTCGTACTGCGGCTTCGCCGTGCTCAAGCTGCCTGTGATGTGGCGTGCCGCCGCGTGTTGGTGTTTGGCGGCCTGCCGGCTGGTCTCGGCAAGGTCGATGGCTTCGGGAGTGGGTTTCGTGAGGATGTGCCAGTCGACGGACACGCCGACTGCTGGGGCGCCGTCGGGTTGGGCTACCCATCGGATGCGGTAGAAGTCCGGGTCCATTTCGCGCGCTTTGTCGGTGGTGATCCAGAGGCGTCCCTGGCCGATGGCCAGGTCTCGGACGGTCCTGTTGAGGGCCTCGCCGACCCACGCCGCGCGGTGGGCAAGGGTGTAGGCGAGGGTGTCGAGGTGATCGACCGTGTAGAGCTGACGCAGGCGCTCCGGGGCGTGCCAGCCCGACGGTCCCCGTAGGTCGGCTGAGACGTAGCTGCGGAGTTCTCGGGAAGCGCTGATGTAGTCACGCGCGCGGGGCCCGCCCATGCGGATATCGGTCGGCCACTCGGCGGTCTTCTTCCAACCAGCGATGGCACCCATGAGCTCGTCCGTGACTCCCCGATCTCCCGCCGAGGTTCCGGCGCGGGTGATGTGCCCGGTGGCTGCGGTGAGGATAGCCATGTCCGAGGCGAGCATGGCCAAGGTTCCGCTGGTGACCATGCGTCGGAAGAGCGCTTGCTCGGCTTCGTCTGCCCAGCGGGCAAGCGCGCCCAGCAGGGATGGCTCGTCGATGGGGGTGGCGCTGACGTGGTCCAGACCGCCGCGCCGGGTCTCAGGGTCGGACTGGGCTTCGTACTGGCACAGGGCGACAACGTGGCGGATCGATCGTGCAAAGCGGGTGGCGGGCGCGTGGTTGGCCTCGAGGCGTTGGAGCGTCCACTGCCCGATCGCGTAGGTGGCCGCCAGCAGGTTGCCCTGCAGCCCGGTGGCGCCCGGATCATCGCGGTCACGCCACTGGTAGACCGGCGGGTACACCTTGGCGTTGGTGTAGAACCACTTCTCCGGTGCTTGGACTTGGAAGGGTGGCCGATTGGTGACCAGCAGGTCGGCAATGGCACCGACGATGAGGGTGGCGTCCTCAAGGCGCGGGTCGGGTGTGGTCGTGTTCCGGGTGGGCCCGTGCAAGGGACGCAGCATGGACAGGTAGTGGTCACGCTGGGCCTCGCCGACGCCATCAATGTCGTAGGGAAGGGCGCTCAGCGCTGCCTCGAGGCGGCTGCTGAGCGCGGCCCAGCCTGCGGCGAGGTGGGCGATCTCGGCCGGCTGGGGTGCTCCCGTGGGGTCGAGATCGTAGGCCGTCTTGTGGAGGCGGTCGAGCAAGCGGCCGATGGTGGCGGTCATGATGCCTGCCCAGCGAGCGCCTCGGCGAGCCAGTCACGGAGCTGCTCAGTGTCCGGAATCTGCTCCAGGAGCGCGAGAGCCTGCTCGACGCAGGCGCGCGGGCTGAGCGGGGCCACCGAACTCCAGGGCGGAGGTGCGTCGGCCAGGTCCTCGAGGTCGACCTCGGCGTCGATGAGGGCGGCTTGGGCGAACTCGTCGGTGAACTCGCCGCTGGTGCGTGCCTGGCGGACCAGCCCCAGAACGAGGGTGAGGTGGTCGGTCATCGTCCCACTCCCCTGCCCAGCCGGCTGGCACCCAACGTCAGCTGCATCCGGTCCGGTTTCCGTGCCATCGAGATGGCGGGGGTCTCCTGGCGTGTGGGGGCCGGGGTGGTGAGCCCACGCTGGGCCAGTCGCGTGGCGAGTGCCTCGACGAGGTCGACTCCTTGTTCGTCGACGTCGCGGACGGCGTGGTCGAGGGCCACCAGCAGCGAGGTGCGGAGCCGGACGACGAGGGGACGTTGGGCTTGGCGGACGGCGTCGACGGCATGCGGGCTGTCTCCCAGGACGGTCTCGGTGTCCAAGGTGCTGAGTTGTTGGTCGATCGTCGTGTGGAGCTTGGCCAGCAGCGGCGGGTCGTCGAGCCAGTCGGGGTGCGCGTCAACCGAGCGGATGAGTGCGGCGACTTCGGCGGGGGGTGCCTGACGCAGGAGGGTGGGGTTGTCGGTGAACTCGGTCACCCAGTCCTGGTAGGTGTCGGGGTCGCGAAGTTCGGCGGTCCGTTCCTCGTGCTGCAGGTCACGGGCGTCTTGCCGGGTGAGGACGAGCATTGCGTAGGTGGCCTGACTGATGCGGCTCATCGTGCGAGTCCCCGCACCTGTGCGGTGGGTTCCCACCCGGTGTCTTGGCCTCGGTCGACGCCGGCGGCTCGGCTGCCGGGCTTGATGTGTTCGAAGGGTTCACCGAGCTCAGGGTCGGTGGTGATGAGTCCGCGTTCGGCGAGTCGGTTGGCGAACGCAGTCTGGATGGAACTGCCGGTGCGAGAGACGTCTTGGTGGGCTTGGTCCATGGCAGCGAGGACGCTCGCGCGGAAGGTGGCCAAGTCGGGGTTCTGGGCTTGCCGGATGGTGTCGACCGCGTGGGCGCGACTTCCCCGCACGACCTGGTGGTCGAAGTCGCCGAGCTGGGCGACGATGTTGGCTCGCACCTGGTGGAGGGTGCGGGGGTCATCGACCCAGCCGGGGTGGGCGTCCAGGGTGCGCAGAAGGACGGCCACTTCGACCGGAGCCGCGGTGCGGAGCATCGTGGGGTCGGCCGCGAACTGGGCGACCCAGTGGTTGAACCGCATCGGGTCGGTGCGGGCGATGGCCTGCTCGGCTTCGTCCAGGTCTCTGGCATCCCTGCGGGCCAGGGCGATCATCATGTTCCTGGAGTCGTTGACGGCTGGCTGGGTCATGGTTTCCCTCCCGAGGACTGGGTTCTCCTCGACAAGCAGCCGAACCGTCCTTGAGGGACACCCGTGGGATCTTGTCCTTGTGTTGGGTCAGCCGGCTGGCGGAGGGGCAGGCGCTGGTCGGAGTCGGTCGGCGCGGATCTGCATGACTGCCGGGTCGCCGTCTGCGTCGACCACGACGACGTGCCCCCACCACAGGCGATCGGCGCCTCGGGCCCACGACACCAACAGTCCTGCAGCCCAGCCGTCGGTCTTCTGGACCCAAACGTGTTGGCCCGTGCCGGTCGGCTGTCCCGCGGGCGGCGTGCTGGTCGCCTGCTGCATGCGTTGCATGCGTTCGCCCAGGGTCGGGGCCGGGACGCTGCGAGGTGTGGGCACGTCTAGGACGCTAGCCATCGCCCCTGACGTTTCCCGCGGCGAAGGCCGTGGGGCTGTCGAGTCCGGCCTGGATCGTGGCGTTTGTGCCCATTTGCGCCAGTGTGGTTTGCCAGCGTGTCTCGAACCACGGGGCACAGACGAGTGCCCCGGCGAGGATCACCTGCAGGACGGCCACTCCCCAGCGACCTTGAGATCCCTGCTGGATGGCTGCCACCAACGACAGGCACGCCAGCCCCAGCGGCAGCGGGTGCCACGGTTGCCGAATCGACCTCGGGATGAGTCCTGCGATCAGTCGAGCGGGGAGGCACGCCACCTCAACCACACGTACCAAGTGCGAGGTGGTCACAGGGAGGCGGCCGACTGCGTCAGCCAGGACGGCAGCGCATCGGTCTGGGCTGACTGCACCGGTGCGCAGACCCCCCACAAGCCCGCTGGTCACCACGACGGTCCGCCTGTCGGGCATCCACATCCAGCCGGTATCGGACTGGCGGATCCACCACGAGGGTTCGCCCCGACCACGCAGGCCGGGGACGAGACCACCCATTCCCCGTAATAGGGCGACCTCGGCCGGCGTCGCCGGCCGAGTGCCATACCCGCGCCCCGTTCGCCGCCGGAGCGGCCCCGCCGCGATACTGCCCGCGAGCCAGCCCAAGACGAAGCCAGGCACCAGCGCGTTGACCACCAACACCACCGCCAGGCTGACCGTCAACGGAATGAGTCGCGCCAGCAGGTAGTGGGATCGCCAGCCGATCACGGTTCCGCCACCCCGGGCTCTCGCGCGAGCTGACGCATCCGGCTGATCTCCCTCGCCGGCAAGCCACCACACCACTGACCGGCCTCAAGGGTTGAAAGCCCAAGCTCCCCCACCAGCCGCTCCAAAGCCTGGCCAGCCTTCGTCTCGGACTCGACGACTGCCGCGTCCCTGGTCGCGAGCTGGACGATGACCTCCTCAGCGAGTTTGTCCCGCAGCCGCTCCCGAGCCACCTGCTCGGCCTTCAACCGCGCCCGTGTAGCCGCTGCCGCGCTCCGAGCCGCCGCCCGAACTCCACCTGAACCTGCCATGACACCCCTCCTGACTCGAGATCCCGCTCCTTGCGTCCCCACAAGCACCCGAATCCCGCCAGAAGGCCACCCCAATCGCCGACATCCACAACTCCCCTATCCCCCGCCTCCTTCCTGACAAGCCGCCCGTCGCTAACCCAGACCACGTCCCCCCACCGATCTCGAAGCCCTCATGTCGTACACACCTCTTGCACTCCGGAAACTCGGGTGGCCGCCCAGCCCCATTCGGCTGCTTGTAGGGGTGTGACGGCGTCCATCACCAAGATCACCGCCGGGTCGGGGTACGAGTACCTGACCCGTCAGGTCGCGCGCATGGACGCCACCAGCGAAGCCAGCCCCGGCTTGGCCGCCTACTACTCCGAGAAGGGCGAATCCCCCGGACGCTGGGTCGGCACCGGACTCACCGGGATGGGTGGACTCGCAGCGGGTGATGAGGTGACCGCCGCCCAGATGTGGAACCTGTTCGCTGTCGGCTACCACCCACTGGCCGAACAGCTCCAGCACGCGGCCGCCGTCCGCCCAAACGCCACCCCCGGCGAGGTCGAACGCGCAGGCCGGCTCGGTACCCCATTTCAGGTGCAAGCTGGCGATGTCAGCTCGTTCCGGATCGAGGTGGCCCGCCGACTGGAGGCCTACAACACCGCCCACGGACTCCCCCGCAGCGCGGCGATCACGGCCAGCATCCGGGCCCGGATTCGTACCGAGGTGGCCGTTGAAATGTTCACCGAGCGGCACGGGCGTGCCCCTCAGGACACGCGCGAGTTGGCCGGCGAGGTGGCCCGGCTGTCGCGTCCAGCCTCTGCGGCGGTGGCTGGGTTCGACGTCACGTTCAGCCCGGTGAAGTCGGTGTCGACGTTGTGGGCGCTGGCCGACCGGCCGCTGGCCACCACAATCGAGCAGGCACATCAGAAGGCGGTGGCCGACGCCCTGCGGGCAATCGAGGAGACTGCCCTGTACACCCGCGTGGGTGCTGGCGGCGTGCGTCAGGTGGATGTGCGCGGCCTGATCGGGGCGGCGTTCACCCACCGTGACTCGCGTGCCGGGGACCCCGATTTGCACACGCACGTGGCGATCGCGAACAAGGTGCAGGAAGCCGAAACGGGCCGCTGGTACTCCATCGACGGGCGGGTGTTGTTGAAGGCGGTCGTAACCATTTCGGAGACCTACAACACCGCGTTGGAGCGGCACCTGAGCGAGCGGCTGGGTGTCCGGTTCGCTGATCGTCCCGGCCCGGATGGGAAGCGTCCGGTGCGGGAGATCGTCGGGGTGGAGCCTGCGTTGAACGAGCGTTGGTCCTCTCGGCGGCAGCGGATCGAGGCCCGACGTGCAGTGCTGGCACGCGAGTTCCAAGCCCAGCATGGTCGTCCCCCGTCGCCAACGGAGGCGATCGGGTTGGCGCAGCAGGCCACCCTGGAGACCCGGGATGCGAAGCATTCGGCTCGTTCGGAGGCTCAGCAGCGGGCGACGTGGCGCGCTGAAGCGCTCGAGGTGTTGGGGTCGGCTGACGCGCTGGCCGCGATGGTGTCGGGTGCGGTGGGGCGTCCGGATGCGGTGACGTTCACCCCGGACCAGGAGTGGGTGGAGGCCACGGCCCGGCGGGTGGTGGGCATCGTGCAGGGGCACCGTTCGACGTGGCAGGGCTGGCACCTGCGGGCCGAAGCCCTGCGCCAGTTGCGGGCAGCGAACGTGGCCGGATCACTGGTCGAGACGATCGCGCACCAGGTCGTCGCGCATGCGCTGGCCACCCACTGCGTGTCCTTGGAGCGCCCGTTGGCCAGCCCGGATGGGAGCGTGGTGGAACCGTCCGAACCGGCCGCCCTGCGGCGTGCGGACGGGACGAGTCAGTACACGGTGGCGGGGTCGACGTTGTTCACCAGCAGCCCCGTGTTGGCCGCTGAGGAGTACCTCGTCGCGGCTGCCGGCCGCACCGGCGGGTGGGCGGTCACCGAGGCCCATGTGGGGGTCGCGTTGGCTGAATCGGCCGCCAACGGGGTCACCCTCAACGACGGGCAGGCGGCGCTCGTCACGGCGATGGCGACCAGCGGCGCACGCGTGCAGGCCGCGATCGCGCCGGCCGGATCGGGCAAGACGACCGCGATGCGCGCCCTCACCCAAGCCTGGACCGATGGGGGTGGCACCGTGATCGGTCTGGCCCCGTCTGCGGCGGCGGCCGAGCAGCTGCGCGACCAGACAGGCGCGCCCACCGACACGCTGGCCAAGTTGTGCTGGCACCTCGACCAAGGCACCGCCCACCCGAGCCTGCCCCGCATCGATGAGGGCACGCTCGTGCTGGTCGATGAGGCGGGCATGGCCGACACGCTCAGCCTGCACCAGGTGGTCCGCCACGTCCTCGACGCCGGGGGCAGCGTCAGGTTGATCGGCGACGACCAGCAGCTCGCCGCGATCGGCGCCGGCGGCGTCCTGCGTGACATCGAAGCCACCCACGGAGTGCTCCGCCTGGACGAACTGGTCCGATTCCGCGATCCCGCCGAAGGCGCGGCCAGCCTCGCCCTCCGAGCTGGACGACCCGAAGCACTCGGCTTCTACCTCGACCAGCAGCGCGTTCACGTCGGTGACCTGGCCACCATGACCACCGACGTGTTCACCGCCTGGAGCACCGACCGTGCCGCCGGGTTGGACTCGATCATGCTCGCCCCCACCCGCGAGCTGGTCGCCGAACTCAACACGCGCGCCCGCCACCAGCGCCTCAACGGCGCACCCGCTGGCCGGGAAGTGTGGCTGTCCGACGGGTTGCCCGCCAGCGCCGGGGACACCATCCTCACCCGCCGCAACAACCGTCGCCTGCGGACCAGCGCCACCGATTTCGTGAAGAACGGTGACCGCTGGCAGGTGGTCGACGCCCGCGCCGATGGCAGCCTGCACGTCGCCCACACGCGCACCGGACGCCGCGTCACCCTGCCCGCCGACTACGTCGCCGAGCACGTCGAACTCGGCTACGCCTCCACCATCCACACCGCCCAGGGCATCTCGGTCGACACCACCCACGGCGTCCTGTCCGGCGGCGAATCCCGCCAGTTGCTGTACACGATGATGACCCGCGGCCGCGACGCCAACCACGCCTACCTCGCCGTGGTGAGTGATGGCAACGAGCACACCACCTTCGCCCCGGAGACGGTCAGCCCGCTCACCCCCACCGACATGCTGGAGAAGATCCTCGGCCGCGACG
Organism: Corynebacterium sp.; assembly: GCF_030538285.1. Taxonomy (GTDB): domain Bacteria; phylum Actinomycetota; class Actinomycetes; order Mycobacteriales; family Mycobacteriaceae; genus Corynebacterium. The sequence continues at coordinate 20,553 of NZ_JAUNUG010000023.1, forward strand.
ACACCCCCGTCTCGGCGACCACGCAGACCCGGATCGCCGCCGACCCGGCCACCCAGCTGGCCGATGCCACCCGCCGGTACGCCGACGCGATCGGCGTGGCGTCCGCGCAGATCGCCGACCCCGACCTGATCCGGCACCTCACCCGACGGATCGACGCCGTGGTGCCCGGCATCACCGATTGCGACGCGTGGCCCACCCTGGTCAACCGGCTCCTCCTCATCGCCGCCGACGGCCGCGACCCCTTCGCCGAGACCCAGCACGCCCTCACCAGCGCCCCGCTCGGCGACGCCCGCGACGAAGCCTCCGTCCTGGTCGCCCGCCTTGAGACGCGCACCCGTGACCGGGGGCCGCTGCCGTGGTTGCCCGGCATCCCGACCCGGCTGGCCGACCACCCCACCTGGGGCCCCTACCTCACCGCGCGCGGCACCCTCGTCGGCGCACTGGCAGACCACGTCCGCACAGCCACGCTGGCTGATGCGAGCCAGCCCGCGTGGGTGCGGTCCTCCAGCTGGACGCCGCCTCTCTCGCTGGTGGCCGACGTCGAGGTGTTCCGAGCTGCGACCGGTGTCGAGGCCGCTGACCTGCGGCCTACTGGGGACCCGCAGTTCCAGCGCACCATTCGCCGCTACCAGGCCGGTCTGGACCGCCGGCTGCGTGAGGACCACTCCCCCGCGTTGGCCGAGTGGGGACCGCTGCTGGCCGAGCTGTCCGCGACCATGACCGCCGACCCGTACCTGCCCCAGCTCGCCCGCCAGCTCGGCTACCTGTCCAGCCACGGCACCCAGGTGCGGCCCCTGCTGGAAGCCGCCAGCGTGCAGCCGCTGCCCGATGACCACCCCGCGGCCGCGTTGTGGTGGCGGATCGCCGGCCAGCTCGACCACGCCCAGCGCACCGGGGAACGCCGCACCCCCGACCAGTGGCTGCCCGAACTCACCGAACGCCTCGGCGTGCACGCGGAGGCGATGCAGGCCAGCCCGTGGTGGGTCACGCTCGTGGACGCCGTGGACCGTGGCCTGCAGCGCGGCTGGCCCCTCGACGCCCTCATCAGCCCCCACCGTGCTGGCGACATCCAGACCCTCATCGAGGACGTCACCCGGCTCGCCGACAGCCACGACACCCCCGCCGATGCCCTGGAGACCGAGGCGCCGCCCACCGACCTGTGGGACGACTGGAACCCCGCCAACCCGATCCACGTCGCCACCCCCGACGAGCAGCCCGCCACCCACGAACTGGACGCCACCGAGCCGGCCGACGAGTCCGAACCCCCGCTGGAATGGGAATGCGACGACCTCACCGTGGAAGCGCTCATCCGCACCGGCCTACGCCTCGACACCGACCCCGCCGACACGATCCGGCTGCTCGACCAGGCCGACCAGTGGAAGGAAAGCCCCGCCAGCCAGGACCGGCTCGAACTGATCAACGAGCTCACCACCCGCTTCTACCAGCACAAGTTCACGCGCAGTTGGGCACGCGCCTACCTCACCGACCGGTTCGGCGTCGACGTCCACGAACACCCCGACCTGCGGCCCGGCCTCGCGCCGGCCGGATGGACCAACCTGGTCGACCACCTGCGTGGCCACGGCATCACCGACCAGGAGATGCTCACCGCAGGCGTCGCCACCCAAGCACGAACCGGCCATCTGATTGACCGGTTCCGTGACCGGGTCATGCTGCCCATCCTCGACCCCGACCACCGCGTGCTCGGATTCGTCGGACGCCGCAACCCCACCAGCAGCGACGAGCGGGCACCCAAGTACCTCAACACCCCCGACACGCCCCTGTTCCACAAGGGCAACCAACTCTACGGCGCCACCCACCTCCTCACCACCGACCCGACCCGCATCCCCGTGCTCGCCGAAGGTCCCATGGACGCCCACGCGATCACGCTGGCCAGCCACGGCCGCTACGTCGGCCTGGCCCCGCTCGGCACCAGCCTGACCAGCCTGCAGGCCACCCAACTCGCCAGCCTTGACCGGACTCCGATCATCGCCACCGACGCCGACCTCGCCGGACGCCTCGCCGCCGAACGCGACTACTGGATGCTCACCCCCCACGGGCTCGACCCCCGCTACGCCATCCTGAACCCCGGCAGTGATCCCGCCGAACTCCTTGCCACCGGCCAAGCTGCTGCCCTCAACCACGCGCTCACCGAAGCCGGGTCGTTGGCCGATGCGCTCATCAACGAGCGGATCAGCAACCTGCCCACCCCCGAAGCCGCCCTCGGTGCCGTGGCCGTGCTCGCCGCCCAACCCCCCGAACGATGGGAGGACGGCGTGCAAGCACTCGGGGACCGGCTCGGCCTGCCCGCCGGGTTCCTGCGCGGTGCCCTCAAGGACCACGTGCGTGCGTGGAACACCAACGCACGCCGCGCAGCCGACAGCCAACTCGCCCGCACCCACGACGTAAAGTCTCGCCTCAGCCAGTCCACGGAGTCCTACGAGGCCCCACCAAGTCGGCCAAACACCCCCAGCAGAGCTACGAAGCGCCCCGCCCCCATCGCCGGCCGGGGAGGCCCTCGCTCAGGCCGCTGACACCGCCTCGTTCGGCGCTAACGGTGGGTGATGAGTCGTGTGGCCAACTGGCACGGAGTCAGCCACGGCTGCGCTCGGTGGATCATCCGGTGACAGTTAGAGCACAACAGAGCCAAGTCTTCCAATCGGGTCTCCACTGGGCCCGAAGCATGAAGCGGCAAGGTGTGGTGGACCTCCACGTAGCCATCTCCGAGTACGCCGTACCTGGCTTTGAAGTCGAACCCGCACACCTCACACCCCAAGGTGCCGCCCGCAGCGAGGACCGCGGCCAGTTTGGCCTTGCGCAGCTTCGGGCTCCTCTCGCGGCGCAGATGGAGCACAGCCTGCAGACGTCCTTCACGGGCAGTGAGGATCTCCATATCAGTGTCAGGGGGCGGAAGATGCGGCCCAACTGCTATCTGCCCGCGGATAACTCGGGCAAGGGCTGCCATGCGCTCGGGCTCAGCTATGAACTCCAGCAGGACCTCAGCGTCGAACGGACCTCCCTTGGTCGGAGCCCCGTCGTAGTCGGGGTGCTGGGTGGCGATGTCAAAGGTCTTGCGTTGAACGCTGTTGACGCTGCGGAAGCTGCTCTCCCGGTCCTCCACCGGGTGGATCGTCGCCGCTTGGAGCAACTGGGACAACTCCAGAACCAACGGATTAGTCGCCCGTAGTCCCTGCCAGTTGTTGCGCGCCACCAGGTCAGCGGCGAGCACCACTTCTTCGTAGGACCACCCGATTCGTGCCACAACTCTGATCCTGTCGCTCGGTGGAACAAAGCTTTCGAGGCGCGCCGAGCCAGCCAAGAAGGCGCCAAGTCAGCCTCGTTCGAGACGCCAATCTCCGCTCAGCACCCGAGGATAGACTGCGCCACTTGGTTGGCGCCGTTCACGGGGTTCAGTGCACTCACGACCGCAGGTAGGTTGACCCGGAAGTTGACCGACTGCAGGTCGACGTGGTGGTGGGAACTCACATCGTCGCTGCGCAGCACCTCGATGCCGGGGTCGCCCATGTCGTAGCCGCGGCAGAACGTCACGGTGAACAGCGTGGTGAAGGGCGCGTCGTCGGCCATGTTCGCATGGTCGTAGCCGAAGCCCGACTCGGAACCGTAGATCGCCACCCGGGAGAGGAAGCCGGCCACCTGACCATCGTTCCCGGTGGCCTGTAGGCGGTCGACCAGACGCTGCACCAGGTCGGGCAGCGAGACGGAGTTGCTGCCCTGAACTGCCGCGGTCTGGAGGCCGATACTGACCAAGACCAGCTTGTCCTCGACGTTCCCGTCGTCATCGGGGCCGGCGGGCTCGATCTGGTGGACGCCTTGGACCAAGTGGGCCGACGTCGTGCGCGAGGTGGTCTTCACCTCGACTCCGATGCCGCCCCAGGAGAAGTCGCGCGCCGACCTGCGCCAGCCGTCCCAGGAGTCGACGATCGACGCCACGACCGCGTCGCTGGCCCGCCGGCAGAGTGCATCCAGCAGGAGCATCTCGCCGACCAGCCCCAGCATGGCCGCCTCGGACATCTGCAAGCGCTCGATGGACAGCTCGATGATGGGTTCGGTGACGGCGAAGGCCCGCTCGATGTCCTTGTCGGCACCGTTGCGCAGGAGCTCGGTGCACAGGAAGGCACCGACCTGGTCGAAGTGGCCGAGCGCCGGCAGCAGCAGCCGGTTGGCGTCCAGCGGGAGACCGCCGTCGCGGTGCCAGGAGTGGAACATCATGGAGTCGATCACCGACGGCGACCTAGGCTTGAGCTCAGGGCCGGCCAGGAACAGCTCCAGGCGACCGGTCTGGTCGCGCGAGACCCCAAGGGTTGCCGCTGCGGTGAGCCACTCGATGGTGCGGGCCTTGGCCTGCTCGGCGTTGGGCATCGCGCTGATCCGTTCGAGGATCTCCTCGTAGGTGTTCATAGGGTCGCCTTTCGGTCAGGTGATCGGCAGTGCGGCTGCCTTGGTGGCGGCGAACTGCTCGGGCCCGCCGGCTGGGATGCACACGCCCACCGCCAGCGCCGGGTGCGGCTGGTCTGGAAGCTGGTTGACGTAGAAGAGGATTTGGCCGTCGGAGCCGGCCGGGCGCCAGGACGAGTCGCTGGAGGACCGTGGCAGCGGCTCGCCGCGGTGGTAGTAGTCGAAGAAGGTGTCGCCGCGGTATTCGGTTGGGTCGGCGTCGGGGTCGTTGGACCCCCACTTGGTCATGATCTTCCCGCCCTGGACGTCCTTGGTCGTGGTCCGCACCGGGGTCGGCAGCCCGGACAGGGGGCCGCTGGTCACCGGCACACCGCGTCCATAGCGGATCCCCACCCAGAACCGCGGCTGCTGGCGCGTCTTGAGCCCCAGGTCGGCCATCGACCACAGGGCGGCCGGTGCCCCGGTGATGAACAGCCCACGGACCGGCCGGTTCAGGCAGGCGCTCCAGAACCGCAGGTAGGCGGGGATGGAGTAGGGATCGTCGCGTCGGACCGGATCGGGCTCCCCCGTCGTCGGGGAGGGGGCCCGGTACAGGCCGGGGTCGACCAGCGGCTGTATGGCGGCCAGGTCGGCCTCCACCCGTGCCCAGTGCATCCCGACCTGGTGGTCGGTGCCGGGCTGGTAGGCGTCGAACGCGAGCCGGTCGAGCAGGTCGGCGGCCTCCCCCAGGGTGAGGGGCTCGTCGAGGCTGCGCCCGAGGAGCCGGTTGCCCAGGATCAACTCAGTCGAGGCGCTCGCCTCGAACAGGTCGCCCACCAGCTCGACGTTGGGGTCGGGCTCCTGCCCGCTGTTGATCACCGGGACGAAGGGGGTGGCGCCCAGGCTCAGCGGCTTGTTCCCGAGGTTGGCGATCTTCCCCGTGGCCAAGAAGCCCATCCCCTGCAGCACGGCAGGCTCGGGTGCGCCGCCCATCATCTTCTCGGTGATCGCGATGCGCACCGCCTCGTCGATGTCATGGTACGCGCGGAACAGGTCCAGCTGCGGGTCGGGGGCGAACACCCGGCAGAGCTCGACGTAGTCGCCCCGGTAGCCGAACCAGCGCTGCATCTGCATCTGCGTGTCGGCCAGCGGGTTGTTGGACGCCCGCTGGAACAGCGCGGTGGTCATGCCCTCCAGGGTGAGCCCTCGAGCCATGACGTTCCCGGAGACGAAGATGGTGGACAGGTCGCGGGCAGGGCGCCACTGGCCGGTGTCCGGGTCCAGGGTGGGCCGGTACATCGGCCGGTCGTCGGCCGACGGGTCGCTGTTCACGACCGAGACCCGGGTGCCGGGGATGACCTCGGTGGCCAGCAGGGCCTTCACCTGGTCCCACGTCGGGATGGTTCGGGGTGCCAGCAGGTTGAACTCGGACTCGATGGCCTGCGCCGACGACAGGTATCGGTCGAGCCAGACCGCCCACGTGTCCGGCTCCGTGTCGAGGCGGTCAACCAGCGCCTCGGGCAGGCGCGCCTCGCCGGTCTCCAGCAGTTCGCGAGCCGCCTCGCGGTCAGGGATGCCGGCCCAGGTCAGCACGTCCTCGGCGCTGCGGAAGTGGGCGTCGATGTTGGCCGAGGGGTGGATGAGCATCGAGTGGGGCGCCGGGGTCGCGGCTGAGGCGGCCTCCCGCGTCGGGTACAGGGCTTGGAGAGCGGATCGGGGGCCGGTCCTGCCGGAGCGGTGCAGGCGGATGGCGCCGGCGACCAGGTACGCGCGCACGGCGTCGGCGAGGTCCTCGTCTGCGTTCCCGGTGGTGGGGACGCACAGGTCGGCGGCGTGGCCGCGGCGGTAGAACACCTCGCCGCCGGTGTAGTACGAGCCGATCCCGGCGGGCTCGGGGTAGGTGGACGAGCGGGGCGCCTCGAGGTCGGTGACGTCGGTCGGGTCGACGGGGTGGCCGATGTCGAGGGGCGTGCGCAGCGAGATCAGGAAGTCTCGGGGAGCCAGCGGGTTGTGGTCCTCCTGCAGGAGGTTGGCCTGGGGGGTGGCGGTGTAGGCGATGTAGGTGGCGAACAGGTTGTCCGGGGCGGGGTCGGCCGGGTCCCACAGGTTCGCGATGGCACGGGGCACCTGCTTCAGGTTCCCGAACACCGGGTCGCGTCCGGCCTCGACGACGGCGTCCAGGATCGATCCGTCGTCGGCCTCGTCGTCCAGGACGAGCATGTGCGCCGGCCTCTCCAAGGCCCTCACGGCACCGAACACGTCGGTACGCAGGCTCCGGGCCAGGGCGTGGAGGTGGTCGGTGTGCTTCATCGCCACGATGATGATCGGGTTGCCGCGGGACAGGGTGCGCCGTACCCCGGCCGGCTCCATCCGGTAGGTGTCCACCAGTCGGGCCGAGTCCTCCGAGAGCACTACCCCAGGCGGCGGCACCAAGAGCCTCCTCCTGAATTTGCTGGCGTTCTCCTCGCCTGCGTCCAGCTGCGCGGCCAGTCGCTCGTAGGTCTGGCGCCACAGGGACAGCCGGGTGCCGGCGAGCACGACGACGATGTCGACGCCACGGTCCAGCCCCATGGCCGAGACCCCGAGCATGGAGGCGGTCTTGCCGGACTGCACCGAGCCCATGACCAGGCCCGTCCTCACGCGGCTGGACGGCCAAGAGGCGGGGTCTGGTGCCCCGTCGCCCAAGATGCCGCGCTCGACGACGTAGTGGCAGTCGGCCTCGAGCGCCGCCCGGGCGGTGGGCGTCAGGTTCGTCAACTGCGCGGCGTAGCGGGACCACCACCCCTCGGCAGGGGCCGAGGGGGCGGGGGCGTCGAAGTAGACATGCTCGGATCGCGGGTGGTCCGCCATGGCTCTGGGACTAGTCGGCCTGCGCGGTCGGGAAGATCATGCCGCGCAGGGACTCGAAGCCTGAGGTGCCGAAGCGCTCGCGGACTGCGTCCGAGGCGACCTGGGGGTCGACCCCGAGCAGGTCCACGATGCCGGTGGCGATGCGGGCGATGTAGTCCCACTGGCTCTTGGTCTGCGCCTTCTCGATGCGCACCCAGTCGGTTGCGCTGGCCGCTCGGATCGCGTCGGCGTGCTCCTCGATGCGGTCCTCGATGTCATCGGGGGCCCCGGCGGCGGCGAAGGCGATGCCCAGCACCGACCCCACCAGCTGGAGCTCCTGCCACTTGATGCCCTTCTCACCGTCCTTGAAGGAGGGGGCCCACAGCTCGTGGTGGCCCGAGTGCAGCTCCACGACCTCGGCGATCCACCCGAACAGGTCGGCCAGGACCGCCCTGCTGCGCAGCCGGTGGGTCGGGTACTTGTTGGCGTCGGCGACCTGGTCGAGCATGAGGTCGATGTGGCGCGCCGTGGAGGGCAGCGCCTTGCGCTCTCCGGTGACCGGGTCGGCGGTGTCGTGCAGCAGGACCGCGATGATCCAGGAGAGCACCTTGGTCCGCTTGTAGCGGGAGTCGCCGAAGCCGTAGGCCTTGAGGGTTGCGCCCAGTTCCTCCAGTCCCGGCACTCCCATCAGGACGCCGTCGGCGATGTCGGCCGCGGTGGTCCCCTCGGCAGCGTCGCCGGCCGCGTACAGGGTGGCGGGCATGAGGGTGACCTCGTGGTAGACCGCGTTGCGGAGCTCCTCGGCGTTCAGGTGGACGCCCTGCTTGTTGTAGAGCTTGAAGACCTCGTGGATCTGGCGCTGGCTCGCATCGAGGTACTCGATGACCGGGATCTGGTAGTCCGGCGCACCGGTGAAGAGTTCCTCGACCTCGATCACCTGGCCGGAGACGGGGATCAGCTTGTCCTTGATCTCGGTGTAGTACTTGCCTTGCAGGGGTTCGAGGTACTTGCCGGTGAGACCCCCGTCCCCGTTGCCGCGCAGCTTGAACGGGAAGTAGTAGTCGTCCTCGGCCTTGGCAGTGAGGGTCTCCTTCTCCAGCTTCTTCCAGGCCAGCCGGAAGGCCGGGTAGTTGGTCTCGAAGAGCGTCTTGAGGTTCTTGCCGGGATGGCGCGCATCGGCCTCCCGGACCTTCGCCAGCGCTCGCGGGTGGGCGCCGACGAACCGCAGGATCGCCGTCAGGCGCTGCTTGCCGTCCACGACCTCGTGGGTGGTGGCCCCTGGGGTGCGCAGCAGGATGAGCGACGGCAGCGGGATACCGCGGAGGATCGACTCGATGAGCGCCTGGCGGTCACCGGTCCGCCAGACGTCGCCGCGCTGATACGACGGGGCGAGGTTCAGCTTCTTCTTGGTCAGTTGGAGGATGTACCACACGGCAGCCTTGGCCGAGACCGGCTTGAGCCGGTCAGGTTCGGAGAGTCCGTCCTCCTCGTCGGCCCAGGCGTCGGCCCAAACGGAGGTTGCATCGGCCAGGCTGGCGCCGTTCTCCTCCCGGTTCTCCAGGAATGCGTCCCTGAGCCGGACGGCCGTCTCCACCCGATGCTGGAGCTTCTCCACCGCCACGACGGTCAGGTGCCTGGTGCCGTCGTCGTCCTGGAGCGCGGAGTCGACGTCGAGGCCCAGTTCGGAGACCAGCGCCTCCAGGAAGGCGTCTCGGGTGCTGGTCGGCAGGTCGGAGTCGAAGGCCAGCCACCCCTGGACGTCGGAAAGGCGGTACATCCACGCGTCGGTCTCGAAGTCCACCTCGTCGGGGGTGAACATCGAAGGCGTGAGCGCGATGTTCGCGGGGGCCTCCGGCGACTCGGACAGGACTGCCATCCGGTCGGCGATGCCCTCCCAGAGCTGGACTCGCGGGTCCTCGTCGGCGTCGAGGAGGTCGTCCTCAAGCACGTCTTGGTCGATTGCGTCCTGCTCGATGGTCATGCAACGGCTCCCACGGGTCGGTTGAGGGTGGTCGAGTGCGCGTTCGGCACCGAAGGTAGCAGCGTGTCCAGCAGGGACGCCGCGATCGCGCCCACGACCTTGGCGTTCACGGCGTTGCCCAGCGCCTTGTAGGCGTCGAGGTCGTGCGCCGGCAAGTCGATGTCGCCCAGGCTCTGCAGCTGCGCGCACTCCGAGGGGGTCATGTAGCGGCGCTCGCCGGCAAGACGGGCGCCGAGGATGGGCACCTGGGTCTGGGTGAAGGCGATGAGGCTGGGCGCAGTGGTGGGGCGCTTGATGCGTAGCCCCGAGGCCCTGACCTGCAGCACGAACCTGTCGATGTCGCGCTCCTCGCCCTGGGCGTTCCACTCCAGCTTCTGGAAGCTCGAGGGGAAGTCCCACGGCTGCCACTGGTTCATCCACGGAGTGATCCAGCTGGCGTTGTCGTGGAAGAACTCGCGGTTCTGGCGTATGAAGGTCTGCTTCCAACGGGGGAAGGACAGGTCCCCCTGGCGGCGCGAGTGGCTGGGGATCAGCTCCTGCTGCTGGGTGATCGTCAGCCCGTCGAGCTCGAAGCCGAAGCTCCCCTTCATGTGCAGGCCGTTGAACCCGCGGCTGCGCCGACGCTCCCAGATTCCCGGAGGCGTCTGGTGCTCGTAGGGGTAGGTTGCGCCGAACTCCATGGCCCAGATCGGGAAGGACGGCAGCTTGAGTTCCTTGGGGCTGCGCTTGAGGAAGTCGCCCCACATGTCGATGGCGCGCAGCGTCAGTTCCGGGATGGTGCGACCGCCCGGGACGTGGTCACGGAGGACCGAGGTGATGTCGGTCTGCTCCTTGTGCTTGGCCGGCCACTCGAACCCGTCGAGGCCGTCGAGGGAGCCGACGAAGTAGGCGCGGTCACGAACCTGCGGGATGCCGAACTCGTGGGGCGAGAAGTGCGCCACGCGCACGGTGTAGCCGAGCGCGCTGAGTTCGGTGAGGATCGTCTCCTTGGTGTTCCCGCCGTCATGGCGAAGGATGTTGGGGACGTTCTCGAGGATGAATCGCTGCGGCCGCTTCACCTTGAGGATCTGATGGACCTTGAAGAACAGGTTGCCCTGCGAGGTGTCCTTGAAGCCGAGTTGGTCGCCGGCCTTGGAGAACGGTTGACAGGGAAAACCGGCGGTCAGGACCTCGTGGTCGGGGACCTCTCGAGCGATGTCGTCGTCGGTCTCGAGCTCGTTGAGGTCACTCCACGGCTCAATGCCGTAGTTGTCTTTGTACAGGGCGTTGAGCGTGGGCTCCCACTCGGCGGCGAACACGGCCTCCCCACCAAGGTCGCGCAGCGCGACGTGGAATCCGCCCAGACCGGAGAAGAGGTCCACGAACCGGAAGCTCTGCGTCGGCGGCGGCACGACCGTCATTGACCCATCCCCTGCTTGCGACCCGCGCCTTCGTGCGCAGTCTGGCGCTCCCTACGCCAGTCCCTTCATCATCGCAGCTCCGTCCGACAGTTTCTCCATCGGACGCGCGGCTGGGCGGATCCAACTGGGACAAGACGCGCCATCCCGGGTTCTGTAGGGGGCTCAGTTCACACCTGCAGCCGTTCGAGCATCAAGCCCAGCGGGGCGGAATCGTAGCCGCCGCGGGCATCGGGACGGAGCAGCACCATGAAGTCGTCGTCCTCCTGATCCCGCACGGTGAGGGCGTCGCCCTCCCAGCGGTGCGGCACGTCGAGCGCCGTCAACAACTCGGCCAGCGCCGAGCGACACAGGATGGGGGTGACCCACCCGTTCCACGGCTCACCGTAGGCAAGGGCCAGAAAGACCCGGTCGGGCACGACGTCGATCTCGAAGCCGGGCACCAGGTCGTGCTCGGGGTCGGCCAGCAGCCACGTCCCGTCGACGAACTGCACCTCGACCAGCGGCCTGCCGTCACGAGTCTCCAGCCGGTTGGAGGCGTAGTAGGGGTGGCCGTCGCGGTCCAGCGAGGAGGCGTCGCGGGAGGCGACGGCGTGGAAGGTTCCGATCGGCTGCTGGTGGGCCAGGAACGGCGTGACGGACATGGCGGACATCCTCTCGGGTGCAGGTCTTGGTTGCACGTCGGCGCCCGGGGCCGCCGTTGGCGGCGCCGAATACGCTCGGCCAGGACAGGCGAGGTGAAGGAGTACCGATGGGCGACCGCGAGCAACTGATCGAGGCCCTGGACGAGTTGCTGGACGGTTGGGACGAGTTCGTCAGCACGAGCCACGTCACCTGGGTGGGAACCGGCGCGCGCAAGGGGCGGAACCGGAGCAAAGCGCAGACCGCGATCGTGGTGGGGCTGGTAACGCACGTTCACGAGACCGCCCGGCTGCTGAAGCCGGCGATGCCCGACGGGCTGACGATCGCCCACATGCCCCTGGTTCGCAGCATCTACGAGAGCACCCTCACGGCAGTCTGGGCCGACGAGGTGGCCGACGGTGCAGAGGCGATCATGAAGGAGGAGGGCCGCAATCGGCGCGCTCTGGAGCAGGCCTGGGAGGACATCGAGTCCTTCAAGAAGGGGGTTCCCATCCCCCACACGGAGTGGGCCGACGTGGAGACCCCGAGCGCGAACCAGGCCCGCAACTTCGAGCAGTTGGCGAAAGAGGTGGCCCTGGAGGGCGCCTACGCGTACTACCGCGTGCTCAGCGGCCTGAGTCACGTCTCCATCATGACAGTCGACGAGTACGTCGAGGAGACGCAGGCAGGCGACTCGGAGGCAGGGTTCCGTTTCATTGCCCGGCCCGATCCGCTGGGCTCGGAGGCATGGTCATCCCTGGTGGCGTACTGCCTGATCTGGGCGGGGATGGTGGCGAACTACTACGACGAGACCCGCTCGCGGCGAAGCGCGCTGCGCTCCATCGCACGGAAGCTCGGCATCGAACCTGAACTGGCTGTCGACGGGGATGCCATCTTGAAGCGGCGGAAGGCGGCCAAGCAGAGGGCCAGCAAGAAGCAGAAGCACTGCGCCGGCTGCAACTGCGCGCCGTCGCCCTCCGATCAGGTCAGGCCGTAGGCGGGAGCGGCTTGGGGTTCGGCGTCTCCTTGATGTTGGAGGCCGACTGCGGACGCGTTCCGTCGATGGCGATGAAGTGCAGGTCCTTGCCCGTTCGCGCAGCCGCGCCCTTGACGACTCCAGGGAGCGCCCTGAGCCTGTCGTAGGAACTCTTGGCCTTCCGGTACTGGACGGCGACGAACCAGCCCTCTGTGGTCTGGTCAGAGACGAGGTAGCTGGGCAACTGGTCGTTCAGGCCGTTCCAGAACTTCCCGTTGTGAACCTTCTTGACCTCGATGAGCAGGCGGAAGCTGTGCCCGCTGGTCACCTTGAAGTCGACCGGTCCGCGGCCCAACTCGACCTCGCGGTCGACCTCGACGCCGAACAGGCGCAGGTAGTGGCGCGCCATCGCCATGAAGAGCAGTTGGGCAGCCTCCTCGTTCTTCTCCGAGCCGTCGCTGTTCCACAGCAGGCGCCAGCCTCCCTGCTGCTCGATGAAGTGCTTGAACACCTCCAGGACCTGGCTGACCAGCGCCGACAGCTCGCCCTGGGTGTCGGGTGTACCGAGAGGTGGCAGGGGGTGCTGCTTGGCGAAGTCAGCGGCCTTGTCGTATCCCACGACACCCTTCGGGTCCTCCCCGAAGTCGTATCCCTTGAGGTCCTGGCGGCTGGTCTGGTTGCGAGCCCACTCGCGTACCCGCTCGGGGTTCCGGCGGGCCAGCTTGACGATCTCCCTCTTGGGGATGCGGTCGCCGATCTGCAGGTTGAGGGAGGTGCGCACCTCCTCGTTGACGTCGGACTGGAACCAGTCCTCGGCATTCAGCGTGGGGAGGTCCCGCAGCAGCCGCTTGGGAACGAGCAAGACCGGCCCGCCGGTCCGCGGGTTCGTCGGGAGGTCATGGCGCCCTTCCAGCCAGCGCGCGTTGGGCAGGTCGACTTCGGCGTTGCGCAGCCTGTGGCCGTGCACGGGGACCCCCAGCCGCTCCGCGACCCCCTGGGTGTAGGCCACGAAGTGGCGCTTCAGGATGTTGAGCGTGGCGTCGGAGATCCGGTCGGCCCCGAAGCCCTCGTTGAGGATGCCAATCTCCTCGATGTGGTCGGGCGCCTGAAGGCCTGCTGCGACCGCGACGGCGATGCCGTCGGCGATCGAGCGGGCATTGCCCAGCGAGCCGCCCGCCCCGCGCGTCGAGCCGACGCTGTAGCCCAGGCCGAACTCGTATGGCTCGGGGAAGGTGAGCAGCCGGTACGCCGCCTTGGCCCCGACGGACCGCGGCCCGACGGCCCGGGCGATGAGCCGGTAGCAGTGGGCGAAGTGCGCAACCAGCTCCGCATGCGCACTGGGCCAGGCCTCCCCCGCCCTGAGCAGCAGGAACGGGTCCACGAACAGCTTGGTGTCGACGGTGAGGTCGGGGTCGAACCAGTCGGCGTCGGTACCCGGCTGGATCGAGAAGGCGTCTGAGAACCGCACGGAGCCCCTCTCGGTAGGCACTTCAACGGTATCGGCGGCCACCGACAATTCGGGAGGGGCCCCGCTGCCCACTTCACCAGCGCCCCCACTGCGGCTGGAACTCCGGCTTGGGCCTGCCGCACCGCATGCGCTCACCGTGCCCAGGTCGGGGCACGGGCTCGTCGGGGACCAAGAGCATCGAGACCCGGGTCGAGCGCGTCCACGAAGCCCTCGGCCCCCTCGATGAAGTCAGCCGCATCAGCACCGTGCGCCTGGCGCTTGATGCCGAGGAACTCCCGCAGGCGGCCAGCAATGCGCCAAGCCCTGGGCTACCGGCGCAGCGACTCCTTCCAGCGCTCGTAGCGCTCCCGGCGCTGGCGCAGCACCTTTGGCCTCCTCGGCGCGGCGAGCCTCGAGCAGGGGCGGTGGCCAAGAGCTTCCACGCCTCCATCGGCGGGTCGGAGTCCGGTTCGGTGCATGACCACGCGAGCACGGCCCTCTGGTTGTCGTTGAGGTTCCAGTCCACGGCTCCATCGTGGGCCGAAGCGAAGGGGGTCGCGTCCGGCCCCGCCGGCGTCCCGCCCCTGATCGACCTGTTCACGAGGGAGGGCATGTCCGACCCGCTCTCGCAGGCGATGGTGCTGACGGCCATCGTGATCACGATGGCGGTCCCGGCCTTCGTTGCCACCATGGCCCTACCGCAGCTTCCAGCTGCAGGGGAACGACGAGGTCTCCGAAGACATCGAGGACCGCCGAACTCGCGAACTCGCCGAGCTGGTCGGTGTGAACGGACTGGGCCAATCCGGATCGCGCGACGACGCTCAAGCGGCCTGGTCGAAGATGCCGCGCTGGACGGCGAGTGCCTTCTTGAGCCTCACCACCGGCGCGAGGCCAGCACTGCCGGCCGCCGGTTCGACGGCGACCAAGTTCGCCTCGGCCAGTTGCCCGATACCGGGAGGGTTAGCCTCGTGCGCGTGGCCGGCGGCCGGGTGTCCCCAAGGGGTAGGCCCACCGGGGCTGCCGGCCCGTCCTGCCTTCGGTGTGCGAACGTCCAAGGGAGAATGGTGACATGGAGGAAACGAACGCACCCGGGACCTGGCACGTCGACGATCCCACGAAACGGGTTGACTGGCAGCTGGCCAAGGACGCGTGGGCGGAGGCGGCCCTGCCCGAGCTTGAGCGTGTCGCCGGATCGTACGCGGCCTCCATCACCTACACCGACCTCGCGGAGCGGGTCCAGCAGGTCACGGGCTACCGCACCAAGGTGCTGCTGGCCAACTGGATCGGCCAGGTCCTCGAGGTCGTGCTGCGCCGCACGCTGGAGGAGGACCTCCCGCCTCTCACGTCCCTCGTGGTCCACAAGGACACCGGCGGGGTCGGCGACGGCTACTACAACAGGGATCACGCCCAAGGGAGCATCAACGACCCGGGCCTGCTGCAGCGGATCGCTGCCCAGGATCGGCTCGCCTGCTACCGCGCGTACTGCTCCGACGTTCCCGCGGACGCCGCGCCGCAGATGACGGAGCTGTTCGCCGAGCGGCAAGCCCGGTCGACTCGGCGACAGGATCCCCCGCCCGAGAGAGTGTGCCCGACATGCCGCTACGTGCTCCCCCTCGCAGGAGTGTGCGACTTCTGCGGCTGATCCTGCAGGAGGAAGGTCCCTCTTGGCGGGCCCTCGTCATGGATCGGTGCCCCAGCAGCTGTCGGGGCATCCTGTGTTCTAGCCGTCGACCTCGACGATGGCCGCGCCCGGTGCGTTCTTCTGCACCGAGGCGACTCCGTTGAGGCAGCTGGCCTTGGACTCGTAGGCCTCGCCCGTGGCGATGACCTGGCCGTTGCTGGCCTTGAGCCGGAACCGGTACTTGCCGGCCTTGTCCTGGTAGACCTCGAACTTCCCAGCCATGACGGCCTCCCTTCGCTGTTGAACCAACGGTAGCCACGCGTGAGCCCCATGGGCTGTCACGCGCGCGGGGACGTGTCCGAACGCGTCGGGTGGGGCATGCGCCGTGGCCACAACTAAGAGTCGCTGGGCAGTTGTGAGAGGATCCAACCAACTTGTAAGAGTCTTGCAAGACTGTTAGCTTACGTCTTGTGAGGCCACCAGATCGGTCGGCGAAAGCACAAGGAGAGAGCATGACGGACTACGTGCAGGTCCCCGTTCCGGCCCACCTCGTGGCCGATGTGATGCAGTTCATCGTCGAGCGCAGCAGCAAGGGCCAGACGGCGAGCCCGGCCCTCGAGGCCGACCCGGCGGCGGCCGGCCCCGCCATCCGAGAGTGGACCACTGAGCAGTTCGAGCTGCTCGCCAGCAGCGAAGCCAGGTCGGTCAAGCTGTTCTGCCAGGTGCTGGACATCCTGGCCGAGGCGGGCCCCGCGGGCCTGCCCCTAGACGAGATCGCCTTCAAGACCGGGGTCGAGGGCCTCACCATGCAGAGGACCTTCGGCCGGGTGACCGCGTGGATCCGCAAGCGTGGCATCGAGCTCCGGTGGCCGATCCACTACCCGCAGGGAAACTGGGCGATGACCCCGACCAATGCCGCAGCATGGAAGCAGGTCCGGGGCTGACTCCACTCCCCACCGAAGGCCGCCTCGGACTCCGTCCCAGGCGGCCTTCGCCGTCGGGAAGGCCACGGGGGTATGCGCAAGCCGATCCTTATGCGGGACGGCGGAAGTGGTGCTCGTGCCGTTGTGATGCGCGGGGAAGCCCGTGAGCCCCGTCCGGTGCAGCGCCCCGGTGCGTGGGCGTCCATCAGGGTCTACTCAATTGGCGCGGTCTTCGGCGCGCACTTCCCGCGTAATGTGAAGTCATTCGGAGAGTCGCTTGACGGGTGCGACGGGAGGTCAAGTCCATGACTGGACGTGTCTACGGGTACGCCCGAGTCAGCTCGAAGGATCAGAACCTCGAACGACAGCGCGAGGCACTTGCTGGCGTCGACGTGCTCGTGGAGGAGAAGGCCTCCGGGGTGGCCGACCGAGAGAAACTCTCGACGCTGATGGCGTTCGCCCAGCGCGGCGACACCATCCGGGTCAAGTCGATCGACCGGCTCGCCCGCGACACTCGAGATCTCCTCCGCATCGTCGACGAACTCGCGGACAAGGGCGTCGGGTTGGAGTTCATCGACTCCCCCATGCTCAACGTTTCCACCAAAGAAGGCCGAGCGATGATCACGGTGTTCGCCGCGTTCGCCGAGCTGGAACGCGAAGCGATCAAGGAACGCCAGCGCGAAGGCATCGAGCTGGCAAAGGCTGCTGGCAAGTACGCCAAGGCACCCAAGCTCGCTCCCGAACAGATCGAGCGCGCCCGGCACCTCGTTGAAACCGGGGTGCCCAAAGCGCGGGTCGCCAGGGGACTCGGGGTCTCTCGCCAGACACTCCATTCAGCGCTCGCCGGGCAAGGTCCATACGCAGCGTCGCTACCCCGACGATGACACATCGCCCTTGCCCTGCTGCGGGCTGAGCGGACCCCAGCACACGAGTGGTGCTGGGGTACACCCAAGCAACCGAGCGTCCGCCGTGTCCGGATCGCGTGGTCATGGGGTCCCGTGCGGGCCTGTGCCACCGTCTGTTCACGCGTCTAGACCCCAATGCTCCACCTGTCGCTGGCCTGCCGCGGTCGACAGTTTGATCCGCCACGATCGTGATCGGTTTAGCGACTAGGAAGCAGTATCCGGGGCGGTGCCGGGTGAGCGGGCTCGCAGGAGAGTCCCCTGCAGGCCCGCTCCAGCGACTGAACGGTTCAGACGCGCAGTTCCGTGATCGTGAGATCACGGAAGGTCGCGGACCCGTCGTGGGAGTACGCGCGGATCCTGTCGTCCACCTCTAATGGGAAGACTCGATGAGAGTGAACCACTCGACCGTCCCCGACGAAGAACTCCACGCTGGTGCGGTCCACCAGGATGCGGAGGCTGACCGACCCGACGGACGGATCGAACTTCATCTGGGATTCGCCGGCCGTGGGATTGATCGTTGGGCGCCGGTTGACGTACGTGAACGGTCCGGGCATGTAGATGCCTGCTGCGACATGTCGCCCGCCGCCCTGAGCTCGGCACACTTCGAAACCGATGTTTCCTGGCGGCTTGGACGGGTCCCATTCAGCTTCGCAGGTCAGCTCGTAGGCCAGCGCACGCACGTCGAGGTCGTGAGTGCCCGCGAGGTGGACGTCCCCGAAGCGGTGCGTCTTGCGCGCGTACTGCGACAGGGCCGCGGTGGGGCTGGAAACGAGGTAGTACGTGCCGTCGGCTGAGAGGAGTCGGATGTCGCGAACGATCATGTCGTCGCCGTTGTACTGGTCAGTGGCCAGGGTGGGGGTGTTGTGTGGGTAATCCCAGAAGTTGGCCCAACCGATGATGTGCCGGATTGACGGGTCGATGCGGCCGTGGGCGTCGCGTTCTTCGTAAGTTGCGGCGCCGTAGAAGTCGAAGCCGCGGTCGAGCCACTCGGGTTCCGCATGGTTGGCGGCGAAATTTGAACCGTCGAATGTCCCCACCCAGTAGGCGTAGGTGGCAGGCAGCCCTCGGCCCTTGCCGTTGGCGCTGACCCCTAGTACCCAGTGCGAGGTGCCGTCATCTGCAGTCATCTCGAACAGGTCGGGACACTCCAGCAAACCTAGGTCGTCCCTGACGAAACCCCCCGCGTACTGCCAGCTCTTCAGATCGACGGAGGTGTAGAAGCCGATCTTGTGTCCCTCCGCGAGCGCCATCGCCCAGCGGGAGCGCTGCTCATCCCAGATGACTTTCGGGTCGCGGAAGTCACGCACACCCGGGTTGGCAAGGGCGGGCGTGAGGCTGCCGGGTTTGAAGGTGGCACCACCGTCGGTGGAGACCCAGAGGTACTGCGCCTGAACTCCGCGGGGCGCTTGGGTGACCAGCGCGATGACGGCACCAGCTCCATAGCCGGCTGTGTTCCGATCGTCGATGACCAGGGACCCTGACCAAACATCCTCGTTCGCGTTGGTGTGCTTGGGGATCGCGATCCCGCGATCACGGAACGACACGTGGTCTGTGGTCGTGGCTCGACGCCATGCAGTTCCGCCGCCGCCGGCGAGGTAGTCCGCGTTGTACAGGTAGTAGTAGTGGTACTCCCCGTCGATCCACACCGGACGCTGGGGATCATTCTTCCAGTTGTCAGGGACGCTGAAGTGGTAGTGGGGCCGCTGGCGGCTGCGTCCCCGGGCGGGTGCTGCAGCGGGTGCGGCCAGAGCGTCTGGCGCGCCCAACAGGGACACAGCGCCGACCGCGGTTGCCAAGCCTGCAGTACCGATGAGGCTGCGCCGGGTTAGTTCGTTCATGAGTGATTTCCTTCCTGGGGGATCGGGAAACGGGGGTGCGTTCGGGTGGACGGAGTTGGGAAGCTGTTGATCTTGTCGAAGGTTTCGAGCTCGGCCAGCGTGGGGGGATTGGCTCCTGCCCTGCTGACGGTGATCGCTGCCGCACAGGCCGCCCTGTGGAGCAGGCGTTCGATGTGGACCATGTCGAGGCTGGAGGGGTGATGGCCCTGAGATGCGATCTGGGCCAGGAGCGATGCCATGAAGGAATCCCCAGCCCCGACCGTGTCGACCACTTGGGTGTGCATGGCGGGAGTCCGCACGGTGCCCGCTGGGGTGAGCGCTAGTGCACCCTGCCCACCCAACGTGACGACGACCAGGGACGGACCGAGACGTAGCCATGAGGCAGCGGCCTCCTCGAGGTCAGCATCGGGGTACAGCCAACGCAGATCCTCCTCGGAGACCTTCACCAGGGTGCTGAGGGCAACGAACGTTTCGGCGGAGCGCCGGCCATGGTGACGGTCGGGGTTGATGCTCGGCCGGCAGTTGGGATCGAACGTCACCAGGGCACCCCGGTCGCGTGCAGCAGCCACTGCCTCGAGTACTTGGCCGGCGCCCGGCTCATGGACGGTGGCGATGGATCCGGTGTGCAGGAGGCGCGCCCCGACCAGGGATTTCTGGAGGGCGGTGCCCAAGTCGGGCATGTCCCAGTGCAGCTGGATGTCATAGGTGGCCGACCCGTCAGCACCAAGGGTCGCGGTGGCGACGCTCGTGGGGTTGTCGTCTGGGGGCATGGGGGCGATGACCCCGTTTGAGCGGAGATGGCGGGCCACCATGTCTCCGTACTCGTCGAGGCCGGTGCGTCCTAGGTAGACGGCTTCGCATCCCAATCTGGCTGCGCCCACCGCCACGTTGAGCGGGCTCCCTCCGACGTGCGGTCGGCCGTTCACGACGTCGATCAGGCCTTCTCCGACGACGACCACGCGTGGGCGCAGTGGCCGTGTCTGGTCGGTGGGGCCATGCTGGTTGCTCATGAGGAGCACCGACCCGCGCTCTGGAGGGGCCACACGGTGAGCCGCGCTGAGGAGTGTTCTGCCCGGGTCCATATCGACGATGCATCGGCGCGGGCGGGGTAGACACGTGCGGTGAGGGGAACCCCGTTCGCAAACACCTCCACGATGGAGTGGTCGACGAGCACCCTCAGATCGACCGTGTCACTCGGTGTCGCCGGCAGCGTTCCGCCAAGTTCTGACACGTCGTAGCCCGTGGCGGGCGCGGCAACTCTGCTGCGGCTTCGGTCGAGTGTGAGGCTCACGGTGCGGTCCTGGATGCGCTCGAGGCGGAGCAAGGTCTCCTCTTCGGCGTCCCGCGTCGCTCGCACACCGAGTTCGAACCGGCCCCCCACGGGCAGCGAGATGGCACCAGAGATGTCGAGCTGGTCTCCCGTCGTCCGTGCCATGGTTGGTGTTGTCTGGCTCGTCACGAGCTCGCCCTCGCCAAGCCGGAGCCCATCCACCTCAGCCACCGGGGCGGCGACAAGGCCTCCCTCGGGGTCAAGGGCTAGGGTCCGGGGCAGGGACATGACGCCCGACCAGCCCGCGGCGTGGGCATCCGCATCCGGTCGTGCTTCCTGAGCCCAGCCGAATTGGACTCGCCGCCCGTCCGACGTGGGGAAACTCTGTGGGGCATAGAAGTGACGCAGACCGAGGTCCAAGTGTCGTGCGGGGCCATCGGGCAGGAATGTCCCGTCGACATAGCGCCCAGTGAGATACAGCGGGTAGAGAGTCTGTCCTTCGTCCCATGCGGAGAACACGAGTACGCGATGCTCGGGCCGCTTCGAGTCGATGGCGAAGAGGTCGGGGCACTCCCAAGTGGTGCCCAGGAAGCCTCCTGGGGGCACATCCTTCGCGTGCAGAGCGATGCCTCGGTACTCCCACTCGGTCAGCGTCGGCCCGCTGAAGTGCAGCAGTACGCCACCTTCGCCCCGAAGGCCGGATCCCATCAGTTGGTGCCAGTCGTCTCCCTCGCGCCACACCGTGTGGTCGCGCATCTCGGTCACGTCCAGCCCGGCGGGCGGGCCTTGGATCACGGGGTTGCCAGGGTGCTTGGTCCACGTACTCAGTGCGTCATCGCCGGTGGCGACGCAACAGGTTTGCGTCGGTCCTGCCTCCGGGTCGTGACCCGAGTACACCAGTGTCGGCGTGCCGTTGTCGTCGACCAGAACCCCACTCCAACAACCCGCGCTATCAGGTCCGGCGGAGGGGGTCAGGGCCACGGGCTCGTCCCGCCAGTGCACCATGTCTGTGCTGGTCGCGTGTCCCCACTGGATGTGGTTGTGACGCGCCTCCTCCGGGTTGTACTGGTAGAACAGGTGGAAGACACCGTCCCACTCCCCCAGGCCGTTGGGGTCGTTGAGCCAGCCAGCGGGGGCCACGAAGTGGAAGCCGGGGCGGTGGGGGTCGCGTGCCGCGCGCTCCCGCAGCGTGGTGGAAGGTAGCTCGGGGCAGGCGATGCCGGACTCAACCGGGGATGTGTTCACGATGCCACCGCCTCATGCGCGGAGAACTCGCGGCGGCGCACGATATGGCCGGGGCTCACGGCGACCTCGACCATCTCGGTGCCCGGGGCGGGCTGTCCGGGCTTGCCGCCCGGCCCGTACATGGCCGTCTGCACGTCGGATCGGAGTTGCGCCCGTGCGTGTACGTCGAGCACTCGTGTTCGCTGCGGGTCCGGTACGGCCGACGTGAGGAGCCGGGTGTAGGGATGCGCTGGTGCGGCCATGACCTCCATGGACGGTCCCGCCTCAACGATCTCGCCGGCGAAGAGGACGATCGTGCGATCGCTCACGTACCGCGCCGAGGCAAGGTCGTGGGTGATGTAGAGAATTGAGATGCCGCGCTTGTCGCACAGGTCCCGCATCAGATTGAGGACGCCGATGCGCACGGAGACGTCCAGCATGGAAGTGGGTTCGTCGGCAAGGATCACTTCGGGTTCGACAGCGAGGGCGCGGGCGATGGCCACGCGCTGCCGCTGCCCCCCGGACAGCTGGTGGGGGAAGCTGTCGAGCATGTCGGGGGTGAGACCGACATCCCGCATGAGCTTCTCAGACCGCTCACGGACCTCGGCGGCCCCTCGCGCCATGCCGTGCAGCACCAGTGGGCGTTCGAGGAAGTGGCTGATGCGCTGGCTCGGGTTGAGTGAGCCGAACGGGTCCTGGAAGACCATTTGGACCTGACGACGGTATGCCTTGGTGGCGCGCCGGCCCTCTGTGGCGACGATGTCGCGGCCGTCCACGAGGAAGGTCCCCGTCGTGGGTTGTTCAAGCCGGGCCACGATCCGGGCGATCGTCGACTTGCCGGAGCCGGACTCGCCCACCAGGGAGACGACCTCCCCCTTCCCCAAGGTGAAACTGACGTCGCGCAGCGCGGTGACTGACCGCTTGGACAGGAACCCGCCCTGACCGAACTGCTTGGTCAGCGAACGCACCTCCAGAACTGGGGGGGATGACTCAGGCGTGGTGGCGTTCATCGTGACGTTCCTCTCGTGCTGGTTTCCTGGCTGGCCGCCGGGTCGGCGACGAAGCGCCCGGGGCGAACCTCGGTGAGGTCCGGGATGTGAAGCGGGTCGAACCCGAGCCGCTCGCGGGCG
Organism: Corynebacterium sp.; assembly: GCF_030538285.1. Taxonomy (GTDB): domain Bacteria; phylum Actinomycetota; class Actinomycetes; order Mycobacteriales; family Mycobacteriaceae; genus Corynebacterium. The sequence continues at coordinate 43,107 of NZ_JAUNUG010000023.1, forward strand.
TCGGCCGCGTTCAGGACGCTGGCGCGATCCGCTAGGCCTGTCAGCCGCCGCCGTGGCCCGTGCAGCGGGGGGAACGAGCCCATGAGGGCGCGAGTGTAAGGGTGGAGGGGCTCGGCAAAGACCTCGGCGGAGGGCGCCATCTCCACGATGCGGCCGTTGTACATGACGCCCATCCGGTCTGTGAGTTCGATCATCAGGGAGATGTCGTGGGTGATGAACAGCAGTGAGAACCCGAACTCGGATCGGAGTGACTGGATCTGCTGCATGATCTCTTGCTGGACCACGACGTCGAGCGCCGTGGTCGGCTCGTCGAGGATGAGGAGGTCGGGGTCCAGGGCCAGGGCGATAGCGATCACGACCCGCTGACGCATACCCCCGGACAGCTGGTGGGGGTAGGAGGCCAGGCGATCGGTCGGGATCCCGACCAGTGTGAGCAGGTCGCCCGCCTTGTCGCGCGCAACCTTCGGCGTGGCCCGTCCGTGGGCGGTGAAGGCATCCACGATCTGGTCCCCGACGGTCATGACCGGGTTGAGGGCGTTCATGGCCGACTGGAAGACCATCGCCATCCGGGTCCAGCGGAACTCGCGCAATGCCTCGCCGGTCAGCGCCAGGAGGTCGACGTCGCCGAACTGGATCGAACCCGACACGATCTTCGCCGGGGGCTTGAGCAGGCGCATGACGGCATTGGCGATCGTCGACTTGCCGCAGCCGGACTCGCCGGCCAGGCCGAAGGCCTCACCGCGTCCGATGGTGAAGCTGACCTCGTCCGCTCCGCGGATGACTCGGGTGTCGGACTGGTACTCCACTGTCAGCCGGTCCAGGGTCAGGAGGGGTTCGTGTCCCACGGCCGGGGTGGTGGCGGTGGAGGGTGAGGGCGCGCTCACTTCGACTCCTTTCGGGCGGTCCGGAGGGCCCGGAGCCGGGGGTTTGTCACTTCGTCAACGGCGTAGTTGACCAGGGCGAGGGCGAAGGCCACCAGTGCGATGGCCGCGCCGGAGGGGAGGAAGATCCACCACTGGCCCTTGAGGAGTGCGCCGTCATTGCTGGCCCAGTAGAGGTTGGTGCCCCAGGAGAGGGTGGCGGTGCTTCCGAGGCCGAGGAACTCCAGGCCGGCTTGGGCGCCGATGGCGCCGATGACGACGGAGAGGAAGGTACCCATCATGATCGAGGCCATGTTCGGCAGCATCTCGACGAACATGATGCGGAGCGGACGTTCACCCGTCACCAGGCAGGCGGCGATGAAGTCCTTCGAGCGGATCGACAGCGCCTGGCTGCGCAGGACGCGAGCAGCTCCAGCCCACCCGGTCAGGATCAGGACGAACATGACGGTGGTCAGACCCTGCGGGAGGAAGGCGGCCAGCAGCACCAGGAGGGGGAGGCCGGGGATCAGGAGGAAGACATTGGTGACGAGGGAGAGCACATCGTCGATGGCCCGGCCGAAGAAGGCCGACGCCAGACCGACGAGCGCCGCCACCAGCGTGGCCCCGATGCCCACGATGAAGCCCACGAGGAGGGAGGAACGGGACCCGTGCACTGTGAGGGCAAGCACATCCTGACCCTTGGCGGTCGTACCGAACAGATGCTCCGCGCTCGGGGGTTGCGAGAGCGGGTACTTCCCGATGAGGGAGGGGTTGCCTGGGAAGATCACCGGGGCGGCGACGGCGAGCAGGACGAAGATCAGCAGGATGACGACCCCGGCCGCGGCCTTTCGGTTGGTGAGGAGCAGGCGGAGCAGCCCGACGCGGCCTGAGGGCTGCGTCGCGGTCCCAGCAGACGGGGAAGCGGGGCCAGCCTCGGCAGCAGTGTCGGCCGGGGGAGGCGTGGTCAGTGGTTGGCTCATGACGGTCTCCTTGTCAGGCCGTGCGGACGCGGGGGTCGAGACGGACGTAGGCGATGTCGACGAGGAAGTTCGCCAGGAGCACCGCGGTGGTGATGGTGAGGAAGATGCCCTGCATCAGCGGGTAGTCGAGCGCGTTCACGGCGTTCAACAACTGGTACCCGATGCCGGGGTAGGCGAAGACAACCTCCGTGAGTAGCGCCCCTCCCACGATGAACCCGATGGTCAGGCCGAGCCCGGTGACCTGGGGCAGGATCGCGTTCCGAGCGGCGTACCGCAGCATGATGCGGCCAGGACGCAAGCCCTTGGCTTCGGCCATCGTGATGTAGTCCTCGGACGACGTGGTGATCATCGCGTTGCGCATGCCGAGCATCCAGCCGCCGATCGACACCAACACGATGGTGGTGGCGGGCAGGGTGAGGTGCCAGGCGACATCCGCGATGAAGGCCGGATCCCAGCTCGGAGTGGAACCTGCTGCAAAGCCGTGCCGCAGCGGGAACCACTTGAGCGCCACGCCAAAAAGGAAGAGCGCGCCCATCGCGAGCCAGAAGTAGGGGAAGGAGCCAATGAGGATCAGCACCGGAGGAAGCACTGAGTCGACCCAACCACCGCGCCGCCATGCGGCCACGATGCCCAGACCGTTACCGATAACGACGGCGACCAGGAGGGCCGTGACACCGAGGAGGAGGGTCCAGGGCAGCTGGCTGCCGATGACCTCCACAACGGGGGTGGGGAACCTGCTGATGGAGATCCCCATCTGGCCGCTGACGAGATTCTTGAGGTAGTCGATGTACTGCTGCCAGAGCGGCGCGTCGTCGAGGCCGAACAGCTTGCGCATCTGGTCCAGCTGTTCGGGGTTCATCCGGCCCTGCACTTTGGCGAACATGCGGGACACCGGGTCCCCTGGCATGAGGCGCGGCAGGAGGAAGTTCAAGGTGATGGACGCCCAGAAGGCAATCAAATAGAAGCCGAGGCGTCGAAGGACGTAGGTCACTGTCAACTCATTTCTGTGGACGCCAAGGTGCCGCGATCGCGGGGTTGGCTGGGAGCCCTGCGCTGTGTATCGGCAGCGGGGGGCGGGCAGGAGCGCAGGCGGGCCGACTTGGCCTACCTCCGGTGGGGTGGAGGGCCGGCCCGCC